>JAFYZR010000053.1 GCA_017557345.1 Paludibacteraceae bacterium | reverse complement strand
TGCATCTTTCCATATTGGATAAACGGAGATCTCTTCGGTAATGCTACTCAAGTCAGCACTCCAGGTATCAAATTGCATGCAGGCGGGCACTTCCAGTTCAGCAGCTTTCTCTACGCCTTTAGCCTCAGCACTATGGCCATGCTGGAACCTTGTCCATGAAATCTCTTCACCGCCTTCTGCTGTCAACCAGTGTACTTTATATTCCGGCAGTTCATTCTGAATATATTTAGCCGAATAAATCGTATCACCTATGTTAACGATTGCAGTATCCCAATCATTCGCAAAGACGTACATATAATCGTTGGTATAATATGTGTCAACCTCAGTCGGAATAACAGCCGGGCGTTCGCCTTGCTCCACTTGCTGCGGGTCAATAATATTGTTTCCGTTATGGTCTTTGAATTCAACCGTCCAACCGCCAATAGGACGGATATTCATCATATTCCATTTCTCGTGCTCTTTATAGGCTCTAACAGATGATTTAGGAACATACATTAACAAAGAAGAAGATTGTCCATCCGCAAACAAGGACTCAGCAGTTGCATATGGATCAGAAGTTGTCATAAATCCGTCAAATACCTCCGGAGGAGTAATTGCGTTGATTGTACATCTCTGCAACTCAGTAGCTCCAAAGAATGCCCCCAAGCCTATACTTTCTACCGTAGAAGGAATAGTAAAGTATGTTACGTGATTCATACCTTCCGCAGCACCGCCTGCAATGATCCTTGTTCCTTCTCTGATAGCAAACGAAGTGATTGTATAATTGCGTGCGTGGAGGAATATATCGCCTACATACTTACCGCCATCTTCTTCCGCAATATTGTCTAGCCAAGCCGTTTCTACAAATGCGTGGTAACCAACTTGCAGCATATTGTCGGGGTTCCAGTTAATCGTAGCTATATTGGGACTATAAGAGAACGCATCACCCATTATATACCGTACAGATTCCGGAATAGTAACTTCAGTCAATTTGTCGCAATGCGATAGAATACGCATATCAAGCAAGTCAAGATTATTAGACAGAGTGACAGATACCAAACTATCACAGGCATAGAATGCTTCGTTAAGCATTTTTGTTACGGAATTAGGTACTACCATCGTAGTAATGTGGCTATACGCGAAAGCATCTTGACCTATTTCGGTTAGTCCTTCCGGAAGAATAACATCGGCAACGTTGCACCTATAGAATGCGCATTGGCTGACCGTAACAACCGCATATTTCTCGTCGTAATAAACAGCCGAATCTGGAATAGTAAGCACGCCGTCATAAGCCTTAAGAATAGCAGGGCTATTCCAATTGCCTATACCAACTTGTACGGTAAACTCGCCTCTTTCCTTGTTCTTGCTAAGAATTTTATACGTAACAGGAACTCCTTCTACGGTTTCTGATTGGAAAGTTTCACCAATCGACAGATTTTTCTTCACGATGGCGCGAATAACTGTGTCACTTGTAATGGTATAAGTGGCGGTAGTAGTTGTTTCTCCATTATTCCATTTAACGAACGTATAGCCGGAAGGGATACCGGAAATTGAAACTTTACGCGTATTGCAGTCAACAATGCTAGAGATCCAAGCCGTACCTTTTTCTGCCTCGACCTTCACATCATAAAGCAAGGTGTCGATTATGTGGGTGAAGCTTGCCCATTTATTCGTATTGGCGCGGAAAGTATCTCCCATTCCGCAACGAACATAAACCTTAGCGTCTGTAAGTGGTGATCCGTTAAACGGACAGTCAAAGGTTCCTACTTCATAGCTCCATTCCGGAATAGTGTCGGAAAGAACAGTAATCTTGCGGATATTGCCCGAATTATAGAACATTTTGCTTCCAAGATATTTGCATTTCGGACCTAAGATAACTTCTTGTAGGTTATTTAGGTAATAGAAGGTATGGTGGAAATCGGAGTTGCAGGGACTATTGATAATAGCGCATTTTGCACCTTCACTAGCGAGAATGCGTGGGCATTTTTCCAAAGTGGTAGGCAAAACAACGGTATCAGCCATTAGGGCATGATAGAATGCTTCATTAACAATCTCCTTTACACCTTCGGGGATAACACCAATGCGTTTGGAATAGTTCGTCGGGTAAGCAATTAACTTCTCACCATTCATGGTATAAAGTGCACCATCTTCGCCGATTTTGTACCACTGATTTCCTTCTGCTACGGTAATGGTTTCAAAACTATTCCGGCCGAAAGGAGATATAGTATTATACTGAGATCTACCGGTCCCGTCTATAGTATTAACCGTAGCAGGTATCTCGATTGTTTTTGCTTTGGGCAAACTATTAAAGGCGCCGAAACGGATTTCACGCAGACCTTCATGGAGCGTAATGGTTTCCAGATTCGCGCAATTGTCGAACGCATTTGACCAAATGATCGTACATGCAATATCCACGCTTGTGATATTGGTGTTACTTCTGAATGCGTCTTGATTAATCTTATATACTTTGAAAGTCTTTCCGTAATACTCAATGCTTGCAGGGATAACAAGGGCAGGATTTCCGGCATAGTCCTGCTGTTTAGCAACATTCACTTGCTCGCTGCTTGGGTTTATACTGGTCACCTCGTATTTTACACCATCAACTACAATCGTATCACCTACTATTGGTCCGCGGAAAAGTGCGGTAATGATGGTGTCAGAAGTAATAGTGAAAGTAGCAGGATTAGCAGTTTCACCATTGCTCCATTTGTCGAAGAAAGAACCTTCGTCCGGAAGACCTGAAATCGAAACGCTGATTTTGTTACAATCGGTTGGACCTGTTATGGTCAGCGTTCCTTTATCTGCTACGATTTGCACATCATACATCAGCGTGTCGATAATATTGGTCGGTGTGAATTCACCCCATTTATTCTCATCAGCCTTGTAACTTTCACCCCATCCGCAATTTACATAGAGTTTAGCATTTGTAATTACATCATCATCAAACGGACAAGAGCCGGAGGTATGCGTAGCATTCCAATCGGGCATTATTTCACCCTGTATCGTAATCTTGTTTATAGCATCGCAACCATAGAACATCATATTAGAAAGCTTTTCTACACTCTTTCCAAAGATCACTTCTTCCAACTCATCAGCAAACCAGAATATGCGATTGCTTGTACCTGACAATTGTTTACTGTTGATGATGGCACATTTTACTTTCGTAAATTCAAACGAATAATTTGCAGTCTTCAAGCTTTCCGGCAGAATAATCGTATCAGCCATATTCAGGCATCCAGAAAATGCATTCTCCAATACTATTGAAACCCCTTCCGGTACTTCTGCAAATGGTTTTGAAGATGCATACGGGAAAGCCACGAGGGCATAACGCCAGTGGTTTGCCGGATTCGTATAAAGCGCTCCATCTTCGCCTACCATCAAATACGGGTTGCCTTCTTCTACTGTGATTTCTGTAAATTTATTATTGGAGAACGGAGATCCGGAGGTATTATCCAACAAACGTGCGGATTTAGGCAGATGAAGCGAAGTAGCACCAATATTATTGAATGCGGATTGGTTGATCTCATCTACTCCCTCATTCAAATTGACGGTGGTTAGATTGGTACAGTTTTCAAATGCATTTGCCCAAATCTTATAAGGCGAAAGGTTCACCGTTTTGATATTTGTGTTGCCCTGAAAAGCGTTGCTGTATATATAATACACTTCGTATTTTTTACCATAATATTCGACAGAATCAGGAATAGTAAGTGTCTCTTCTGTCCAAGGCTGTGCCGGCACGAAGACTACCAACTCACCCGGCTTCATCACAAATTGATACTTCACTCCATCAATTATCGCTTGATCGCCGGCATCAGGTTTAAACGTGCGTACAAGGCGGACAGCATAACCTTTCCGGCGATGGTCATAACTTTGGGGAGCGCAATACTTTGTCGTAAAATATAACTCATGTGTAAACTGATCATCTCCATCATATTCAGTAGATGACCAATAGTTACCATCTGTAAGATTATCTACAGTCGTTCCGCTACGAAATCCCGCAGCAGGCAAAAAGACAGCTCCTGCGGCTTCCATCTTTGCCCATGCTTCAGCAGATGCGTAGGTATTATGTGTATAGTTATTATTGCCTGCGTTTGTATACGTATCAGTACCATTAAATGTCAAGCCATTGCTTGTGCTGGGATTGAATGTAGCACCAGCAGGAAGTTGCCAATCATCCGGCAGAATAATCACACCCTCTTTGCCTAACACTTTTCCAAGACCAAACAATTTGTCAGCGTCCGGGCGTCCACAGAACAAATAGAGCCACTCGTCTTTCGTTAATGTGCGCCAAGCGTTGGCTTTGTTGCCGCCATTACTGATAGGGTTAGTGCCCCAATCGGTAAAAGAGGTGTAATCGGCATCGTTGCTGGAAACGGTTGTCGGGTTGCTTCCGGTTCCCCAGCCGAAGAGATCTATCGGATCGGATTGGGTTGCACGGTCTTCTTCGGCCGTCGTATTACCTACGGCATTGCCGATAACATCATACTGATTAGTGGCAAACTGCCAAGTATCAGAACTTGCCACATACTGCAAGTTACCTTGTGAGAATTGAATAATGTCGCCTTCTGCATTTATGGTAAAAGCACCTTTTAATGCACCGTTTCCGGCGAACATGGTTCCTGCGCACAGGAGCGCAACAAAGAAAGTAAAAATCTTCCGCATAATTGTTTGTTATTTAGTATATTAATTCTTTTCGCACAAAATTGCGTGCAAAGGTACAACTTTTTTTGGACATATGCAAGCGCGCGCGTATTTTTTTTCAAAAAAGTGCATTTTTTGTCAAAATCCTCTCTTTTTTGCCAAAAACACCCTTCAAATTGTGTATATATACTATGTATATATACAGTATATGTTGCACAAAATTACATACAAAAATTAGTGCGTGATTAGTGCGTGATTAGTGCGCGATAAGTGCGCGATAAGTGCGTTATTCTCGGTGTCAAATAATGGTCTTCTAGACCTCTAGTTATCTAGACTTCTATCCTTCTATCATCTCTTTTCGCAAAAAAATACGGAAAAATTTGTATATGTCAAAAAAAAGCAGTAATTTTGCAGCCGATTTTGAAAAAGAGGATGGATTTGACTGCTTGCAACCTCGTTAAAAAATGCTAAAAGAGACAAACGAAGCAGCCTACCGGCCGCTTTTTTTATTAAAATCACTAATTCGAAAATCACTAATCGAGAATAATGAATTATTTATTTACAAGCGAATCGGTGTCCGAAGGACACCCTGACAAAGTAAGCGATCAGATTTCTGACGCAATACTGGATAATATCTTAGCGCAAGACCCATCGGCTCACGTGGCTTGCGAAACACTTTGCACGACCGGTCAGGTAGTCATCGCCGGCGAGATAAGCTGTAACGGTTGGGTGGATATCCAACGCGTTGTGCGCAAAACGATTGCGGATATCGGTTATACCAAAGCCGAGTATAAATTCGATGCAGAGAGTTGCGGTATCCTGACTGCTTTGCATGCCCAGTCACAGGATATCAACCAAGGCGTGAACCGCGCTAACGCAGAGGAACAAGGTGCCGGCGACCAAGGAATGATGTTCGGTTATGCCACAGACGAAACAGATAACTTTATGCCGTTGACGCTGGATCTGGCTCATACACTCGTTTACACACTCGCGCGTATTAGAAAGGAAGGCAAACAGATGACGTATCTGCGTCCCGACAGCAAATCGCAGGTAACCATCGAATATAATGAACAAAATCATCCTGTTCGCATCGATACCATCGTTTTGTCCACGCAGCACGATGAAGGCGTTACACCGGAAATCATTAAGAAAGATATCATAGATATCTTACTGCCTCGCGTAGCAACCCGTGACTCGCGTTACGGCCATTTGCTGCATGATTTCTTAGAGGACAAAGATGCCAAACTGCTTGTTAATCCAACGGGTAATTTCGTCATCGGTGGTCCTCACGGCGATACCGGGCTGACAGGCCGTAAGATTATCGTGGATACCTATGGCGGTCGTGGCGCACACGGCGGTGGTGCCTTTAGCGGCAAAGATCCATCCAAAGTAGATCGTTCTGCAGCTTATGCGGCGCGTTGGATTGCCAAACATCTGGTAGCAGCCGGCGTAGCACACGAGGCATTGGTACAAGTAAGCTATGCTATAGGCATAGCTGAACCGGTTTCTATTTACGTGAATACCTTTGGTACCGCTCAGGTTAAACAAAGCGATGCAGAGATCGCACAGATAGTTGCGAAGTTATTTGATTTGCGGCCTGCGGCTATTATTCGCGACCTGAAACTAACGCAACCGATATACGAAGAAACCGCCAAATACGGACATGTCGGAAGAACCAATGAAACCGTCACAAAATCCTTTATCGATGCAGACGGAAATACTTATACACGCGAAGTTGAATTATTCACATGGGAGAAATTAGACCGCTTAGCAGCCGTCAAAGCCGCCTTTGGCTTGTAATCGGCATTATTACCGGCGCGCTGGTCATAGACCAGGCCATAAAATTGTATATCGCTACGCATTTTGCGCTGGGCGAGAGTCATGAGATTTTCTCATGGTTCTGGATTTGCTTTGTGGAGAATAACGGCATGGCGTTTGGCATCGAATGGTTCAGCAAACTGGCGTTGACACTCTTCCGTTTGCTGGCGGTCGGACTGCTGGGATGGTATATTCACGTGCTCATTTGTAAACCGGAAGTGAAAACGGGCTATATAGCTACGATTGCTTTTATCATCGCCGGTGCAGCAGGAAACATCATCGATTGCGTGTTCTACGGAAAACTGTTTGGCTATGCCAACTGGTTCTACGGAAAAGTAGTGGATATGTTCTATTTTCCGCTTATCCGCAATAGTGCGGGCGAAGTGATTTTCTTCCGGCCGGTATTTAATTTCGCGGATAGCTGTATCACCTGCTCCGTGATTGTTATCTTGCTTTTCTATCTCAAAGAGATAGATCGTCCGGTAATCAAAGAATAAAAATGAGTCGCTCGCTCCGCCATATTGTCATCCTTTGTACATTGTCCTTCGTCACATTGTACCTCTCTTCGTGCCGACCGCACGGCATTCTGCATTCATGGGAAATGCGGGCTGTAATGGTGGATCTGCATAAAACCGATGCAGCCATGCAATACGCAGGTATTGCCGTCAATAATCAGGAAGCCCGTTCCATCTATTACGCGCAAGTTTTGGAGCGTCATGGCGTAACGCAAGCAGAGTTCGATTCTTCCTTGGTTTGGTATACTGCGCATCCGCAAATATTCGATAAGATTTATCCGCGCGTGCTACGCGAATTGAAAGAGGAAGAAGAGGCTTTTCTGGCCTTGCATGAAGAGGAATTGAATCTGAAACCAGACACAGAAACGAATGGATCTGAGACAGGTGAGCGAGAGTTTACGCATGCACAGTTAGATAGCGTACTATGGATTACACAGCACGGCTATCCGCATTTCTGGAACGAAATGCCATTAGTGCAAAATCTTGAAAATCAACTCTTTCCACAAATCGGCGTCCTTAGCGGAGGGGTTGTTGATACCCTTGAGACGAGCGTCAGTATCCCTGAGATACCCGACAATAAGGAAAGTCTTCCCCGCCGAAAAACGCTTCGCCGCTGATTCGTAATCTTTCACGAAATACGGATTGATGCCTAATTCTTTCGCCACTATAGCCGGCGCTTTGCTTGGCATGTAATGATACATCAGCAAATTGGAGAAAAATGTAAACAATGGCGCCAACTCACGAATCATGGGGTGGTCTTTACTGCTGGCGAAATACTGCGTTATTTGGTTGGCTTTCTTCACATCCCCGCGAATAAGCGCAGCCTGAAGCTCAATGATATTGAAATCCTTTGAGATGCCGATATTCCGCTCTACGAGCGCGGCATCGATGATATTATTACCTTCCGGCCGGCCATCTATCAGTTTCTGTATCGCTCCAACAATAGCCGATAAATCCGTGCCTAAATGGTCTGCCAGGAGAGGCGTTATGCGCGGATCAATATAGATATCCGGATATTTCTCTTTGAGTTCGGTGATATACGCCGCAATCCATTTCTCTACTTCGTAGTCACGCAATTTATCGGACTGCAACCATACGACCTGCGGATGATCCATGGCTTTCTTCCATACACCCTGACGCTTATCGGGCTTGCCGTTATAGCAAATGACGAGCACCGTTTGCGGCATTAGATTATCAAGATAAGCAGCCAAAGCATCCCATTTCTTCACAGCCTGCGCTTCGCGCACGATAAGTACTTTCCGTCCGCCCATCATAGCAAAACCACGCGCTGCACCGATAATAGGCGCAATATCAGCTCCTTGCAGATCACGACCGTAAACCACTTGCTGGTCAAACTCACGCGCCATCTCATCTAAAGCATTCTCGGCGATAAAATCATAAATGCGGTCAATGTAATACGATTCTTCTCCACACAGGATGTAAATCGGCGCATAGTTACCCGCATTCAGGTCGGATAAGATATTTTTAAAAGTATTCAGCATTCAGTATTCAGTTTTCAGATGGAATATAAATCATGTATTTGTATTTAGAGCGCTCTATTTCACGATAACCTTCTTCGCGCAACATATTCTCCAACACACTCTCACGATCTTTGTAAATAGGTTTTGTTTTGAACTGCGGAGAATAGGAGCAGAACACTATCGGCCGCTCCTGACGTATTATCTCGCGATATTTAGCCGTATAGACAGAGTCAAAGATATTCGACCAGAACTCATTGAATTTTGCAGCCTCACAGCCCGTTACCGCCCGCATAAGATGCATCTCTTGGCCAATAGCCAAGATTGGACGTTGGAGGCTATCGACATCGGCAATATATTGCGTGAGCCGTTCTTGTTCTGCTTCGCGAATAGCAATATGCCGGTATGGTGAAATAGAGGCGAACGTTGTGGCCTTGAGAAGGTTGGTCTGCCCTACACTATTCGTCGTCATGCGCATCACAACCACTATACTTAGAATCGCCAAAACGCCCCATAAATAACGCTTCATAGATAATTCATGGTACGTTGCAGCAACAGGAAGCAGGCATAAAACGACGGGGAATAACTTTAGCCATGCCGTATCGGTTCCTAATGTTGCCACCGCCAATATCGCAGCACCAACATACAATATCTTCTCCCGCGTTGCAAATGCTATTACCAGACACAATGCGGAAAGCAGATAGGAAAGGTCAATATTATACCATTGCATCGGTTTGATGGCATACCAGACAAAATAAAAAAGCGCAGCACCTGCCAATATCGTGCGAATTGGTAACAGGTATTTGATATTTTGTAATTTAGGATTCTTGATGTCAAATTTACCTATCGCAAGAACTCCAATGGCGAGGATGATATATCCGATGAGTTTGCCTCCATTAGACCATAGTTTGCTTATCATCGGCCAAAAGTCATGGCTGCTCATAGCACCATCCGCTGCTGCGGGAGTCATAAAGAAATAACCCAACAGATAAATGATGCCGGCAGTAAGCGCAGCTATAGGTATATTCCAAAGCGAGCGTTTCTTCCACAAGGGTATGAGGACCAGCAACGCAAGGATATTCGGAAATCTCACCGCAATCGCTAATCCTGCGATGATTGGCGACTGTGTGACCCACAAAGCACTCAAAAGAAGGACAGAAAGCGTTCCTGGGCTGAATTCCTGGAATGCGCCGTATCCCATTATGATGTATGCCAGTGCAAGCCAGTGAAGGTTTTCACGCCGTTGCTCTTTCGTCAAAAGGCAGCAATAAGGCAACGCGATAGCACCTACCACGCAGAGCCAACCCGCTAGACGTAACGGTAACAGTTGTGCACCGAAAAGCTTGACAATCGTTCCGCCTGTAAGAATAGTGCCTGCAGCCAGCCATCCGCCTTCTAAATGCTCGTATTTATATAGCCAATACAACGGGTCCTGGTGATTTCCGAAACCGGAGAACACGAACCAAAGCGTATAGGCTAAGGCGCAGATTAACAGTGCGATAGATAATATGTACTTATAATTTCGCATATATGATCCACTTGTTCAAGCGTAAGGTCATAAAAGAGCGGCAAACGAACTAAACAGTCCGCATAACGATCACATTGTGGCAACGCTCTTCCGTCATGCTTATCAGCATAATATACACTGCTATGCAGGCTTAAATAATGGAATACTGCCCCTACTCCATTGTCCTTCAGATACTTCAAGAACGCCGTGCGAGCCTCTAAAGATGGCAAAACGATATAAAACATGTGGGCATTATTCGTAGCATAGTTCGGTACATCCGGCATTTTGAAATGACCTTGTTCCTCCAAGGGTTTCAGCAACTCGTAATACCGTGTCCAAAGCGCTTTGCGCTTAGCCTGAATGTCATCCAGGTTCTCCAGTTGCGCCCAGAGAAAAGCGGCATTGATTTCAGCCGGAAGGAAAGAAGAACCAATATCAACCCAGCCATACTTATTTACTTCACCACGGAAAAACTCCGCGCGGTTGGTTCCTTTCTCCCAAATAATCTCAGCCCGACGCACAAACCGCTCATCATTAACAACCAATAATCCTCCTTCGCCTCCTGCTGTTACATTCTTCGTTTCATGAAAAGAGAAAGCAGCGAGATGACCGATGCCGCCAAGCGGCAATTGGTGATTGGTGATTGGGGATTGGAAATAACTATCAATGGCCTGAGCGGCATCTTCCACGACAAGGAGGTTGTGTTTTTTCGCAATATTCATAATGGCATCCATGTCACATGCCACGCCGGCATAATGAACGGGCACTATGACCTTTGTCCGCGGTGTAATAAGGGATTCCAGCGTTTCTGCGTCTATGTTCGGGTTTCTCTGCATAGAGTCAGCAAAGACCACTTTGGCTCCTTCTCGCAAGAAAGCCAGCGCCGTTGAGACAAAGGTATAGGAAGGAATGATGACTTCGTCACCCGGCTTAAGATTACAAAGCATAGCACACATTTCCAGTGCATCCGTGCCGGAAGTAGTAAGCAGGCATTTACGGAATCCATAACGCTGTTCAAACCACTGCTGGCAACGCTTTGTGAACATTCCGTTACCGGACAGCTTGGCTGTGTTTACAGCTTCGTACATGTAGTGGGTTTCTTTGCCCGTTAGATGAGGTTGGTTAAAATTTATCATATAAAAAATACTATTACTCCAACGATTATTATTCCTATTGCGAGTGCCTTGCGGCGATTAATAGGCTCTTTAAAAATGAACCAGGACAACATAGGCACAAAGAAATAAGACATTGATTCGATGATACTCAACTCTTTGAGTTGCAATCCTTTATTCATACACCATATATTCACCACCATCGCAGCGAACATAAGTGTATAACCGCTAATAACCCATCCGTTGATATATTGCCGCCACCAAGGCGTAAAACCCTTTCGAGCGCCTTGTTTGAGTAACATCTGTGCGCAGGCTGCTACCAAAACGACTAATAATGCGATAAGTGCGTATTTCATGCCTTTGCCAGAATTGTTATTCCCGTTATGATGATTATCGATCCTAAAATGTTAGGAATCGTGATGGTTTCGCCGAAAAGCAATGCCGCAAAAAGCATGGTAAAGATCAGCGTGGTGCCTTTAAACATATATGCAGTGCTCAGTTCAATGCGGCGTAGGATTTGTTGCCATAAAAGGGCATAAACACCTATTATCATCACTGCTCCGCAGAACCAAAGCATATATTGCCATGACATCATTGGCTGCAAAGCAGCCATTTTGGTGCAAATACCGACACAAGCATACAAGAGATTGATGCCGATAAGCGCAATGATATGTTTGATTTCAATTTTCAAATCTTTTATTGTGCCATGCGAAGAAACTTTGCAGGATTGCCTGCCCATATCTCATTCTCACCTATATTCTTTGTCAGCACAGCTCCCATGCCGAGCGTAGCATTATCGCCAATAATCAGATCCTCACGAATCGTGGCATTAAAGCCGATATGCACTCCTTTGCCTATTTTAAGGTAACTGCCTACGCAAGCTTGCGCAGCAATATGACAAAACTCGCCTACTTCATTGTCATGGCCCATTGTAGCACCCACCATCATAATCGTGCCTTTTCCGAGTTTAGTACCAGGAGACATTGCTACTTGCGGCATGATAATCGTTCCGGGACCTAATTGCACACTGGGTGCCACATAAGCCATCGGGTGAACAAAACTCGCCAAACGATCATCAGGTATTCCGAGCGATTCGAACATTGCTATTCTTTCCCGGTTACCATCAATGCGAAGGATTGTATTGATGAACCAATAACCATCATCCAAGAAACGCTTTGCATCACCCGTTCTGCCAATGACGGGGAACATATCCAGCTGAGTGCCGATTTCTTCACGGTCATTGAGAAAACCCGCCACCTCCAAATCTGTGGCTCCTGATCGCCGTGCATGCTCTATGGCTGCCGCAACAACCGTTGCGTTGCCCAAACCGCCTAATATTGCTACTTTTCTCATAATACCTGCTCAATAATATAGTTCGGTCGCTGTTTAGTCTCAAGGAATATTCGTCCGATATATTCGCCGAGAATACCAAGGAATGCAAAATTCAGGCCAAAAAGGAATAATATCAGAACCATCATACTGGTCCATCCTGTTACCACGTTTCCGACGAGTTTATATATAATCAATCCCAATGCCGCAATCATACTACCGATACAAAGCAGCGCCCCAAGATAAGTTACCATACGAATCGGGAACATGGAGAAAGAGAAGATTCGTGCGAACGTGAGAGCAAGCATCTTGCGCAGGTTATAACCGCTTTTGCCGGCGAAACGAGCATCACGTTTAAGCGGAACTGCCACATATTTATGCCCTATAAAATACAACAGACTAACCGCTGTAGCCGTACGTTCAGGGAAGTTACGCAATTCCATAACCACACTCTTTTTCATCACACGGAAAATACCCAAACGCGGCATCGTATGAATATCGGTTATACGATTAGATACATTCTGGAAAAGACGTGAGACAGCTATTTTCATGCGACTGTCTTTGCGTTCTTCCCATTGTGCGATGGCCATCGTCGCTTCGTTGTCTGCCAGCAGCGCATCAATAAGCAACGGAATATCTTCGGGGCGGTCTTGCAAGTCACTATCCATCAAAACAATCAAGTCTTTGGTCGTCAAAGACAAGCCTGCTGCGATTGCATTCTGCTGTCCGAAGTTACGGCTTAGACGGGCTATGCGTACATGCTCACGTTTGGCTCGTTCTTCGTTCATAATGGCCCATGAATTATCACGACTGCCATCGTCCACAAGAATGATTTCATATTCTTTGGTAAGCGTTTCTACGACAGCTGTCAATCGCCGCAATAATTCGCTAATAACTTCCTGGTCGTTATAAATCGGCACGACCACCGATAAAGATTGCTTATACATAGAATTTCTTATTACTCTGATAAATAAAGTATCCACTGCGGTCAGCGCTGCAGGTCAGTGGTTTCAATTCATTGTCCGTTTGTTCGGCCACAATAATTTCCGGATATTCCGCTGCGTGCGATATATAATGCTGCACTTCCGGTGTCTGATCACTCAAGAAATACACACCACTATACATTTGACGAGTTTTAATGGGTGCAATCTTTTGACCTAACGCCACTTCTATCACTCCTTGCAAAAAGTCATAACCGGTACTAAGCAACACAAGATGCGAACCGATGAAATCTCCGCCTAAGCGTCCACCTATTTCCATCACAACAATGCGCCCCTCCGGCGTAATGCGGTATTCCGAGTGTGCCGCGCCATTCGTTATGCCCAATGCATCCAAAGCATGGCGTGTAATGGCAAAGATTTTTTCTTGTGTTTCCGCAGGCAGAGAAGAAGGCTGATGGTGTGCCAATTCAACAAAATGCGGCGCTCCAGTCGTTACTTTATCCGTTATCTGCAAAGGATAATGCGTGCCACCACAACTGATAGTTTCCACACTAATCTCGCGCCCTTCGATGTATTCTTCTATTAATGCCTCGCCTGCCAACGAAACCCGTTCTGCCTCTTGCACAGCGGCTACTAAATCATCCCAACTCTCAATTTTCTGAACTCCAAGACTACCGCTGCGATCAGATGGTTTAACAATTAGCGGGAGAGACAATCCATCTACATTCAGTCCTTGTCCTTTCGCCATTACCCGATAATGCGGACAATCCACTCCTGCGGATACCAGTGCTTCGCGCATCAGATGTTTGTCATGCGCCTTACATGCGGCTTCGTAACTATTGCCTGTCAATCCCATTTGCTGCGCCACAAAAGCCACCGTAGGTGCTGCTACGTCACTGGCAATCGTGCAAATACCATCTATTTTTTCAGTTTGGCAAATACGTAAAATCTCTTCTTTTTCTATTATAGAAACAGGATAAAAGACATCACAGATGTCTCGGCATACAGCGCCTTGCGGCCACGAGAAACAAATCGTGCGCAATCCCATTTGCTTAGCCCGTTCCACTACCGGCCGCTGCAAATAACTTGCTCCTATGACGGCTAATGTCTTTGACATTTATGATTTTACTTTCAACTTGACCAACGCATATTTGCCGTTTCGGCATTTCCATTCAATTGAAGCCGGTACACCATAATGCTTCTCTATTTGTTCACAAACCCGCTGTAAAGCCGTATGCTCATGCACATAATTAACATCCGTAAACACATACACATCTTCACGCAGCAACGTGCGATAACTATGTCCAAGCGGCTTATTGAGCGGAATCCACGTCATCCAACCGAGCGTATACTTATGAAAATCGTACGGCCATACATGCCATGGATTAGTGGCTTCCATCATCATCGAAGTGCCGATAGTGGTGACATATGCATTTTCCGGGATATATTCCAAGAGCGGCTGCTGCAAATGTGTCCAGGCATAGCGATTGTAACTCGCCGTTGTGGCTTCTTCGTATATCTGGTAGCCATACCATGCACTAAGCAATACCATCGCTATTCCTATTCCCCAACGCCGTTTGAGTCCCGTGGTATTCGGAAGTAACATAAAATCCGTCACTAACATCGGTAGGATCATACAAATGAATACCCGGTTCTTCAAGAAGCCATCCAAACTGACATGCATGATTAACCAAAGCAGGAACAGCGTGTATAAGAGCAAAAAGATAAATTTACTGCGATTTCCTGTAGTAAGAATCATCATTACCAACAATCCAAGCAATATGGCTACTTCTATCGCATATTTATCCAAACGATGAAGATTAACCAACTGTTCTTTGAATGGCACTTCTCCAACCGTAGCACTCAATTGCCGAATTGCAGGCAGGTCTATTTGCTCGCCATCCGGGATAAAACGTAGCAATAACTGGTAATCCATCGGATCAATACCTTCCGGCAACTGCGCAGAACGCATTTTATATGCATTCGGATTATCGTTAAGTTGCGCCCGCAGCTGATTATATTCGCGGAAATAGCGCCATTCGGTATCATGGTCATAGACCATGTGATTCGCGATGCGACAACCAACCACCGCCATCAGCATTACGACTATTGCCATGTATTTACGCCATTCGACGCGGTAGGTATAGATAATTATCGGAGCCATCAGCAAGCCGACTAATCCAGCGGCATAGAAACGGATGAGCGCGGCAATAACCACAAATATCACTCCACTCCAACGGGCTTTCTTACTATTGCGGAGCAGCAACATACAACCCGCCAGGCAAACCAAACCGGAAGTGGTAGTAAATTGCAGAGCTCCGATGATTCGTGCCCATAAAACGTACAAAATCAACAGCCATAACACTTTCTCCCAACGCGCTCTGTTTGGCGTGGTAAGTATGCAATAAGAAAGCACCGACATCGAAAGAATATGCAGAACCGCAAAAGAAAGCGTATACCATTCGATAGCGGTTGTTATGCGGTAAAAGAGCGTCAAAATCCATCCATACAGCACATTTATATAAACCAGATGGAAGTCCGGTATTCCGGAATAAGTGCCGTTAGCAATCATGCACATCATCACATCATCGTTCTCCTCGAAACCTAACGGCAACACCAAAGCCATCACCGCAAAAAAGATGATGTTACAGGCCAATACTATGTATTTGAGGTTTTTCACTCCCAATGTCTATCTTTTGCCAATAGCCGCGATGCGCCATGCAGCAATGTCTCCATTCTCATATGCTTTGCATATGCCGGGCTATATTGTTCTATCCTTTTGGCGTTTGCGAAACGCACTTGCATCGTTCTCCACTTACGGATGAAACGATTGGAATATTCTTCGTTTAGCATGCCATCTTTCTTGCATAGCACACCATTTATAAGATCCGCCAGCATCCGTTCCGCTCTATTCGCCACTTTCGCATTATAACATACGGACTCGTCAGCAGGTAATCCTAGACCTTTTACCAATATCCACATGTATAACTGCCACACATCCAATAAGTTAAGCGCTTTTAACATATGTTGCAAATACGCCCGATCAATATCATTTTTGTAATGATGCAGCAGTAATGCCAAGTCGCACAACTGGCGAACGTTTGCACCTTTTGTCAACATATGATGCCAAGCATGAACAAAGACAAACAGCACATTAAAGGTCGGTTCTGGAATTTGATTCGCCAGTCCTTTCTTTTCAAACCGTTCGTACCGCCAATCATCCAAAGGATGCTGAAAACTTGCACTCACACGATGCACTTCAATCGGCACGCCATCCACGGTAAGATTATAATGCTTGTAATGCTCCAACTCTTCATCGAACTTCAGCGCATTCGGAAAAGTATCCCGCATCACTTTTGCCGCGGCATGGTATGGCTCCTTGCCAACAAAAAGATCGATATCTCCCCATTGCCTCCTATCCGGCGAAGGATAAAGCGCTGCCAGGCTTGCTCCTTTGAGCAATACCGGATGAATACCAGCATCTTCCAAAGCCTTTGTTGCCTGCGCTAACGTGTGTTGCAATCTCACATGCTCTTGCATCGTGGTCATGCATACACTTTTCATTTGCGTCCGCGCGTACGGAGGAAGGTCATCCTGCTCCAAAACGCAAGGAAAGACCAGCGCTCCAGTACCTTGCTGCAAATTAAGAAGCAACAACTGCTCAGTCTGCTCCACAGGCCATACTGCCTTCTTTCCCCACAAGGCTGCGCGGACTAAAGAAAGATATGTTTCTTCTGCTTTCAAATTTGCTCACACCTTTGCGGCTGCAAAGGTACTAAAAAAAAATGATATGTGCAAATAAAATCGTAGATTTTTTTGTGTAAGGTGTATAGTGTACGGTATAAGGTGTGAAAAATGTGCTAGAAAAATTGAACGCGCTTAAGCTAAGGCTCGTGCGACTGCGTGCTCTGCACTTGTAAAGCGCTACGCCTTGCTCTACGCTTTCCCCACTGCAACCTTACAGGTTACATCGGGGACCCTAAATTAAAGAAAAATTGAACATTTTTATTGGTTTTCATAGGTCAAAACCTCGACATAATACCGATAAGATACCGAGTGAGGAAAAATAGAACATTTTTGGATGGCCATGTAAAAAAATGCCAATTAATTTGCGTATGTCAAAAAAAAAGCGTACCTTTGCGGCCGATTTATGTATATAAAAGGTGTCTAAACAGAGTTCAATCATAGTGCCGGAAGGATGCAAGGAAGTGCTTTTACACGCATGCTGTGCGCCTTGCTCGAGTGCGATAGTAGAATGGCTATTAGCGCACGATATTCGGCCGACTATCTATTATTTCAATCCAAATATTTATCCGTTTGAGGAATACGAGAAACGCAAAAACGAGAGTAAGCGTCACGCGGAGAGTTTGGGAATTGAATGGATAGATGATGACAAGCCTACCCCGCCCATCCCTAAAGGGAAGGAGGATAATCTTTGGAATATTCAACATCAATTGTGGCGGCACGATATTTGTGGGTTAGAAAATGAGCCTGAACGCGGTAAGCGATGTGCTGAGTGTTTTTACCATCGTTTATTTGCAACGGCTCGTAAGGCACAAGATTTAGACATTCCGTTCTTTGCAACTACCCTTGCATCATCGCGTTGGAAAGATTTGGAGCAAATCAACGCAGCAGGTTTGAAGGCCGAAGAAATGGTAAATAAGTATCCAAAGGACAGCATTGTTCATGAACCCATTCATTTTTGGGCACAGAACTGGCGGAAGGATGGCTTGCAGGAACGTAGAAACGAATTATTAAAAGAGTATGGATTTTACAATCAGACTTATTGCGGTTGCGAGTTTAGTATTCGCAATGGCAGCATGCAATGAGGTAAATCCTCCCGATAATGGCGGTGGTAACAACGGTTCGGGCACAGAAACACCTGTTGATACCACCATCACAACAACCGACACACTATCTATCACATGGAACGGTGCGTCAGCTGTTGTTGTGGGTTCGCACGAAGGCGTGAGCATAACGAATAAGAACGGTTATGTGGAGATTACATCGACCGTGAAGGATATTTCGTATCTGCTAAACGGCAACGGTCAAGGACAACTGACTATTTACGGAACTAACCGTCATCAGTTGATTCTAAGCGACTTAACGCTGACTTGCTCAGATGGACCTGCCATCAATAATCAATGTAAGAAAAGCTGTTTTGTGAAGTTAAACGGCACAAACAGCCTAACCGATGGAAATTCGTACACTTCAGCCGACGAAGACCGTAAAGCAGCATTCTTTAGCGAGGGACAGATGATTTTTTCCGGCAACGGAAGTCTAACAATCAAAGGCAACTACAAACATGCCTTAGCGAGCGACGATTATATACAGTTTACGCAGAGTACAGGTTCTTTGAACCTGACAACTAGTTCAGATGGTATTCATGCCAACGACGGCATTTATTTCGAAGGCGGTTCATTTTCTATTAGTGCCGGCGAAGAAGGCATCCAATGTGATACATCCGTTATCGTGATTAATGATGGTGCCATCAACGTGACCAAAGCCGGCGACAAAGGAATTACTGCCTTCGACACTATATTGATTAACGGTGGCACTATTCGCGTAACGAGCGAATATAAATGTATTAAAACGAAAGGCAATCTCGTCATCAACAACGGAGATATTCAAGTGATATGTAATGGCAAGTCTTCCGGCGGCGGATGGGGCGGATACTCTTCCAGCAGCAGTCCCGAAGGCATCGAAGCCAAAGGCACAATCACCATCAACGGCGGTTATGTTTATTCGCAATCAGCCGACGATGCGATTAACTCGGGCGGCGACCTTACGATTAATGGCGGGTATGTTTGTGCCTATTCAACCAATAACGACGGAATAGATGCGAACGGCAATTGCTACATCAAGGGCGGTGTGATTTTTGCCATTGGTTCGCGTAGTCCCGAAGTGGCGATTGATGCCAACAGCGAAGCGAAAAAACAACTATATATCCAAGGCGGCACCTTAGCCACCATCGGAGGGTTGGAAAACGGCTCACAACTAACACAAGCCTGTTACTCAACATCCTCCATTAGTTCTGGGAAATGGTATGCCTTATATAACGGGAACGACATAGCCTTTGTTTTCAAAGCCGTTGCCACGACAACTCCAATGGTTGTTTCTACAAGCAACACACCGAGTTTGAAGTCCAACGTGACGGTCAGCGGCGGGACAACGATTTTTAACGGAATAAGCGTTATTGATGCCAATGTAAGCGGAGGCTCTGACGTTAACCTATCCTCCTATACAGCATCAGGCGGAGGACCCGGTGGCGGCGGTCCAGGTGGTGGCGGAGGCCCAGGTGGACATTAAGAGGTGTATGGTGTAAAAAACATTAATGATATGAAACGATATTTGAAAGTATTTTGTCTTCTGGCTTTATTCTTTGTTCCATGCGGGATGATGGCACAAAGTCTTTTAACCCCGGAGCAACTCGCTAAACGCGAGAAACGCAAAAACCTGACGGTTAAAGAATGGAACACGGACTCTAAGACCAAAGCCCGCTGGTTGGACCATGTGAAGGTTTATGACAGTCAGGGACGATGCATCGAAGAGATTGAGTATGCCAGTTATGGCCAGCGCAAACGTATCACGTCCACTTATGACGACAAGACCGGAAAAGTGATAGAAGAAGTGGAATATAACGACCGTAACCGCGTAGTCCGTATCCGTAAATACGAATGGAATCCAAACGGCACAAAAGCCAAGCAATACAACTATTTGCCTAATGGCAAACTTTATTCGATAAAGGTATTTGAATATATCTTCTCTGATAAGTAAGTTCGCTCCTATCTCGCTCGACGAGATGGAAAGTGTGAAACTGATGAACCGCATTGATACCAAGTATGCGGTGCCGATGTCGATGCTTCCAACTATCCTAAAAGCAACACAGAAAAATTACTACGCACAAGAGATAGACGGCAAACGGATAGCGACCTACGACACGCTCTATTACGACACCGACACGCTGGATATGTATATTCGTCATCACGACCGACAACTCGTGCGACAAAAGATTCGAATACGGCAATATGTGGAGTCAGATTTGACATTCCTGGAAATAAAACGCAAGAATAACAAAGGGCGGACGAAAAAGAAACGAATGGCGATACCAGGTTTTGATATCAAAGCCGAGACGTTAGGTCATACCAAACGGGAAGACTGGAATGTGGAGGATTTTATTGCCGCGAAAAGCCGCTACCACTGGGAAGATCTCTCTCCGCGATTGAGCACGCGATTTCATCGTATCACCCTAGTCAATAAAGCCAAGACAGAACGCCTGACCATTGACATGGATTTGGTATGGAAGAATGAGGTAACGGGCGAAGAGAAGACGTTTCCAGAACTGGTGGTCATTGAGTTGAAGCGCGACGGAAGAGCGGCAACGGGAAATGAGGTTCAAGTAACCGACATTTTCAGGGATCTACGAATCAGTCCTTTTAAGATTAGCAAATATTGTATCGGAACGGCGCTAACCACACCGAACCTAAAGAAAAATAGATTTAAAGAGAAAATACGTAAAATTGAGAAATTATGCCGGAATTAAGTAACCCAACTCTAGAGTTTTTAGAGAACGACCCATCGATTGCAGAGCGCTTCGGTGCTGAGAACAGTATCTCTTATCTGATGAACTCGATTGCGGACTTTATGCACGTTAGTGCAGATATCATCACTATGCCGCTGATGTTCCTTTTCAACCTGCTGGTAACATGGCTAATAGTATATTGCATATACTATCGTTTCAGCAAGAACCGCAACTACTATGTGACATACATGCTATTCTCCAGCGGTATGTTCGTCTTATTGTGGCTCATGCAGATATTAGATATCCAGACGGGTTTTGTACTTGGCCTATTTGCTATTTTCGGGATGATCCGTTACCGCACAGAGACTGTTCCCGTGCGCGAGATGAACTATATGTTTCTCATCATCGCAGTCTCTGTCATCAACTCTTTGAGCCTCAAAGCAGATGGATTAGCATGGTATCTACTCGTTTTCGCCAATATTGTCATCATTCTTCTTGCATGGGCTTTTGAGGCATGGCAAGTACGCAAACGTCAATCTACAAAGATTATTCTCTACGAGAAGATTGAGAACATCAAACCCGAACGCCGTGCAGAATTAATTGCAGACTTGGAGGAACGGACAGGTCTGAAGATTATTGACGTAGAAATAGGACATATCGATTTTCTGCGCGATGTAGCGTATATCAACATCACCTACCCGCTTGAGAAAGGCAAAGTGCATAATTCTATCGACCAAATAACAAAATTTAAATGAGAAGGCAGACTTTTCAAATATGTCTATTGTCTTTGCTCTTCATTCCTTGCTCTCTTTGGGCATGGGAATACAGTTCTCAAGAAAAGGAGACGACGCATAGCGCACAGATACGCGTTGGATTTGAGTTAGGAAAGAAATGGAATAACGGCTTGCGTTTGCATTTTCATGAAGACCTGCGTTCCGATATCTATAACTCAATTGATGGTCCTGCTTTCAAAACTTCCTTCTCTACCCTTTCTTTAGGCTACTCGCCTATTGAGTATGTGCGATTTGACATAGGCTATACGCTGAAGATTAACGGGCCACACAAAGACTGGGATGATGCAAAAAAGGCAGACCCGGATGAATGGATACGTCATCGTGTATTTGCCTCAATAACAGGCAGTTACCACACACCATACATCAAAATATCGCTTCGCGAACGCACATTGATGGAAGCCCGAACGGATAGTATTAATCCTCTGGAAAAAAGTCAGTACGCTTGGCAGTTGCGTTCGAAAATTGGTCTCGACATCTATCCTCCCGGTCAACCGGTGAAACCCTATATTTGGTGTGAACTAATCAACACTCTTAATGCCCCAGAGTATCAACAAAAAAACGGACATCAGTTCATCACTAATGTCCGCACCCAAGCAGGCGTTAAATGGCGTTTAAGCCGGTTAAGCAGCCTTGATTTCTACTATCGTTTTACTTATGGCTATGAGCGAGATATCAACATCACCAAAGCCAAAGGGTATATTCAGTTAGAGGAACAAACGCTGTTCCAGCACGCAATAGGTGTAGTTTATTGTTTAGACTGGTAAAGTTGTCCAGTAACGGTATATATTTTCTCTCCGCGGCGGATGAATAATTGTCCCTCGCGGAGTATTTTTTCTCTAACTTCTAACCGCTCATCTATCACCTCTTCAAGAGCTTGTTGCTCTTGATATCCATCATCCATCGGTTCTTTATGTGTCATCGCATAGGCAAGATACATCTCCAGCATTGTATAGCCGCTCTCGTGCAGTGCGTTATTATCCGGATTTATTGGGTCTGTGCCGTTAGCCGCCTCCCAGAAATCCGGCATTCCATCGGAATCGAAATCTGCAAATGCCGCCACTTCCACATAATTAAAGAAACCTTCTGCATCTTCTTCGGTATCTATTATACCTTTTTTGCCTGTTTTGGAACCTACGTATGTGTGGGTGCCGGCTTTGGTATCTGCCACTAAACGTTTCGACACATGATCACGCGGGAAACAACCGGCAGTATCCAATACCGTCTGATAAGCCGCTTCTGCCGTTTGGAAAGAACTCGCGGCATAAGCCAGTTCATCGAAGTCATACTGACCGTAAATAGAGTCTTCTGTCCATCGCCACCAAGGTGTTTTGGGACGAATAAGGGTATCCACGCGGAGCGTGTCAACATTATCATAAGGCGATTTACCAACTACCGCAGACCAGTTATCCTCAGTAGCAGAAGGAACGCCGTCGAACACATTACCATTAATATACCATTGACTTGGTCCCCAACTGGTAGCACCCGAACGGGCTTTCTCTACAGAAACGAAGTACTTCTTATTGGTTGTATTTGGACCAACCTTATAGTAATTATTGATAAAATTGCACTCATGCGCGGAATTCAGACCATTATACTCACCTTCCGCCAGTTTAGCCGTGTTTTCTCCTCCGTAACAACCATTACTACCACCTTCGAAATTATAGTTGACATTATTGATATAATCGAGGTAAACCACCCAATCGTTGCTTTGTGCCCCATTGAAGCGGCAGGAACGTTTATTGTTGTTAATCAACAAGTTATGGTGATACGTAGCGGGTGAACCACCCCATTGACAGCCGTATCCACGAGCACCTTTGGGGTGACCGGAATTATTAAGTCCTTCATGCACGATACAATACTGCACGGTGATAAAATGGCTGTCGTAAGTATTCATATTCTCCTCTGTAGACCAGCCAAACTCACAATGGTCGATGATATAATTGGTGCAGTTTTCCGCGCCGAAAGCATTTTGCGTGATAAGGTTACCGTTCACGTCATTTCGCCCGATACGAAAACGAATGTTACGAATGATGAAATTCTCTGAGCCACCACAGTTGACCTTATTATGCGTGATGACAATACCTACACCCGGCGCGGTTTGCCCTGCGATAGTGTAGTTCTTACGGTTGATACGCAAGTCCTTGACCAGCCGTATCTCACCCGAAACGGCAAAACATACCGTCAGCGGTTCTCCTTCATATTGCTTCAGAGCCCATCGTAATGAACCCGTCGTTGCTCCTTCTGCATCGTCAGCCAATGTCGTGACATACACCACCTGACCTCCGCGACCTCCGGAGGCATACTTACCAAATCCCTCAGCCCCAGGGAAAGCGATGAGGGAATTAGCGATTAGGGAGTTAGAGATTAGCGAACAGATGAGGCTAATTGCTGCCACAAAGAATCTTCGGGAATAGGAGCGGTGATGCATATAGGTTGTTTACTTACGGGGTGGATAAATTCTATTTGCCGTGCATGCAGACAAATGCCGCCATCAGGATTAGAGCGCTTTGCGCCATACTTCAAGTCACCTTTCACAGGACAACCGATGGCCTCTAATTGGCAACGGATCTGATGATGCCGCCCGGTCTCTAGATTTACTTCCAAAAGCGTATAATGTTCGCCTTTTGCCAGCGTGCGGTAAGTCAATACAGCTTGTTTGGCATCTTTGGTGCCTGGTTTGGCTATATATGATTTATTCTGTGCCTCGTTACGGATCAGATAGTTTTCCAACCGTGCCTCAGGTTGTTTAGGTGCGCCTTGAACAATTGCCCAGTACGTTTTCTTTATCTGTTCATGGCTCTTGAACATCTCATTCAGACGCGTGAGGGCTTTGGATGTACGTGCAAAGAGCACTACTCCACTCGTCGGGCGGTCTAAACGATGCGTTACTCCCAAGAAGACTTCGCCAGGTTTGTTGTATTTCTCCTTGATGTAAGCCTTTACCAACTCAGAAAGCGGCGTATCGCCGGTTTTATCGCCCTGCACGATCTCGTTACAGGTCTTATTGACGGCTATTATATGGTTATCTTCGTATAAAACGACCATGTCGTTTTTCGATTAGCGATTAGTGAATTAGCAATTAGAGGTTTCTCTGTCTAACAGCTTCGTAGATAAATACTCCAGCCGCTACAGAGACATTAAGTGACTCAATGACACCCGTCATAGGAAGCCGCACTTGATCGGTACAGAGTTTAAGGTTCTCCTCGTAGATACCTTTTTCCTCCGATCCCATAACGATACAGGTTGGTACGGTCATATCAACTTCCGTATAATTCCGGTCTGTATGTTCTGTAGCCGCCACGATGCGCAAACCACTCTCTTGGAGATAACGCAAGGCATTTTGCATATTCTCTACCTTGCAGATAGGAAGTGTGTGCAAAGCTCCTGCAGATGCTTTTACCGCATCTCCGTTAATGGCTACGCTACCTCGTGCACCTATTATCAACGCATGAACGCCTGCGCAAGCGCATGTACGAGCGATGGCTCCGAAATTGCGAACGTCTGTCACGCCATCCAACATCATGAGCAAAGGCACTTTGCCTTCATCGTACAGGTTTTGTACAAGCGATTCCAGCGGAGTGAACTCTATCGGACTTAAGAAAGCAATAACTCCTTGGTGGTTCTTGTCCGTAAACTGGTTGAGTTTCTCTACCGGCACTTTCTGTACCGGTGTATTGGTTCCTTCTAACTTAACGAGCAATTCCCGACCGATAGCCGAAGACATATCCCGACGAATGAGCACTTTGTCCAGCACTTTGCCAGCATCTACAGCTTCCATCACAGCCCGAATGCCGAAGATCATCTCTTTCTCCGGTGGACGCTTGGTGTCATAAGATTTGTGATTTGTGGTTTCTGTCGATCGGCAGAGCCGTGGTGATTTATGATTTATCATATTTCTTAGTATTTTAGCCAGTTGATAAATTCTAACGGGTCGGTAGTAAATGCCATTGGATCGGCAATCTGTTGACCATACGCATCCATTTGCACAAAGAAAGGCTGTGCGTTAGAACCGAATTGTTCACGCTGGATAGCACTATTTTTATCGCCTATGCCATCTCGTTTGTCATCAACGTATAATTCGATGAAAACATAGTTTTCAAGGCGAGCCTTGACACTATCGTTAGCAAGCACAAAGGCTTCCATCTTACGGCAGTTCACGCAGCCATAACCGGTAAAATCAATTACAATCGGCTTGCCTGTCTGGCGTGCATAAGCCATACCTTCTTCGAAATCATGGAACACTTTGCGTCCTTCAATCTCCAGAGGAGGCGCAAAAGCACTAATGGCTTTGACCGGTGCGCCCCAAAGGCCAGGAACGAGATAGGCTGCAAAAGCAAAAGAAGGAAGTATAATGACTATACGAATAATTTTGCGCACCATGCCTACGTTACGGATATTCCATAAGAGATAGATAGCAATACCTGCAAAGCAAGCTATCCAAATTGCGATAAAGAGCCAGCGAGGCAGGATTCCCCATCCGTAAGCAAGATCAGCAACACTAAGGAATTTAAGGGAAAGTGCCAGTTCAAGGAAAGCCAATACCACTTTGAAAGAAGTCATCCAGTCGCCTGATTTAGGTGCCTGCTTGAGCCATTGCGGAAATAAAGCAAACAAAGAGAACGGTAAAGCAAGGGCGATAGCAAAGCCTAACATACCAATGGCAGGCGCTAAGAGACTATGTCCAGCGGCTTCTACGAGCAAAGTGCCGATAATTGGTCCAGTACAAGAGAAAGAGACAATAACTAACGTAAATGCCATGAGTAAGATACTCAGGAATCCTCCTGTAGAACGGGCTTTGTTATCGAGAGCTGTAGACCAAGAGTCAGGCAAGGTTATCTCGAAGAGTCCGAAGAAAGAGAGCGCAAAGACAACCAACAAAAGGAAGAAGAAGATATTGACTATTGCGTTAGTACTGAGTTCATTAAGTGCAGACGCGCCGAAGATAAGCGTGACTAACAGTCCTAATCCGACATACAAAACGATGATACTCAGACCATATAAAATGGCATTTTGTGCGCCTTTATCCGTGCGTTTCAAGAAGAAACTGACCGTCATCGGAATGATGGGCCAGACACAAGGTGTGAAGATGGCTAATAGTCCTCCTAAAAGGCCTAAAAGGAAAATCATGAGAAGACCATGTCCGCTGTTAGAACGCTTTGCAGAAGGAGCACTTTCGTTGTAAGACCATATTTCCGGGGCGGTGCACATCTTGTCATCACAAGCGTTGAAGCGGATAGCGGGAACCTCTGACTTAGCAAAAGTCAGGACATAAGGACTCTCGAAGATTTCCTCTCCGATTTCTTCATCTCCGATGGAGATGAGTGTCATGTGCCATCCTTTTTCAAAGACAGCCGTCAGTTTGACACTATCGCCTATTTGCTCGCCAGACCATGTGACGGGCTGAACGATTTGCGCCTGTAACGGAACAAAGAGAAAAAAGCAATAGGCAAAGATCAATATGCTATATAATCGCCTCATTTTCAGTTCTTAACGCCTTCAAAATGTTCGACGAGTTTAACTCTAATATCTTCAAACGAATCGACAATCTTGACCTTGACATCCTCAAAGTTCTCGACGATTTTAACCTTTCCGCACGAATCCTCAAAGTGCTCAACAATTCTGACATCCACATCTTCAAAGCAATCGACAATTTTGACTTTGATATCTTCAAAGTTATTCACAATCTTCACTTTGCCATACAGGTTGTATGTTTTGCCATCCTTGGTGATGGTGCAATTTTCCTTGTCAATCTTGACATCCGAAGCTATTGCGCCAAGCGCAAAAGCCATGCTGAGGAGTATAAATGCTATTCGTTTCATAATCAATCCGTTGTTTTTCTTAATTGTGCGAGGATGAAGCCACGGAGGGTGGAATAATACTTGTCAGTAGATTTGGCTGTTGTTTTGTATTGCTCGTACTGTGCTTGCCAATAGGCAAGGCGTTCCGGATCGGACATTTCAGCTTTGGTCTGCTTGGACACTTGACCAAAAGCGGCAAAAGTAGCCCGTTGACTATCCGATAACGCCTTCGGATCTTTGCGCAAAGGGTAATTACTAATGACCGTCTGCCCATAGCGATGGGAAGTGTAGAAGCGGCTTTTGCCGTCAAGACGACCGCTAAGTTTGTCCAATATGATGCTTAATTCTGCTTTTGCCATAGTTTTTCCTATTGTTTTCCTTGCTTTAGACTAGCACGTTCCCAGCACTCGATTACGTCTCGTTTACGTGTCGTTTACGTCTCGTTTACGTGTCGTTTACGTGTTTAACAGGTTAATCTTCGCGTGTGATGTGTGCTCCGATGGCATTGAGACGATGCTCGATGTCTTCGTATCCACGGTCGATTTGGTCGATATGATCGATCTTACTAGTGCCTTCGGCACTCATGGCTGCGATGAGCATGGCTATACCTGCGCGGATATCGGGGCTGGTCATGTTATTATGCTTGAGTTTGCGTGTGTGGTCATGCCCGATGACAACCGCTCTGTGCGGGTCGCAGAGGATGATTTGTGCGCCCATGTCAATCAGTTTATCAACAAAGAAGAGTCGTGATTCGAACATCTTCTGGTGAATCAGCACAGATCCGCGTGCCTGCGTAGCAACGACCAAGATGACAGAGAGCAAGTCCGGCGTCAATCCCGGCCATGGCGCGTCTGCAACGGTTAAGATAGAACCATCGAGGAAAGACTCGATCTGATAGTGTTCCTGTGCCGGGATGACTATGTCATCACCATCCACATCGATGCGTATACCGAGGCGACGGAAAGCATCCGGGATGATTCCGAGATCGCGATAACCGACTTTGCATATGCGTAGTTCCGAGCCCGTGATAGCAGCCATACCGATGAAGGAGCCGACCTCGATCATATCAGGCAAGAGCGTGTGTTGCGCGCCATGCAACGCTTTGACGCCTTCGATGGTTAAGAGATTAGAACCTACTCCGCTTATTTTTGCGCCCATCTTATTGAGCATCTTGCATAATTGCTGCAGATACGGTTCGCATGCGGCATTGTAGATAGTGGTTGTTCCTTCTGCGAGGACCGCCGCCATGACGATGTTCGCTGTACCCGTTACGGACGCCTCGTCGAGCAGCATGTAACTGCCTTTGAGATGCTTGCCGTCAAAGCGATATGCGAGCAAGTTCTGATCATATTCGAAGGTAGCGCCTAGGTTCACCATACCTTGGAAATGCGTGTCCAAACGACGTCGGCCGATCTTGTCTCCACCCGGTTTGGCATACGTGACTTCCCCAATTCGAGCAAGCAGCGGACCGATTAACATCACGGATCCCCGGAGTTTATTGCATTTTTTGAGGAAATCCTTGCTACGCAAGTATGCGGTGTCGAGTTCGCTTGCAGTAAAAGCACATTTGCCCTTCGCCAAGCGCTCCACTTTGACGCCCATCGAGGCGAGCAAGTCAATGAGGTTATTCACATCAAGGATGTTCGGCAGATTGTCAATGACTACCGTCTCTTTGGTTAGCAGAACTGCGCACAACACCTGCAGCGCCTCATTTTTTGCGCCCTGCGGTGTGATCGAACCATGCAGTTTGTGTCCTCCTTCTACGATAAAAGATGCCATATTAGATATAATTTACTTCCGGGTTAATGGTGATATTGAATTTGTCTTTGACGTCTTGGCAGATAGCCGCAGCCAGGTTGACGATGTCTTGCGGCGTGGCATTATTGGCATTAACGAGCACCAGCGGCTGCTTTGGATAACATTGCGCCCCGCCAAGCGTTTTGCCTTTCCATCCACATTGCTCGATGAGCCACGCAGCAGGAATCTTGACTCCCCCATCCTGCTCGAAATGCGGCACTCGTTCATATTGCGCGGCAATGGCTTCATACGTCTCGCGCGGCACGATGGGATTCTTGAAGAACGATCCCGCCGAACCGAGTTCCGAGACTTCGGGCAGTTTCTGTTGGCGAATACGAATCACGGCTTCTCGCACAGACATTGGAGTCGGGTTATTGCCCACTTCCGCGCGCAAATTGCCATAGTCCAATTTGGGTTCAAAATGCTTGTTGAGCCGATAAACGACATGCGTGACGATGGCTTTTCCCCGCAATTCATTCTTAAATATGCTGTCCCTATAACCGAATTGACACTGTGTATTGTCTAGGATTACAACGTTCTGATCAGGTATTGACCAGGTATTGACCCTAACAATCACATCTTTTGCCTCCACGCCATACGCCCCGACATTTTGCACAGCCGATGCTCCTACTTCGCCCGGAATA
This sequence comes from Paludibacteraceae bacterium, assembly GCA_017557345.1. Taxonomy (GTDB): domain Bacteria; phylum Bacteroidota; class Bacteroidia; order Bacteroidales; family Paludibacteraceae; genus Colicola. The sequence goes on along the minus strand of JAFYZR010000053.1, from coordinate 32,795 downwards.
TAACTGAGGTTTTCCATTCCAGAAAGCCCCATATCGCACAATTGTGCGATGAGTTCATCCAGAACGAGTCCGCTCTCGGCTTCAATAAGCACCGAGTCGCTGTCCTCATCCAAAGCCCTTGCACGGCGCATGGCCGAATGCAAGATGACTCCGTCGAAGTCCTTGGTAAAGAGCAAGTTACTACCCGCCCCGATATGCAAGATCTGCTCGTCTTTATAACGCTCCAGCAGTTCCTGCAATTGCTCCACACTACTATATTCGGCAAAAATCTTTGCCTTCACATCCATGCGGAAAGTATTGGGTATTGCGTATTGAAAATGGGTCATTGTTACTTGATCATTTAGAGACAACTGGTATCACTTGGCATTCTCCAGTCGCCACGCGGCGAGAGAGAGACAGATACGACTTTCGGTCCATCCGGCATAGCGCTTCGCTTGAACTGCTGGTTGCAGAAACGACGCATGAAGACAGCGAGCCATTTGTCGATGGTTGCTTCGTCATACCGGTCTTCGAAGGCTTGCAAGGCCATGTATTTGATTTTCTCGCGTGTGAAACCAAAGCGCAAGAAATAATAGATGAAGAAATCATGCAGATCGTACGGACCGACTTTGTCTTCGGTCTTCTGCGCAATCTCTCCGTTGTCATCTGTTGGCAGTAATTCTGGCGAGACAGGTGTTTCCACAACATCCAGCAAGATGCTCCGCAGCGGTTCGCTGTACAGGTTCTCCGCTGCATAACGCACGAGAAAGCGCACGAGTGTCTTAGGAATGCCGGCATTGACGCCGTACATCGACATCTGGTCGCCGTTATAAGTACACCATCCGAGCGCCAATTCGCTCAAATCGCCTGTTCCGACAACCAGACCGTTCAGTTCGTTCGCCAGATCCATGAGAATCATCGTGCGGACACGTGCCTGCGCGTTCTCGTAAGTCGCATCATGGATATCCATGTTATGCGCGATATCGTTGAGATGTTGGGTTGTCACTTCGCAGATGGATATCTCGCGGTGCGTGATGCCCAATTCTTCCATCAGCTGGAGGGCATTCTGATATGTACGGTCGCTGGTTCCAAAACCCGGCATCGTCACTCCGACAATGCGGCTTCTATCGTAGCCCAACATATCGGCCGTTTGCACGCAGACCAGCAAAGCGAGTGTGCTATCCAAACCGCCAGAGATTCCTATCTCCAATGTTTCGGCATGTGTGTGCTCCCATCGACGTGCAAGCGCACTCGTCTGAATCGAGAAGATATCCATGCAATACTGGTCTTCCTCTCCCGCTTTCGGCAAGAAAGGCGCCGGAGAGAAGACTCTATGCGTAGGCTCCGTGAACTCTTCCTCACGCTCAATCGGCGCCACGTTGATATGGCGGTAATGGCCCGCTTTGTCTTTCGTGAAGTTCGTATTGCGCTGACGATCCGTACGCAGGCGCTCAATGTCCAATTCCTGTATGATCATCGTGCTCTCGCGCTGGAAACGTTCTCCTTCGCATAGCATTTCTCCGTTCTCCGCGATATACGTACTACCCGAATAGACCACATCCGTCGTAGACTCGCCTACGCCCGAGGAGGTATAGATGTATCCGCAATGCACGCGCGCACTCTGCTGCGTGATCATCTGGCGACGGAAAGCATGCTTGCCCACCAGGCAATTGCTACTCGATAAGTTGAAGATCAGTTCGGCGCCTTGGATAGCCAATTGCGTGGAAGGAGGAAGCGGAGACCAGAGATCTTCGCAAATCTCTACACCAAAAGTGTAGTTTCGTGTGCAGAACAACAAATCCGTACCAAACGGCACTTCTCCGCTCCATATTTCAATTTTAGGAATTCTCGGCGCTATTCCGCCCGGTGTATATTCCCTCGCGGCACGGCCAGATGTAAACCAACGCTTCTCGTAAAACTCTCCGGTGTTCGGCAGATTTACTTTTGGCACAACGCCCATCACTTCGCCGTCCGTCATGACAAAGGCGCAGTTGTACAGGTCGTTATCCACCTTTAACGGCGCTCCCACCAACACGATGATTGCTTTTCCGCGCGTATAGTCACAAATGCCTTCCAGCTCCCGCATCGAGCTCTGTTGCAACGTCTGCGTGAAAAACAAATCCGCACAGGTATATCCCGTCAGACTCAATTCCGGGAAACAAATGACTTCAATTCCTTCTGCAATCGCCTCATCTATTTGAGCACGAATCTGCTCAGCGTTATAACGGCAATCCGCCACTTTCATGGCAGGCACAGCGGCCGCTACTCGCACAAATCCAAAATTAGTATTCATAATGCACACACTTTTGCGCTGCAAAATTACTAAAAAAAAATGATATGTGCAAGATTTTAATAATTTTTATATAAAAAGGATAGTTTGGCACGGTGTTTGTAGAAATGTATTCGAACCACTTTTTGAAGGAGAAACAACAATGAAAAAACTATTTGTACTGGCCATAAGTGCCATCCTCGTAGCGAATATAAGCGCTCAGGAAGTAAAGAAAGAAGGTTGCCCAAATAAAGGCAAGGAAATGACAAAGGAAGAACGTATCGAGTCGGATATCAAGCGATTCACTTATCAGTTATTCTTGAGTGACAAACAAGCCGAGAAATTCGCTGTAACTTATCGAGAATATGCCACGAAATTAGATGAATTACGTGAAAAATGCAAAGAGTTGAAAGATAAGAGCAGAGAAATGTCGGATGCCGAATTGGAAAAGGCTATCAAAGAACGCTTTGCCATTAAGAAAAATGTGATTGAATTACAAGAGAAATATTACGACAAATTCCGTAAAGACCTTAATCCTCGTCAGGTAGAGCAAGTGCTACGCTGCCCCGGATGCAACGGTTCAGAAGGCTGCAAGGGTTCACACGGTGAAATGCGGCAAGGTCCACAGGGACGCCAACCCGAATGGGGCAGACAGCAAGGAGCAAGACCCGAATGGAACAAAGGCCAGCAATGGAATCAGCAAGGCGGCGGTCGTGGTCCAAAACCTGAAAGTGAACGTCACTAACATTAAGCAAGAAAGAAAAGAGTCTCGAAATTCGCGGGACTCTTTTTTTGTAAGCATAAACGATTTTTTCTTTCAAAAACTTGCGTATTCAAATTTTTTGTAGTAATTTTGCACGCAAAATTGTCCAGAAAACAAAAAACGAAATACAACATATGGAATTAAGTGAACAAGAAATTGTGCGTCGACAAAGTCTCCAGACCATGCGCGACCTCGGTCTTAACCCCTATCCTGCCGATGAATATGAGGTAACAGGATATTCAACGGACATCAAAGCGGATTTTGACCATTGGGATGGAAAACCGGTTCGAATAGCAGGCCGACTGATGTCAAAGCGCATTATGGGTAAAGCATCGTTTATCGAGCTACAGGACTCGAAAGGACGTATTCAGGTTTATGTGAGCCGTGATGATATCCAAGCTCCTCTCGCAGAGGGCGAACAGCCCACAAACGTGGAACAGCAGATGTATAACGTCGTTTTCAAGAAATTGCTGGATATTGGTGATTTCATCGGCATCGAAGGCTTTGTTTTCCGCACGCAGATGGGTGAGATATCCGTACATGCAAAGAAATTGACAGTGCTTGCCAAGAGTCTTCGTCCGCTACCGATTGTCAAATATAAAGATGGCGTAGCGTATGATGGCTTTAATGATCCTGAGCAACGTTATCGCCAGCGGTATGTGGATTTGGTTGTTAACGAAGGAGTAAAAGATACGTTCCTTAAGCGTGCCGCCATTCTCCGTACGATGCGTCAGGTATTTGACGAAGCAGGTTATACAGAGGTAGAAACCCCGATTTTACAACAGATAGCCGGAGGTGCGAGTGCTCGTCCGTTCATTACCCATCACAATACATTGGATGTAGATATGTATCTCCGTATCGCAACGGAACTCTATCTAAAACGACTGATTGTAGGTGGTTTTGAAGGCGTTTATGAAATCGGCCGTAACTTCCGTAATGAAGGAATGGATCGCAATCATAACCCGGAGTTTACCTGCATGGAGCTCTATGTGCAATACAAGGACTATAACTGGATGATGACCTTTACTGAGAATCTGCTTGAGCGCATTTCCATTGCAGTAAATGGCACCACCAAGGTGCAGATAGGTGATCATATTGTAGATTTCAAAGCGCCTTATCGTCGTTTGCCTATTCTTGATGCCATCCAAGAAAAGACCGGTCTGGACTTAGCTTCTATGAGTGAAGATGAAATCCGTGTAGAAGCGAAGAAACTGGGCGTTGAAGACACAGAGCATATGGGTAAGGGTAAGTTAATTGACGAAATCTTCGGCGAGACTTGCGAGGGCACCTTTATTCAGCCTACCTTCATTACCGATTATCCTGTAGAGATGAGTCCGTTAACGAAGATGCACCGTTCCAAACCCGGTTTAACCGAGCGTTTTGAGTTGATGGTAAACGGTAAAGAATTAGCGAACGCCTATTCGGAGCTCAATGACCCGATAGACCAATATAACCGCTTTGTAGAGCAAATGAAACTTGCTGATAAGGGCGACGACGAAGCGATGGTGATTGATCATGATTTTATGCGTGCACTCGAATACGGCATGCCACCTACGTCTGGTATCGGTATCGGTATTGACCGTCTGGCAATGTTCATGACAGGTCAGCCAACAATACAAGAAGTTTTGTTATTCCCCACAATGAAACCGGAGGCATAATATGTATAGAAAAATCGCAATTCTCGGTTCCGGCTCTTGGGCTACTGCATTAGCAAAAATTGTCATGCAGAACCAAGGCGAGATCAACTGGTTTATCCGTCGTCAGGAAGTGATTGATGATTTCATCGCCACAGGCAAGAATCCGTCTTATTTAGGCGCAGCCAGTTTCGATGTCGGCCGTATTCATTTCTCATCGGATATCAATCAAACCGTAGCACAATCGGATGTACTCATTCTCGCCATTCCATCACCGTATGTGAAGCAAACGCTGACGAAAATACGTCGCGACATGACGCATAAAGTGGTTATTTCGGCTGTCAAAGGTATGATTCCCGAAGAGAACGTGATTATTACTGATTATCTGCATAACCGCTTCGCTATTCCCATGGATCAACTGGGTGTTATTGCGGGTCCGTGTCATGCAGAGGAAATTGCACTCGAGCGTCTCAGCTATCTCACTATCGGTTGTGAAAATCGTCAGAACGCCGAAGTACTGGCAAAACTTTTCCGTACACCTTACGTACATACTACCATCTCAAGCGATGTCATCGGACTGGAGTATAGTTCGGTTATGAAAAATATCTACGCCATCGCGGCAGGAATGTGTCAAGCTTTGCATTACGGCGATAATTTCCAGGCCGTGCTGCTGTCAAATGCCATTCAAGAGATTCAGCGTTTCGCTACAGCAATGAGTAATGTGCCTCGTGATATTACAGCCTCCGGGTATTTGGGAGATGTACTTGTGACTGGTTATTCGCAGTTCAGCCGAAACCGTCAGTTCGGTCAGATGTTAGGACTCGGTTATTCGGTGAAAGCCGCACAAATGGAAATGGAAATGGTAGCTGAAGGATATTATGGTACAAAGGCTATTTATGAGGCAAACCAGCATATGAAAGTGGCGTTGCCTATCGTTGATGCCATGTACGAGATATTGTACAACCGCCAGAAAGCCAAACCCATCATTAAATCGTTAACCTCAAAATTGCAATAATATGAAATTATGTCTTAAGAACGCTGCATCTTTCGTGGACGCTGCAGCGTTAAAACAATTAGAGTCAGCTACCGAATCCGCTAACCTTCTGTTAGAGAATGGCAAAGGTGCCGGGAATGACTATATCGGTTGGGTTCATCTGCCCTCCTCTATTACGGATGAGTTCCTCGCAGAGGTTCAAGCGTGTGCAGATGAATTACGCAAACGTTGTGAAGTAGTTATCGTAGCCGGTATTGGTGGATCATATCTCGGTGCACGCGCTGTGAATGAAGCACTCAGTTCTGCTTTTGATGCCTTTGTAGCGAAAAACCGCAAGAATCCGTACGTGGTGTATGCAGGAAACAATATCGGAGAGGATTACCTCGCTGAACTCATGGAATTCCTTGCAGACAAGCAATTCGGTATTATCAATATCTCAAAATCCGGAACCACCACAGAGACTGCATTGGCTTTCCGTCTTCTGAAGACCATGCTTGAAAAACAAGTGGGCAAAGAGGAAGCTAAACATCGCATCGTAGCAGTTACAGATCGCGCGAAAGGTGCGCTTCGTAGCCTTGCAACCAAAGAAGGATACAAAACATTCGTTATTCCCGATAATGTAGGTGGCCGTTTCTCGGTGCTTACGCCGGTAGGTCTGCTGCCTATTGCAGTGGCAGGAGGTGATATCAAGGCGCTTGTACGCGGAGCTCAAGATATGGAGAAAGCGACAGACATCAAAGTGCCTTATGTTGAGAATCCAGCTTGCCAGTATGCTGCTATTCGCAATGCTCTCTATCAAAACGGAAAGAAAATAGAGATTCTTGTCAACTTCAATCCAAAACTCCACTATTTCAGCGAGTGGTGGAAACAACTTTACGGTGAGTCTGAAGGTAAAGATCATAAGGGTATTTTCCCTGCAAGCGTTGATTTCACAACCGATCTGCACTCGATGGGCCAGTGGATACAAGATGGTGAGCGTTCGATTTTCGAGACCGTGATTTCCATAGAAAAAGCAAACAAACAAGTGCTTGTACCAACGGATGAAGAAAACCTTGACGGACTCAACTTCTTAGCAGGCAAGCGTGTTGACGATGTGAATAAGATGGCCGAACTCGGTACGCGTCTTGCGCATATTGATGGCGGAGTACCTAATATTCTCATCGAATTTGAACGTATCGATGAATACAACATCGGTCAGTTCATCTATTTCTTTGAGCGTGGCTGCGGTATATCGGGTTATGTACTGAATGTCAATCCGTTCAACCAACCGGGTGTTGAGGCATATAAAAAGAATATGTTCGCCCTATTGGACAAACCTGGTTACGAAGCAGAAAGTAAAGCGATTAAAGCGCGTTTGAGCGAATAACCTGAACGCCGACTAATCGGTCATATCGCGCACCGAAAGGACGCCAATAGACATATACGGCATATTCATTTTCGGTTTGCCAATAACTACCATCCACTCGCTGGGTGGTAGTTTTATTTTGCGAGCCTTTTCCACAGAACCAATACTGATAATCGTATCCACCTTGTTTTACAAGTGCGGTAAGCCAATATACCTTTGCTTCGGTATCGTATTGCATTCTATTGGACAGGCCTAATTCATTGCCGAAAATCTCACCACCCACATAAAGCGAACCATCGAAGAAAGGTTTATCCATCGGTAGCGTCCAATAGACCCACATATATTCGGCTTCTGTATCCGAATCATTCGTACGCTCGGCATTCACTACAAAACGTCCGTCACTATCAAATTGATGGATATACTGTCCTTGCGTGATTTCATCGGTAAAGAGCAAAGCATGATAATCGCCTAACTCATGATAGACACGATCAATACCTATACCGGCATAGAAACAGGAAAATGCATCGAAGTGATGGTATTCGTTTCCTCCTTCAAAAATAAGGGCTTTGTTATTGATATACCGCAGTCTGTTTGGCTCAATAAATGTAGGTTTATCCACTTGTACGGCATTATCAAAACGATTATTTTGCGTCACTACCAATCTTACCTCATTAGGATCACGTAAATCCAATGCGGTAGTGTTGATTTCAATATCCAGTTGCTGAAAACGACCATTGAACTCAACATCTGTATTTGCGCGTACATTCGTTTCAATCTTTACTAACGGTTCGACCACACAGAAATCCACTTCTGCTACCTTATTATCCGGATTTCCGTCCTCGTAGATTGTCAATCGGTAATTTCCACTCTTGGTTAACGTCATATCTTCGTTTGGGAAATCGAACCAGTAATGTGTATATTCCCTACTGGTGTTTATCGAGTGCTCATAGTCCGTGATGTCTTTTGTAGTAAAGCCTTGCAGATACTCGCTACTTAGCATTCCATCATTCAGCATTTGCACGGTATAGGTGTAGAAATGAACATCATGACTCATCTCATCGAATGAGATGTGCAATGGTGTAAGGTCATCGAGCATCAGCACTTCGCGCTCCACGCGCAACGTGCGTATCTGTTCGTTATAGACATGCGTGTGCGTTTGTGCGAAAAGCCCGACACAAACCCACAAAAGACATATAATGACACCGATTTTCTTCATTTACGGGTGCAAAGGTACAAAAATTATACCAAATAGCAAAATTATTTACGAAAAATTTGCACAATTCAAAAAAAAGCAGTACTTTTGCACTCGCTTTTGCTCAGACGAGTACAAGTTTTGCCACTTTGGCTCAGTTGGTAGAGCAACGCATTCGTAATGCGTAGGTCCCCGGTTCGAGTCCGGGAAGTGGCTCAAAAGGAACTTTGGTTCCTTTTTTTGTTCTATTTCTTTTTGAGCATAAAGTTTACTTTCAACGTAGCTTTGCCTTCATACCAACCATGACCGTGCTTGTATCGAACAGTCATAATTGTATCTTGCGATTCGTACTTGCCTGAAGGGTCTGTGACTGTAATCTTATGGTATTTTAAGGGAAAATCACCTTTTCGCTCTTCGTAAAATTCGCCTTCGGAATTGGTGTAGAGCGTATCGGCATATTCTTGCCAATACATCTGTGGGATATCATCCTGCCATCCTCCGCGCCGAACGACCTGTATACCTTCAAGTTCTTCTTGTTCTTCGTTAACCACTTTGCCTTCGAAAGTAAGATCACCTTCCGGCACTCCGTACTTGGCACATCCGAAACTACCAAATCCAAATAATGCAAGGAAAGCTGTTATCCAAACATTAAACCATGTTCTAACTTTCGTTTTCATACTATTTCTTTTTGAGTTGGAAATCGTATTGAATGATGGCCTCGCCATCGTTCCAGTGGTCGTCTGGCGAAACCTTGCTTCTATCATAAGTGACCTCCACTCGAACCGAATCGGAGTCAAAGACTCCGGCTGTGTCAGTTACAATAATATCCACATTTGGCACAGGAAAAGCACCAACGTCTTCGATCGTATATCGTCCATTCTCGTCAGAATACCCCTCAGGCATGATTTGATAGCCGTCGTTTTTAACTTTCACCTGGATATTCTCCACCGGTTGTTTCGCCTCATCTGTGATATTTCCAGAGACTTTGAAAGTGGCATACGGACAACCATACTCGGCCACCAACTCACCATGCTCATCACAACTCGTAAAACCGAACAAGCCTACCAAAAATGCCAGAATGGCATTAAGACCTTTTAAAAAATTCGTTTTCATAACATCCAATTTTTGATTTTCGGTGCAAAGATACTGCTTTTTTTTGAATTATGCAAATTTGGGGGTTGGGAAAAACTTGGGAAAATAAAAAAACGATTAGCGAGTAAGGAAAAATTGAACATTTTTCATAGGTGTTGCATAGGAAAAAACCTCGACATAATACCGATGAGATACCGATGGGAAAAATTGAACATTTTTATAAGGCCTTGAAAAAAAATCACTCAAAATTTGCATATATGCAAAATTATTACTACCTTTGCAGCAAAATTTATTTTGGCATAATATAGGCTTATGATAACGATAGAACAATTAAAGGATGTGCAACAACGAGCAGATAAGTTGAAAACGTACCTGCAAATTGACGAGAAACGTATCCAATTAGAGGAAGAAGAGTTGCACACACAAGCCCCGGGTTTCTGGGACGATGCAAAGGCTGCCGAGTCACAGATGCGAAAAGTGAAAAGCATCAAACGCTGGATTGACGGCTATGAAGGTGTTCGTGCGGCTGTGGAAGAACTCTCGCTGGCCTTCGAATATTATAAAGAGGAACTGGTGACCGAAGACGAAGTAGATGCCGCATATAACAAGGCTTTACAAGAAGTCGAAGATCTTGAGATGAAGAATATGCTTTCGCATGAGGAAGACCAGATGCCGGCTGTACTGAAAATTGTCTCCGGTGCGGGTGGAACAGAAGCTCAGGACTGGGCAGAACAACTGATGCGTATGTATCAACGGTACTGCGAGAAGCATGATTATAAGGTAACCATCGAGAACTTGCAAGAAGGCGATGAAGCGGGTATTAAGACCGTGACGTTTAATATTGAAGGCGACATGGCATACGGCTATCTGAAGTCCGAAAACGGAGTACATCGTCTCGTCCGTGTGAGTCCTTACAATGCGCAAGGAAAGCGAATGACGAGTTTTGCGAGTGTGTTTGTCGTGCCACTTATTGATGATACTATCGAGGTTGAAGTGAATCCAGCAGGACTAAGTTGGGATACGTTCCGTTCATCCGGCGCAGGCGGTCAGAATGTGAACAAAGTGGAGTCCGGTGTGCGCTTACATTATAAATTTGTCAACCCATTGACAGGCCAGCCGGACGAGATAGTGATTGAGAACACCGAGACGCGTGACCAGCCTAAGAACCGCGAGAATGCCTTACGACACCTTAGAAGCCAACTCTATGAGTTGGAATTGGAAAAACGCCGTCAAGCCCAAGCCAAAGTGGAGGCAGGCAAGAAGAAAATCGAATGGGGTTCGCAAATCCGTTCCTATGTCTTCGATGACCGTCGCGTAAAAGACCATCGCACAAACTACCAAACGAGTAACGTCAACGCTGTAATGGATGGCGATATAGATGCGTTTATAAAAGCATATTTAATGGAATTCCCTGATTAATGAAAAAGATTATTTTACTGGCGCTGAGTGCGCTGACAATGAGTGCTTTCGCACAAACAGACAGCACAGAAGTTAAGAAAGATAGCGTGGAAGAAGGTTTTCGCTTTACCACCGTAGACAGTGTGCCTATCACGCGCGTGAAAGACCAACACCGCAGCGGTACTTGCTGGGCATTCTCGACGCTAGGATTTCTGGAGTCGGAAGTACTGCGTATCAAAGGCAAAGAAGTGGAATTCAGTCCGATGTTCGTTGTGAGCAAGACACTAATCGACCGCGCAACTTACACCGTGCGCATGTATAACGAACCGCGATTTGCAGAAGGCGGTTCTGCATACGATGTTATCTATTGCATGCAACACTACGGTTTGGTTCCCAAATCCGCTATGCCGGGTATTCGCTATGGGTGGACAGAGGCCGATACCCTACCCGTTTTCAGCGAGTTAAGTGCAGTAGCAAGTGGTTATCTGAGCGGTTTGAAGAAACAGAAGAAACTAAGTCCTGTATGGCGAGAAGGACTTCAAGCAATATATGATACTTATCTAGGCGCTTGTCCGGAAGATTTTGAATACGAAGGCAAGAAATACACACCTCAATCATTCGTGCAAAGTCTAGGATTGAATGCTGAAGACTATGTATCTTTAACGAGTTATACCCATCATCCGTTCTATGAGCGTTTTGCTCTCGAAGTGCCGGATAACTGGCGCATGGATCAGATGTACAACCTGCCGATAGACGAGTTAATGAGTGTTATTGATAATGCGTTGGCGAAAGGTTATACGCTCGCATGGGCTGCTGATGTAAGCGAGGTAGGTTTCACGCGCAAGGGTATAGGTGTTGTGCCTGATGCAGACAAAGGAGCAGAACTGACCGGTAGCGATATGGCGAAATGGGTTGGCATGCCAAAAGACAAACAGAAAGAGGAATTGACCAAACGTCCGTTACCAGAGAAAGAAATCACACAACAAATGCGTCAAGATGCGTACGATAACTGGGAAACGACCGATGACCACGGCATGCAGATCTTCGGTATCGCACAAGACCAGAACGGAAAGCGATATTATATGGTGAAGAACAGTTGGGGAACCATGCGTTCGGACTATAAAGGCATTTGGTACGTCAGCGAGGCATTTGTGCGCTATAAAACGAATGATATTCTCGTTCATAAAAATGCCATACCAAAGGATATTCGCAAGAAATTAGGGATTTAGTGGCAGCAGAAGGCGTTTATAAGGACAGAGGGAGCAAGTTTCTTGGCTTCGCAGAACCGATAAAGGATGAAGAAGAAGCTAAAACTCGCGTAGCGTGGTACAAGAAAAAATACCACGATGCTCGGCATGTATGCTATGCCTATCGCCTGGGACCAAACCTATGGCGCACAAAAGATGACGGCGAACCACATGGCACCGCCGGCGCACCAATTTTAAGGTCGATAGATGCGCGTGGGTTGGATAATATATTAGTAGTCGTCGTACGCTATTTCGGAGGTACTTTGCTTGGAACTGGCGGACTAATGGTAGCATATCGAGAAGCATCGAAAGCGGCACTGGAGAATTATAAAATATGATTTTTAACGGATGAAAGATCAGTTTAAAGACATAAGAGCATATCGGGTAGAATGGTTTGATGCCATTTCGGACTTTTTAATCATTTTCCCTATCCTACAATCGTTTGCACATAAAACGACCGACGGCTTGAAACTGGATTATCTGGGCGATAAAGAACAGATTAAGAAAGATATCAAGCATGGCGCATTCTTCATGACGAACCACCGCGATATAGTCATGGACGCGGCATGGCTCTCGTATTTGCTGCGTACGCACTATTTCATTCGTCCGTTTATGGGCGTAGGCAATAATCTATTCGCCAAACATTGGATAGAGTTTGTGATGCGCTATTTACGTTGTTTTGCGGTTAAACGCGGAGCAGGCGCACATGCTCAATTGGAGAACGCCAAGCAATTAAGCGCATATATCCGCTCTTTGCGTGCACGTGGAAAATCCGTTTGGCTCGCGCAACGAGAAGGGCGTGCCAAAGATAGCAATGACCTGACGCAGGCAAGTGTTCTACACATGCTCACTTTATGCGAGGGAGACTTCTTTGAAAACGTTAAAGCACTGAATATCTGTCCGGTAAGCATATCATATGAGTACGATCCGTGTGACTACCTGAAGGCTGCAGAAATGCAACTGAAACGCGATAACCCTAAATGGCGTAAGAGCAAACGGGACGATGTGGTATCCATGCAAACAGGTATTAATGGTTATAAAGGACATGTAGTTTATCGCCTCACTCCAAGTATTAATCCGGAAATAGATGCCATGCTGACCGCACATCCCGAATATCGCGCGTTACCCAACCACGACCAATTGCAGTTAATATGTGATATGGTTGACCGGCATATCCACCGCGGCTACGAGATTTTTGAACGTGGCACGGAATTTGAGGCGTATATCGAAAGTAGAATTGCCAAAATAGATATACCCAATAAAGACGAGGCATTCCTTCGTGAGAAATTAATTGAGATGTATAATTTTCCTGTGATTAACTACCGCAAAAGTTTAGAGAAAAATTGAATGAGTATGAAAAAAGCAATATTTCCGGGCAGTTTTGACCCGTTTACAGTAGGCCACTACGATATCGTAAAACGTGGTCTGGAAGTTTTTGATGAAATAGTGATAGGTATAGGTCGTAACAGCACGAAAAAAGAGACCTTCCCTATTCGCGAGCGTGAGGAAGCAATTCGTAAGATTTTTGCAAATGAACCGCGTGTGAGTGTGGCCATCTACGATTGTCTGACGGTGGATTTCGCCAAACAAGTAGAAGCCCAATTTATTTTGCGGGGTATTCGATGCGTAGAAGATTTTGAATACGAACGTAATATGGCGGAGGCAAATAAGCAGTTAGGAGGCGTAGAGACCATTATCCTTTACACGCGCCCTGAGTACGCCCACATCTCCTCTACCCTGGTACGCGACCTTTATGCTTACGGCAAAGACGTAAGTGACTTTGTCCCTAATCATTTAAGATGAGACGTTTTAGCTTCATATTACTCCTTGTGCCGCTTATGGCGTATGCTCAAGAGCGGCAATCAACAGCAAGAGCGGATGAATGCATCACGATCTTCAATGACGTAGTGCGACAAGTCGATGTTAACTATGTTGATACACTCAACTATGAGGATTTGACTCGTGCAGCCATCGATGCTATGCTGCGAAAAATAGACCCATACACGGTGTATTACTCAAAGGAGAACGAGCGAGAGTTGCGTATGTTAACTACCGGCAAATACGGTGGTATTGGCAGTATTATTCAACAACGCCCGGCAAAAGGTTCAAAGAACAAGAAAGACAGTTTATGGACATATGCCGTGAATCCATATGAAGGAAAACCGGCACAGCGAGCTGGTGTGGAGGCCGGAGATCGCATTCTATCCGTGGACGGGAAAAGTACGAAAGGACAGACCGTCAGTGAAGTAAGCAATGCGCTTCGTGGAGACCCGGGAACAACAGTGGTGTTAGAGTTAGAGCGTGAGGGAGTAGCTAAACCGTTCAAAGTGTCTATCGTACGTGAGGATATCCATCTTGAGCCGGTTACCTATTTCACTGTATTTCAATCAGATACATTACCGGAACCTGTTGGATACATTGCATTTAATGAGTTTACAGAAGGCTCGGCACAAGCATTCTCTAATGCCTTAGATGAACTATACTACAACCAAGGTGCACGGCGTTTGATTGTTGACCTTCGTGGCAATGGAGGAGGCATTGTTGAAGAAGCTATTCAAATTGTGAACCTGTTCATAGATCGCGACCAGAAAGTAGTGGAGACTCGCGGAAAAACAACGCGCAGCAATGCTGTTTATAAGACCCGTAACAACCCTCGTTATAAAGACCTGCCGTTAGTAATTTTAGTAGATAAAAACTCTGCCTCGGCTAGTGAAATTGTCTCGGGTTCGCTTAAGGACTTAGGCCGTGCTACTCTTATTGGTCAAAAGACCTACGGCAAAGGCTTGGTACAAAATCTTCGTCCTATTGCCTACGGCGGACATATCAAGGTGACCACTAGTAAATACTATCTTCCTTCAGATAGTTGTATTCAAGGCGTAGGAATCATGCCGGATATTGTGATGAACGACAGCGCAAAAGTAGATATCTGTTATACACTGTATATCAATCATTATTTCTTCGATTACGCAACGCGATACCACCGTCTCCATGAGTCTATTGCCGCGCCGCAAGTGTTTGAATTGACAGACGATGAAATTGCTGATTTCTGCAACTATCTCGAAGATTGCGAATTTACCTACGAGACGGAGACGAGCAAGTTCTTCGCAGATATGATAAAAATGGCCAAACATGAAGATTTGGACTCCAGTACTATCGCGCAATTAGAAGCTTTAAAACCCATGCTACAACCGGACTTTAGAGCCGCTATTGAACGCAACAAAGAGGAAGTGAAGGAAATGCTTGGCACCGAAATCGTACTACGTTATTACTACCAGAAAGGTCAAGCTGCATTTAACTTACGCTACGATGACGAAGTAAAGCGAGCGTTAGAAGAACTAAAAAAATAGGACCGTCAAGTCCTATTTTTTTACCTCTATTTCATGAACGGTCTCAATTTCTTTTGAGCAAAGAAGAGAACCCAGTCTGGTGTATGCTTCAATAAAGGAGTACTCAGCCAGTTTATCACACCCGGAGTGTCGGCTTTCTTGCCTTTAAACATCTTTTTCAATGCCCGTTTCACTAATTTCTCCGGCGGAATAGAAACCGTCAGGTTCACAGCTAACTTACGGAGGTTAGGCGCTAAACCAAACAAGCCTGTATCCACGGCACCGGGTGCCATAACGGTAATGTGCACATTATGCGGCTTGAGTTCGTACCAAAGGGATTTAGAGAAATTATAAATGAAAGCTTTGGTGGCATTGTAGGTCTGAATACCGGGCATTGCCATCCAAGCAGACATACTACTCATATTTAAAATATATCCGCGTTCACGCGCACACATGTCTGCAGCAAAAAGGCGTGTCAGTTTTGCCACAGTCACCACATGAAGTTGGAGCATAAGGTCAATGCGTTTTAAGGGTGTTTGGCAATATTCGTTAAAAAAGAACACACCGGCATTGTTGATGAGTATATCCACCTCTAAACCTTCTTTCTTGCACCAATCATATAGTTTCTCGGCGGCATCTGTCAGACTAAGATCTGCGAAATGAGCAATAGTCTTGACACCATAAGAGGCAGCCAAATCGATAGCGACTTCGTTTAGCTCTTTCTCCTGATTGCTGACCAACAAGAGGTCACAATTATAATCACGCGCCAACTGTGTGGCATACTGCAAGCCTATACCACTACTTGCGCCCGTTACTAATGCTAGCATCTTTTTCTAATTTTGCTATTTCACGTTTAATACGAGGCGGGATAACTTCTCCATCACGCTCCACACATTCGTGGCATTTCATGTTGAGCGTATACATACGTCCAACGCAGTAGTTCGAACGACCGCAACCTGCGTGATAGTGCGGATTTTCTTGAACATGATGCACAAACTCCGGATCTTTGATTAGCACGTGAGCTATTTGGAAGAGTTCGAAGCCTTCGTCCATGATTTGCTGGCAGTTATCACCGCTCTGGACACCGCCTACGTAAATCAAAGGCACATTGGATATTTCTTTCTGGAAAATCTTTGCCTTATCCATGAAGTACAACTCCTTGAAGGGCTGTGTAGGTAACATTATTTGGTGTACTCCTGGAATATTCAATGCCGCTTTGAGCCACCAGAAGGACTTCATATTCATGTAATGAGCGAGGGTCTTGTAAGGCATTGCGCCACCAAGAATAGTCATCGGTGAACGGCTCACGGTACCTCCGGAGAGGACTATGCCGTGCACTTTGTGTTTGGCTATTTCCTTCGCAACCTTGATGCCTTCTTCTATATCGGAACCGTGCCAGCAGTCATCCCACATGTTGGTTTTTACAACTACCGCCATGTCCTTGCCTGCATGAGCCATTACTTCGTCCAAAATCTCATTCATGAAACGTACGCGGTTCTCAAAACTACCACCATACTGGTCATGACGATGGTTCGTTCGCGGAGATATGAACTGCGAGATAAGATATGCGTGACCGGCATGGATTTCTACGCAGTCAAATCCGCACTCACGTGCCCAGTCTACTGCCTCGCCGAACTTCTTAACGAGGTTATGGATTTCCTCTACTTTCAAGCGACGATGAATCGTAGGCGAATAGAGATTAAACCAAGTATCGGCACTTACCGGCATACAATGACAGGTATAGAAATGCGTCATGTTACCACAGTGTCCCAACTGAATGCTGGCCTTTGCTCCTTCCGCGTGGATGGCAGCCGTCAGCTTTTTCATATCGGGGATAATCTCCGGGCGGACGTATAATTGTCCGTCGAAGGATACACCGCTTAGATCCACGGCGCAGTAGGCCACAGTGGTCATACCTACTCCACCGCGAGCCACGGATACGTGATAATCTTGTAATTCTTTGGTCGGGGCGTTCGAACGCGCCATATTCTCAAAAGCAGCGCTGCGGATAATACGGTTCCGCAGCGTTATAGGTCCCAATTGATAGGGGGTAAAGAGCTTGGACTCATTAGCCGGCTCTTGTTTCTTTTTTGTTGCCATTATTAATAAATAAACGGAATAATACGTTTTAGTTTTTTGCGGTCAAACTCATCGGGGAACTCTTCTTCGTATTTCTTGTAAATGGCATTGCTACGAGGTACAAGGTTGCAGCAACTGAACCAGAAGAACAGCAATCCGGCAAGCGACCAGGTAAGGATAGCAAAACCCAGCCACTCGGTGATTTCACCCAAATAATTGGCACTCGTCACATATTTATACAAACCTTTTTTAGGTAGGTAATGGTTTGTGTCGCCCGGTTTACGAAGATGACGAATCACGTGATCAGAATGCATATTTATTCCCCAGCCTGTGAAGAAAATGATTGTACCGATGATGAATTGCGGAGTGGTCACCCAACTGGCCGTATATAATTCAGGATAATATTGTGGCGCCAGGTGGAAGAGCCAGTAACCTTGGATATATCCGTTAATTAAATTCCATGCTACGGAAAGCAACATGATTATTAACGGCATTTTGCTCTTTCCTTTTAGCAAGAAAGGAAACACGAACGAACGTTGGAAGTAATGGAACTCGAAGATGAGGAAGAAAAGCCAATAAGGTGCTTGCTTGGTCACTCCGCCATAAAGCGGGAAGGACTTGAAATAGAGATAGAGCATTACCAGAAATACCGGGCACTCCATCAGCAACCATCCTACCTTGTTATTGATCGCCGGTCCCCATTTCTCTGAACGCATTTTTCCATAACCTGCATCCACAAAATACAAGGACACAAAAACAACCAACCCTACCAAAAACATGATGTAGAGCAAGTCATAAAAGAAATCAATCGAGTATATATTCTCCATGATGTTTGTTATTTTTCACAAAAAAGTTCGCAAAATTACGAAATTTATTTCGTATACGCAAGAAAATCTTATAAATTGTTACATTTTTCTTGCTTTTGGCATATAAACAAGCCAAAAATAATTAAAATCATACCTATCCATTTGGCTAAGGGCATGTGTTCTCCAAAGAAAAGTAACATCCAAATGGCAGTGAATGCGGGGCGGATATTATTGAATGCATTGGCTTGTGTCACACCTACTTGTCTAAGCGCCGCACAGAAGAGGATAAAAGCAATGACACTTGCAAAAACCGTCAGATAAGCCGTACAACCGAGGGCAATGGAGAGTGGAGAATGAATCGTGGATAACTGACTCCAGTCCAGTGACGTTAATGCACCTACTCCTTCGCGCCACAACCAAATAGGGATAAAGAACAAAAGACTTATCAGTTGAGCATAGAAAATAAACGTCAAAGATGTGTAGCGAGCCGGCACTTTTTTCATCATAAGAGAATCAATAATAGCAGCGGAAACGGCGGCAAAAGCCAATAAAATACCCCAATAATTACCAATGGCGAAATAGGTACTGCCCACCAATAGTAGCATGAACATTCCTGCCGTCGAAATGACAATGCCGATGATATTATTGCGTGTCACTCTTTCGCGCAAGATAATTGCCGCAAAAAGAGGACTTAGAAGCGGACTGGTAGAAAGAAGAGCCTCGGCTATAGTTGGACTATTGAGCGAATCGTAGGTAAAAGTTTCCAGCAAATAGTAGAGAAAGGGCTGGCAGAAACCCGCAATTAAAAAAAGCGGCAAGTCACGCAAAGCCACCTTCTGCAAACCAAAAAGCGTACTTTTGCGGCAGATAAGGCCGATAATAAGCATTAACAACACCGAAGGCACGAAACGAAGGATGATCATCGTGAAAGGAGGTAAGACAGCCAAGGCATGCTTAATCGCAATACCGCTTACCGACCAAATGATCATCGAGGCTAATAAGGCAATTACAGGTATAGCTTTTTTCATAAAAAATTAGAGCGAGCTAGGCCACGTATTGTGTTCTATTCCTGCTAAGCGGCATATCGTCTGGTGAGTTTCGTTGAGCAAACGTTCAGTCTCCGTTGCACGCGGTTGAGTGA
Source organism: Paludibacteraceae bacterium (assembly GCA_017557345.1). Lineage (GTDB taxonomy): Bacteria > Bacteroidota > Bacteroidia > Bacteroidales > Paludibacteraceae > Colicola. Next base: position 13,530 of record JAFYZR010000053.1, on the reverse strand, counting down.
GATCAGGATAAATAGGAGCACCGATGATGACTTGCGTGCATGGTTCGTCCTTTGGTCCTAAAAAACGCCATATACCGGTACGCGGACGGAATGTGACTGCAAACGGCAAAATAGGCTTGTTATACTTATAAGACATCGTGAAAGCGCCTTTTTGGAAAGGACGCAAAGGTTTGTACCAGTCCCAACGTTTTGCCTCAGGGAAGATATGAAACCAATACCCGCGCTTGTTGTACTCATCAAAGGCTGCATTGAAGGCCTTCAGCGCACTAAGTCCTGCCTCCTGTTCCGGAATGGGAATGCCTCCTACCAATTTCATGAAATAGCCGTCTTTCGTCCTGAAGTTCGGTGCGAACATTGGAATACGGGTGTGATAATTCGCATGAAAAGTAGTCAAAACCGACGCACAATCGTGTCTGTAACAATGATTCGCGATGGTAATTGCACCTCTACTCATATCAAACTGACGAAGCCAACGACGCACACTACAAGACGAGCGGTGCCAACGTTTCTCGCCTTCTACCTTCCAGCGCAAACCATATTTGACACGCAAAATCCATCCTAACGTGCGCAGAATAAAGATATACCCCCAAAACATGCGCCAACGGTTGAGAAAAGTCTCTTCCAAATAGGGATAATTGGCATCTACTTCCGGGAATTTACGGTCATAGACGGGCTTATGCAATCCCACATAAGGGTCGTCTTCCGGATAATTTACCGTTACGGGCGGGACATAAGTGCCCTCCGTTACTTTCAGGCCTTTATAGCGTTTATTTTCCATCTTTTATTAAGTAAAATTTCGCCCCTACCGCACGTGCCGACTCGCCGTCCTTCTCGTCACGGTCGCCGACAAAAAGTGTGGTCTTGGGGTTGGCATTAAGCAATTCCAATAGTTTACGCGTGCACTGTTCCGCAGGTTTTAGAGCCCCGAAAGTAGGTGCAGCCACTTTGATTTCGAAGAGGTCTGGATCAACTCCCAGCGCCTCTAATTTATCTATTACCAAGCCGTAATCGGAATAGACGGCCATCTGCAGTCCTCGGGATTTGCATTCTTTAATGAGAGCCAGAACTTCCGGACGGGGCTTATGGTATTTCTTGATGAGACGAACCATCGTAGGCATATATACATCTACATACCATGTAGCCGCAATCATACTGTTCCACCAGTGACCGCGGGCCATATAGGCAAAGAATGCGTCAAAGAACTCCTCTTTTGACTCAAACTGCACGTAGTGCATATTTTTTCGTGCAAGACGCTCGGCAGCCAGTATCGGAAGGCACCACCAAAGGCGCGTCACCATTCGCTGGGCTAAACCGCGTTTATCGTATAAAGTCCCATCAAGATCGAACACGACGGTTCGTACGCCGTTCAGTGCGTCGCTGAACGCGCTCTTTTCTTCTTTCATCTATCTTCTCTGCACTTTCAATAATCGTGTCACTTAATTGCTCGAAGCGGTTCTCCCAACGTTGTAACATATTAAATTTCGTACGGCGTTTCTCGTCCTGCATGAGCAAATTGAATTTAAACTGTCCGTCACGGAAACCATCCTTCAGACATGCTGCCTTGAAACGCGCATAGGCATTGGACAAGAGGATATGCGTCTCGGGATCATGGAGACGGAAGGACTGGCGTTTACTCTCATATTCGAGGTTAATATGCTGCAATTTTTCATCCACTACCTTGGTGAATGACTCTGCTACTTCTTGAGTGGTCTCCTCGTCTGCAAACTCGAAATAGAAATGATATTTCGACTCCTCCACATCGGCAAAGCCCACAAAGAACTTCGTCTTGATCCCTGTCTCCTCCTCTGCTTGATGGACAGCATTCATGAACTGCGGCTCATAGAGTTTCTCACCCGTCATGGAAACAATTCCGTTCACTTTCGATACCATATGAACCGTCGGCGTCTCCATATACTTACCACCGACCTCTACGAGGTCGTTCATGTTATATCTGAACAAACCCGAATAAGTCGTCACATAGGCACAGTAACGTTTTCCGACCTCCAGTTCATCTATCTGCAGGAAATGTTTGCGCGGGTTATCCAGTTCGCTCTCTTCCACGAACTCGTAGTAGTGAAATTGCGGGAAAAGAACCGACTCATTTGTATCATCAAGCGCAAAACCAAAACGGCACTCGGTAGCAATATAGCCCAATTCCTGATAGAAAGTCTTGTCCCAGTCAAACTGGTCCATATACTTATCCATGTAGATCTTCGTGTTACCGCACTTCCATGTGCTTAAATACTGCAGCCAAGGCCAGAAGTCACGCGGATAGAGGTGTCCTTTTTCCGCAAGGATTTTCCGCAGTTCAGCGGCTCTTTCCGGCTTGGGCGAAATATACTTATCCAACTCGGAGCGGATGTCATACGGTATATCGAAATCATCGCAAATAGTGCCTTTTTCTATATCCGTTATCATTTCCTCAGTGTTCTCATTGAGTGCGCGGAGCAGTTCCAAAATGGTCGATGGATTCGCTGTCGCCCACAAGGTAACATCACGGTGTTGTAAAGCCAGACGCATCAATGTGTAGTTACGGGCTCCGTAGTCCGGGATGGACATAACGCTTGCCGGCGCAGTATAATGCTGCTTGATAATCGGCGGTATATCGCGTACCAGCACACCACTCACGGCTCCGAACAAAGTACCGTCAGGCGCGTAACCTTCGCATTCCTTGCCTACCGTTGTGAAGATATGTCCGCCGAAAATGCGGTTACGGTGTTTTACAAAGTTCCAGGTCCAGATATGACTCATACGCCCGTACACATCCTTCAGATACTTGTGTGTCATCGGAATCCATTTCGGCTCGCTGGTCGTGCCGGAGGTCGTCGCGTACATATCCGGCTTGCCGGGGAAAAGAACGTCCTCTTCGCCTTGTTTATGTCGCTCTACATAAGGGCGTAAAGTCTCAAAACTGTTATTTACCGGTACGTACAGACGGTACAAGCGGAACAAGTCCTCTGAGGTGGTAGCCGATAAGATGCGGTCGAAATGGTGCTCCTTGCCGTACACGGTATTTCGTGATATCGATAGTATATCGCGGAGCGTCTTCTCCGCCGCGTGACGAGGTTTCCGGCTCCAGAAACGCAACCGGATGGTCTGAGAACCGCCCACTAACATCAACATGGTGTTAATAATCAGCGGATACGGTAATGGTTTGCCCTCTTGATCTAAATATGGTTTAAATCGACCCATAATATGCAGTATAATCAATTTGCGTGCAAAGGTACAAAAAAAAAATCAAATATACAAATATTTGACGAAAAAAAATAATTATGCTTGCCTGTGCCGGTAACAGGCAAGTAAGGGGCAAGTAAGGGGCATTTCCTAGTTTTTTCGTTATATAAGATTTTTATTTTGACTCCTTAATAAAATGAAATTTTACAAAAAATGAGCATACTTCTTGCATATATGCAAAATTTTTAGTACCTTTGTACCCAAATTCGGAAAATTTAACAGATATGAATCGAGACTTAGAGATTTTTGACGTCATTCGCCGTGAGCGGGAACGTCAGATGAAGGGTATTGAGTTAATCGCAAGTGAAAACTTCGTGAGCGACCAAGTGATGGAAGCAATGGGCAGTGTGCTGACCAACAAATATGCCGAGGGTTACCCCGGACATCGTTACTACGGTGGATGCGAAGTAGTGGACATAGCGGAAAACATTGCTCGTGATCGCCTCAAACAGCTTTATAACGCTGAGTATGTCAATGTGCAGCCCCACAGTGGTGCGCAAGCGAATATGGCGGTCTTCATGGCTTGTCTCAAGGCCGGCGATACCTTCATGGGATTAAATCTAAGCCACGGTGGTCACCTCAGTCACGGTTCGGCTGTTAATTTCAGTGGTATTATGTTCAATGCCATCGGGTATGATTTGAATGAAGCGACCGGACGCGTTGATTACGATGATTTGGAGTTAAAGGCACGCACGCATAAACCCAAACTGATCATCGCGGGTGCAAGTGCGTACAGCCGTGAGTGGGACTACGCACGTATTCGCCGCGTAGCCGATGAAATCGGAGCCATCTTTATGGTAGATATGGCCCACCCTGCAGGACTGATTGCGGCAGGACTGCTGGAAAACCCGCTGAAGCATGCTCATATCGTTACTTCCACAACGCACAAGACCCTTCGTGGGCCGCGCGGTGGTGTTATATTGATGGGTAAGGACTTCGATAACCCATGGGGCAAGACCACACCGAAAGGTGAAATCAAGAAAATGAGTGCCCTACTCGACTCCGCTGTCTTCCCGGGCACACAAGGTGGTCCGCTCGAGCATGTTATTGCTGCGACGGCTGTCGCTTTCGGCGAGGCGCTGACGGAGGATTTCAAGGTTTACCAGCGCCAGGTGAAGAAGAATGCTGCCATTATGGCACAGGCATTCATAGACAAGGGATACAAGGTTATTTCCGGTGGTACGGACAATCACTCCATGCTCATTGACCTGCGCACCAAATATCCCGAACTGACAGGAAAAGTAGCCGAGCAAGCGCTCGTTTCTGCTGATATCACAACGAACAAGAACATGGTTCCGTTCGACAGCCGTTCTGCCTTCCAGACAAGCGGTTTGCGTTTCGGTACGCCAGCTATCACTACCCGTGGTCTCAAAGAAGACAAGATGCCGTGGATTGTAGAACTGATTGACCGAGTATTGCAAGACCCGACCAGCGAAGCGGTTATCGGTGCCGTTCGTGAAGAAGTCAACAAGGCAATGAACCAATACCCGCTCTTTGCGTGGTAACCCCTAACTCGCTAACTCGAAAATCGCTAATTCAAAAAAAAGCTCCGCAAATCGCGGAGTTTTTTTAGTTCGATTTCTCTCTTCTGAAATGATTGGGAGTGACACCCATATGTTTCCTTGTATATTGGCAGAAGAAACTGGAATTGGGGAACTCCATTATCCTTGCTATTTCACGGATAGGAAGTGTGGTGTCGCGCAAATAGTGCTTCATTTCTGAAATCGTCACCTCAGCAATCCATTCGCTGGCAGACTTGCTACTGCGCTCTTTGCAGATCTCAGAGAGATATTTGGGTGTTATATCCAATTGCTTTGCAAACCACTGAACCTCGCGCTTATGAGGATTATTCTGGATAAGACGCATGAATGCGCTGAAAGTATAGTCGCTCTGGTTGACTGCAATGCGGTCGATAACGGAAGGCTGTACCACGGCCAGCTTGTCCATATAGTTGAGCAACTCCAGCATACCACCACTCGTTAGATAACGTATTATTTGCTGGCGGAAATGAGTCTGTTTATCTTGAAGTTGCAGAGCAATTAGATGGAAATAAACCTCGAAGAACTCTCTGCTTACTTCATTTAACTTGAAGCATGGATTTTCCTTCAAATACTCCTGTTTTGCGTACCAGTTAGGCTCAACCCGCATATGGTCATACATGATCTGTTCATATACTCTCGCTTCAATCGTTATTTGCTTAAAGGCAAAATCCGGTGACATCTCGTACGGACCCAATGCATTACTAAAGTCAGGGATGCGCACATATAATTCACCCGGATTAATGCGGAGCATTGCGCCATGGTAATAAACGTCTATAAATCCGGCTTCGCAAAAAAGAACGGTCATCGTGGCCGTTGATGTCGTCCTTGTCTCACGGCAAACTCGGAAACCCTCTTGTTCATCAGTGAGGAAAATCTGCTCAGTAGATAGTGTCATGAGATATAAAAATGTTTGTTTCGGCGACAAAAGTACTACTTTTTTTCCAAATACACAAATTTTTGATGATTTTTTTGCATAATTCGTCAAATTTTAGTAATTTTGCACCGTAAATCTCTACATTTATGAAAAAAGGTTTCTTCTTTGCGCTTCTTGCGCTACTTATGATGAGTTGCGGCGGTAATGAACGTCTGCTCACTTCCGCTACCGGTTCTATCTATGAGTGCATCGTTGTGGGTAACGGCACGAGTCGTGAAATAGTGGCTCAGACAATGGGCGGAGACATGTATGGTCTGCCTCAGATGGAGAGCTATTTTACTGTAACTCAAGTAACTACGGCGCAGTTTGACGACTTCCTCAAGTCCACGAGGAATGTACTGTTGCTCGACGTAAATCCTCAGAAATACACGTTAGTAAAAGTGCTTAAGTCGCGGGACTTATGGTCTAAACCACAAGCCGTCATTCGTATTCAGGCGCCCAGTGAGGAAGAGTTGATACAATATTGGGAGAGCAATGGCGAGTCAGTACGTGAGTGGTTCGTGCGGGAAGAGTTAGCCCGTCAGATCCGTTTCTATCGCGCGAATACCAATAAGGATGCGCGCGCGATACTGAACAAGCAGGGATATGATCTTCTTATTCCCGAGGATTTTATCTTAGTTGAGAGTAAAAAGGTACAAGCCGAAAGCGGCGACTCGGTAGATGTAATATGGTGCTGCAACAATAAAGGTCCGATGCGGAAAGACGTACTTGTTTACAGCTATCCGTACACAGCACAGGAGCAGTTCAGCAACGAGTCTATTATTGCGATGCGCAATGAGGTGTTAGGTCAGTTGGTAACGGCTCAAGTGCCGGGCAGTCATATGGGCACGGAATTCAAGCATTTCCCGCCTGTAAGCCGCCAAGTAGCCGCTTTACGTGACACGATTGGCGGATTCTATGCTGTGGAGACAAGAGGACTTTGGAAAATACTGGACGGTGAAGCCATGGGTGGACCGTTTGTTAGCCTGACACGTCTGGATCAAGTGAACGGACGCGTTGTGACGGCAGAGACATTCCTCTTTGCGGCAGGCCAGAAGAAACGAAACGCCATAAGACAGTTAGAGGCTATTCTTTATACCTTGGAGATGCCTAACGAGCGCCAACGGTGAAGTCCGTAGAGGCAGTTAGCGCACCAAAAAGCGTATTGGGCGACCATACAATAATCACCTGCCCGCAGCCAAAGGATTACACTGAGTATATCGACTGCCAGCCAGATAAACCAGTGTTCTCGATAAACAAGAATCATGAGTACCTGTGCTACCAGCGCAGGTACTGTTGTAAAGGCATCCAAATAAGGTTGTGTGTCGTCAGTCCAAGCGGATAAGCCCCAGCCTACCAGCCAAGAGAGAACAAGCGTAGAAACGGCAATAATCGTTATTGTCTGCCAACTTAAGCGGCGCGGAGTAACGAGTTTTGAATCTGGACTCTTGACTCTTGATTTCCATACAAATACACCGTAAATCATCGTACCGAAATAGTATGCATTGATGGCTATTTCTGCGTAGAACCGTTGCGCCCAGCAAAGGTAAGTATAGGTAATGACTTGTGCAAAACCGAAAAGGAAGGTAAGTATATTTCCTTGCGAAGCAAGGCATACGGAGCAAATACCCAGACATCCGCTGAGGAGGGATAAAACGGAGAATTGGTCACCGACGGATAAATGCTGAATACTCACGAAATAGGTGACTACTTGAATGAGTAGTCCTACTGCCAGAAAACCATAATCGAAGATTTGCCGTTTATTTACCATCACTTGGTCTTTCCGCCTACTTTCCTTATTGCGGCGGGTTTAGAGGATGTTTGCGGTACTGCGTTGTAATCCCACTCCTCCTCGAAATCCCAGTTAGACTTCGTTTGTATTTTCTCCGGGAAATAGAAGACCGGTTCCGGTTGCCGTTTCTCTGCCCAATTACCCGTGGTCCATTTGCCGTCTCCGTTCTCATCGAGGTAGAGGCGGAGATAATAAGTGTCGGGTTTGAGGTACTCAAAGAAAGCACCTTCGGGGACAGCCGGTAATTCCCGCAATACTTTATCCTGGCTGTTCAACACTTGTATACGAGCCTTTGGCTCGAAGGGATTTAACTTAACGCGAAGTGTTGAGTAGTCAGCAAGCGATTTCACGTCAAGCGGGTATGTACCCCGAATATGCGTTGTACCGTATACATCATGGAGACCTGCGCTGTCAATTTGCAACTCATAGGACTTGCCGGGCTGGAAGTCAGCGATTATCTGCAACTTCATCGGTAGCGTGTCGTAAGGTGCAATAATAAACGGAATAGGTGCCAGGCCAGCCTCTGAACGCTCGCTAACATGGAAGGAGTCCGGTTCAATGCTTGCCAGCGGCGTTGCACAAGCGATATACAGCGTATCGAAGATGTCGAAGTCTCTCCGTGCATTGGTACGGAGATCCAAGCGTCTATTACGATTACGGCGCTCCGCCATTTCCCGCATCTTTGCCGTCAGTTTAGGTGCACGCCAAATAGCCCGTAGTGTGTCGGTGTACCACTCGAGGTTATAGACGGAGTCCGTACGGCGATATTTGGCCTCCAGGAAGATGGAGTCCTGGGTTATAGCTATACTATCGGTCAACCAAAGGTTGACGGTATCTCCTTTGAGAGAATACTGGGTGTATATATACGGCGTAGGATCTATCCACGCTGAGTCATTCTTTGTGGTATCTATCTCCGATGGTTTCATCACTCGCCATGCCATTACGCTGTCTGGCGGGGAAGAGAAAGCAAAGGTAATTCTATGCTGCTCGTCACGACCGGTGCGCTGCAGGTATAAGCGTTGTTGCTCTTCCTTAAAAAGGAAGAGGACACTCTTGGTCACTACCGGTTTAGCAAACTGCTTGTTGAGGGCGATTGAATCCAGAGAAATAGTATCGGTGAATAAACTATCCGGAGGAATGGAATCGGATGAAGGATTAGGGGTTAGGGGGTTAGTGGTTAGAGGTGCAGGTCCTTCGTCTTTGATAGTTAGGGTCTGGTCCATGAAAGCCAGACTCTCACCTACTGTGAGTCGGTTATCGCGGCTGAGGTCATCGATGGCATACAAGCGGTAAGTGCCCGGATGGATGTTACCTATTCGGAAGAAACCCGCGGAGTCGGTCTTGGCTATGCGGACGAACGGCATGGTAGTGAAAGCGCTGTCTGCCAGGTTGTCTTGAATACCCACAACGATACCCTTGACGGGATTTAAGGTCTCGGCATCGTATACCTGACCGGTTGTTTCGAGGGTGTCTATCTCATCGCCTGTGGAGAAATAGAACGAGAAACCATGGAGCGGCACTTTTTCATGGTAATCACAAACCGCATCTCCGAAATCAAGGGTGTAGGTTGTGCTGTCACGCAGGGAATCCTGGAACTGTACGATGAGTTTCTTACCTCTTGCCTTAACGTCCGGCGGTGTTTGCTGTGGCGGGGACATGATTAGATTAGAAGCCACATTATCCAATTGGATGTATTCGTTGAAAGTGACCTCTATGCGCTTACCATGGAACTGAAGCGCACCAATCTCTGGCTCCGAATGTAACGGAACAGGAGGGATGGAGTCTTTGGGCCCACCTTGCGGTCCTATACCTCTGTTTGCACAACTGGCAAAGAGCAGGAGGGATAGAAAAAATACTATGTATTTTTTTAATTTCAAATTTGTGATTTATGATTTATAATTTATCTATTTTATATCCTTGTGATTGGAGCCATTCGATGACCTTTGGTAACACAGCTAACATCCGTTCATTGGATTTGAGGGAGTCATGGAAATTGATAATGCTCCCCGGCGTTGTGTTCCTTTGGATCTGCTGTAACATCTGTTCGGGTGTTCGGGTGGCTTCGTAGTCACGAGTCAATATGTCCCAATAAATGATTTTATATCCTTTGTCTATCAATGCTTTCCGTTGTCGGAGTGTGGCTTTTCCGTATGGAGGTCTAAATAAGTTTGTCCGCTTTGGGAACTTATCTACATTCGCCATATATTCTGCGAATGAGACCCGCCATCCTTTCAAGTGATTATAGGTGTGATTGCCTATGCTATGTTCTGCTTTACGTACCTGTTCGTACACCTCCGGGTGCTTGTCGATATTCTCGCCTACCATGAAGAAAGTAGCCTTCACGTCGTACTTGGCCAGGATGTCTAACACCTTTGGTGTTACTTCGGGTATGGGTCCGTCGTCAAACGTCAAATACACTGCTTGCCCCGTCCGACAAATGGCGTACGGGAACAAGCGTTGTACTATGTGCTTAATTTGGTGTATGGTGTATAGTGTACAGTGTACAGTGTACGGTTATTACCAAGCTAAGCTGGAAGCACCGAGTATGGCAGCATCGCTATCTTTGAGGATAGAGATGGAAACAGGTATTTTGCCCTTCCAAATCGGCATAAGATTAGCGTCAAGTGCCTCACGAATCGGGTCCATGATCCAGTGACCGGACTTAGTTAGACCACCGAAGAGAATAATTGCCTCAGGACTGGAAAAATGCACGAAGTCCGCGAGTTTCTCACCAAGGAGACGACCGGTGTAGTCAAAGATCTGCTTAGCTACCAAATCACCCTTCTCCGCTGCATCGAATACATCTTTAGATGTAATATGGTCGATGTCGGGCAGATTTCGCAAGAGTGTAGGCTGTGTAGTAGCGGTTACAATCTCTTTCGCTGTGCGCGCTACGCCTGTAGCCGAAGCGTATGCTTCGATACAACCTTTCTGTCCGCATCCGCAGAGACGTCCGTTGCCAGAGTGGTCGATTTTACAATGTCCTAACTCACCGGCGAAGCCGTCATGTCCGTAGAGGAGTTTACCATCAATCACGATGCCTGAGCCAACGCCTGTACCGAGTGTGATGACGATGAAGTTCTTCATTCCTCGAGCCGAACCGTAAATCATTTCTCCTTGTGCAGCTGCGTTCGCGTCATTGGTGATGGTACACTTAACGCCCATACGCTCGCTGATGAGTTTAGCGAACGGCACAACACCTTTCCACGGAAGATTAGGAGCCTGCTCAATGCATCCGGAATAGAAGTTAGCGTTTGGAGCTCCACACCCTACTCCGACGATGTCACTCATGGTTAATCCTTCCTCTGCAACGAGTTTCTTGAGTCCTTCGCAGAGCACGTCGCAGTAGTTATCTATATCCGGGTACTGCTGTGTAGGGATAGAGTTACTGCGTAAAACTTGACCTTCGTCATTTACCAAACCGAACTTGGTGCCTGTTCCACCTAAGTCGATGCCAAGTGCGTATTTTTTCATGATTTGTGATTTGTTATTTGTTAATTGTTTTAGTCTATTTTGATGTCTTTGTTAACGTTTTTGCTTCCCCAGAGGGCATAGTAGAGGATGAAAGCGACGCCAAGGACGGGAACGATATAACTGATGAGACAGTTATGTGCCGCAACGACGCTCTGGATATACGGGACAACGCCGCCGCCGACAACCATCATCATAAAGATACCGCTTGCTTTGGCTGTGTATTTGCCGAGTCCTTCGGTAGCCATATTGAAGATAGAAGTCCACATGACGGACGTGCAAAGACCGCAAAGCATAATCAGCAGTGCAGCTACCGGCATGGATGCCATCTCAAAAGCCCAGCTGGTAGGCAGCATGACCTTGAGCGAGTCCCCGAGAAGCATGGCAGCTACCATCAATGCGATAGCGAGTGAAGCCACTACTGTGACCATGGTGCGGCTGCTTACTTTACCACCGATGAACGAGCCGACGGTGCGACCGACGAGCATGAGCAGCCAATAGAGTCCAGCCACGAAGCCTGCAGCAGCAAAGCCGGCAGTCGGGGTGAGATAGCTGATGAGTGTTGCGGGGATGCCTATTTCCACACCTACATAGAAGAAGATAGCGATGACGCCGAGTGTGAGGTGACGGAAAGCCCACGGAGAACGCTCGTATGTGACTTGCTGTCCTGCGCCTTCGGGTTCAGCCAACGGGGTGAGCCAGAGGATGAGGAAGACGAGAGCAAAGATGCCCATGGCTATATAGAGTACGATGTTCACATCAGAGATGGTCTTGCCAACGAGGCTCTGTCCGATGAGTGCGCCGACGAGCATAGGTGTGAGCGAGGCGGTGAGGGAGTTGAGTGTACCGCCGATCATGTTCAGCTGGTTACCGCGGTTACCGCCACCTCCGAGAAGGTTGAGCATCGGGTTAACGACGGTGTTGAGCATACATACACAGAAGCCGCCGAGTAGTGCGCCGAAGAGATAGATAGCGAAACTGCTCATGGCACCGCTGACCCATTGTACCGCCATGCCGATGAAACCGAGTGCGATAGCAGCCAAGGCCGTTTTCTTGTAGCCGAACTTAGCTAAGATATTTCCTGCAGGAATACCCATGATGAGGTATGCGAGGAAATTGAACAAGTTGCCCAACATGCCCATTCTTTCCGCTTGTGCGGGGTCGGTGAATGACTCGCCCCAGATCTTACCTACGGGGGCAGCAAGGTTGGTGACTAAAGAGATCATCGCATAGAGAAACATCATGGCGATGATTGTGATCACGGTAAGTGATTTGGATTGTTTTTGAGACATAATATTATTGGTTATTTTAGTTTTGTATCCAGGAAATTCATGATTTTGGTGTGCATATGTTGGGCATTGTTGCCTTTGCGGAGGAAATGGTTGTCATCCGGGTAGAGCTGCATCTCGAATTGCTTGTTGGCCCGTACGAGTGCGTCGATGTACTGCATGGTATGCTGCACATGCACATTATCGTCGCCTGTGCCGTGGATGATGAGGAGTTCTCCGTTGAGATCTTTGGCCCGCGGTATGAGCGAAGCGGTGTTGTATCCGCGGTCGTTGACTTGCGGGCGGCGCATGTAGCGTTCGGTGTAGGCGCTGTCGTAGAGCCGCCAGTCGGTGACGGGTGCGATGGCGACGCCCGCTTTGAAGGGATGATTGTGCTGGCTCATGGTGAAGAGCGTCTGGTATCCGCCGTAGCTCCAACCCATGATGGCCATTCGTGTGCCGTCGATGTCGGGTTGCTGTGCAGCCCAGTTAGCGGCGGCGATGAGGTCTTCGGACTCTTTGAGTCCTAAGCTCATGTATGTCTCGTTTCTCCATTCGCGTCCTTTGCAGTCGGAGCCCCGTGGGTCGACGATGAGTACGGCATATCCGGCTTCGACGAGTGCGTACTCAAAGCGTTTGCGCCAGCGGTTGAGGACTCGTTGTGAGGCGGGTCCGGAGTAGTGCATGAGAATCAGAGGAGATTTTCGATTTTCGATTTTCGATTTTCGATTTGGGAGCATGAGCATGGCCTCGAGGGGTTTGCCTTGGGCATTGGGTATGGAGAGGAGTTGTGGTTCGGGGAGGTTGTAACTTTTCCACTCCTTTGCTATGTCGTCGTTATCGAGGAGGACCGTGCCTTTGCCTTTGAGTTTGCCGGCTTTGAGTTCATAGAGGGTGTAGGTATTGGGTGTATCGAAGGACTGGAAGCAGTCGATGAAACGCTTGGCGTCCTTGGAGAAGCGTGCGGCATGACAGCCGTCGGCTTGGGTGAGCTGAGTGAGTTCGTTTTTCTTGAAGTTCAGTGCAAAGATCTGTCGCGTAGCGGGTGTGGGAGCGGCCTGGTAATAGAGCGTCTGAATGGACTCGTCCACGGCATAGAGGGCCGTGACGTCGATGCCTTCTGGCGTGAGGGGTTTGATCTCTGCCCCTTGTGCATCATGGAGGTAAGCGCGTCTCCAACCGTCTCTTTCGGAGAGAATGACGATGCGTCCGTCGGTGAGCCAGATCCACTGGTCGAAGAGGCTGTAGTCGATGTAGTATTTCTTGGATTCCTCGGTGTAGAGGGGGTGCGAGATGGTGCTTTTGGGGTTG
>JAFYZR010000052.1 GCA_017557345.1 Paludibacteraceae bacterium | reverse complement strand
ATCGTTAACGAGCCAACTGCTGCAGCCCTGGCTTACGGCCTCGACAAGTCGAACAAGGATATGAAAATCGTTGTTTTCGACTGCGGTGGTGGTACACACGATGTTTCTGTCCTCGAACTCGGCGATGGTGTCTTCGAAGTAAAAGCAACCGATGGTGATACGCACCTCGGAGGTGATGATTTCGATCATCGTATCATCGACTGGCTGGTAGCTGAGTTTAAGGCAGAAAACGGAGGTGCTGACCTTAGCAAAGACCCGATGGCTATGCAGCGTCTGAAAGAGGCTGCTGAGAAGGCTAAAATCGAGCTCTCTTCTGCTACTACAACGGAAATCAACCTGCCGTATATCATGCCGGTAAACGGCGTGCCTGCTCACCTTGTTAAGACACTCACACGTGCTAAATTCGAGCAACTCATCGACGATCTTATCCAACGTACGATTGCTCCGTGCCGCACGGCTCTGCAAAGCGCAGGACTCACTACTTCCGATATCGATGAAGTCATCCTTGTTGGTGGTTCAACGCGTATCCCGGCTATCCAAACGGCTGTTGAGAAATTCTTCGGTAAAGCACCGTCAAAGGGCGTTAACCCGGATGAAGTAGTCGCTGTTGGAGCAGCTATCCAAGGTGGCGTTTTGACGGGTGATGTCAAAGATGTCCTCTTGCTTGATGTAACACCGCTGAGCCTTGGTATCGAAACCATGGGTGGTGTCATGACCAAGATGATTGAGGCTAACACGACTATTCCTACCAAGAAGGCGGAAATCTTCACCACGGCTGTTGATAATCAACCTTCGGTTGAGATTAAAGTCCTTCAAGGTGAGCGTCCTATGGCTGCCCAGAATAAGCAAATCGGTATCTTCCATCTTGATGGAATCATGCCTGCACGTCGTGGCGAACCGCAGATAGAAGTAACCTTTGATATCGATGCAAATGGTATCCTTAATGTTACTGCGAAGGACAAAGCTACCGGCAAGGAACAGAAGATTCGCATCGAGGCTTCCAGTGGTCTGTCGGACGAGGAAATCAAGCGTATGAAGGCCGAAGCAGAAGCTAATGCAGAAGCCGATAAAAAGGCGAAAGATCAGGCGGACAAACTCAATAAGGCTGACGCAACTATCTTCCAGACAGAGAAGCAATTAGCGGAACTTGGTGACAAGATTCCTGCTGATAAAAAAGCTCCGATTGAGGAAGCTCTCAAGAACCTCAAAGAGGCTTATGAGAAACGTGACGCAGATGCATGCGAAGCCGCTAATAATGCTCTCATGACTGCTTTCCAGGCCGCTTCTGCAGAGATGTATGCTGCACAGCAGCAAGCACAGCAAGGCCCTACCGGAAATGAAGGGAATGCCGGAACATCCGGTCCTTCCGATAACAACGGTAACCCATCTGCCGAAGATGTCGACTTCGAAGAAGTGAAGTAATGCCTTGGTTTTCTAGACTTCTAGACATCTAGTCTTCTATAAGTCTCGAATCCCCTTCTCCTTTATTGGAGTGGGGGATTTTTTCACTCATCTTTGGATAATACCTCGCCAATTATCGAAATGTTTCGAAATCCTAAATTGTTTTATTTGTTACATTGTAACAAGCGCATAAACAAACATATAAAATGTTCAATTTTTCCACAGTATAAAACCCCGATATAATACCGATGAGACACCGATGAGATATCGAGGTTTTTCGTTATTAAAAATGTTCAATTTTTCCTGCAAAAATATATTATATTTTTTGTAATATCGATTTTGCAATTTATATTTTGTCGTATAAATATTTGCGTATTTCGAAGAAAAGCAGTACATTTGCACGATTTTTAATCGCGCTCACGCGCATAAAAAGGAGATTTTAAGGTATGAAAAAGAGAATTCTGTTAATATCCCTTGCCCTTTTGGCTGTCGTTTCGACTGTCCTTGCTGACGATGTGATTATCACTTTCTATGCTGATGGCGTAGAACTTGGTGATACTATTGTTAGTTCAGGAAGTACATACACTATTTCTACCCTTCTCGAAAAGAAACATATTGACGAACCTACTGGTTGCCGTGAATATGATTTTGTGGGCTGGAGATTAGGTGGACCTGTTGAACCGGGCGAGGCTCCTACACTTGTGACTTCGGTTACTCCTGAAGCGAATGTCAATATCTATGCAGTTTACAATAATCCGGATGTTATTACGGATAATTACATTCGCATCACTTCTACTGATGATTTGGAGAGT
>JAFYZR010000005.1 GCA_017557345.1 Paludibacteraceae bacterium | reverse complement strand
GCTGCATCGAGATGGAACTATGTGATTACAACGCGATTTCTACGCGATTACTATGTGATTAACTTAATCTACCACACACTCTCGGTCGGCTTAGGCTCCCCGCCTGCCTTCCCTTTTCGAAGCCAAAAGTCAATTGGCTTCTCCACCGCTCTCCCCACGGACTATCGCTACGCTAGCAGTCCGCGTGGACCCTCTATGCCGATTGAGAGGGGATAAGGTTAATAATTTAGGTTGATTTTTCGTATGAGTTACATACGTGTTGATAAGGTAATGATAAGGTAATGATAAGGTAATTAATAGGTTGATGAAAAATCACAAAATGTTCAAATTTTTCTAATCGACCCGTTTCTCCCATTTCATAACAAACTCCAATCCAAACATTTTTTGCGTCTCCTCGGTGCAGATCAGATACCGGTCGTGGTATTTAACCATGACAAGTGGTATGCCTCGTTCCCATGCCTCCTCTTGCTGCATACCCGAAAGAAAATCCGGTTCGACATTGATATTATCTTCCAGAGCAAAAAAGGGATTGGGATGCACTTTTTCTCCGTTTTCCTTTTTGCGTTGTATGACTCTGTAGATGATTCGTTGCCTTTGAATCGGAAGGGAGTCCCATAGTGCTTTACAGTCGTTGCGTTTGCGCTCGTATTCAGCGACGGGTGCAACAAGCGCCCAGAAATAGTTAAAGGTACTTAAATCGGTCATAAAAAATGGTTTATATAAAAGAGGGAAAGGGATGTGATCCGTAAGGGGAGATTATAGTGGGGATAATATAATCATCATTGTGTATACTTTGCCCTTTCCCTTTTCTTTTTAATTTCTTTTTGGTTCTTTTTCTTTTTTGTCTTTTCCCTTTATTCCCTTTTTTGGAAATTTTTTGCAAAGATAATTCAAAAGTCCGTTATGTGTTCCACTGAAAGTGATTTTTCTTAAATTTTTTGCAAAGATAATATGAAAGTAACTTTTGTGTTCCACTGAAAATGATTTTTTTTTTGATTTTTTGCAAAGATAATATGAAAGTGTCTTTTGTGTTCCACTGAAAGTGATTTTTTTTGATTTTTTGCAAAGATAATGCGAAACTAAACAATGTGTTCTTTTGAATGTGGAAATTTTGCTAAAAAATTGCATATATCAGAAAAAAGCAGTACCTTTGTCGCAAATTTGCTTATATGATTAACTAAACAGACTATTGAAATGAAAAAGATTTTAAGTATTTTGGCAGTAGGGCTGCTGGCGCTGGGCTTCGTTTCCTGCGAGAAAGGCGAGCGCAACAAGGAATTTAAGATTACCATTGACGAGATTAGCGGTTCAAGTGCCCATGTGAAAGTTGTGGCAGCAGACACGACGCAGTTCTATTACTGGGATGTGTTCGAATCAGAGGATGTGGCTAAATATCCTGAGGATTCGATCATAGCAACTATCAACGAGGGCATCGAGTTTATGAAAGCCATCGCGGAAGCCTTCGAAATCGAATATACGCTGGATGACCTCTTCGAAAGAGGCGAATCGGAGTATACTTATAAGGGTCTGAACCCCGAAACGGAGTACACGGTGTGTTTGCTGAAGTTTGATGCCGAAGGCAAACCCTTTGGTCCCCTTGTGAAGAAGAGTTTCCGTACGGGTCAATTGGAGATTACCGGTCAAGCGACGATGACCTTATCGGGCGTGTATTTTGACGAGCTGTCGGAAGGCTATTATGAGCTGATGGCGGAAAGCGCTGATGAGAAGTATTTCCTCTTCCTTTCTCCAGACGTAAGCAGTATGAGCGATAATCTGACGATGGCTAACTTCTCAGATCCGGATTATTTGTATTTCGTGGTTGACGACGATGAGCTACCGATTATCGGCCTTAACCTGGAAGCGACTTTTGCCAGCAATGTTCTGAAGTTGAATGGTAAGATTGTCGATTATAACGGCATAGAATACACGACGAGTATCACCGCCGAGGAAGGCAATCTGGAAGATTATGAAGCTCCTGCCCGTAAGGCCAAAACTCGCGGCATGCAGCGTGATTTCAAGGCTCGCCGGGTGGTACACATGAGAAAATGATAAATGAACATTAATTTTCCAAAAAGTTTGTCATAATTGTTAATAACTTTTTCTTTTTAGACAACTTTTTGATTTTTAAAAAAACGCAAATGGCTGAAAATGAGTCGTTTGCGTTTTTGTTTTGGAGAACATTGTACAATTGTTAATAACTTTTTCTTTCAAAAAAGTGATTTTTTTTCTTCAAAAAATTTGCACAATTCAAAAAAAAGTAGTAATTTTGCACAGTTTTTCGTTCGCGTTCGGCAAAGGGTGCGCCGATTAAAACATTGTCAGTCTAGTTTTAATCGGGTATTGCGCTTGCGCGCTCAAGAAGAGTTATAAGTAACAAACACTATATATATGGAAACATACATTATTAAGAGAGACGGTAAAAAAGAATTATTTACCTTAGACAAAATCAAAAATGCCATATCGAAGGCATTCTTAGCAGTAGGTGCATTTGCGACAGACGAGACGCTGAACACGATTCTATCGCACTTGCGAGTTCATAACGAAGCAACGGTAGAGGAGATTCAAAACCAAGTGGAGACGGCATTGATGGCAGAGGGTTACTATCGCGTAGCGAAGGCGTTCATTCTCTATCGTCATCAGCACACCGAGGACCGCGACACGCAACGCCGTTTGGACTTTATGATGAATTATGTGCAAGCGTCCAACGCAGCAGAGGGTTCGAAATTCGATGCCAACGCCAACGTAGAGCATAAGAACATCGCCACGCTGATCGGTGAGCTTCCCAAACAAGGTTTCATCCGTCTGAACCGCCGTTTGCTGACCGAGCGCATCAAAGAGATGTTCGGCAAAGAACTGAGCGACCGCTATATGACGTTGCTCAACCAGCACTTTATCTATAAGAACGATGAGACGAACCTGGCAAACTACTGTGCGTCCATCACGATGTATCCATGGCTCATCGGCGGTACGAAGAGTATCGGCGGTAACGCAACTCCTCCAAAGAATCTGAAGTCCTTCTGCGGCGGCTTCATTAACATGGTCTTCATGGTGAGCTCAATGCTGTCAGGCGCGTGCGCTACGCCCGAGTTCCTTATGTATATGAACTATTTCATTGAGCAGGAGTTCGGCGATGACTACTACAAACGTGCCGACGAGATCGTGGATATGAGTACGAAACGCCGTTCAATCGACCGCATCATCTGCGACTGCTTCCAGCAAGTGGTTTACAGTCTGAACCAACCGAGCGGAGCACGTAACTTCCAGTCCGTATTCTGGAACATCAGCTACTATGACCGTTACTATTTCAAGAGCCTGTTTGAGAACTTCCGTTTCCCGAACGGTGAGGCACCTCACTGGGAGAGCCTTGACTGGCTTCAACGCCGTTTCATGAACTGGTTCAATGACGAGCGCACCCGCACCGTCCTCACCTTCCCGGTAGAGACGATGGCGCTGTTGGCGGAGAACGGAGACATCAAAGACAAGGAGTACGGAGACTTTACCGCTGAGATGTACGCGAAAGGTCACTCGTTCTTCACCTACGTTTCCGACAACGCAGACTCTCTGTCGAGCTGCTGCCGTCTGCGCAACGAGATTACCGATAACGGCTTCAGCTATACGTTAGGAGCAGGTGGTGTATCCACGGGTTCGAAGTCCGTATTGACCATCAACCTCAACCGCGCCATCCAATACGCCGTACGCAATAACATTCCGTACCAGGCATATATCGAGGATGTAGTTGACCTGATGCATAAAGTGCAGTTGGCTTACAATGAGAACCTGAAGGCTCTGCAAGAGAAGGGAATGCTTCCGCTGTTCGACGCAGGTTATATCAACATCGGCCGTCAGTACCTTACCATCGGAGTGAACGGTCTCGTAGAGGCTGCTGAGTTCCTGGGAATCGAGATTAAGGATAATCCTGAGTACGCTCATTTCGTACAAGAAGTGCTGGGCATTATCGAGAAGAAGAACAAAGAATATCGCACGAAGAACGTGATGTTCAACTGCGAGATGATTCCGGCCGAGAACGTAGGTGTAAAGCATGCTAAATGGGATAAAGAGGATGGTTATGTTGTTCCGCGTGACTGCTACAACAGCTATTTCTACGTAGTAGAAGATACGAGTCTGAACGTGCTTGACCGTTTCCGTCTTCACGGGCGTCAGTACATCGAGCACTTGACCGGCGGTAGTGCATTGCATTGCAACCTGGAAGAGCACTTGAGCCAGGCGCAATACCGTCAGTTGCTCCGCGTGGCAGCTATCGAGGGATGTAACTACTTTACCTTCAATATTCCGAATACCGTTTGCAATGACTGCGGCCATATCGACAAACGCTATCTGAAGGAGTGTCCTCATTGCCATTCCAAGAACGTAGACTATCTGACCCGTGTCATCGGCTACATGAAACGTGTATCGAACTTCTCTGAGGCTCGTCAGAAAGAGGCAGCAATGCGTTACTACGCAGAGCCAAGCAAAGCACCTCAGTGCTGATGAAAGTAGCATCGTTTGACATAGTCTTTCAAGAAATTCCCGGAGAGGTGACGCTTGCGCTCAACCTCTCCGGTTGTCCTTGTCATTGCCAAGGATGCCACAGCCTGCATCTATGGGAAGATATAGGCGAGGAAATGAATGAAGAACTGCTGGACGGATTATTGGCCCGTTACGGCTCGATGATCACTTGCGTCTGCTTTATGGGCGGTGACCAAGATCCGGAAGAGGTTGCCCGATTGGCATCGTATTTGAAATTGGAGATTGGAGATTTGAAATTGAAGACAGCCTGGTATTCGGGACGGATGAATTTTCCGACGAAGGATGTCTTTGACTACGTCAAACTGGGTCCGTATATTGAGTCGCTCGGCGGTTTAAAGAGCGAGAAAACCAACCAACGTCTGTACAAAAAGACTGCGGAAGGGTGGGAAGATATCACATCTTCTTTCTGGCGTAAGACTTTGTAAGAGCTCACTATTCGGACATAATAAACCCCGCGAAAACAACCGCGGGGCTTATTGTATTAATAGAGTATCACTTTGTGCGTACTTGCTTCGTTGCCTTGGTGAGCCCGGATGAAATAGATACCGTTGACACTTGGCAATGTAAGGGTAGTCTTTCCTTCTTCCAGTTTGCCGCTTCCGACGAGCAGACCCGTTGACGAGTAAATCTCGAATCGTCCATCTCGCGGTGCCTCAACCGTGATGACAGGTAACTGCTTAGGCGTTTGTGTCGGATAAACGATAACCGGCGTGTCATAAGTTGTCGCTGCAGGTGTATGGATAGTGAGCGGACAAGTCGGTATAGCCACCGTCTCTCCCTTACGCGTAGCCAACATCACAACCTGGTCACCTACCAGCAAGTCCTTGCTTTGCAAGTATCCCAGATTGCTCGACGTCAGTACACCATTAACGTACCAGTCTGTTTGTGAGAACTCATATCCTCCATTGTAATCGGCCTTCAGCACAGCCACTACATCATCCCAGTTCTGCTCGAGAATCCAATTCGGATACTTAACCAGCAGCGAGATAGTGTCAGAACGATAAATACCGCAAACGCCATTATCCAACGCGATACGCATTGTGTAGTAATCCGGCCGTACATAGTACGGATGGCCTTGATATGCCACATTAGCGAACTGCGGCAGGCTGACATGCGCTACCATATCGGCATTAAACGGCTCGTCGATAACATCCTTGAATCCTTCCCGTTTAGCCAATTGGTCGAAGAAGACGCTATAATGCGTAGGCTTCTCACCATCGTATTCGAAGTAGATATCAAACGTCTCTGCATCCGCGCAGACATCGCCTGTACGTGCCTTTGTGATCGTAGTCGGGTAGGCAACAATGAGGCGGAGAGCGTAGATAGCGGAGAAATTCGTTTCCGGACTCCAAACCGTATCCGTGTAATAGCCATCGACCTCATATTGCTTGCCTCTCCAGTTGAACGCTTGTCCAATACAGATGGTTTCCGTCATCGTGTCGCGTTGCGTTGGAATAACGGTGAGTTCCAGCGTATAGGTGCTATCACAATCGTTGATAGTAGGCCATGTGCGCTCATAGATACCCGTCTGTATATACGATCTGCCGTACCAGTTATATGGCTGATAATCCGGTGTCGTCGCATAAACATAATAGTGGTATATCGGATTAACGGTGAGATCCAGATGGAGAATACTATCACATCCCTCTTTGGTCTTGAGCGGGAAGTCATAACGTCCACCACGAGTGATGGCTTTTCCTGCAAAGAAAGTAGTATCTCCATCACAGATGACACGGCGCTCAACCGGGAAATCATATGCCGGCGCATTGTAAACCTCAACACGATAGAGACTGTCCATTTCGCCCGTAGCCTTACTTCTGCGCTCGAAGGTGTAAAGACCCGCCTTCGTGATCAATTGGCCGTCAATCGTCAGTTCTCCGCCCGGGCATAACGGTATCGGAATCCACTCCGAATAACGCTTGGTAACCACAATCGCGAGGCGCGCGATACTATCACAACCATATTGATTCGTCAACGTGTCGGCATAAATCTTCTTACCTACGCTCGGCAAGTCATTGTATAATTTTCCGCCGAAGATATACCCATTCTCAGCCTGCACATCCGTGATGAGGACACGCGTCTCGGAAATAGAAAGCGGATAAACGGTGAGGTCCAGATGCACGATACTATCTTTATACTGCGAGGTATACGTGTAGCTGCCTGAGCGAGTGAGCGTCATGTTATGCCATTTATACGGAGTCTCAGACTGACAGAGTTGCAACGTGCTAGAGAACTCCAGCGTGTGGCGCTTATTGACAATCACATGGAAGATAGAGTCGCAACCATGAGTGGTATACAGCGTATCCCAGTATTCGCCGGGGTTAGAGATGTCACGTCCGTGCAGCTTGAGAATCTCTCCATCGCCAATCTCATATTTCTCGTTGAAGACATAGTAAGGATGTGTCTTGACGATGAGATGGTAAACACTATCGAAGCGATAATTATATTGCTTGGTTACCAGACTGTCGTAATACAGACCCGCTTTTGTGATATGCTGTCCGTGCCATTCGAAGGTGTCAGGTTCGCATATCTCAATGGAATCCAAGAAGAAATAAGATGGGTGAACATGGAGAATCAAGTGCTCCATACTATCACATCCGTAAGCCGCCTTGCCTGTCCATTCGTAATTGCCCTCGGAACGAAGGACTTCTCCATGGAACATAACCGTATCCTTGTCGGATATATGTCGTTCGAAGGTTCGGTCATATACAGGATGTACACGAACGATATAACGGATGATAGAATCACAACCCAGATCCGACAAGATAGTATCGTTGAAGACAGTGTCTCTATCAAATAACTTGTTCTTATAGCTAAAGATATCTCCTTCGCACAACTCTTTGATACGTTCCATCCGAGGTACAGGTAACACATTGAGCGTCAATCTCATAACGACACGTGAAGTATCCGACCAAGAGACGGCTTGTGAATACTGTTTCGGCTCGTTATACTCTTTTCCACGCCATATGAAAGGCAACTCATTTTCGCAGACATTAGCTACCGTATCAATGGTGATGGAAGGCAGAACGGTCAATATCAACTGGTAAATATCATAGCACTCAGTGTCATTGATTTTCTCCTTATGCGTATAGATACCCGATTCTTTGTACCATTCGCCGAAGAAGAAAGCGGAGTCTCCTTCGAAGATCGTTGTCGTATTGGTCTGTACCACCATCGGCTGAACATACAAAATGAGTGTCACGATGGAATCGCATCCCGTACTACGGCTGATGAGTGTACGTTTGTATGTGCCCTGTGTCGTCAGCAGCGTATCACCGAAAGCGTATTCGGTACCTTCGCACATTGTCCAATAGATAGTGGTATCTTTGACAGGCCATACATTGATATATACCGTGTGTATGCTATCGTATCCGTCCGCTGTTTGACCGTAGAAAGTATAGGCACCCGATGAAGTGATATTATTATAAGTATGCCAAGTGTACGGCGTAGCATCAGAGCAGATATTAATGGTGTCATCCTTGATGTTATATGTTTGGTGTACACGCAGGCTGAGGCTATCGATACTATCACAACCGAAGGCCGTAGTAAAGCGGTAGACATATTCGCCGGTTCCGTTCAAGACATCCGTATCAATGAGATTGCCTCCTTGGATGTGCTCCCAGTTATAGGGCAATTCTGTATCGGCAATATCTACCTGCTGATGTCTCCGATATTTCGGATATACATTCAGTCTTAACTCAATAATACTGTCGCAGCCATATTGTACGCTTTGCAATGTATCATAATAAACACCCGTAGCGTCAAGGAATCGCGGCTGGTTGAGTTTAGTCAGACCGAACCGAAGCGAATCGCCTTCACAAATCGTATCAATGATAAGTGTATTATTGATGACAGGCAGAACGACTACATATCGAATGAGTGTACTGTCGTATCCATCGTGCGTGCGCAGATTCTTGACATACTCATTGGTCGTATAGATATCTTTGATACCTTCCCATTCATATGGCGTCTCACTTGCACAAATCGTGACAGTATCACGATAGAGGTAAGTCTGATGAACATGCAGGGTGAGGAAGTCAACCGAATCACAACCGAAGGCCGTAGTAAACGTATACGTATATCCTTCCGTTTGTCCACCGCTCAAGTGTATTGTGTCGTTGGCAATCGTATCGCCTCCTTGAATATGCGACCATACGTACGGAGTGTCGGCAACAGAGATATGGGCTGTATGCTCTTCGAAATATTTCGGGAATACATTAAGCCTTAACTCAATGATGCTATCACAGCCATATACTGCGCTTGTCAGCGTATCGTAGTAAACACCACTCTTAGTCAGGAAACGCGGCAGGTTGAGTTTAGTCAGGCCGAACCGCAGCGAATCACCATCGCACAGCGTGTCATAAACGATGATTCTCTCTGTCGGTAGTACGTTGATATAAACCGTACGGATACTATCATATCCATCGTGCGTTAATGTCTTATAGGTGTAGAAATCACTTGTTCGGATTTCCGTGACATCTTCCCATGCGTACGGTGTTTGTTCGTAACAGATATTGATGGTATCCAGCAGGATGTTGTACGTCTGATGAATAACCAGCGTAAGACTGTCAATGGAGTCACAACCGAACTTATTAAGGGTACGATATTCATAGCCTCCGGAAGCAATTAATGTGCGAGTGGAGTCTCTATATGTTCCATCGTTTTCTCTCCAGATATGCTTCCATTGGTACGGAGCCATCGTGTCGGGTATATGCACGATATTATGCGAAACCGGAATACGATCGCGAGTCTTGAGGTATAATGTAATGATACTGTCACACCCATTAATGGCCATAACCGTATCGGTGTATGTTCCATCTGTTGTCAAGTAGCGTTCTGTAACCGTATTGTCGCGGTGGTGGCTATCGAAACGGCGGTATGTGCCTTCACATATCGTATCGAAAATGAGTGTATCTCTGTGTATACGATAATTGACACAAAGGTCATAGATACTGTCTCGGCGATCGTAGGTAATAAGCGAATCAACAAAATGATGAGCAATGGTATCTTTGGTGCCTACGGTGAATGTTTGCTTGTATCCTGTCTCCGGCCAAATCCATGTGTGAGTCTTTTTGGCAAAAGTACATAAATCAACCGTATCGCGGAAATAGTATGCCGTATCTACAATGAGATGCAAGGCATAAATATAGGAGCAAGTGTCGCCTAACGAACTGGTGTCTTTTGAAGGGCCAATGGAATCATATACACCGGTATAATATCTCCATCCTCCTCCCCACCAAATAGAATCGCCGAGGAGCCTATGTGCAGTGGTGTCTTTATGGATGCGTGGAAGAACGGTGATATGCCATCTGGTGATGCTATCGCATGAATAGGCATCATTGGCATAGGAATAATGGTGTCTGTTGTCTGTCCACGAAGACGGCATCGGTGTATGCTCTTCATACAGCGTATCTTTGTAGAACCAGGTTGTGTCATCTCCGCGTCCCCAGAAGATTCGGATGGAATCGTCAGGACACAGGAAGAACGTGGTATCTTTTACGATCTTTTGGCTTGGACGAACAATGATATGATGGAAATAGTTATGGCCGCAATCCCAAACAATGGTATCGGATGTATATTTCACGCCATGCCATTTGCCTTGCCATTTGTCTGCCCATTTGCCGCCATCATTGTTGATAAACGCCGGACTAATAGTATCTCCCAGCCACACAGGATGTTTCTTTATGTCATCCTCGCAGATAAACGTAGAATCGTTGTGCGTCAGCTTAGGAATAATCGTCAAATGACCCTCAATGATGGAATCACATCCACAGGATGTGGAATCTACTGCATGACGGAAGTTTCCTTCTTGCCAGATGGTATCTTGATGAGTACGGCCCACGATGAATGGCAACTGATACTCGCATAGGGTAGTGTCGATACGAATCTTATAGATGGTATCTATCTTAATCGTTACGTGGAAGACAGAGTCGCAAGGCTGCTCATGGGTATGCGGTATAACCTCCACTCGGTCAATGAATGCAGTATCCTGCTCATATTTTTGGCCACGCCATATAGCACCTTTGTTCTGGCATCCGTGGATAACGACGGTGGTATCATATGGCTGAACAACGGTTAAGTCCATACGATATATGCTCTCGATATACCCGCTTCCGTCAAATACGGTGTCTCGATATGTTCCGGAAGTATACAGCGTGATAGGTGTGGATCCGGCATAAGGACGTTCCCATATATACGGGTATTTCTTATCATGATGTGTGTCGGCAGAGGTGTCGTTGGAACAGATATATCGTTCTTCAACCAACTCTTGGATTACACGGAGTGTACTGATGCTGTCACATCCGTGCGGACCAATATTCTTTATCGTATCGTGGTAAACGCCTCCGGATGTTATATGATAGTGTCCCCAATCGATGGATTCTCCGGGGTGAAGGACAACAACTTGTGTCTGCTTCTTGGCTGCGGATACATAAACTTCCACATATACAACGCTATCACATATTGTTCCAGGGGCATAAGGATATACGGTATCGCGATAAAGCACATCTAAGGTCATGCCCGGAGTGCCGTATTCTTTGCCACGTATCCATTGAGGATAACCTTCGCAGACAGAATATTGCTCGGTTACTTTCGGCACTTCGTCAATAGTGAGGTTCAAGCGATAGATACTATCGGTATTATTGACGGTTAGATAGTGATACTCATATTGCTTGGTTGTGCCGGCGGTGTGCTGCAAATCATCATTGATATGCTCCGTAGGTCCGTTTTGCCAGTGGAACGGTAAATCCAATTCACAAATAGTGGTATCTTGCTGGTACAGATAAGTCGGATATACGATGAGGACTAATTGCTCATGGTTGGTACATGTGCCTTCTGCTTTTGTCCTGTGATCATAGGTGCCGGCTTTAGTAAGGACTGTATCTGTTTTCTCACTCGGCAAACGGTAAGTCCACGTATATGGCAATTCTATATCGGCTATCTCTACGGTATCCGTCAGGTATAATGCGGTATTGAAATGCAGGAACACTTTTACGATACTGTCACAGCCATATACGGTACGCAAATCGGATATGATCGTGGTATCTTGATAATAATCCTTTCCTTGATAACGGATAGAAGCGCCTGCACCGCCACAAGTGTACAGATGTTGAACGACGGTATCTTTATAGGTTGTATGAACGGTCAGTTTGAGAACATAGATAGAATCAATCTCTTGTGTACCGCTTTTGTAGATAGTATCAATGTATGTGGTCGTGGTAGTCGGGTGATAAACAGTACCTCTCCATTCGTACGAATCGCCATCGCAAATGGAATATTGCGTTGTGAGCATATTCGTTTGCGGAGTGGCAGCATCTACGCCGACGCCCAGAGTGTACGTACTGTCGCAGCCATATTGGTTTTGGTGAGCATCGATATAAAATCCTTCTCCGCTGATAGCTTGGCCATGCCATAGCAAGGTCTCGCCTTGGATGATTGTTGCGGTGTCGTGACGATAGAATGGCGTTACTTTGTCGAAGTTAATACGTATGATGCTATCGCAACCGGAACTTGCGGCAACGGTATCATAGACAATGGTCGAATTGGTGAGCACTTGTCCCTTCCAGGTCGTTTCACCGCAGAAGGTGATGGTCTGAATGGAACGTTTCAGAGGGATGACGGTTAATATCAGTTCATAGATACTGTCGTTGCCTGCTTGTGTCTTGTAGTTGTCGAAATAATGGCTTGTTTGACCGATACCTTGACGGTTTAAGTTCTCTTTGCCATGCCAACTGAATGGCTCGTTTTCGCAAACGGTGACTGTTTCTTCAAAATGATAAGTGGTCGTGTCTTGTGTCAACACTAAGCGCCAGATGTCATTACATCCCGTTTCCGGATTAGGCGTTATATGCTCATAGACGCCGGGAGCAGTTATGGTATCTGTTTTGGTCTCGCCATCTAACTGGTATTGCCAGTAATACGGATGAATCGCATCTAATTCTCCCGTCTGCAGATGCAGTTGGGTAGGTGGCTTGTTGATGATAATCCGATATAGGGTATCGCATGCTAAATAATCGAAGAACGTACCGGCATTCGCATATATCTTTCCGTTGAAGGAAACCGTTTCGTCATCGCAGATAGTGAATTGTTGCTCTTTTTCAATCAGTTCTTTTACTGTCAAATGCAACTTGTAATATACGTAATCTCCGTTTGCTCGAACACCCGGAAACTCATAATCGCCGGTTTGGCCGAATGTCCTTCCATGCCAGGTGATCGTCTCGGCTGGACATAATACGACCGTGGTATCCAATGTATCAACATGGTATGTGGTGAGAACCAGTCGGGAAAGCGAATCGCATCCGAAACGGTTTGGCATAACGGTATCGTATATGCCTGCCTCAGAATATGTTTTGCCGTTCCATGTTGTGGAGAAGCCTTCCGGAATACGGCTGGCTTTAATCGTTGTATCCGGTTTGACAACATTCAATGTCAATATTACTATTGAGTCATATTGACTGTAATGGAAAGTGTCTCGATAAACGCCTGTCTCGGTTAAAGTAAGGTGTCCGAAAGTCATGCTGCTGCCCTGACATAATGTGCTAACAACTTGATTCTCTGTATATTCCCGCACAACCAAACGATAAATGCTATCGCATGAACTGACAACTGTTTGGAATTTCTTTTCATATGTTCCCGCATGGTCAATGGTCATTCCGAACCATGAGAATGACGAACCGCGGCTCAGCATACGTTGTTGCTCATTTAGGAACGATGGATAAACATTCACCATATATACTAAAATGCTATCCTTCGAAGGATCGAGTCCTCGAATAGTGTCACGGACTATCGTGTCTGAGAAAACATGCATTAGTCGGGAACCTATGGTAACTTCGTCACCTTCACAGATCTTCTGATTAAAGGTCCCAATAATGCCGTTTGCTGCATTACTGGTCATGGATACTGCTATGGTCAGTAGCATCCAACTTAATAACCTATAGAGATGTTTATTCATATGCTTTGTGATCGGGGGTTATCGGTATCTTGTCGGTATCTTATCGGTATTATATCGGTGTCTTATCGGTGTAATCCTAGACAATACACGTGGTTATTACCTTTAATTGTAGCACATACATCCATGATGCATACTTACACGGGCTGTACGGCTGCTGCCTACCATAAAGGTCAACTTGACACCCGTAAAGAATGGCACGGTACGAGCCGGAGTGGCAAAAGTATTGACATACGGACTTATTGTCACATCTGTTGCTGGAGTAGGATTAACAGCGCTGTTGGGGATAATCGCTGCTTGAGGATTTTCCCATTTGCGCACTTGAGTGTTTAGACCGTACTCGAAATAAAAGGCAAGTTTCAAGATATTACAAATCTTGCTGCGAGTCGGCATGGATGATAACAGGTCATAGCCTATTTCGCCGATGAGCGAAGCGCCTACATTCAATTGGTTGGCTACGCGGTTGTCATACTCATAGGTCGTATAACCGCGGTCTGGCATATCATGGAATGGCTCCGGATACATCTCATAAAGACCCATCAAGTTATACTCTGCTTTGGTGTGCGTAACAGGATTGATAGCATAGCTGACTTTTAGACCTCCGCCAACATGGAATCCGCGAACATAATAGCCAATTAATATCGGAACATCGAAATAATTCCATTCCATCTGATCTTGCTGAACAACGTGATATTGAAGCGTGACGGATTTGCCTTGAGTGTCCAAACCCGGAAATTCACGCATATAAGGATCTACATACAGAGTTGAACGATGAAAACTCATCTGCACGCCTACATTGGCCCACAAACCACTATTGCGAAACTCATAACCTGCGCCAATACTTCCGCCTACGCCTCCTACCGGCATGGCATTTGGCATACTTGTTTGGAGCATGGAATATCCGACACTTCCGCTTATATACCCAAAATGATAATCATCGCCATCTTCAAATACGCTATGATGACGACGAGAATTCTGGGCATTCATCGGGAGAATGAGAAGAATTGCTAAACAATAGAAAAGGATTCGCTTCATATAGGGTTTGTCGCTATTATCTGACTGTTTGTTTTTCGTTATATTTCTTTGTTACGCGCGCGCCCTCTCAGGCCGGCGCACATACAAAATGCGCTGCAAAAGTATAAAAAATATTCGACATGAACAAAAAAAATACAAAAAAAATGCAAATTATTTGCGTATTTAAAAAAAAAGCAGTACCTTTGCACCCGCTTTTCAAAAATTAGGTTCTCTTGGGTCTTTCGGGGCCCCCGAAAATTTTAATTTTTGGGGAGAGCGGAGGCATAAGTTGCCCGTTTATTTAGCGGAGCGGTATAAACCATTGCAATCTTATTGCCGAACGCGAATGGTGGTCATAGCTCAGTTGGCAGAGCATCGGATTGTGGTTCCGAGTGTCGTGGGTTCGAGCCCCACTCTCCACCCGAAAGAGTCCTAATGGGCTCTTTTTTTATTTTACACGCAGAATAAGTCGTAAAGGACGTTTCTTATTGGCGTTGCCTTGGAATTCCAACAAAATAGGGTCATCGGGTAGAGATAGTTTAACACCGACCAATTCTGTCCACGGAGATAATTTCTCACGCGTCTTTCTGCTTCGATGAATCGCACGCGCAGAGCGTTCATGTTTCTTGCGGGCAGGCGGTGCTATAACACCCATCTGCAAAGCGGTATCTGTTTTCTCGACAGAAGCCACGGATAGCGGTTGCTGAACGATTCGACTACATTCTTCTGCAAATTGCAGCCGCTCCTGCCAGGACATACCGATAGCTGATCCATGATTGTTATCCGGTGGCTCCTGAAGCCTGATTTTCTGCCACAATGCCACACTTATCTCATCGGATATATAATATGGCTGCTCACTTGGAACCAATGAAAAGTGCAGTTTACGGCCCTTGATACGGATGTTCTTGGTTAATGCAGGTTCTTCAGGAATAACTTGTTTCATCGGTTCATCGGGCAGCGTCAATGCCACACGAAAACCGATATAGCTGGTGGCTGTCTCAGGCTTATGCCAATGCCGAACGGATATATGGCTGTTGGCTATGCATTCCGCATAATTACTTCCTCGAACAACCCGACAACTGCCTGTGTCTGCACCTTGCGGGTCGGGCTTAGTGGATAGCGTGTAAGCACCATAGATATCTTGGCACCATTCGGCTACATTGCCGCACATATCGTATAATCCCAACTCATTAGGATGTTTGCAGGCCACCGGATGTGTCCAGTTGCCGGAATTGGAATATGTCCATCCAACACTATCCGCACAGTTATCACCCGCAAAGCGAAAAGCTTTGCTTTTCTCTCCTCCGCGTGCCGCGTATTCCCATTCGGCTTCTGTCGGCAGACGAAAAGGCAAGCCGGTGATACTGTCTAATCGACGGACGAACTCCTGGCAATCATGCCAATTGACATAAGAAATCGGGTTATTCGGATAGCCGGACGGACTGAGTGTCTCGCGGTCTGGCATGATAGCTTTCCATAGTTGGTTGGTCACTTCTGTCGTAGCAATATAGAACGGAGAAAGGAAAACCAAGTGCGCAGGCTTGTCGGTGTATGTATCAGGATCGTATTGGTCAGATGTTGCTCCCATAATAAACGAACCGCCTTCCACGCGCTGCATGGTAAAAGGCACACCATTTATCTCAAAAGAAAGCGTGCGTAGCGAATCAGGAATCTGTTGCCGCTTCTTTGCAGAGAGAGGCAACGAAATCAGTATAAGCGAAAAAACAATCGCATGGAATCTCATGTCACTTTACATTGATCCCTTGCGATGTACAAATTTTGTGCCAAAACGCACTTATCGCTTAATCAGGTCTTTGAGTTTGATGTCGGGATGGCGGTACTGACGCTCTTTGAGTGCCTCACGACCGTTTGTGCCGATGGCTTGTTGCGGGCATGCATGTACGCATGCAAGGCACACGGTGCAGTTATCACCGATGAGGGCTTTCTTGTCCGTTAAACGAATGTTTTCCATCGGGCAAATGCGTACGCAGGTATCACAGCCTATGCACTTATCGGGATTCACTTTCGGGCGTAAGGTGCGAATCATCCCTTTCTCCATGGCAGGCAAGCCCATAATCCATGAGAGGAAACTCCACCAAGCATAATGTAGTTCGTGGTGTTGGGCTTGGATGTCGCTGATGATTTGTTCCATTCGTTCCGGTACACGGTCGAATTTTGACATTTGATTGTTGGGATTACGTCCGAACGCTAGGGCACTGTTATCGGGAACACTCACTTTGTGAGTATATGCCAATTCCACGCCTCGTTTGCGCAACAGACGCCGCAACGCCCAGACGCAGTTACCTGTTTGTCCGCCACAGGTGATAACGGCAAAGACGTATGATTTTGGACCGATGTTCAGTTGCGAAACGCTGGTCCGCACAATCGGTGGCAGATTGAAATCGTATGTCGGAAAGACAAGACCGATACGCTTTTCGTTCGTCAAATCCTGCTGTACCGCTTCTATAAGCGGCATCAGTTGGTCGTTTGTCGCCTCGGCAATCTTTCGCGCGATGGCAAGACTATTTCCTGTTCCGGAGAAATATAGTATCATAAAGAGGATTTACACCAAATCTCCGTTGAGGAAGCTGTCGTATGCGGTCATGTCAATCAGGCCGTGTCCGCTGAGGTTGAAGAGAATGACTTTCTCTTCGCCTGTCTCTTTGCATTTCTTCGCTTCGCGAATAGTAGCAGCGATGGCATGGCAACTCTCCGGCGCAGGGATGATTCCTTCCGTTCTTGCGAAAAGCAAACCGGCATCGAAAGACTCTAACTGCGGTATATCTACACCGCGCAAATAGCCGTCTTTAAGCAATTGGCTGACAATCGTTCCAGCTCCGTGATAACGCAAACCGCCTGCATGGATATTAGCCGGTTTGAACTCATGACCCAAGGTATACATCGGTAGCAGCGGCGTATAACCGGCTGTATCACCAAAGTCATATTCGAATTTTCCCTTGGTCAATTTAGGACAACTCTCCGGCTCAGCGGCAATGAAGTCAATCTTTTTGCCTTCACCTTTCAGCTGATGACGCATGAATGGGAATGCCAAGCCTCCGAAATTACTGCCGCCGCCGAAGCAAGCAATAATCATATCGGGATATTCGCCTGCCATCTTCATCTGTTTCTCCGCTTCCAGACCAATGACCGATTGATGCAAAGACACGTGATTCATCACGGAACCAAGCGTATATTTGCAATCAGGCGTGGTGGTAGCTAATTCAACCGCTTCGGAAATAGCGGTTCCAAGTGAACCGGGATGATTCGGATCGGCTGTGATGATATCTTTTCCTGCGCGGGTTGACATAGAAGGAGAACCTGTTACCGTTGCTCCGAAAGTCCGCATGATACTACTGCGGTAAGGCTTTTGCAGCATCGAAATCTTCACTTGATACACAGCGCATTCAAGTCCAAAGGACTTGGCAGCATAACTCAAAGCTGCTCCCCATTGTCCGGCGCCTGTCTCAGTCGTTACATTTTTCACGCCTTCCTGCTTGCAATAATAGCATTGTGGGATAGCGGAATTCAGTTTGTGTGAGCCCAGCGGATTGACACTCTCATTTTTAAAATATATGTGTGCGGGCGTGCCTAACGCCTCCTCCAGCGCATATGCGCGTACGAGAGGTGTGGAACGATAATAGCTATACCGGCGTAATACCTCTTCCGGAATATCTATCCATGCATGTTCGGTATCCAATTCTTGTTTTGCACACTCGTTTGCAAAGATATGCGACAAATCCTCAGCGGTCAACGGCTCGCGTGTTGCCGGATTTAGCAACGGGAGCGGTTTGTTAATCATATCCGCCTGAATATTATACCATTGACGGGGCAGTTCGTCCTCGTTCAATAAAAAGCGTTTTTGCTTACTCATAAATGTATGTTGTAAAATGTTTAATATTACCACGCAAAAGCCAGCCCGATGCCATTTGATGAAGACTGAAGACGAAGTTCATAATTATTTGCCTGCTCTTTGCGTGCGCATTGAGAATTATATACTTGATGTGCTTCTGCTTGTTTATGACTACCCATAATGATGCATGTTGCACCTCCGCCGAATCCTAAAGCCAAACCGGCCATCCAAACACCAAATCCGGCATACATCGGTGTATTCCAAATGAAACGTCCTGCAAAGTCTTCATCTGCGAAAGACGCTCCCCAAGCCCAAACGGACAAACCGGCAATGAATATCGCACCTCCGGTTGCAGCCATGGCAATACCGGCACGTTTTTGGCGCACACCTCTTTGGAATTGCTCGTAGGCCGGAGTGCATTCAGATTTCATCTTGCTGACAAACTCATCTTTCGACATTGTTTGTCCTTTGTAGAACCAAGAACCACCGCTCCGATATTGGATATATTCGGAGTCATAATCAGTTACTATTTGCGTCGTTGCATTGCCCGTGCTATCTACCGTGGTTACTTTTTTCTGCCCGGGCATTACAGCGTCATAAGTCTGTGCAAACACCGTCGCTACCGCAAATAGCAGCAACAATAGGAATAATGAACGTTTCATGCTAATTATTTTTTCTTCTTTTTAGGCTTATAATCCTTGTTGTATCTCATGAGTGTTGCCTTATCGCTTACATCCATTGTGATAGGATCCATACCAAGGAAATGCGGACCAAAAATGGCTCCGTAAAGCGTAGCGCGAAGTCGCATTACTTCGGAATGTGGAGCCCAGTTTTCTGTCTTGATCTTATTGATATCCGCTTCATAAACTGTCTCGTTGGTTGTCAGATCACGTACTACTAATGGGCCATCCAATGTGGCTCCTTCGCCCATAATTAAACCAACTTGCGGGAAACCATAATCCACGGTATCTACTCTAAACTCGAGGACATACTTAGCAGAATCCCTGTCGGCCGTCAGATGCAAAGGAATATTGCGTTTGTCACAAGCTACGTTCCAGTATTTGATAATCCAGAAATAGACGCCTTCAAACTCATTTGCCCAGTCTTCTTCGGTTTTGGTGGCAAGATACAAGCCTTTGCTCTCTTTGACTTCTTGTTTTTTGTTGTTGTGGAAAAGTACCAGTTCTGCCTTGGTAAAATCCAGATAGAGCCACATTTTGGCATTATCTTGCATAAAGGCATAGTCTTCTCCTTTGAGCACGTCAGGCTCTCTGTTAAAAAGATCCATAGCATAAGTAGCAGTTACGGAAAGCAACAAGGCTGCGATAAAAAGTAACTTTTTCATAATGGAAAAATTTTAAAAAGTGTATATGTTGTTGTCTTTTATATCCCGTGATAATAAGGTAATGATAAGGTAATGATAAGGTAATGATACCGTAAGCTCAGGTGATTACCTTCTCTTTCTTCCGGTCAACGGCGCGGGTTTGAGTTCACGACGGTCTGTTATTCTTCTTGCCGGCATGCCCGATTCGTTGAAAGTGATGCTGAAAGCAGCAACACTGCTATCAATGTCGGAGACGAGATCCGGTCCCCATCCCAAAGCAAAGATACAGAAACTGAGTGCTCCCGCAGATTTACCAAGCTCTACAGCCTTAGGCGTGAGATAGAAATAATACGAGTGCGTTGTGGCACTGAAATCCTCAATGGGATCACACAATAGGTCTCCGCCTACACCCCAGTTATCATATTCATCATCGAAAGATTTTAAATAATCCTTAATATCGTTGATTAGGTAGCACGGATACCATGCTGCTCCGCCATTGCCATCACCCAGATACATACCGATTGCGTAGCCCCACGTGTTGGCGCAGTCGTGTGTAAACTCTACTCTCCATCCGCTCGCAGTCGGATTGTTCTTGATATATTGGTGGCTAGAGAGCGTATAGTCTTCCAGTTTGGTAAGCGATACCCCCGCTGGTTTGCTGGCACTCTTAGATACATAAGCGGTTTGAGCGCGTTTTAGGGTAAAGGTTAGAGTCGAACTACCGGCATCCGCATTGGTCATCTCATTGTCTTGACCTCCTGCCAGACCATACGAATTCCATTTTTCGGAAATATCAATGGTGTGGCTTGGGGAAGTATATCCGTCACTTTTTGTGTAGAAAATATTGGTATATTCGCCATTACTATATAGTTCTTTCCACTCATACGAGCCGCTCTTGCCGAAATTCAAGAGATAGAATTCCGGAGACTGGGTATTGGTGATCTGTCTTCCGTCCATGAAGAGCGAGCCATCGCTACCGCGAGAGAAAGTCATCTGGCCAGGATGGTCAAAATCGAAATTAGTGTAGACGTTCACCGTAGCTGTATTGCCGCTGACAGCTACCACTTCCCAACCGGTACATTTGGCACTCTTATAGGTCTTGCGGCCGTTGTAGCCCGGGCGAGCGTCGGAGTTCCTGCTAACAACGTAACTCTGATAACTGCCACTCAGATACCACTGATACCAGAAATGGTTGCCCACTTTGTCGAACGCCTTGAAGATATCGGCACCCACAATCTGCTGACCACCGCCACCTCCGGGGTTGTCTCCGCCTCCCCCGGGATTGTCACCTCCACCGGGATTATCTTCTCCACCTCCACCAGGAATCTCCTCAGTAGGATCATCCGTTTGCGGGTTGTCTTTACAACTGTTGAAAGAAAATAGCATCATCAGGCCGATAAATGCGATTGAAAAGAACTTTTTCATACGATTAAATTTATTACATTTGCAATTTTGCTGGCAAAATTACATAAAAAAAATGATATATGCAAATTTTAGGTGAATTTATTTGCTTAGTTCGCGAAAAAAGAGTACCTTTGCACGCTTTTTGAATATGTGGACATTATTAGCGTTCATATCTGCGTTATGCTTGGGTTGCTATGACATCAGCAAGAAAATCGCGCTGAGACAAAATGCCGTAGTGGATGTGTTGACAATCAGCGTTTGCGTGTCAGCACTCATCTTGTCCGTTCCTTTACTTTTGTCCCGCGTAAGTCCGGAATTAATGGCCGGAACGCCATTTTTCGTTCCGCGCCTTGATTTGCAGGCTCATTTTTACACGCTTCTGAAAGCGATAATCGTTCTTAGCAGTTGGATTTTCGGCTATGTCTCGCTCAAGTATTTGCCGCTATCTATCGTCAGCCCGCTTCAAGCCACTCGGCCGATGTGGACGCTTGTTGGCGCACTTTTGCTCTTCGATGAACGGTTGAATACATGGCAATGGATAGGCGTTTTGCTTGCGATAGGGACGATTTTTGCCTTTTCGTTTAAGAATAAATCGCAAATCACGCATCCCCAGTCAGAAACCGAAAACAAATATTATATTTGTTTAGCACTCGCCATCCTGATAGGAGCCTGCTCAGGCTTGTATGACAAATATCTCATGCGTCGATATGACCATAATGCCGTTCAGGTCTATTATACACTCTATCAGGCAGTTATGATGCTTGTTGTATGGGTGATAATGCATCGAAAGGAGCTTAGACGAAAAGAAAAACCGGCTATCCGTTGGACGCCGGCTATCCTATTAATCAGTCTGTTTCTGGTGATTAGCGACAATGTGTATATGTTGGCGCTTCGTGACCCTGATTCAATGATTGCTGTTGTAAGCACCATCCGCCGTGGCGGCGCAGTAATCGGTTTTGCCTACGGCCTGCTCTTTCTCAAAGAGAAAGATCCGTTGCATAAGATTCTCTGTATGCTCGGAATATGCGCAGGCTTGGTGTGCCTGGCTATAGGTTCGCTTTAGCCAATGCAATCACCTCTTCTGCAATCCGTTTAGCAGAATCTTTCTGCGCTAATTTTAGTACGTTTGTATGTAATGTTTTCAGGCGTTTCTCATCTTTGATGAGTTCCAATGCCGTTGGAATCAATTTCTCAGCTGCTTCTGCGTCTCGAACCAAAACCGCTGCATTTTTATTCACCAACGCTAAAGCGTTGTGTGTCTGATGATCTTCTGCAACGTTGGGCGAAGGCACTAAAATGGCAGGTTTGCCTAAAAGGCAAAGCTCGCTAATACTGCTTGCTCCCGCTCTCGAAATGACCAAATCCGCTTGCGCATAACGATCCGGCATATCGCTCAGAAAATCAAGGCATTCGATGTTCTTTGAACTTCCGGCCGCAACCCATGCTGCCTTGCATTTTTCGTAATAAATCTTTCCCGTTTGCCAAACGACATGGATATCCGCCTTGCTGAGTTGCGGCAGAGCCGCTTTGATGGCTTCGTTAATCGTTCGAGCACCGAGACTGCCACCGATGATGAGCAAAGTTTTTTCTCCGCTATCCTTTTTCTTTTTTCCTTCAGTCAGATTTTGCCTAACAGGATTACCTGTTAGAATGATCTTGTCCGCGGGGAAGAAACGTTCCATTCCTTCGTATGCCACGCAAATCTTGGTAGCCTTGTCTTTGAGAATCTTGTTTGTCACACCGGCAAAGCCGTTTTGCTCTTGGAGCAAAATAGGTATTCCCATTTTTGCTGCAGCCCACATGGCTGCTCCCGAAGCGTAACCACCGACGCCCACACCTACATTTGGCTTGAATTCGCGAATAATCTTGCGTACTTGCTTAATCGATTTCGCCAAATCCATCAAAACGGACACGTTTTTCCAAGGCTGCGAGCGATTAAAGCCACGGACGGGCAAACCGATTATTTCATAACCCGCTTGCGGCACACGCTCCATCTCCATGCGCCCTAATGCTCCTACAAACAGGATTTTTGCCTCCGGATCTAACTCCTTTAACGCGTTTGCGATACTTACTGCGGGGAAAATATGGCCTCCGGTTCCCCCTCCGGAAATCAAATATCTCATGGGACTTTGTTTAAAAATCGACTGCAAAAATACAAAAAAAAATCTACATACGCAAAAAAAATTTGCATATATGCGAATTTTGTAGTAATTTTGCAGCGTAAACAAGTAAGAAAATGGCAAGAACAGAAATAGCTGCACTCGGAGAGTTTGGTCTCATCCGTCACCTTACTAAGGATATCAAGCCCGTTCAACCAAGCACGAAAAAGGCTGTGGGAGACGATTGTGCTGTCATGGATTTCGGCACAAAAAAAGTATTAATGACGACTGATATGTTGTTGGAGGGCATTCATTTTAATCTTGAATATGTGCCGCTCAAACATCTGGGCTATAAAGCTGCAGTAGTCAATTTCTCGGATATCTACGCGATGAATGGAACGCCCACACAGATTACGGTCTCGCTGGGTATCAGCAAGCGTTTCTCTGTGGAAGATATCGAAGCGCTCTATTCCGGAATTCGGTTGGCGTGTGAACGTTATAATGTCGATATTGTAGGCGGAGACACATGTGCATCCATGAATGGTTTGACGATCTCAATCACTTGTCTTGGAGTGGCAAATGCCAAGGATATCGTTTATCGTAACGGGGCCAAATTGAATGATCTCATCTGTGTCTCCGGAAATCTTGGCACGGCCTATATGGGTCTCCAGCTCCTTGAACGCGAACGGCTTGTGGCGCAAGGAGACGAAAAAGCACAATTGGCTTTCGAAGGCAAGGAATATCTGTTGGAGCGTCAATTGAAGCCGGAAGCTCGTCGGGATATGATAGAGGCGCTTCGAAAAGCAGGCGTTAAGCCTACGGCCATGATGGATATATCGGACGGACTTTCTTCTGAGCTGCTGCATATTTGCTCGCAATCCAATGTCGGCTGCTGCATCTATGAGGATAAACTGCCGATTGATTTTGAGGCTGCGGCTTTAGCCGAAGAGATGAATCTCAATATTGTTACATGCGCGTTGAATGGAGGCGAAGACTATGAATTGCTCTTCACCTGTTCGCTCGATGACTACGAGAAACTGATTCCGGTGGATGACCTTTATATCATTGGTCACATCACCAAACCGGAATATGGCTGTAACCTCATTGGCCGAAATGGCGAAGAACTGGCACTAAAAGCT
This sequence comes from Paludibacteraceae bacterium, assembly GCA_017557345.1. Classification (GTDB taxonomy): domain Bacteria; phylum Bacteroidota; class Bacteroidia; order Bacteroidales; family Paludibacteraceae; genus Colicola. The sequence continues at coordinate 3,027 of JAFYZR010000005.1, read as the reverse complement.
CAAGGCTGGAATGCTTTCAACGAATAAAAACTCAAACTTCACATGTCAAAAATCAAATTATTCTTGACCGATGTCGATGGCTGCTTGACGGATGGCGGCATGTATTATACCGCAGAAGGCGATGCCATGAAGCGCTTCTGCGTCTATGATGGAATGGGAATGACCCTGTTGCGGAAAGCTGGCATACAATGTGGCATATTAACTTCGGAAAACTCGCCAATTGTCAAAGCGCGTGCAGAGAAACTGCATTTGGATTTTCTGTATCTCGGGGTAGGAAGTAAAGATCACCAAGGCAACCTTACCAAACTCGAAGCGGCCAAACGCATTTGTGACAAACTGAATATCTCTCTGGAAAACGTTTGTTATGTGGGGGATGATATCAACGATATTGATTTGCTTTCCGCAGTCGGCTTGCCCTGTTGCCCGCCGAATGCCAGACCGGAAGTGCGTGCGATACCCAATATCCGCATATTGCAAACTCCGGGAGGACAAGGTGCGATCCGAGAAATTGCAGATGATATTTTAGCAACCAACTGAGACGGTATTATTACCTTATCATTACCTTATCATTACCTATGCAACACGTAGCAATCATATTAGCAGGAGGAACGGGAAAAAGAGTAGGCGGAAATACGCCTAAACAGTTATTGCCGCTTGCGGACGGGCGTTCTATTCTTGAGCACGCGGTCGATGCCTTCGAAATGGCGTCTGCTATCAACGAGATTGCTATCGTTATGCATCCTGACTGGATCAACGAAGCGAACAATATGCTTGAACGCAATAGTTGGCAGAAAGTCAAAAAAATCATTCCGGGAGGCACGGAAAGATGGGAATCTTCCTGGCATGCGATACAAGCATATAAGGATTTGACAGATTGCTCGATATTGTTACATGATGCCGCACGTCCGTTTGTCTCGCAAGAAATTATAGCAAACGTCTGTGAAGCACTTGAAACACATCCCGCTGTCACTGTAGCAGTACCGGTCACGGATACATTGTATCGTATTGACAAGGACAAAGTGGCAGATATTCCGCCACGGAACGAATTTATGCGTGCCCAAACTCCGCAGGCTTTTCATATTGACATTATCGAAAAAGCATATCTGACGGCGATACAAAAAGGAAAAATAGAGGTTACAGACGATGCGGGCATTGTGCATAAATTCCTGCCGGAAGTCCCGATACATATTGTCTGCGGCGAAGAAACGAACCGTAAAATAACATATAAAAACGACTTGTGAAAATCATTCTATTAGGCACATCTTGGCCATACCGTGGCGGATTGGCAACGTTTAATGAACGGCTTGCCAGACAATTTGCGTCTGAAGGACATGAAGTGGAACTTTGGACGTTCACGCTACAGTATCCGTCTTTTCTTTTCCCCGGAAAGACGCAATATACGAATGAGCCTGCGCCGGCAGATCTGATTATTCGCCGGAAACTGAATTCATGTAATCCTTTCAACTGGATCCGCGTGGGATGTTTATTGCGCAAGTCAGCGCCGGATTTGCTCATTTGCTGCTATTGGATGTCGTTCTTTGCACCTGCATATCAAATCGTTTCTCGAATAGCGAAGAAGAATGGCAAGACGCGCTGTATCGCTCTTGTGCACAATATGATTCCCCATGAGCCGAACGTGTTAGACAAACTCTTTGCCCCGCTTTTCGTGAAATCACAGGATGGTTTTGTGGCGTTGAGTGAGAGCGTAGTGAAGGATATCGAGCGTTTGGATAAAGAGCACAAATCCAAAACATTCTCTCCGCACCCGATTTATGACCATTACGGCGAAATCATGACAAAAGCAAAAGCATGCAAAGCCTTAAACTTACCGGCTGATAAATGCTACATGCTTTTCTTTGGCCTTGTCCGTGCATACAAAGGCTTGGATCTCTTGTTGGATGCGTTTGGTTTGGTTAAAACGCAATTACCGGACTTGCAGCTGATTATTGCCGGGGAATTTTACGAACAAGAAGACAAATATCGTGCTCAAATAGAGAAAAATGGACTGGCTAATCGAGTCATTTTACGAAATGAATTTATTCCCGATGGGGATTTACGGAAGTATTTCGGAGCAGCAGACCTTGTCGTTCAACCATATAAAACGGCAACGCAGTCTGGCGTGACACAGGTGGCTTTCCATTTTGAAAAACCGATGTTAGTCACGAATGTTGGCGGTTTAGGAGAAATAGTCCATGATGGGAAAATGGGATATGCTTGTAATCCTGATGCAGAAGCTATTGCGGCTGATTTGTTGGATTATTTCACTCATAATAGACAGGCGGATTTTACCCGCTATTTAAAAAACGAAAAAAACAAATACGCATGGTCGAATATGACGCGTGCGTTTATGAACATAAGATAGATATGAGAGAGAAAAGTATTGTAGAAATTGGAAAAAAGTGTCTAAAGGAAGAGGCTGCGGCTATTTTAGCGATGCTGGACAATATAGATGCCAACTTTGAAAAGGCTGTGGACTTGATTTATAACAGCAAAGGTAAGTGTATCGTTACTGGCGTCGGCAAATCTGGTCATATAGGCAGAAAGATAGCTGCAACCTTTGCAAGTACCGGTACACCGGCATTCTTCTTGAATCCCCTTGATGCGTATCATGGTGATTTGGGAATGGTCTCACCTGATGATATAGTAGTAGCTATCTCGTATTCTGGAAACACAGATGAATTGCTGCGGATTATTCCTACGTTATTGGAGCGTAATGTGCCTATTGTTGGGATTTCAGGAGATTCTGATTCTTTATTATCCCAATATAGCACGGTGCACCTTAATATTCATGTAGAGAAGGAGGCTGATTATTTAAATTTGGCACCGACAACATCCACTACTGTCACGTTGGCGATGGGGGATGCCATTGCATGTGCATTAGAACTGCGAAGAAACTTTAAATCGGAAGATTTTGCTTGTTTCCATCCAGGAGGGAATCTTGGTAGAAAATTACTGACGGAAGTAGGGGATAAGATGATATCTACTAATTTGCCTATTGTTAGTCCGGAATTGAAGGCCTGTGATGCT
>JAFYZR010000051.1 GCA_017557345.1 Paludibacteraceae bacterium | reverse complement strand
GCATTTGAAAACCGATTCCAGGCATTTGCGGATAATGTGATGAAGGAGATCAGCTGGAAACAGTTCTTTGCCGTTATTTGCATCAATATGTGTAAAGAAGCGCCGACGATCAAGGAACTGTCCGGTATTCTCGGGAGCTCTCATCAGAATGTGAAACAGATTCTTTTGAAACTGGAAAAAAAGGATTTCATCCGGTTCGGGGAGGATACGGCAGATAAGCGAAAGCAGCGTATCCTGCTTACTGAGCGATGCATGGAGTTTTGCGGGAAAAATGATGAGATGAGCAGACTCATTATGGGGAGGATGTTCGAAGAAATCCCCGAGGAAGATATCATTACAACGATTCAAACCATCACAAACATTGAAAAAAATCTGCACGGATTGGAGCAGTAGGAGACAGTTATGAATAGGAAAATGAACGGCATTATCTTATATAAATCCAAATACGGCGCCACGAAGAAATACGCCGAATGGATTGCGGAGCGCACAGGCTTTGACTGCATCAAAACCGACGAGGCGGATGTGAAGAAACTGGCGGAATACGACACGATTATTCTCGGCGGCGGAGTCTACGCCACCAGTATCGCAGGACTGTCCTTCCTAAAGAAAAACATCAGCAAGCTTGCGGGTAAGAGGATCATCGTTTTTTGCTGCGGTGCCTCGCCGTATGATCAGAAAACATTTGACGCGGGGATGCAGCAGATTTTTAAGGGTGACCTCGAGGGGATTCCATGTTATTATTGTCGTGGGACATTTGCACTGCAGGAAATGAGCTTTAAGGACAGGATGCTCTGCAAACTCCTGAGGAAAGCTGTCGCGAAAAAGAACCCCGAGGACTATGAGCCGTGGGAAAAAGGTCTTATGGAGGTCCGCGATGATGAGAAAGGGGATTGGACTGATATTTCGTATATTGAGCCGATCATAACAGAGTTGAATAAACCGAGATAATTGACATTGCAAGATGGCTTTGTATTTCGCAAAAATAGGAAGGTGTTTCAATATGACGATTGATCGTGCAACAAGGGAAGATTTGGAGGCCATCCTTCAGTTACAGTATCTGGCCTATCAATCGGAGGCAGAACTGTTCGGAACACAGGACATCCCGCCTCTCAAACAAACACTGGATGAAGTTGTCAGGGAGTATGAAGAAGGCATCATTTTGCGAATGACGGATGAACAAAACAGAATCATCGGCTCGGTTCGTGCGAAGGAACAAGACGGAACAGTGTACATCGGCAAGCTTATGGTTCACCCGGAGTATCGTCGCAGAGGACTTGGATCCGCATTGCTTACGGAGATAGAGAAGTGGTATCCGGGCAAGCGATATGAGCTTTTCACCAGAACGCGGAGCGTTGACAATATCCGTCTGTATCGGAAAATGGGCTACACACCGTTCAGGCAGGAAGCTGTTACAGATGAATTGGTGTTTGATTATTTAGAAAAACGCAAGCCATTTCAATGTTGCGAAAGTCTAGCAAAACCTAAGTACTACTTGTGTAGAAGATACTTTCCGGAACTGCCGATAGAGCGGAATTGGTTCGGCGAATTGATTCGGGAGGTCATTGCTGTTGACGGAGCGTTATTTCCCAAGGAAGAGCAAACCGTACTTACCGAAGAGCAGGCAATGACGATTGAAATTGAAGACGGGGATCAAGTGCTGCGGGTGCTTCGTGTCCCGGGCGAGAAGGAAAGCTCGGATATTCCCGCCATCGCAGCACAAACTGTCGAAGGGTTTGAATTCTGTGGATATGATTTGGCGGATTCCTGGGTGAGCGCCATACTCAATTGCGGCAGCTTCGTGGAAGGGGATTACTACTCGAAGGCATTCGACTATCGGGAATTGAATGAATTCGGGCTGATTCCCGATTATCAATCCGCTGTGAGGATCAGTAGGAAACTCCGGGAAGAGTATCCGGGGGAAGAGCACGTTTATTGCGATGTTTTTGCGATATGGCGAAGGATTAACGCTATTTAAGATGCCTTGTTGCATTAAATGGGTGAAGAACTAAGAAATATTTTGGCATGTCGGGCCAATGTTAGGAGTAATCAAAGCAAATGAGTATATCAATATCCGATATGGAGACAATATTTGAGACAGAGCATTTGATTGTTAGAAAGTTTCGTTTCGAGGATGCAAAGCGCTTGTATGAATACCATCTGGACGAAAACGTGAAGCAATGGATGCCCAATGAGAGCTATGAGGACATTGCGGAAGCGGAGGAAGCTATTGAATTTTTCGCCGATTGTGTCAAGAAAGAGCAGTTGCCGTATGTGCTGGCCGTCACGTCTAAACTGACCGGAGAACTGATTGGCGATACCGGAATCAATGAGGTGGATGGAAAACCGGGGGAGGTCGAGATTGGCTATGTGATCAGCGACGATTACAGTGGCAAAGGATATGCCACGGAGCTGGTGGAAGCAATGACATCGTACGTCATCACCAAGTTCGGCGTGAACGTGTTGTACGGT
>JAFYZR010000050.1 GCA_017557345.1 Paludibacteraceae bacterium | reverse complement strand
GGCGATTGTTGAGAAGGCATCCAATGAGGTAATCGGCACAGTAGCTGCTCCGACGGTCAAAGAGCGCACCGAAACGGTGGAGGTCACATACGCCATAGGACATAAGTGGTGGGGCAAAGGAATTACAGCTGAAGCGTTAAATGCCGTAATAGGATTTCTTTTCAATGAAGTAGGAGTTAATCGGATAGAAGCAGGACATGATGTAAACAATCCTAATTCAGGACGTGTAATGGAAAAAGCCGGAATGCGTAAGGAAGGAGTCTTGCGTCAAGCAGGACGGAATAATCGGGGATTGTTCGACTTGGCAATGTATTCCATTTTACGGGAAGATAGAATATTGTAAACTATAAGATATTGGGCCGAGTGCAATTCTGGTTTGGAAATCCGGAGCGTGACGCTTGTATGTGACAATGAGCATCTGATTTCTCGATGGAAGAATGACGAAAATTGTGAATGGAGAACAGAGGAATGGCTTGCCACAAGCCTCGCTTCGCTCCGTTTCTTTTCTTCACTGGATGATGCTTTTGACACAAATGACATGAGTGTTCAGCAAATCGCTGACGCAGTTTTGAAGCTTTAGATTTTGGCATGTCGGGCTATGGAGGAAACGGTACAGTTATGATGACAGTGAATCAATGGAAAGAGTTTGAATACGGTGTGCGATTTACCGATGAACAATTCGCATTGTTTACCGAAGAAGAATTATCCATGATGCGCATTCTTTCCAAGGCCGAAGCACAAGCATGCTGGAAAGAAAAATGTGATAGGGAAAATCCGGACTATGCCTCATTTGTTTCCGGAATTCCTTTATGCGACCTGCCGTTGCTTATAGATGATTGCAGATGGGGAGATGAGGCCGGGGAAACATCGACGGGGCATTCTATGGAAGAATTGTTTAATGTATCAGATACAGTATTGATTCTGTATAATAGTAACACTGCGTTGCAAGTTCAGAAATCACTGCTGTGTAGTAAATGGTCGGATTTTTGTTATCCGAGCGATATAGCGATTCTGGTAAATGGCGAAAAAGTTTTTCTATACTATGAGGATATGCTGTTTTCGTACAACAGGCTTTAACTTTCGGGATAGTGCTCAATGGAGGGGAACATGGGGAAGATAGAAATCAACAATTATGAGGATCTGTTTCAGGTTCTTGACCGGTTAAACGAAAGCATTGACTGGAATACCTTTTATGCGGACAGAGTAATGAAGGCACCGTTTCTTGTGAACAATACGTTGCCGGACAAGATGATAACGGAATTCGTGAAGACGCACTGCGTTAAGGATGCCGTGGAATTCGGATGCGGAGAAGGCAGAAACGCAATCTATCTGGCAAAAAGAGGAATCGACGTGCTTGCAGTAGACTCTTCCGAAGTCGCAATCCGTAATGCAAAGGACAAGGCGGAAGGGCTTGTAAACGCAAGGTTTATCTGCAGTAATTTTCTGACGGTTGACTTTGAGGGCCGAAAGTACGACCTCGTGATCGACAGCGGAATGTTTCATCATCTGCCGCCGCACAGAAGACTGCAGTACAGAGAGCTTCTCAAGGCAATTCTGAAAGAGAACGGATACTTTGTCCTACTTTGTTTTTCGGCCGATGAAGACGGAGCCGAGGAGCTTGATGACCTGGAGTTTTACACGAAAAGGAACACGGGCGTGTCATTTTCGGAACAAAGACTACGGGATTTTTTCGGTTCCGATTTTGAGATTGTCAGCATCAAAAAACGAGGTCAGGAAATGACGGAAGAATACATAGACATTCCATTGTTGTATGGTTGTGTCATGAAACTTGCGGAGGGGCACGTAAAGTGAAAGATCTTATCATACCGAAGAAGTTGAATGAGGGCGACAAAGTAGCGTTTATTTCTATATCGGGAGGGCGCGGTTGCGGAGGTTATTTATGATAACAAGAGAAGATATTTGGACACGGTTCCGGCAGCAACTTGGTTGGGAGTTCAACTGTGCTCCGGACACATTCGACCAAAAGGAGAATACGATCACTTGCTCCGTTTTGGATGAAAGAAGGAGAAAGTTCTCTGACAAACCGTTCTTTCTGCAGATGGTGACCTTAGGACTCAGCACAGTGATCTCGGCGGATAATGAGCTTCATCCGTGGCTTCACAAATGGGCCGACGGGAAGGATGGAATATGGCTATTTGAGCAGCACAACTTTTACGAGCTCGAGTGCGAACTCCGAAAGCACGGATACAAGATGTCTCTGACACATCATATGTTCCTGCAGAAGGCGGAACTGATGAACATTAAAACGATCCTCGATATCCGCTGGCTCGAGCAGGATGACATCATGAAATTCTACGGGAAGGACGAGTTCTCGAACGCGATCTGTGACCGTTTTCGTCCGGAACGGCCTGATGTGCTCGCAGTCGTTGCGCTTGACGGAGAGAAGATCATGGGAATGGCAGGCTGTTCGGCGGATGTTCCGGACCTTTGGCAGATTGGAATCGACGTTCTGCCGGAGTACAGG
>JAFYZR010000049.1 GCA_017557345.1 Paludibacteraceae bacterium | reverse complement strand
TAAGTGTTTAAAGTGATTAATTACCAACAATATACGGGAGAAGCGCACCGCTTCAAGCATTGTCCATTAATCACTTCAGCCGCACAGATAACGCAGCTTAAGCAGGCGAAAGGCCAGAGGAGAGCTCGCTATCAATAAACAAGTATATTGGGATGGGGATGTACACTTCAGCCGCAGTGCTTAAATGACTGCCGTATGGCTTCAACGTTCATGGCAATGCAAAGGTATTGCTTTATCGGGCCTTGCTAAATTGAAATGGCCCCTTCCCGTCCCGGGTTGAGGCCATATATATGACTTAGAAGATTTGTTGCAAAGGTAAGCGATAATCGGCAGCTACACAATCGCTAAAAATAGGGATTCTTATCCTCCAGCCCTTTGTCGAAGAGGTCCATGGCTTTGGATTTATCGGCCGATGCAATGTCGATGTACGGCTTCATGGACTGGTAGTCGCTATGGCCGGTCCATTGCATGACCATGACAGGCGGTATGCCGATGGATAAGGCGTAGCAGATGAAGGACCTGCGGGCGGCATGCGTGCCCACGAGCTTCCATTTGGGGAAGACTTCTTCGATGCGGTTCCCGTTGACGTATTTGCTTATTCGGATGGGTTCGTTGATTTCGCACAGTTCACAAAGGTCTTTAAGGGCGGCGTTCATCTGCTGGTTGGTAACGACGGGTAAAGCCTTGTCACTTTTGAACTTACAGTCTTTGTACTTGTCCAGGATAGCGCGGGAATAAGTGTTCAGGTTAATTGGAAGCGTATCGTGGGTCTTCATAGTGACCACATGGATGAATTGGTCGTCGATGTCGCTGCGCCTGAGGTTGTACATATCGGAGAAGCGGAGGCTGGTGAAGGCGCAGAAGCAGAAGAGGTCCCGGGCCTTTTCTATGCCGCCGGCCTCCTGCACAAGTTTCTGGTAGGGGAGTCCTCGCTGGTCATTCAGGGTGACGATGGCCCCATTTGGGGGAATCTGATAGTGGTAAACCCGCATCAGTTCCTCCCTCGTGAGAAAGATTACCGGCTTCTGGATCAGTTTGAATTTGGGCGAGTAGCGTTTGATATCGTCCTGCTTTGTATACTTGTTCCGGAGGGCCCAGTTCATCAGCCAGACCAGGTTCTTGTATTGCTTCTTGACGCTAATCTCCTGCAGGTGAGCGTCTTTTCGGAGGTAGCCGATGAATGCCGCTATGCCATCGGCATCGAAGAATTCAAAGTCGTGAGCCTTGCCGAATTTGCCGATGTGTTTTTGGAAGGTGCGCATCGCGTGCAGGGTGGACAGTTCCCATTCCGCATCGGCACTGCGCTCCCGTATAAACTTGTTAATCCACTCATTCATCGTCAGATTTGGCCTTGCCTGCTCTTCCCGGCCCAGCGATTCCCTGACTTTTGACCTTAGTTCCTTGGTCGTGGGCCTCTCCTTGCATTTCAGGGCATAGATTTCGAGGAATGCGACCACCTCTGCAAGGGCATTGTTAATTGCTTCGGCCGGAATGCGTTTGCTGTTTTCCGTCCCTGGAAGCACCCAGATATGATTTCTGTGGTAAGCTGAGGGGTTTTCTCTTATGGCGGAAATCCAATGCTGTGGTGAGACACTGTGTCCAACGGACGTAGCATAGCGTTTCCCCATAATATATGCCGATACCCTTATAGGGCATTCCCCGGCGCGGTTCATTTGTGATGTGAGATAGAACTGTACTGACATGGCTTTTTTGCGCAAAGGTACGCCGATGATTTCAGTATCAGCCTGGACGCCCATGGCAGTTGCCGGATTCCGATGCTGAGAGGGGAGGCTCTATAACAATATTTTATTGATTTCCAAATCTTTGCAAACTTTGCAAAGATTTGGAAAGGGTGTTGTTTGTGAGTAATTTGCACACATGATTATACTAACTGATAAACATTCATTGATTATGCTAAACAATTTCGAAGACACACTAATTGGAACATTTGCTTCAAGCGTTATTTCCACATCAGCCATTCAAAGTCTTTTGCCTCATTTACAAGAAAAACAGGATGATCCACTTCTATCAAAAGATGAATACAAAAATGGGTATCTCGCCGGATACATTGAGGGCTTTTTATTGGGATACTTTCAAGCAAAAATTGAAATAGCAGGAAGACTGAAGAAGGCTCATATTAATAAAGACTTCATTGCAGAAGTGACAGAGCTGAATGAGGCAATAATTGATCAGCTGCTTTGAAAAGAATCATCTTTATAATAGTTGATTAAGCGTATAGTAATGTGGACGAGATAATCAAAAGAGGCACCGATCAAGTTGCGTTGGGCTGTGCGAAACAATCCGGACAAGTTTCTTTCGACATATATGTTTGAACTGAGTAATAGCGAGTTACGTGATTTGCGATCAAAAGATTTGACCACAAATGTATCGGCTAAGAGTCGTAGCATCACGTTCGCATAGAATAGACTGAAAAGTGAGATAGTATAATGCTGTCGTTGCAAATTAGAGAAAGAAGATTTGCAAATGATAATTCCATTGAGTAAATTTGCGCAGTGCATTGAGTAAAATTAAAACAGGCGATATAACACATTATGTATCAGAGGAAACAATATCATACGTTATTTTCCAGAATGCAGGAAAAACGCCGTTTCATCCAAGTGATTATGGGCCCCCGCCAGGTTGGTAAGTCCACATTGATGAAGCAGGTCGTGAATTCCTTGGACATCCCGTTTGTCTTTTATCCGGCCGATGCCGTTCCTGCCACTCAGCTCAGCTGGATCAGCGACTGTTGGAACGCCGCCCGCGCCAAGATGCGTGTGGAAGGCCTGAAGGAACTCATTCTGGTTATCGACGAGATACAGAAGATTACCGGGTGGAGTGAGGTAGTTAAGAAAGAGTGGGACTCCGACACATTCTACGACGTCAACCTCAAAGTCATTCTTCTTGGCTCATCCCGCGTCATGCTGGATAAGGGCTTGTCAGACAGCTTGGAAGGACGCTTCGAACGCATCATCCTCTCACACTGGTCTTTTGCAGAGATGCGTGATGCTTTCGGCTTTACGTTGGATCAATTCGTCTACTACGGCGCCTATCCCGGATCCGCTGACCTGATTGGTGACGAAGACCGCTGGCGCGATTACATCACCGGCTCTATCGTAGATGCCACCATCAACAAAGACATTCTGGTCAACGAGAAGATAGCCAAACCTGCGCTTCTCCGGCAGACTTTCGAACTTTCAGCGGCCTATTCCGGTAAAGAGTTATCCCTTACCAAGATGATTGGTCAGCTACAGGATGCCGGCAATACAACTACTGTTGCCGGCTATTTGAACCTGCTCTCCCAGGCCGGTTTGGTTTGTGCGCTTAATAAGTATGCCGTAGATCTGGCCAGGAAGAAAAACAGCGTCCCCAAGCACCAGGTGTATAACAATGCCCTGAAGAACATTTACTGCGAGAAGTCTTTTGCCGATGCGGTTCAGGACCGATCCCTCTGGGGCAGGTTATTCGAATCAGCCATTGGTGCGCACATCATGAGCTACGCCTATGCTGGAGATTACAAGGTATATTACTGGAGAACAAATCCAGGTACTGAAGTAGATTATGT
>JAFYZR010000048.1 GCA_017557345.1 Paludibacteraceae bacterium | reverse complement strand
ATTATCTGTCTCACGCAAATCCTGCTGATCGGTTGGCAGATCGCCGTCATATTCCAACGTAAGGCTCTGCAGTTTCGGCTGCGCCCAACCAAATGAACTCATCACGCGCAATCTATATTCGCCTATAGCTACATCGCTCAAATCAAATTGAACCTCATAATTATTTGCTCCTTGCGCCCATGTAGAATCCGTATTGCACTCAGCTACTTTGGTTGACCCATTTAGTAATTGAAGATTCCAACTATGTCCGGAACCCGAATTAGGTCCAGTTGCAATATCGCTGATATTGTAAATACCCGGATATTTCAGATTAACCTTCCATTCTGCCCAGCGATCAAGGTTCTGCGCATCTGTCGGTCCAAAATCGAAATAATCGGTGTTATACCAGGTCATATCTTCCGAATAGGCGGTTACGTTGGCCTTGTTAAGCGTAGCGGGCAGGATGATAGCATCGCCCGGTTGAGGATCCGGATCTCCACCCGAAGATTTTTTCACGGTGATGGTCGCTTTCAGATCATTCCATCCTTTCTCGCTATTCCATACGCCGGTGTTCGCGAAACGAATGGCATATTGCGGATCAGCAGCCAGCGACTCATATACATCCGGCAGATGCAGATAGAGCGAATAGGTGCCTTCCGGAACGGAAGAAGGAACGGTCAATTGCTCATCTATCGTTGTCACTACCCCATTCGGCAACCATGTACGAGGATCACTCTGCAAGGGCAGGCTGTATGTCGTGCTTCCCGCACCTTTTAATAACACGTACGCGCGTCGCGCGTTATAGAGCGGTGCAAAACCTACGTTCTTTATCTGCAGATTTACCGACATCTTCTTTCCTCGCTCCACTTCATCGCTGTATGTACCACGCACCAACTGATAGCGATAACCCATCCTTCTGTTCAACTCGTCAAACGTGCCGTCACCGCGCCATACATTGGTCACAACCTGCGAATAGTAGCCTTGAATAAACGTCCAGTGCAGACGGCTCATCTCTGCGATCGTCTTGTCATACGATGCCCATTGCTCCACTTTGTTGGGATCTAATATATCCGTTTCGCCGCCGATAGGTACATAGAGTGTCTCTTTGGCCAGATAAGGCTTCTGCTTCGCTGTATCTGCGTATGTGCCTTGATTACTCGGATCACACAAGAACGCATCGTTATGATGTCCCAAACGGGCCTTAGGCGTGTTCTGATATGCCTCTGCGGCCGTTAGCGGCTCCGTATATTTTTCATGTCCGTTTCCATAAAGGTACTCACTCTTGAATCGCGGTGTACGCAATTGGATGAATCGGTCTTCCGGTACCGCTTTCAGCAATGTATCTACCAAAGCCTTACGGCTATCGGTCATATGGCTGCTCTTATTGTCAAAATTATCTGTATAATACCATTCGCCCCAAGCGCCTACAAAACCGGCCTGGAAAACATAAATCACATCCGCATTCGCCTCCCAGTGACTCTTGTACTGCGCGATATGCTTCTCCACGATACTCAATGGTGCATCGTGACCGGTCTCTTCCGAGTTATCGTCCGTATAGGCAAAACGCAAAATACATTTCATGCCTTTATTGCGCAGCACCTGCATATCCTCATCAAACGCGGTCAGCACTTCAGACGGAAGAGTGGCCTCATTTCTGTAATTGTCCAGATAATAGAGCACCACAATCAACGTAAGATTATCTTGGGCGATATATCCGTCCAAGTCACTTCTTCCTTTCACGCAGTACGGATCACTTTTTGTTACCACATGATCAAACTCTACGTAATAACCGCGTTCAGGATTGCGGAAGATGGTCGTGTTGTCAGCTGTGTAGTTCACAGTTCCTGCATACATCGAACCGATCAATAGCGTGCACGCAGCACACATCACAAGTACAAATCGTTTCATATCTTTATATTTATTAATCACTAATCCCTAATTCACTAATTCCCTAACTCGCTAATCACTAACTCGACTATCTGAGATATTTCACAATCTCAGATAGAATCTTCTCACTTGCCTTCCCGTCTCCGAACAGCGGAGGGAACTTCACTTCACGGCCGCTCAATTCCTTGTATGCCGCCATGATACGCTCATAATCAGCGCCGGCCAGTATGCCTGCACCGGCATCCACTATCTCCACCCATTCTGTCTCAGGGCGCAAGATCACACTCGGCGTGCCGTAGAAAAACGCCTCTTTCTGCACACCACCGCTGTCAGTCAGCACCACGCGGGCATTCCTCTCCAGCCGTATTATCTCGAAGAACGACACCGGATCTATAATCCGTAACCGCTCATTCTGTACACCGTACACCGTACACCCTACACCTTCATCCCCTAACTCCCTAATCCCTAATCCACTAACCCCTAATCCACTAACCCCTAACTCCCTAATCCCTAATCCACTAACCCCTAACTCGCTAATCCCTAACTCACTAACCCCTAACTCGCTAATCCCTAATTCCCTAACTCGTTTCCTCGTCCTCGGATGCAGCGGCAGAACGACATCCACGCCACTCGCTGCTATATCCGCTAATGCCCGGAAAATCGACTTCAGGTTCTCTGGATTATCCGTATTCGCCGGACGATGGATAGTTGCCAGCACAAATCCTTTGTATGTCAGGCCGAGTCGCTCGATGATATCGCTTTTCATATCCGCCATCGCGCTGAAATAGAGTGCGTTATCATACATCACATCGCCACTCAGCACCACTTTCTGTCCCTTCCCATTCGCAAATCGCCGTATATTCCCTAACTCACTAATTCGAGAATCGCTAATCCCCTCATTCGATAAATTCCGCAGCGCGGTTTCCGTCGGTGCAAACAGCACACTGCTCAAGGCATCGCATACGATCCTGTTCTGCTCCTCCGGCATGGCCATGTTAAAGGACCGCAACCCGGCTTCGATATGGAATACCGGCACGTTTATCTTCGCTGCTGCCACAGCTGCTGCCAATGTTGAGTTCGTATCCCCATACACTATCACCCCATCAAATCCCCTAATTCCCTCATTCGCTAATTCACTAACTCCCTCATTCCCTAATTCACTAATTCCCTCATTCCCTAACTCGCTAATCCCCTCATTCGCTAATCCCCTAACTCGCTCATTCCCTAACTCACTAACTCGTTCTCCTAAAAGAACGCGCTCCACTCCCTCGATGATACGGGCTGTCTGAACGCCGTGACTCCCGCTTCCTACATGCAGGTTATACTCCGGTTCCGGAATACCCAGTTCGCGGATGAACACTTCTGACATGTTCTCGTCGTAATGCTGTCCCGTATGCAGGATATGTTCTTCTATCTGACCTGCATATTTCTCCCGCACCACTCTCGATATCGCCGCCGCCTTGATTATCTGCGGCCTCGCACCTATTATTGTCAATAATTTTAGCATGGTATTATTTCGATTGTTGATTTTCGATTTTCGAATTAGTGAGATGCCTATTTCTTAATCCGGAAATAATCGCTCCTACTTTCTGAATCTGTTCTTCAATCCCTTCCAGCTTTGAAATAGGAATGTACCCTAAATCACATGCTATATCTAACTGACAATCCACTTCTCTAAGAGAGCCATAAGCGATTTCCAAGAAATGCACTTGTTCTTTAGCAGAGCGTCTTCCGGATCCCTCCGCTATATTGGATGGCACGGATATAACCGCACGTCTTAATTGGTCACACAGTGCGTATTGTTCCTCTCGCGGGAACTGCTCTAGCAGTCTATATACCATCATCACGAGAGTCTTTGACTCTTTGTAAACATCTAATTGTTTATAATCATATTTTTTATCCATAACTCACTAATCGCTAATCGCTAATCGCTAATTCACTAACTCACTAATCGCTAATCGCTAATTCACTAACTCACTAATCCCTAATCCCTAATTCCCTAATCACTAATTCACTAACTCGCTAACTCGCTAATCACTAACTCGCTAATCACTAACTCGCTAATCACTAACTCGTTCATCCCCCCTCACGCGCTATGCGTCTTCCTCGTCACAATCGACCGCATCGTCATGAAGAAATACTTGATATCCGTGCGCACCGGATGCGCCATATATTCCGTCAGATACTTGTCCTCGCTGGCGAACAGTTCCTCAAAAGTATCCGGGTGATCGATATAGAACGGCGGTATCAATCCCGGCTTGCACCGCGTGCGTTTCTCCTGCAGCCATTCCGGATAACTGTCAAACATCGCCCGGCTCAGCGGACGCACTCCCACCAGTTTCACATCGCGTTTGAACCAGTTGATCAGCATCGGCAGCTCGTCCAGCCAGTACCGCCGCATGATCTTACCCCAGTTCGTGATACGCCAGTCGTCATTCGACTTGTCGGCAATGTCCATGCCTCCGCGGGCATCAAATACATATTGCTGGATATACTCCGCATACGGATGCATCGTCCGGAACTTGTAGAAATATCTTATCTCGCGGTTCTTGCATACCCGCGGCAGCTTGATCAGCGGACCGTACACTTTGATTTGTTCCTGCGGATAAGGCTGCGAGTGACGGTGTGCAAACACATACTCGATATGACCCATCGGTACTATCTCATCCACCTCGAATCCGCAGAAATACAACCGTCCCAACACCTCTGTCTTGCTCAGCATACGCTTCCGCCCTTTGTTCACGTCATAATACAGCCGGCTCGTGAGAATCAGTCGCGGCAACACACGCTTGCGGAAGAAATACAGCGTATAGGCCACCCATCGCAACCCGCGCGGAAAACGGCGGAGAAATTTCTGCTTCATATACTCCTGCGGACGATAGCAGCATATATAACGTCCGTCATCCGGCAGTTTCTGATTCACCATGCAGAACCGCTTGTTGATACCTCGTGTGTCGTTCAGCAGCGTCATATCCACTATCGTGGAATACTGATACTCCGGTATCTGCAGCATGCTGAACTGCGTATTGTCGCATACCACACGTGTCTGTGTGGAATCCAGCCGTGCTTTCTTGCGCAGCATATAGTAATCCGCTTCCGTGGTCACGCTCAGCACCGACTGGTGTATCGATTCGATAGACGCTTTGCTTCGTTTCTCATCGACGCGCGTCACCTGCGCATCCTTACGCTGCTCAATCGTCATCGGAGGAATAGTCATGTTCGTCGCATATTTCCAGTAATGCTCCATGATCACCACAATCGTCTCCAATGCCCCGACGATGAGGATGGTCCACATCGCCACGCGCGGTGACAGCGAATAAGGAATCCTCGGCAGCAGCCACCAGCATAAGCCGATCAGTATGCCTGCATCGGCTATCACCGACAGCATCGCTTGCCAGAAATGCGTGTTTTTATAGGGCCGGTATAACTGCACTGCCAGCCCTACGATGATCCATAACGCCGCCAGCACACCGAATAGCGACCAGTATGCCGCTATCTCGCTCTTATCCGCCACCCATCGCCATAGCATGCATAGCGCCACCGCTATCAGCCATACGATGATATCCACAATCATCCTTCTATACCAGCCTTCTCGTATCATGATAAAATTTAATAAATTTTATATTGTACATTGTATATTGGACATTGTACATTAATTATCTTGTTCTTTAGCAGTTTTTAAACTCGCCATCAGTATTCGATATAGTTCATTAACGTCACTCGTTAATTCCTCGTATTGTTCTTGGGAGATTAACTCAGAACCATACAGAACTTTCAACCAGTACATTGTTTCGTTAGCTTCTTTTAATGCGATAGATAATTTATGTGCAAAATCTGCTTTACTTTCCGCATCACATGCTTCACAATAATTTGCGCCAATGCTCGTTCCGCTTCTTTGTATTTGGTCAGAGTTATTGTATTCATGCTGCTCTTCCCGTAGATACTTTCTAAGTTTGTTTATTTTCACCGAGAAACTCACGCATTTACCTATGATTAATTCTTTCTTCGTCATATCTTTCCAATTTCCAATTTACAATTTCCAATCTCCAATCTCCAATTTCCGATCTCCAATCTCCAATTTCCAATCTCCAATCTCCAATTTACAATCTCCAATTTCCAATCTCCAATTTCCAATTTACAATTTCCAATTTCCAATCTCCAATTTCCAATCTCCAATTTACAATTTCCAATTTACAATTTCCAATCTCCAATCTCCAATCTCCAATTTACAATTTCCAATCTCCAATCACCTCCCTGATTTGTTCATTCGCATCTCCCACCTGTGCAAAATAGGCCTGCTGTTTCTTCTGCCATTCTGCCTTGTGCGAATGTGCCGCCATGTCCTTCACTTTCGTCAGCACATCCTCAAAATCCCGGATGTTATACAGCAATCCGTATCGCTCTTCCAGCACCTTGAAATTCGTCATGTCATTAGGCCCGACAAACGAGTTGGAGCGTATCGCCGGTGTTCCTAATAATGCCGCTTCTGTCGCCATCGTCTGGCTATCGCCCAAGTACAGATCCGCATAGGCTAACACGCTGTGTATCGCATTCGCCGGTGTCGGTAACTGATAGCGCTGCAGCTCTGTCGGCAATGGTTTCTCGGATGATATATACACCTTCATATGCGGCTCGATAGCTGCTATCAGTGCTTTCTTCTGCTCAAAAGTAAAACCGCTGTTTCTCACATCATGATTGGCATACCATCCTACGAATCGCAGCACTGCATAGGGTTGTTGCATCCCGTATTCTGCGGGGATACGTTTATCCGGAGTGAAGACCGAAGGCGCCAGATAGCAGTCTTCGAACAACCCGCCTATGCGCACATGCCGCTTGCCGTAATCCAATCCGAACGAACCGGGAGTCACTATTCTCGTTGCCAATGGCACTACATATCGGTTTGTCACTTTCACCACCTCCGAATCCGGGAATATAACCGACTTGGCGCCTGTCATCTTTGCTATGATACATCCGTAGAAAGATGCCTTGGAGATGATCACATCCGCTTTCACGCTACGCGCTATGCGCCAGTAGTTGATCAGCAGCCGCGGTGTAGCCAGTATCTTTTCGAGCAGCGTCTTCCTATGCGCGCCGAAGATGATATATGGCACATTCTCTTCCTGCAGCACTTTCAGCAGCACATCCTTATCCCGAGCCAGCACCACTGTCTCATACCCCTCCGCTTTCAATGCCTGCATTATATACTTAAACTGGTAATAATGCTTCGGATGATTCAACTCGAATATATATATCATAACGAGCTATTATATTAGCAAATTTATAATTTCAAATTTCAAATTTATGATTGTTTGTCACTGTCTTTTAGTGTCGTTAAACTCGCCGATAATATTTTATGGATACTATTTACATCATTCATTAAATCATCATACAGTTCCTTCGGGATGAGTTCTGAACCATAAAGGACCTTCAACCAATATATCGTCTCATATGCTTCTTTCTGTGCGATAGCCAGTTTGTTTATAAAGTCTGCCTTACTAACAGCATTACAGGCTTCGCTATAGTTTGCCCCAATACTCGTTCCGCTCCGTTGAATCTGATCTGAGTTGTTATATTCATGTTTTGTCTCGCACAAATACTTCCTCAGTTTATTTATCTTTACAGAAAACGCAATACATCTATCTAAAAAGTCACTCTTATCCATAAATCATAAACCATAAACCATAAATCATTTGCTCGCAAATGTCTTCATCACTCTCGCCGGCACTCCCACTGCCACGCTATATGCCGGAATATCGTGCGTCACGACGGCTCCTGCACCAATCACCGCCCCTTCGCCAATCGTGACACCGGGCATGATGATAGCGCCTATGCCTATATGTGCACCGTCTTTGATAACGATTGGCTTGAACACCAGATCGCAATCCATCACCGGTTTCCCTATCTCATATTGCGTCAGGTCTCGCTGATGACACAGCAGCATCACGCCTCGTGTCACCCATACGTTGTTCCCGATCGTTATCAACTCGGGTACCGAATGGTCTATATCCACCGTGGCGCCGATCTTGCTTCCTTTGCCTATCTTGACGCCGGCCATACGATACCACGGATTCCTTAACTGAGCAGGGTATAAATGACTTGCTATACTTAAGCATATCCGTACCCAAATACCCTTTGCTACATTGCCAAATGTTCTTTTATTATTCGCCATACTCTTTCAACTTTCCACTTTTCACTTTTCACTCTTCACTCTTCACTCTTCACTTTTCACTT
>JAFYZR010000047.1 GCA_017557345.1 Paludibacteraceae bacterium | reverse complement strand
TGAGGGAGGCGAAGTATCTCATAAACGTCTGCCGAGAGAACAGAAGGCTGAGGGCTTTGTGACCGATATGTTTGAGCCGGAATACTTTGAATATGTAAAGCTCAGGGTAAAGCGGTTTCTGCTTGACGATATGCTTGAACACTTCGGTGACTATGCTTCGATTTCCCCATACTCCAAAAAGGACGAGAGCGTTATCATGACTGTTCATGTCGGTGTAAACCGTAGATTCTTTCTGTGGGCATTGAGCTACGGGGACGGTATTGAGCTGCTATCTCCTGAAAGAGTAAGAGAAGAATATTTGAGTGAGGTCAAAAAAATACTCGGAGCTTATCCTGAGTTTGAGAAGTAACTACTTTCTGACGGCTTTTTCTGCAACTCACAAGCAACTCTTGTGCAACCCCATAATATCTGATCTGTCCCTTGACACTCAAATCCCGTTGTAGTATAATAGAACAAGTGTGAAAATCGGGAGGTTATTACTATGATGGAAGCAATTACAGTCGGGGCTAAGATCAAGATGACAGCAAGTGTCACCAGCGATTATCCTGTCGGCTCTACGGCAACGATCATTTACATAGACGAGATGGACAATGTGTTCGTAGAATGGTCTGACGGTAAGCTGTCATCGTTCTCGGATAAACAGGTATTGAATAGCTTTGAGCGAATCGGAGCGTAATGAAAGGCAGTCGGCAGCAATGTCGGCTGTTTTCTATTCTGCCGATTGACCTTTCCGTTCCGGTGTGGTATAATTAACCTATAATCTGCTTTGCTTGGGAGTGATACGATATGGCAGTCTACATAGTCTTTGACGTTGAAACGCCCAACAGGGCAAATGACCGTATGAGTGCGATAGGCATATCTGCAATCAAGGATAACAAGATCGTTGCGAACTATTTCTCTCTCGTTGATCCTGAAACTCACTTCGACTACTTCAACACTCAACTCACGGGGATAGATGCGGATAAGGTCAAGGGCGCTCCAAACTTTGCAGAGCTATGGAAGAAGATAGAGCCAATCATGAGCAAGGGTATCCTCGTTGCCCATAACGCTGTGTTCGATTTGAGCGTTCTCCGTGTGTGTCTGCGTGATTACGGTATCTCATGGAAACCGACTGCAAAATACCTTTGTACGGTCCAGATCGGCAGGCGTGTTCTGCCGGATATGAAGCATAACCTCAATGTGATGTGCGATCACTACGGTATCGCTCTCGATCATCACCAGGCAGACAGCGATAGTCATGCCTGTGCGGAGATACTGCTGAGATACATGGAAAGCGGTGTTGATGTGAGAGAATACGTGAAGGAATACCGACTATAAATATAAGCGATTATCTGAGCTGTTGCTATAAGCAATGGCTCTTTTCTTTTTGGTGAATTCCGCAGAAGCACAAATTTTGTCTATCTGAAATGGTATAATGAAAATTTTAGGCAAAACCTTTCCAGAACATGAAATTCTGTCGAACTGATTTGGTATAATTAGGATAGACAAGCATACAGCTCGGTTTTTGTACGATCATTGACAGTTCCATACAGACAGGTCGAAAGATACTAAGTCTATGGGAGGTGGTAAACGTGTACTGGACAATGATAATAGATCTCGCTCTGCATTGATTGCCTTGCGGATTATCTATGCTGTTACAAAAATTGAGAAGTAGTA
>JAFYZR010000046.1 GCA_017557345.1 Paludibacteraceae bacterium | reverse complement strand
GAGCTAATACCCCAAGTCAATTGACGATTTACAAATTTACGATTTTACGATTTATGGAACGATTTCGTCAATTGTGCAATTTAATTCAATGAATCAATCATTCGTCCAATCGTCATTCGTCCAATCGTCAATATAAGTGTGGAGCTAACGGGAGTCGAACCCGTGTCCAAACAAGGAATACTTATGCTTTCTACACGTTTATCTTGGCTTTGATTTTCGTCCGATAGCAAGACCCAAGCTACCAACTACCGGCTTATCTGCTAAGTTTTCAGTATCCATGCGCAGCCAAAGAGACCTATTCTGTGTATTTCTGCGCCGCTAAACCCTTCAGCCCACAGACTCGGCTTGGAGCGACGTCTCGTTCAGGCGCCTAGCACCCGAAAAAGCTAATCTACTATACTTCGATTAGGCAGCGAGAGCATAAGAAGTATTGCCAGTTATGCTTTGAAGCGAGATTAACGAGCGTTGCCTCATTGCTCGGCGTGCTTACACAACCATTCTACCTGCTGTCAAAACCAAATAGCCCCTCGCGTTCGGCAACAAGATCGCAAAAATCCATACCGCTACGCTAAATGGATAGGCGACTTGTGCCTCCGCTCTCCCCACCACAACTTTCCAAGTTGCGTCGGGGGCCCCATAGAAACCCGCGTTGGTGGAAAGTGGGTGCAAAAGTACTGCTTTTTTTTGATTTAAACAAATATTTCCGGCGATTTTTAGTAAAATTTATTATTTTACTTGCATATGTCGCAAAAATGTTGTAATTTTGCACGACTTTTTGTGGGTCTATTAATTAACCGGACGCAAAGGGCGTCCAAAAATGACGAAAAAAGATGAATATTGTAAGAAAAGAGATTACTCTACCCGATGGTCGTGTGATCACATTGGAGACCGGAAAATTAGCCAAACAGGCAGATGGCGCAGTGATGGCGACCCTGGGTAACACGGTGATTTTAGCCACCGTATGTTCGGCCAAAGATGCCGTTCCCGGTACGGATTTTATGCCGTTAACGGTAGAGTACAAAGAGAAATTTGCGTCCTCTGGACGCTTCCCGGGTGGTTTCACCCGTCGCGAGGGCAAAGCATCAGACTACGAGATTTTGATTGCTCGCTTGATTGACCGTGCTTTGCGTCCGCTATTCCCATCCAACTATCACGCAGAGACCTTCGTTAATGTAACGATGTATTCGGCAGACGGCGTAGATATGCCGGAGTCGATTGCCGGTTTGGCTGCTGGTGCTGCTTTGGCTTGCTCGGATATACCTTTCGAGGCAACCGTGAGCGAAGTGCGTGTAGCACGCGTAGATGGCAAGATGGTGATTAACCCTACATTTGAACAATGCGAACGAGCAGACCTCGAGTTGATGGTGGCTGCTACGTATGACAACATCATGATGGTTGAGGGCGAGATGAAAGAGGTTCCGGAATCTGTGATGTTGGAGGCAATCAAAGCCGCTCATGATGCTATCAAGCCGCAATGCAAAGCAATCGAAGAGATGATGAAAGAGTACGGCAAAGAGACGAAACGTGAGTATTGCCATGAGGTGAATGACGATGAGTTGAAGCAAGCTGTTCACGACTTCTCTTACGCACGCGCTTATGCTCAAGCTACTGCAGCTGACACCGACAAGCATCATCGCGAAGCGATGTTCAGCCAGATTTGCGAAGATTTCAAGACTGAGAAAGCCGATTATATGGCAGCTCGTGCAGAGGCCTTAGGCGTAGAGATTGATGATGTAGCTGCGCTGGTAGACCGCTATTATCACGATGTAGAAAAAGAGGCTATGCGTCGTGCCGTACTTGATGAGGGCAAACGTTTGGATGGCCGTAAAACGACTGAGATTCGTCCTATTTGGTGCGAAGTAAGTCCGCTTCCTTGGCCGCACGGCAGTTCAATCTTCACTCGCGGTGAGACACAGTCATTGAGTACCGTTACGCTCGGTACCAGCCGCGATGAGAAAATCATTGACGAGGCATTAATCCAAGGTTCGGAGCGCTTCTTGCTGCATTATAACTTCCCGCCATTCTCCACAGGTGAGGCGAAAGCAGCCCGTGGCGTTGGCCGTCGCGAGATAGGTCACGGTAACTTGGCTTGCCGTGCGCTGAAGAATATGATTCCTGAAGATTTCCCGTATTGCGTACGCGTAGTAAGTGATATCTTGGAGTCAAACGGTTCAAGTTCTATGGCAACTGTTTGTGCCGGTACGCTGGCGCTGATGGATGCAGGTGTGCCTATCAAGAAACCTGTATCGGGTATCGCAATGGGACTTATTTCCGAAAACCAAGGAAAGAATTATGCTATCTTAAGCGATATTCTTGGTGACGAAGATCACCTGGGTGATATGGACTTCAAGACCACTGGTACCAAAGATGGTCTGACAGCATGCCAAATGGATATCAAAGTGGATGGTCTGAGTTATGAGATCCTGGAGAACGCATTGGCACAGGCACACGAGGCACGTATGTATATCCTCGGTAAGATTTTGGAGTGCATGCCGGCACCGCGTGCTGACCTTAAGCCACAAGCTCCGCGTATCGTAACCTTCCTGATTCCGAAGGATATGATTGGTGCCGTAATAGGCCCGGGCGGAAAGATTATCCAAGGTATCCAGGCTGAGACAGGTGCTGTTATTTCTATCGACGAGGTAGAAGAAGGCGGTAAAGTGGAAGTTGCTTCCAGCAACGGCGAATCGATGCAAGCTGCTATCGCAAAGATCAAAGCTATCGTTGCTCTGCCGGAAGTAGGCGAAGAGTATGACTCCGTAGTCAAATCACTCATGCCTTACGGTTGCTTCGTAGAGTTCATGCCGGGCAAGGAAGGTCTGCTGCATATCAGCGAGATTGACTGGAAACGCTATGAAACGATGGAAGAGACAGGCATCAAGGAAGGCGATCATATCCGTATCAAACTGCTGGAGATTGACCAGAAGACCGGTAAATTCCGTCTGAGTGCAAAGGCATTGAAACCGAAACCGGAAGGCTACGTAGAGCCGGAAAGACCTGCTCGTGGCCCGCGTCCTGAGCGTGGCGAACGCGATGGCGCACGTCTCGACAGAGGTCCTCGTCCGGAACGTCGTGGTCCACGGCCGGAGAAAAGATAATGAGTTATGAGTTAAAGAAAACAGCGTCCAAACGGGCGCTGTTTTTGATTTCCAATAGATGATTTTTTAGAAGTCTTTCTTCCACATAAAGCCTACACCTTGTATGGTTGAGGCCTGGCGGAGCGAGTATTTATCGACGGTGTGCGTATAACCTTTGAGTCGCCATTGGCCATCTTCCGTCAGCAGCACTTCCACATCCAAATCGCCGAAGAAAGGTTGATTCGACACATCGTTATAGCGATAACCAACGTTACCATTGATAACCAGTCGATCAACAGGCTGTAACTGGAACTGCGCCTCGTATTCCTGGCTGGAGTTATCTCCTTCTCCATCCGTACGAATGGCAACGCCCAGTGTGAAGATATTCGTCAATTTAGACAGCCATGTATTGATTTGACTGGTGACGGTTGACGAAAGCAATGAATACGTAGAATTCAATGTCGCATACTGCGTGTTCGCCATATAATCCGGTGTAAAGAACCGCCCGAATACAAGGAGATAAATAACCTGTCTCATCAGCATCTCATCCGTATTGATGATTTGGCGCACTTGCTCTTGGATATTCTGGTCAGAAAGCGGGAACTCAAGTGCGAAAGAGAGTATCGGGTTACTGAGCAGACCGGTCAGATGCAGACAAGTCATCACAGGGATGTTGGATCGTGAAGTAGCCAGTTGGTCTGCTTCTTCTCCGAAGAGATCACGAAGATTGGCGGTGACTTTATACTTCGCTGTCACATCCAGATGCGGGTTAGAGGGATCTCCCGAGAAGACAATCTTAGAACCTTCTCCAACGGTAAACTCTTTGCGTATCACATTCGCCACGGTATAAGAGAGCGTTCCTTGATCCAGATCATATGTTCCAAGTAGCGACACATCGCCCGTCTCAGTATCATATGTCAGACTGAGAGCTCCGTTTCCTCTTCCCTGAATAATATCACCATTCCGTTCGCCAAGCACAAGTTGGAACAGCAGTTGCGGATTAACTTCGATATTCAATTTGACGATACATCTCCCGGCTCGTTCAAAGAGCGTAGTATCCACATGCGACTCGGTTTTGATATCGATATTGTCGAGTTCTGTCTCCTTAATAGTATTCGCGCGCGCAGGATCAGTATGTTCCACAAAATGAATGAAATTCGACTCATACGCCGACGATACATTATCCAGCGACAAGCGGAAACGGCTATGTCTTGCGGTAACAGCATCTGCAGAAACAAGGATATCATTCTCATCGCCCGTCACATCCACATGGCCGTTTGCATAGACATGCCCCTGAATCATCTCACCTGCTTTCTCGTTATCAAAGACAAGGGCATTATGCGCATCCACGTGTATATCGAGCGCAAAATCCTTAAACTGATCATGATAAACGCCTCCGCTCACTTCCACTTTATTGCCCTCTATATCCGTCAGATGGACGTTCGGGAAGAGAATAGCGGTTGTATCCATCACGATAGTATCATGCGGAATGATATACCGTGCGCCGGTCCATGGCAGGCCGAAGGACGAGTTGAGAGCCGCACAACGAAGAAGGACATAAACGCCCTCACGCTTCGAACCGCCCACAACGACACGTCCCGAACCATTGCCGCGTAAGTCCGTCATCACGGATTGCGTCCAGTGATTGATAAACTCTAGCGGAACAGAATCCGCCATCATATCCAGATTCCATGTACCCGATCCATCAAACAAGGCCTTACCGTCCAGGTTCACCACTTTGCGGTCAGGACGCATCACATCGGCATGGAAAGCGAGTGAGTCTTTGATATGCAGATCCACTTCCGCTTCGCCGAAATAGCAGTTATTCAGTCCCATCGAATCCACATGTATCTGCGTCTCGATATTCGGACGGCGGAAAAGGCTAGTTATGTTCGCTTGACCGGAAAGCAGGCCGTTAAACATGATGATTTGTACCGGCAAGATAAATGGCACCACATACGATGCATCCACTTTCTGCAAATCGACCGTAAGGGTATCTGTAGCACGGCGTGAAGCCAGTCCGTTGGCGCGTATATGCTGCCCGTTTCCGGCAAACGCGAAGTGCTCAACCTGCAGCGATGTATCTGCAGCGCACCATGTCACACGGCTCTCGCCAAGCGTATAGATGGAATCGCGCAACAAGAGTGTGCCCGGCAGGAAATGCAAGTCTATCAACGGCTGGCGGTCATACTGCGAGAAATGCGTGATGAACTTCAAATCGCCGCCGTAGTCCCCTGCCCGCTGTGCCGCTACCAAAGCACGCTGTTTCTCGCGGAAAGTGAGATCATCACTCAGCGCATGCTGCAACTCACGAGGTGACATTTTCTGCCATCCCTCCGGAAGCATCTCATTCAGTTCTGCTTGCCGGCGAAGTGTGAGATGGGTGAGTAGCGTATCATGGAAGGCCAGCGTAGAAAGCACCGTTTGCATCTTCATCGCCTCTGCTGAGACGGAGAGAGCAAGACCGGAGCCCGTAGCACCTTCGTGCCGCAAAGAATCCACTGTATTAAGAGTGACAGTCAAATCATGAATCGGCGTATTTCCCGCACGCACTCCGGGAGCAAAGAAACGCATCGCCACGAACGGCTCGTGCCCTTGTTCCATCGATGCCTCAGCACGCAGCGTAGGATGATCGCTCACGGTAATAGGAGCCGTGAAGAGTTTCTGCACATCACGAAGCCGTTCTCCATCCGCATTCAGTCGGAAAGTAACAGGTTGCCATTCACGGGTAGGTTCTGCTACTGCCGAAGGCAGATAATGATGCATCAAGGCCTGTGCCGCAGGTACGATATCCGCATAACGGAACACGCCGTCCAGTTGCGCTTTCAGGAAATCGGTTCGCAGAGTGATAGCTTTGCTACCCATCTCATCCGCCGAAGCCATCAACGTCATTTGCTTCATGAGCACACTGTCGCGATTCGTCGCAAAGAACAGCGAATCCAGCACCACATAGCCGCTTATTTCATCCGGTTTGGCACCATTCATATCCACCGCCAACGCAAACGATGTGCGGAAGAGCGAAGAGCGATTCTCGGTAAAAGGCGAGAGGTCAAAATGGCGGCAACGCAGGTTGAAGTTTATCTCCGGATCTTCATCGCGCAGATCCACCACGCCGTCGAATGAAGCACTCAGATGCGGGTCTTCGATATAACTGCGGCCTTTGAAGCGTTGTGGTTCATACCGGCCGTTAAAATGCAGGTCGTTATAGGTATAGTTGTTATATGTCAGCTGCCGTACATGCGCTTTCACATCGCCCCGAACGCCTGTCGAATCGATGGAACCTTGCGAGGACACATCCAGCGTCACGGTTGTCAATCGCTCATGACCTATCAGGCGGCCTAAACGGAATTTCCGGCCTACCACACGGGCATCGTATGCCATATTATCGAAGAGCGAATCGCTACGGAAAGTGCCATCTGTCGTTATCGTTCCCAAGGCTGTGCGGAATGCGCCATGCAGCGTCAAGTCATGCAGATGTCCCTCCGCCAAACCGCGATAATGAATGTCTCCCAGACGATGAACCACTTCTGGCATACGCATCGGACGGCCGTAAAGCTGCGAGAGAAAATCCTGCAGTTGCGCCGCATTCGTATGCAGATCGGTCAAATTAGCACGCACATAAGGATTCGATATATCCGGCAAACCGACTGCACTCACATCGCCTTCCAGCACCGTACTGCCGTTATAACGCACAGCCAAATCATGGAATGCCAGCGAATCGAGCGTGCCATCCAAGGCGCCACGAAGGGTGACAGGACGCTTCAAACCTTTCGTGCGGGGAACGAACAACGCTATATCGGATGGAACCAGTTGCGCTTCATTAAAACGCAGAGCAAAAGAGATATCGTGTGCGGACTGGCTCAGATAAAGCGTATCCACGGCAGGAAATTTCACTTCGATGCCGCTCATGTCTAGACGCGACTGGGCAAGACGGGCTTTTAGAACAGGCACGCTCAGCATCGTATCGTTCAGGATGACGTGTGCCGCCATATCTTCTACAACAAGCGTCTCGCTGCTGACTACTGACTTCTGAACACTACCCTTCAACTCCCGTATCTCCGCGTCTATGCCATCTTCGCTCAAGCGATGCAGATCCATCGTGGCATGATCCATTTCTGCCGTGAGATCCTCCAGATGCAGACGAATATGATCCAGTTGTATGTCCCGAACGGCAATCAGGCTGCGCAAGGGCTGGGATTCCGATTGCTTTTCGCTCTTGAGCGCATCGGCCAGGAATTGATAGTTCCATTCACTTTCCTCTCTCGGCTCTCCACTCTCCACTCTATAGATCTTGCTGATCACATCTTCCAGCCGCACATGCGAGAAGCGTATCTCGTTCTTCCGCAACGCCATCGGACTGAAATGCGCATAGAGCTCACCGGCATAAAGCAAGGTATCTTTTTGCAAATCCTCTATGTAGATGCCTTTGAGTGCCACACGCGCGGGGAAACGATATTCCACCGCTTCCACTTGCACTTTGGTATCCAGCGTACGAGACAACTCGGCCGTTACCAGTCGCACGGCTGCTGTCTCCACCGTATCACTCATCAAAGCGGCCACAAGAGCACCGCAGATCAGGATGATACTGACCAGCACAACTCCTAATATGTACAAAAAGCGTTTCACTCGGGCATATTTAGCGTGCAAAGATACGAAAAACTTTTCGTATACGCAAAAAAAATCAAAAATTTTCACGCAAAATTTGCACAATTCAAAAAAAAGCAGTAATTTTGCGGTCCGTTTTGAGCCTCTGGCGATTGCATTAGGTTCGTCCGAATAGTAGTAAATGCTCATCACGTTAGTACTGATCCATATAAAAAGTGATTAAAAATGGATTTGATGAAAGTAGCCGAGCAAGCTTTTGCCGGTGAGAAAAAAGAACTGCCAGCATTCAAGGCAGGTGACCAGATAACCGTTGGTTATCGTATCAAAGAAGGTAACAAAGAGCGTGTTCAGGAGTTCCGTGGCGACGTGATTGCTATTCACGGTAGCGGTGACAAGAAACGCTTTACAGTTCGTAAGATGAGTGGTAACGTTGGCGTTGAGCGTATCTTCCCAATGGATAGCCCCTTCATCGAGAGCATTACAATCAACAAGTACGGTAAAGTACGTCGTGCTAAATTGTATTACCTCCGCGAGCGTACGGGTAAGAAAGCCCGCATCCAAGAGCGCCGCGTTAAGTAAGCGAACGCACAACAAAAAAACGTCCTTCGGGGCGTTTTTTTGTATGCTTACCCTAGGCAATTTCGTGAAAAATGTTCAATTTTACCACCTCTCGGGGTTTCATCGGTATTATGTCGAGTGACAAGCATAAAAAGCGCCTGCCGAAGCAGACGCTAATCCCTAATCTAAAATCACTAACTCGCTAATCGTTAGTTGCGCGGGTGTGCTTGGTCGTATGCTGCTGCGCAGATAGACCAGAGATACGCCTTGAACGTCTTCTTGCCGTTGGTATCATCCTTCTGTGCGAGGAAGTTCTGCTTGTCGGTGTTCACGTTCATCAGGTCCTCCTTTCGCGCCTTGACGGCAGCAGCCACTGCTGCGAAGCGAGTGCGTGCCCACAACTCGTTGCTCGACGGCGCTGTGTTACGTTTCACCTTTTTACGCAGATAAATGTACGTACACTTGTCGTTGGTGGTCGGTGCCTGGCGATGCGTGCCAAGAAGCATCTTATTGCACGCATGCTGACCGTTCCTACTTGGTTTGCTCAATGCGCCAGATACGTAATCGATACCAGCGCTCCATGCTACATACGCCATAACATTATGGATTTTGGGGTGTTATGGACTGTAGGTAGAATTTACGGAAAGCGTACCCCTTGAGTGTTTTGCACCTACGTTGCCTTTTCCACTCGACCTTCAATGCCGCCTTCTGCTCTGCGTCAGCGAGAGCTGCTTTGACTTGTGCAGCGATTTGGGTGAATTTCTCCTGTGCAGCCTCTTGTTCCGCCGTAGGCGGTTGATTGGTTGCAGGATTTTTCATTCTAATTCCGATGGTCTGTCCATCGAATTTGCGTACTTTTGTGTACACCTTATCCGTCTTGGAGTATTTTCCAGTGACCCCATCCAAGTGGGTCATGAGTGATATCTTACTCATAAGCTAAATAAAAATTTTAATTGTTATTATAATAAAAAGGAATCTTGGGTTGGGCCGATTGGATTTATGACCAATTCCCGCGCCTTACCTCCTCTACATAATAACTTACATAAAAATGAGAAGAAAAACAAGTGAAGATGTCATTTTTTTGAAAAAATAGGAAAATAGATGATGTTGGGATAGCAAAAAATCGGAATTGTAGGGGCTGTATAATATATTTATATATTATAAACCTAATATATGTTATGTCAAACATGACATATAGAAAATTAGATAGATTTATAGGGTTTAGGAGAGAGGTGGGAGGAGGAGGTGGTGGTGGTGGCGTAAGGTGTATAGATATACATTAAGGTACGTGGGTGCGGGCGCGAAAAAAAATGCCACCCCGAAGGATGGCATTCTAGTTACGAGTTGTAATGCGGCAGAGCCGCGATATCAGATTACTGCACTATTTCCTGGCCGGTGATAGTGTAAATCTTTTCACCGCGGAGAATATAGATTTCTCCATTGATGATTACTTTTCTAGTAGGAATGTTTTCGCCTGCAGATAAATTGTTTATAGCAGTCGGATCCACAGGGTGACTTTCAAACGTTGCCTGGTATGTCGCCTCACCCGTGACAGCTACTACTTCAGGAGTCCAACCTGCGAACGTGAAAGTAAACTCAGCAGTAGCTTCTTTCGTCGGTGCATCATGCGTAGGTACTTGACCATACTCTACCTCGGTCTTATCAATCTCCGTACCATCCTCGTTCAGCCAAGTAATGGTATATTTGTTACGGTCGCTACTGAACGTTGCCTGGTAGGAAGCTTCACCCGTAACGGATACCACTTCAGGTGTCCAACCTGCGAAGGTAAAGGTGAACTCGGCAGTAGCTTCTTTCGTCGGTGCATCATGCGTAGGTACTTGACCATACTCTACCTCGGTCTTGTCGATTTCAGTACCATCCTCGTTCAACCAAGTGATAGTATACTTGTTGATGGTCCAGTTAGCTGTGTAAGCTTTATCTCCTGTAGTACCTTGAGCAAGCGTAACATCCTTTTGCGGTTCATCGCCATTGCTACCCGTCCAGCCAGCGAATGTATATCCTTCGCGAACAGGGTTATTAAGTGTAATAGGCAGATAGTCAGCAATATAACTATCAGGATTGCTTTTGCCTGCTTCTAATGCACCGCCTGCCAGGTCATATGTCATCTGATAGATAACAGGGATAACCATTTGTGGATTGATGGTGTCTTTCAAGTCAAGAGGATTATCATCTGCGTCATATGCATAGATTGGCATGTTGCCTTCAAAGCGATATACTTTACCATCAGACGCATTAACTACAGCAAGGATGTCATACCAAGGATCACCCCACTCATCTTTGCCGGTGAATTTTAGGCTAAACAAAGCCTGAGAAACGGTATACTTCGTAACATCATCAAACTCCAAGAAGGTATATCCTAAATCAATGACATGTGTACCTTGGATATAGACATCAGAGTTTACTTTGGCTTCAATGCGCAATTCAGGATAATCGTCGTTATTATTCCAGATACTGAAAGAATAATACGCCTGCGCAGGGATTCCAGATACATAATAAGACGCATCCACTTGATTGATGCCATACGATGCATCGGACAAGTTGATGGTGTCATTAGTAGCCGAGAGGCTAAGAGTGCCTAACGTGAGGCAAAATAAGAATAGAAATTTCTTCATACTGATAAATTATTTGGTTTATTAAACATTTTAGTCGTTGTTATTTCTTGCCGCGGCGGAAGACGGCGCGGATTTGGAGGTTGCGGTTGAGTGGGAACGTATATGGATTATCATAGACGTTGATGTCTTCATCTTCATTATACCAGCGGACAAAGACATACTTACTACTAGCAGGGATAGCGGTGATCGTTACTTCCTGACCTTGTGTGAAAGTACCGGCACCTTCTACCGTTCCCATCGTCTCGTCATTTACGACTACGCGGAGATTGAAGGTCTTGGCTTTGACCACATTCAGTTTGAGAACGGTGATACTATCACAACCGTTAGCTAAGACTGTGGTATCCATATAAGTG
>JAFYZR010000045.1 GCA_017557345.1 Paludibacteraceae bacterium | reverse complement strand
GTTGTTGCTGTTGTTGCAACATCTCCATCGCTTTCACTAAGTTATAGCGTGTGTCATTATCTTTCGGATTGGCACGCAAGGACTCTTGGTATGCGGCTACTGCTTTGTCGTATTGCTGTTGGGCAAAATTGCAGTTGCCTATATTATGCATCGCTTTGGCATAACGTTCCTTATCGGATTTCTTGTCCAGCATCTTTGCTGCGGTTTCAAACTCAGCCTGTGCATCTGCATACTTATCCTGCTTAAACAATGCATCGCCTAAGTTATAATGTGCCTCGTAGCTATTCTTGTTGGCTTCCAAGCCCCGCCGATAGTCCACTTCTGCTTCGGTGAAGTTCTGTTTTTTATATTCTCTGTTTCCGCGTCTTACGTCTCCTGCCTCGCGTTGTGCGAAGAGCAAAGAGCAAGGAATAAGGAAAAGCGTTAATATTGCTGTTATTCGTTTCATTTCTTATCCTCCCCAAATATATCCAAACGGTTGAGCACTTTGTTTTTACGATTGAAAATAAAGAAGTCAATAACAAGGAGCAATAATGCAATCAGAGCAAAGCTCTGGAACTGCTCGTTATAATCCGTAAATACCTGTGTCTCGATTTCTTGTGTGCCGAGTTTATCCAATTCTTTCTGAATGGCTTTTGTGGCAGTGTTGGTGTTATCGCAGCGAACATAAATACCTCCGCCGGCTTGCGCAATCTCACGACACATGTCTTCGTTCAGACGGCTAACCACAACATTTCCCTGACGGTCTTTGCGGAAGTTATTTGTGCCCGGCATAGGAATAGGACTTCCTTCTGGTTTACCGATTCCGACCACCAGCACTTGTATACCTTCTTCTTTGGCACGTTTAGCGACAGCCACGGCATCATCCTCATGGTTCTCACCATCGGTAATCAGGATAATCGCACGGCTGGCATCACTTTGTTCTCCAAAGCAACGAATACTTGTAGCCAAGGCTTGTCCGATGGCCGTTCCCTGCGTTTTTATCAATTCCGGTTTGATGGAGTTAAGAAACATCTTTGCCGATACATAGTCGCAAGTGATAGGCAGTTGCACAAAAGCATCACCGGCAAAAACAACCAGTCCCACTTTGTCGTTCACCATATTATCCATCAGTTTACTCAGCATCTGTTTAGCGCGGTCAAGACGATTTGGCGCTACATCTTCTGCGAGCATGGAGTTAGAAATATCCAATGCCACGATAGCTTCTATGCCTTGCCGTTTCTCTGTGCGTTCACTCTGCCCAAACTGCGGACGAGCGGCAGCAAAAATGAGTAAGGTCAATGCCACCATGACGATGGAGAACTTCACATTCGGACGTATTCTACTGGCATTGGGCATTAGCTGTGCCATCAATTCTGCATCGCCGAATTCTTCCAGTTGACGGCGTTTGCGAAGTGTATATGCTACGTAAGCTGCTATAAAGACAGGAACTGTTACCAGCAGCCACAGCATTTCTATATGTGCGAATCGAAACATAAACTACTAATTACTTATCGTTCTTAATACGAAATATCTCAAAATAACTTCCAATAGCAAGCAGAAAAGGGCAGCATAAAGGAATGGAGCGAAGTTCTCTGTGTGCTTTGAATACTCACGAACACGGAGTTTGGTCTTCTCCAATTGATCAATCTGCTCGTAAATACGTTTCAAACTGCCATTGTCTGTTGCACGGAAATATTGTCCGCCAGTGGTCTCTGCGATGCGACGAAGTGTTCCTTCATCGAATTCGGAATCCATTGTGATATATTGCGTGCCCATCGGTGTTTTCACCGGAACGCGTGTTTGTCCGTACGATCCTACACCCACTGTATATACGCGAATGCCAAAGGTCTTGGCTATTTCCGCAGCTGTTTGCGGATCGATATCTCCTCGGTTATTTGAACCATCGGTTAACAGGATAACCACTTTCGACTTTGTCTCGCTGTCTTTCATTCGGTTTACGGCGTTAGCAAGACCCAAACCGATAGCAGTACCATCTTCAATCATTCCATATTCAACGGATTTGAAAAGATTAACGAGAACGGCATGGTCTGTCGTTAACGGGCATTGTGTGAAACTCTCGCCTGCGAAAACAACCAAACCTATCTGGTCGTTCGGACGGGCAATCACAAAGTCTGATGCTACTTGTTTGGCTGCTTCCAGACGATTCGGACGAAGGTCTTCCGCTAACATGGTACCTGAGATATCAAGCGCCATCATAATATCGATTCCTTCGGTAGATTCCGAGGACCAGCGGTTGGTTAACTGCGGGCGCGCGAGCGCAACACTTAATAAGAAGATAACTGCTACGCGCAATATAAATGGCACATGAAGTAACCAGATGCGAATTGATTTAGGCTGTTTGGCCAGCGTGCTTGTGTCGCTCAACTGTACACTTGCATCGGATTTCCACAGCTCATAAATATACCAGCCGATAACCGGAAGCAACAGTAGCAGTAAAAATAAATATCCGGGATTAGCAAATGTCATACTTCTTCCTCCTCACTTTTATCTGTCGACTCTTGACTTTCCACTATTTTTGTCTGATTGACAAACTCATAAGCCGTTGTCAGGCCTTGCTCATTCTCATCCGGGGTAGTATGCCATTTGGCGAACTTAACCAAGTCAGCCAGTTGCAGCATCTTACTCAGACTGCTGAACAGATCTTTATCAATCAGCGGTTTCATCGCGCGCAAAGTCTCATCGCTTGTTTTCTCCGTGCTCTGTACGCCAAAACGACGTCCGATATATTCACGCACCACATCCGTCAGGTCGGTTTGATATTCCTTGATCTTGCCGTCCTTCCAAATCTTCGCTGCCTTAATCTCATCGAGTTTCTCCAATGCCACTTCATCGGCAGGGCGCAGTAACTCGGGGTTAATCTCTTCCTCTTCGGGTTTGCGTTTGCTTTGCCACCAGCGCCAGAGATACCATCCACCGACGGCAATGCCTGCAATCAACAGGCCGAGCAGAATCCAACGTATGATGCCCCACCACCAGATAGGTGCACGTTCGATATCTTTGATATCGGTAATGGCAAGCGTTGTGTCCACTTCAAAGGGTTGAATGACGTTCAGCGCTAACGGATCGGTCCAGAAAGTGTCTTCTCCGCATGCAAAACCTACTTCACTAATGGAAAACAGCGAGTCTTTGAAACTGGTCAGCACAAGATCCTGATGCAATTGTATACGTCCGTCGGGTAGAGTAGTGGTATCCACGGCAGAACGGTCAACTATCTCGATGCCGTCTTGCAGCATTTCTCCAAAAGCAGGCCATTGCACCCGTTCCGTAGCTTCGTGCGTCACATCCAAGTGCATTGCCGTTTGGTCGCCCAACATCAGCATGGTTGAGTCGATGCTTGCGCTAACAACTATCGCTAATAATAAATTAGAAATCATAAATTATCAATCATCAATTCTGAAAAAGCCGCATTAATGCTTTCACATAATCTTCATCCGTGCGAATGCTCACATGATTCATTCCTGTCTTGGTATAAACCGTCTCCAGCGCTTCTTGCTGGTCACGCCAAGCTTGTCCGTATGCATTACGAACGCTTGCTAAGGCAGTGTCAGCCCAAACGCGCGCACCTGTTTCCGGATCACGCACTTTGAGTAGGCCTACATTCGGTATTTCCGCGTCGCGACGATCGTATATCTGAATAGCGCTCAGATCATGTTTACGGCTTGCAATAACAACCGGTGCTACTTCGCCTTTCTTGGCAGGTGTGGCGCTAAAATGAGCATCTTGTAAATCGCTGATAAGAAATGCCGTGCAACGTCTTTTCTGCACGTTAGTAAGGTATTGCAGCGCCATGTTGATGTCCGTTCCGTTATTCTCGGGCTCAAAACTCAGCAGTTCGCGGATGATATGCAGCACATGGCTTTTACCTTTCTTAGGCGGAATGAATTTTTCTATTTTGTTCGAGAAGAAGATGACACCCACTTTATCGTTGTTTTCTATGGTGGAAAAGGCGAGTGTGGCGGCTACTTCGGCCATCGTGTCACGTTTCATCTGGCTCACCGTACCAAAATTACGGCTGCCGCTGACATCGACGAGCAACATCACCGTTAATTCTCGCTCTTCCTCATAGATCTTGATGTACGGCCGATTCATTCGCGCAGTCACGTTCCAGTCAATCGAACGCACATCATCGCCCGGCTGATATTCGCGCACTTCGCTAAACGCCATACCACGACCTTTGAATTGGCTGTGATATTCGCCTGCGAAGATATTACGACTCAACCCGTGGGTTTTAATCTCTATCTTCCGAACTTTTTGTAATAACTCTTCTGAAGTCATATTATGGGACTTGTACCGCATTCAGTACTTCGGTAATGATATCTTCTGTGGTAATATTATTTGCCTCTGCCTCATAGGTTAGACCGATACGGTGACGCAAAACATCATAGCAAACGGCACGAACGTCTTCCGGCGTTACATAGCCTCTCCTATGAATAAACGCGTACGCGCGAGCAGCCTTGGCCAGGTTGATGGAAGCACGAGGACTTCCACCGAAAGCAATCATCTGTTTGAGATCTTTCAAACCGTACTCTTCCGGTTGACGGGTGGCGAAGACGATATCGACGATATACTTCTCGATTTTCTCGTCCAGATACACTTCCTCGACAATCTTGCGCGCCTTGATGATATCGGCTGTTGAGAGAATCGGAAGCACTTGTTTCTTCTCGCTGGCGATGTTCTGACGAATAATCGCTTGCTCCTCCTCTTTCTTCGGATAACCGATAACGACCTTCAGCATGAAACGGTCGGTTTGCGCTTCGGGCAGAGGATAAGTACCTTCTTGCTCAATCGGGTTTTGAGTGGCCAAAACAAGGAACGGATCGTCCAGTTTGAACGACTGCTCACCGATGGTCACTTGACGCTCCTGCATCGCCTCGAGCAAAGCAGACTGCACTTTCGCCGGAGCACGGTTGATCTCATCTGCTAACACAAAATTAGCGAAGATAGGACCACGTTTGATCTTGAACTCTTCGCTTTTCTGGCTGTAAATCTGCGTACCGATAACGTCGGCAGGCAACAAGTCGGGAGTAAACTGAATACGACTGAAATTAGCTTTGATAAGGTCGCTTAACGTCTTGATAGCCAATGTCTTAGCCAAACCGGGAACACCTTCCAACAAGATATGTCCGTCACTTAGCAGACCGATAAGAAGACTTTCTACGAGGTGCTTCTGACCTACGATTACTTGATTCATGCCTAATGTCAAGGCATCTACGAATGAACTCTCGCGTTCTACACGCTCCTGGAGTTCTCTGATATCCACTGGATTTTGCATAGTATAATTGTTAATTATAATTTTCCGCAAACAACTATGCAAAAACCGTGCCAAACTATTACGTCTTTCTGTCGCCAAATAGCATTCAATAAAATATTTTTATTTCTCTTGCATATGTCAAATATTTTTTGTACCTTTGCAGTCGAAATTTAGCGAGGAAAAATTGAACATATTGGGCTAAAATCATGGCGATTTTAGTGCCTTTTGCATACGTAATGACACCGACATAATACCGATAAGACACCGAAGAGTGGAAAAATTGAACATTTTACGCAGAAATTACCTTTTTATAGACTATGGCAAAACCTTTTTATTTTTCGATTCAATCATGGATGCTTGAGGACATGCAACTCAAGCTGGCGGAGGCGGCCGTTTACGCCTATATACATGGATTAACTACTTCAGAAGAAATGGGCAAGCAAGGCTGGCACGGTTCCGTTCGTCGTTTGGCGAATATATTGCACACCAGCCCTTCTACGATGAACGATATTATTAATCGTTTGGAAGAGAAAGGATATATCCATTTTTATAACGGCTTCATTACCAGCACAATAAACCGCGAGCCGTCGCCGAAAGAGCCGGATGTCCGAAATCCGGACACAAATTTGGCGTCAGAAGGGGATGGAGCGCCCTTTTAGGGGGTAATGTTGAACGGATTTCGTGCAGCCGTGTGCGAAAAGCGTGCATGTTTGTGCGGATTCCGTGCATTTTTGTACGAAAATCGGACACATATAATATAATAAATATAATAAAAAATAAGTAATGTTGCTAATATGCAAAGCATCCACTCTGCATTTTCCCGCTCCTCTTCTATACCATCACCACTAATTTGGACAGGCAAGGCCGGGCTAGACAATTGAAAAGAAAGAAAAACTGTTAAATCTTTTTATCTTAAGATCTTTATCGTTTTTCCGGCTGCTGTGACTGCGATATAAACGCCGTGGGGCAATTCTACCATGAAGATGTTTTCGTTCGTTGTAGCCACTTTTCTGCCATAAATATCATAGATATTTACCCAGTCGCCTACTGCATAGACTTCATCTATTCCCTGGCTTTCTGTGAGCGTGAGCGAGAACTCATATTCGCGGATGCGGATATAGTCAGAGACAACGAACTTATACGGCAGATACATACTGTATTCCAGCGTTATTTCCTCACGCGAAGCAGGCGAGACAAAGGTATATTCCGGATCGGACAACTTGATAACCGGCTTGATCTTGCGGAAGTTGTCCAACTCTTCATAACGCGCTCTATCCATGGTTAGCGAAATGGTGTTCTTGCCTTGGTTGATGTCGGCTTTCTCTCCGTCGATGGAGAACTCCGTAATGCCCAAGTCAACGGCTTGCTCGATCTTAAACTGCTCATTACCAAGCAGATAGTCCATGATACCTTCAATCAGTTTCTTGCCGTCATCCGTCAGGTATCTCAGGCTCTTGAGTGCCAGCGGCAAGCAGATATATTTGCCTCTTCCGGTGCCGGTAGAAGGAATCTCATGTATGACCGTTTGCCGTACGCCGTCTTTGTAATATGCCTCCGTTGGATCATCCTCTTTCATGCTACGCGTGTAGGCGGTTGCCAAGCAATACGTGCTGCCGAGGTCGGAGTTGATTTGAATAGGCATCACACCGTTGACCTGATCGTGCTCCAAGTCCTTGTAATTCAGGATCTTAATCTCAGTCTCCGTGTCTTTGGTAGTGAACTTACTGAATATCGGGTGCTCGCCGCGTTGTATGAAGATGGATCCGCTGTTATGCGATACGGTGTCCACGGTGCCGTTGTCCGGCTTGCCCCAGTTAAGCGTCTCTTGCGCGTACGTGAATCCTTTCATATTCAAGATAGGCCGGCTGGTGGCGTTGCCGGAAAGGATATCCAGTACTTCCGGACAATCCGCACTCACGTCTTCGGAGATGATGATGGCCTTGAACTGCTTGTAGAAATCCGGTTGGCGCGTTCCTTCCAAGGTACGGCGGGCTTTGACGTTCAGGTTCTTGTCCTTCAGCAAAGCAAAGACAGACTCTGTGATTTCGTCCGAGCCGCTCTTTCTCAGGCCCCTGTCGCGGTAGAGATAGAGGATAGGATCGGTTCCCAGATCTTGCGAGAGGACGATGATCTCACCTGTTATCACGGTTTCCGTGTTTCCGGCGATGGTGATGGTAAAGCGATAGGTGCCTTCATCCGCCGTTATCAGACCGCTTCCTCTGTATTTATGGGTCGAGGTGTTGTCTGTGAATTCGAGTCCGGCAGGCGGGTTGCAGTCGTTGCCTTGCCTATCTTTCCAGGTGATGGTGATGGCCGACGCATCTTTGGCGAAATAACGGAACTCCAGCGGATCCATTTCCTCGCCGATATAGGCATCAATGATGGTGTCGCGTTCGGTCTTGATGTCCGTGGAGACATTGAACTTCCCGTTTACGGTACTTGTCTCAATGCCGTTTAGCGTGGTTACGATGGCATATTTGTACAATCCCGGGTCGCACATCACCGTTCCTTTGAGCAATGCTGTGTCGCCGGCTGCGTTAAAGTCCAGACTGATGCCCGTAGCTGTTTCTCCATCCCATTTGAGTTCGGTCTTTGCACCGGATACCTTTCCGTTCTTTACGTAGTAAGTGACATTCTTCAGGTTCTGCGTCACCAGCACATTTTGCGTGGTGTCGTTTCCTTCTACATAACGCACGCGCGGAGTCTGTGCCTCGCGTAGCGAGAAAGCTCCAAATAAGTTTCCGTCCCCTATCACTTCAATCTTGATAACATGTTCGTCTTCGGAAATATCGAAACGGCGAATAGTGGCATCTGTGGACTGTTCCATTGTCGCTAACTGACCGTCAATCAGCACTTTGAAGTACTTGCAGTCACTCAGTTTGTTTGGCGTCCATTTCTTATCCATTGCATAAAGAGAGAACTGGTCAAATCCTTGTATATGCATTTCTACCGTATTGGAGCTGCCCATCGTATGGCAACGGGTAGTAGCGGTCGTAAACTCATCTTTTGCGGCAAAGCCAGTGCCCTTATCAGTACCGGAACCTTTGAACCAGTCATCGGTGGCTTCATATGCTGAACCCGTCTCGTTTTTGGTTATACCATGAGACTTGTCGATGGGTTTGGTATGAATAGTGAGTTTTGTTCCTCCGTTATCGTAACGTCCGGCATAATATACTTCAAAATATCGTCCGTCTTTTTCTACCAAGTTGGTTTTATATTTCTCCTTATATACATCTGGAACGTGAATGGAAAGGTCGGTTTGCGGAACAGCAGCTTTTTCGACTGTTACGGCACATGTAGCGGAGAATTTGTCGTCTGTTGTTTTGACGGTTATGTTTGCAGTTCCTTCGGAAATACCTTTTACAACGCCGTTTGTAACAGTAGCTACACTTTCTTTGTCACTGCTCCATACAACGGCTTTTCCTGTGTTGGCATTTTCAGGTGTATAGCTGACGGTAAGCGTTTCTGTTGCGCCTTTGTAGATGGTAGTACTTGTCTTATTGAGTGCGATGGCCGTCACCGGAATAGGGTTAGCCGGCGCCTTAACGGTAACAGCACACGTTGCCGTTTTATCGCCGTCAACGGTAGCAACCGTAATTGTGGCTTCTCCTTCTGCTACGGCCAAAACAACACCATCAGCGCTAACGGTAGCCACTTCTTCTTTACTGCTTGTCCAAGTGACGGCAGGGTTCGTCGCATTGCCAGGTGCTACGGTTGCTGTCAATGTCTCGCTTTGCCCGGCCTCAAGTGTCAGTTCTGTTTTGTTCAACGTAACGCCGGTCACAGGAACGGTCGTCGAACCACCACCTTCTCCACTAACAGTAAGTGTTATCGAAAGCACATGAGTTCCTGTTCCTGCTTTGCGAATCACTCTAAAACCATTTGCCCCGGAAGGAATAGTAGCTTCTACAGTAATATCGTGTGGGTCTTTGTTCCCATCGTTAGCTTGTGTTACTTCACTTCCCCAAGTAGTACCTTTGTCTGTGCTGAATTGGAATCCCCAATTCTGGTTTGTTTGAACAGTATTTATAAAACCATTTATTTTTGCAGCAGAAAAAGTTTCTGAGGCAAGTACAATTTGAAAATAATTGCCGGTGCTACCTAATTTTCCCTCTTTGGCATTGCCTTTCGAAGTATTTGTGGACACTGTGGCCGCAACAGGAGATGTTACGTCTGCAGACTGATTATTTCCATCGAAAATGGAACTCATCGTAAACGTTGCTTCGCCTGCCCAAACACTTGTGCTAAGGGCTGTGAGGATAGTTAAAACTAGAAGTTTTATGTTTTTCATATTGTGTGTAATTTTCGTCAAATAAATAGGTACGGATTAGTCCATATTAAATCACGGTGCAAAATTACTGCTTTTTCTCCAAATTAATGTGCACATTTTGTATTAAAATGTGTAAAAATTGACATTTATTTGCATATATGAAAAAAAAGTTGTACCTTTGCACGGTTTTTGCAAAACCGGCAAAAAAATAATGTAACAAACAATTTATTTTTGAATATGAAAAAATCGATTTTATCAGTCATGCTGTGTGTTTTGGCAGCAGTAACAGTATCGGCTCAAGAAGAAGCCGCTCAAGGTCCTTGGAAATTTGATGGTTCGGTTGGTTTGAACGCAGCAGCTACCGGTTTGGTAAACTGGGCAGCCGGCGGTAGAAACAACGTCAATGGTTTTGCCTATGGCAAACTGCACCTTCTCTATAGCAAAGATGCTTTCGCATGGGAAACCAATTTCGACACCGATTTCGGAGTAACATGGATTGACCAGGACGAGGATGCTTTCCAGAAGTCGAGCGATAACATTAAATTGGCAACCAAATTTGGTTGGGAGTTCCATCCGACATGGTTCTTGACGGTTTTAGGTTCTTTCCAGAGCCAGTATGCGCTTGGCCGTAACTACCAGACAGGTTATAACAACATCATTTCCAAATGGTTAGCTCCTTCTTATACGGACATATCTGTCGGTATTGACTGGAAGAAGAGCGTTAACGGCGCAGATTTCTCGTTGTATCTCTCTCCGGTAGCCGGTCGTATCGCTACGGCTTATGTAGGCGAGGCTTGGAACCGCAAATATACAGAAGAAGCAGCATTAGGCGAGTATCAATGGGCTCTTGATCATGCAGACGATGATGTAACAAAGGCAGCAGCTCAGACCGCTTACGATATTGCCAAGATGGCTTATGAAATGGGCGGAATCGGTTATGATGCAGCACAAGTATCGCACACCGATCTTCGCGGCATATTGAAAGATGCTTACGGTGTTTCGTACTATGACAAGAACGGCGTTAAATGTTATGACCGCAATGCCCGTGCAGAGCTTGGTTTGAGCTTCAAGGGTTCTGTGGCTTATAAATATGAGGACTTCACACTCAGTTCAACCCTTACTCTCTTCACCCCGTATAAGGGCAAAGGCAATCCTCTGGATACCTATGTAGAGGGCAGCAAGGTAGCTGACACCTATTTCCAATATTCGAACATGAATCGTCAGTTCGGTCATTTCGATGTTGACTGGGATGTAGCACTGGGTTATCAATTCCTCAAATGTCTGCAAGTAACCGTTCAGACGAACCTGAAGTACTATCCTGGTACGCTGATTGCCAATGCGGATGGTGAAGTAGCAGAGCGCTGCCAATTCCGTGGAGTTATCGGCTTGGGTATCGGTTACGCGTTCTAATGCAGACACTGGACACCTTTTCGCAAAACTTGCATCTTCTCTTGGAGCGCTACGAAGCGTTACAACAGGAGAATATGCAGTTGCGTGCGGATCTCGACCGACAAAGAGAAGAGTTAATCCGTACGCATAGCGAGTTGGTGGAGTTACAGCAGAAGAATCGTCGGATAGCTGTGGCAAACGCGTTAACGGACGCAGAGACAAACTCGGAGGCACTGAAACGTATTAACGCGCTGATAGCGCAAGTGGATAGAGCTATTGCAGCCTTGAAACGATGAGCGAATTAGCGAGTTAGGGAATTAGGGAGTTAGGGAATTAGGGAATTAGGGAATTAGGGAGTTAGGGAATTAGCGAGTTAGGGATTAGTGGATTCGGACAAGCAACATATCAATTTACATCTGGATGCTCACTCGGTGGGCTTGGATGTGCCGCGTGACCAGGAACCGAACTTCCGCAAGGCGGCTCAGTTGCTTAATCAGCGTTATCAATATTATCTCAAGCTTCGTCCCAATGCCTCGGCAGAGCAGTTATGGATGTACACGGCTCTTGAAGTGGCTGTGGCATTGCAGTCCGATGCACGAGAGAAAAGTCTGGTGCCCGTAGAGAAAGAACTCAAAGAGTTAAATCAATTAATATTAGAAAAACTATCGAAATGAACACAGCAATCATTATTGTGATTTGTGTAGTCGGCGGCATCCTGGTTGGAGCCGGCATGTACTACCTCATCGCTACGCTAATCGGTGCCGGTATCGTTAAGAAAGCTACCGAAGAAGCGGAAGTGGTGAAGA
Source organism: Paludibacteraceae bacterium (assembly GCA_017557345.1). Lineage (GTDB taxonomy): Bacteria > Bacteroidota > Bacteroidia > Bacteroidales > Paludibacteraceae > Colicola. The sequence goes on along the minus strand of JAFYZR010000045.1, from coordinate 40,681 downwards.
AAAACAAGATTGTTGAGGCCAAGGAGAAATTCATCGCCCTGAAATTGGAGCACGATAATACTATTCGTGAGCAAGACAAGCGCATGCAACAACAAGAGCAACGCTTGCAGCAACGCGAACAGCAGTTGAATCAGCGTCAGGGAGATGTTCAACGTGCCCTCAACGAAGTGAATCAAAAAATGCAGCAGGTAGATCAACGTCAGCAAGCGTTGGACTTCAAGCAGCAAGAAGTAGAGAAACTGCATCACGAGGCAGAGAAACAACTCGAGCAACTGAGCGGCATGTCAGCCGATGAGGCAAAGAAACAACTAGTTGAAGCTCTCAAAGATGAGGCTAAGACGGCAGCTATGAGCTACGTGAACGAGATTATGGATAACGCACGCCTTGAGGCAAACAAAGAGGCAAAGAAAATCATTATCCAGACTATCCAACGCGTAGCCTCAGAGACCGCTGCAGAAAGTACAGTTTCCGTTTTCCACATCGAGAATGATGAAGTGAAAGGCCGTATCATCGGTCGTGAAGGCCGTAACATCCGTGCCTTGGAGGCTGCAACGGGCGTAGAAATCGTCGTAGACGATACCCCTGAAGCTATCACGCTCTCCGCTTTCGATCCTGTACGTCGTGAGATAGCCCGCCTGGCTTTGCATCAACTGGTGCAGGACGGACGTATTCACCCCGCGCGTATTGAAGAAGTAGTGGCAAAAGTGACCAAACAAGTAGAGGATGAGATCATTGAGACCGGTAAACGTACCACTATTGACCTTGGTATTCACGGTTTGCATCCTGAATTGGTGCGTCTGGTGGGAAAGATGAAATATCGTTCTTCATACGGTCAGAACTTGCTGCAGCACAGCCGTGAGACAGCGAATCTTTGTGCCGCAATGGCCGGAGAGTTAGGTCTGAACGTCAAAGCAGCCAAGCGTGCCGGTTTGTTGCATGATATCGGTAAAGTGGCTGAGGATGAAGTGGAACTGCCGCACGCAGAGCTTGGTATGAAACTTTGCGAGAAATATGGCGAGAAACCCGATATCTGCAATGCCGTAGGAGCTCACCACGATGAATGCGAGATGACCACAATTATCGCGCCTATCGTACAAGCGTGTGATGCTATTTCCGGTGCTCGTCCGGGCGCAAGACGTGAGATCGTTGAGAGTTATGTGAAGCGTCTGAATGACCTTGAGAACCTCGCTATGTCGTTCCCGGGTGTTGTGAAGACTTATGCTTTGCAGGCCGGCCGTGAACTGCGTGTCATCGTTGGAGCAGATAAGATTTCTGATAAGGATACAGAGCTGCTGTCCTTCGATTTGGCAAAGCGTATCCAGGATGAGATGACTTATCCGGGTCAAGTGAAAGTGACCGTTATTCGTGAGGTTCGCGCGGTTAATGTAGCTAAATAAGACCGCTTCGCTCAAAGAAGAAAGACCGTCCTTCGGACTAAAAGAACAAAGAAGTGTTAGAGGTAAAAATCCTTACACAACTCTTGATATTGGCGGCTTCGGCCGCCTTTTTCGTCTTCTAAAACGAGTGTGTCTTCTTTAATTGCCGATTCCCGATCTCCGATCTCCACTTTTGCAAAGCAAAGTAGCACTCGTCTGGCAGGTTTGGAGTCCTTGCTATACACGCGCGTGATATGCGTTAAATATAAGGAATAGGTAGCGGCTAATTGACATACTTCCTCTTCCGCTTCGGCAGGCAAGATAAGGGCTAAATGTCCATTTTCATTCAACAGACGTGCGCTATGAGAAAGCAGTTCTTGATAGGATAACGAATCGGTATGGCGTGCCTGTTTTCGTCCTTCATCAGGATTCTTAAGGCTATTCTGAAAATACGGAGGATTAGAAACAACCAAGTCGTATGGATGATCTGGCCAGGTCTGCAACGAAGAAGGATAAGCGGCTAACTGATTGCTGAAGGGCGATTGCGCGAAGTTCTCCTTGGCTTGTTCAATAGCGCTGGTATCGATGTCAATCGCATCTATTTGGGCATTTGGGCAACGCTGGGCAAGCATCAGAGCAATAAGTCCGGAACCTGTGCCAATATCTAACACCCGGAATGGTGTAGGGTGTATGGTGTACGGTGTACGGTGTACGGTGATTGGTGTCCAACAACCTAATAGCACGCCATCCGTGCCGACTTTCATGGCGCAGCGGTCATCGTTCACAAAGAATTGTTTAAAGCGAAAGCTCATAATGCTCGTGTTCGCAACAACTATGCTCGTGATATTCGAGAATACAATGCACGGCCAGATAAACGCCTAAAATGAGGAATAAAACGGCGCATATATGTCTGAACCATTTCTCGAAAGTCTGCATTTTACTGGTCAGTTTAGCTATGCTAACGGCACTATAACTTACGAGCCATGCGATAAGCATAATAGGCAGGCCTGTTCCTAAACCGAAGACAACCGGCATGAGCCAATTCCATGTGCTCGGCAGCGTGAGGGTGATATCAATCATCGTCAGGAAATAAACCAAACGATGCGGGCAGAATGCGATGGCAAAGAAGATGCCAAGAATGAATGACCAGATCCAACTTTCTTTGCTATCCGTCTCTTTGAGCCATTTGCTGATGCCATGGTCATGCTCATGGTGATGATGTCCGCTGAAGAGCAAAACGATGCCGCAGATGAGCATAAATCCCGCGAGAATAGGTTCGCCCCAATGACTCAACAAGCGTTGAATGCCTTCTGTCTGCGCGCCCATCAGGAACGGGATGCTGAGAAGAACATAGGTCGCCAGTTTGCCTAGAACGAACATCAGGCCGTTGGTTAATACTTTGCGGCGATTGTTGATCTCCTTATCGATATAACTGATGGCAGTAATGCTTGTCATCAGCGTGCATGGGTCGAGTATTGTCAGTAATCCAAGTAATAAAGCAGTAAAAAATTGCACCATTTTGTTGTTCTTTTCAATTTTGCGGGTGCAAAATTACTGCTTTTTTTTGAATTATACAAGAGTTTGCCTATTTTAACACAAAATTTCTTTTAATAAAACATCTAAGAAACAAAAAAAACAGAGATTAGAAAATTTATCGTTTAGTTCATATGAGCCTTTAATGAGGTTTATATGAGCTTTATATGAAGTCTATAGTTTCATAGGTGGCGGATAGTACATTGAGAAGTGACGAAAACTAAAAAAGATACAGGCTGGGTGCAAAAAGGACCAAGTAGTTAAACCTGGTCCTTGAAGCATCTTTACTTGAAGCATCTTTATAGGTATGTATACGCTCTATCTCTTCAGCTACTTGTTTTCCTTGGGCAGTTAGAACAATTCTTTCACCTTCTAAATTACCCAATCCGGTCTATGAGTTGCATGATCCGGTGGGTCTCGGAGAGGACGGCGATGATACGGATATAATGCTCGATATCCTTGTATGAGAGTGCCCGGTTTTTGCGGTCTTTGAGCCATTTCTGTGCCGGTTGATAGCCACCAATATACATGTCCCACGCGACCTTAGGCACATTGGAGAAATACTGTGTGTCATTAATCCAGACACTACCGTTTTCTTCTGCATCCAGGTTCGCCATCCATTTGATTTGGTCCACGACGAACGAGCCGTCCTGTAGGAACTGCACTTCGGGATCGAGAACGGGTACAGAGTGCATTAGATGCAGTTCGGCAAGTTGCTCACCGTAGGTGCAATAGTGCTCAAACTCCTCGGTGTTCTTGGGGTATGGAATACGCGGGAAATCGACCTTAAGGAACTCCTTGTATTTCTCGCGATAGTGCGGAGAATGGAGTATTCCGTAGATATAATGGAAAATATCTTCGGGCGATCCATCTCTACCGATAGAAGCATTGATCTTCGCCCAAATATCCGCGTTGAGGTTCGGACGACGCTCCGTATCCAAGGAGCCTTCTTCGGGATAAAGATAGAGGGGGAAGACCGACTCAGCACCTTGCATTCCAGAACTCGACCAAGCGCGTCGATCAGAAAGGCCATTTGTAACAAAACCTTGCGGTCTATCTTGATATGGGAAACCTCTTTTTGTAAGAAGAGCCATATTTGATTGTAACATATGCCGCATGACATCATATGCTGGTCGAGATATAATCCTCCAATCGTAATAAATACTTACAAAATCAAAAGGTCTATATTCATATTTTCTAATATGTATTTTTTCAAACTTTTTTGATTGAATTTTTTGAGTTAATTTGAAAGAACTTGAATCATTTACATTGTATGCATCAATAAATGATCTATCTAAAGGAGGGCTTAATAGTGTTTTTATCCGATTTTCTAATTGCGTAGAATCATTATCTATAAATAAAGGATCTCTATCCGTTTGAACGCCAGAATTACAAACCTTCATCAATTCATCAATTTTAAATCCTTTTTCATATTCAGTTTGTAAGGAAAAATCTTTGGGGACGAAGAAGAAATACGGTTCTTGCGGAGCAAGTCGCGTCCAGTCTACATTTTCAAAAGAATGATCTTGTAAGAAAGCGTATTTTTGTCCGCGCGTACCATATAAATCGTAATGATAGACACCAGCAGGCTTACTAGTTTTAGCGGATGTTTTGATAAAAATATTAATACTGACACCTTGCATGATATCGAATACATTTTCATCTTTTCCACCATCTTGTGCGGTCTCTCTCTTGCGTGCGTTACCGTGTAAGTCAAGGATATAAATCTTATCGAAGACGCGCATCAATTCGCTACGCATTCGACGATGTGTAATACCATCAATAAAACTATTATTGCATATATATGCCAAGATTCCTTCGCCATTTCGCTCTACATAATGTTGCGCAAGTCGAATAAACTTAATGTAGTCGTCGTCTAGGTTGAGTTTCTTCTCGTTGAGATTTTTCTTGTAGTCATTTAACAATCCATCAATCCATTCAAATTCTTTTCCTTTATTACTGCTACTAACCGAATATGGTGGGTTGCCCATCACAATCATAACAGGTGCGTCGCGCTTGATATCTGAGGCTTTATTCGCTTCCTCGGCAAGGAAATAACCGAACAAAGTATGCGCCTCTTTGTTATATTCCTCGAGCGAGTTAGTAAGGAACACGCGCAGGCGCTCTTCCGTGGGCACACCTATCTCCATGTCGAGTTTGAGATGCGCAATCGTATAAGGCGCCATCATCAGTTCAAAGCCATGCAGCCGCGGTAGTAAGTGCTCGGGCACATATTGCGTCCAGGCACCCATCTGTCCTTTGAGATCACGCTTGATCTGTCGTACAGTCTCGGCTAAGAAAGTACCCGTCCCGGTAGCGGGGTCCAGCACCTGCACGCGGTGGTAGAGTTTCGGTTCTTTCCTGTGTTTCGGGTCTTGCGGGATCTCCTTCATCACCTCAATCTTAGAGGTATCGGCTAATCCCATCGGCAGGTTAAACTCCGAACGGAGTATATCATCGACAGCCCGCACGATGAAATTGACGACGGGCTGCGGGGTATAATAGACGCCACATTGCTTCTTGGCACTCGAGTCATATTGATAAAGGAAATCCTCATAGAAATGGAGAATAGGGTCCGTCTGCTCGGTGCTCTTGCCGAAACCCGCCATAATCTTCTCCATATCCGTATCAGCAAAGGCAGCGACGAGATCGTCCACAATCCATTTGATGCGCTCGTCCAGGTCGTATCCGGCAATCTGCTGGAAGACCTTACGGAGGAAAGGATTGGATTTGGGGATCAGTTCAGAAGCCTCACTACGTGTGAAGTTCTCCGGCGATGTATCATTAAGACGCGCAGCAAACATACCATAAGCAATCGTCTGCGCATAGATGTCCGCGAATTTCTTAGGCGTGATATCATGAATGAGCACCTTCTGGAAGGCATCCATATAGCTATGCAGTTCCGAGGGCTTGTCGCCATCTTGAATAAGCGCCAACTCAATGATATCTCGTAGCAGCCGCGCCTTACCCGCCATAATCTGCGCGAGTTTAGATGCGGAGGTGATCTTCTGCGGCGAGACCGTCTTTAGATGCTCCATCAACGCGATAAAGCGCTCCGGGTCAGAGAGGCGAATCTTGTCGCCCTGTATCTCCGCCAACCGCACCGACTGCTTCCATTCGCCGTGTTCGTAGAGACGGAAATCCAAATAATCGGTGAAGATAATCGTGTCCAGAGAAGCTTTATAGCGGTCGAACTGCTCCTTGTTCTTTTTGCGTCCGTCCAGATCTCCGTCTTCGATATCTTTTGTCTCGATATAGGCAATCTGGATATCCTTCTTCTTAATCGCCATATCGGGCGCACCGCAAGCGATACGCTCCGGCTCGTTAATGACCAGATAGCCCGTACCCAGGCAGTTCTCGACGAGACGTTTGAGGTCGGCGCGATAAGAAAGTTCTCTGGCTTGATGAGTTTGGTAGAGTTGATTAATCCTCTTGATGTACTCCGCGATGTGTTCTGTCATAGTCTAAAACCTTTGCCGACGCAAAGGTACGAAGAAATTTTGATATACGCAAATTTTGGGGGAGAAAAAGCAAAATTATTTGCATATGTTAAAAAAAAGCAGTAATTTTGCAGTCGCAAAGGTGTGCAGCCAAAATAGAAATTATGCGTAAGATATTAGGATTCCTTATATTGTTGCTGAGTCTGACGGCCTGTCATTCGTCTTCTTCTGAAGCCCAGAAGCTTCTCAAACGGGAAGCATATGCGGAGCATCAGACGGCTTTGTTATGCGAGGCGTTGAGCAGAAACACTTCGTTGGATTCTATTCGTGCCATCGCTGAGAAAGATGAGGAAGTGCTGTTTTATATCTTCGATGCCCGTCAGATGGTTTATTGGTCAAGCAACAGGCTGGCATCCGACGAAGTCTATCTGACGACTTACGACACATGGCGTGAGAAATCCTTCCGGAATGCCAAGACGATGGTTCGCTGGACGAAAGCCGGCATGTATAATGTGCTGACCGTTTTGCCGCTTAACTATACCGAACTGCAAGATTATACGGATATATACAGCGTAGCTTCGCAGACATTCTCGTTCCGCAAACTGTTGGAGTCGCGCGACAAGCCTTATGCATCTTCACGACTCTATTTCATCCTTTGCCATGTGCTCTTTGGTTTGATGGTTTTAATAGGTATCATCGGTCTGATTTATCATCGCGGGATACGTAATATGCGGCTTTCTACGCGAATCATGTATATCATCCTGACGCCTGTTTTAGCGGTCTTTATCTATGTCTTTTTCATGTCAATCAGTTATGTTCACACCAATCAGGAGGAACATCAGCGGCATGATTTGCAGATGCGTTCGGAGTATATACAGTCGTATTTGCGTTCGCTCTATTATTGGGATGTGGCGTTGACGCCTGCTCAAGCGCAAGGCTTGTCGATTGATTTGCATGATTTGGGCTATGACATGAATCAGGATATACATGTCTATTCGCTTTCGGGAGAACTGTTGGCTTCTTCTTCGCCGGTACTGTTTAACAGCGGTGTTCTTTCGCGCAGAATGGCTCCGGAAGCGATTTTCAGCGGCACGCCATCGGCTATCTGCTATGAGCATATCGCATCGCATCCTTATCTGGTATCATATATCCCGTTCCATAACGGTTCTTTCGTAACGATAGGCTATATCGCCGTGCCGTATTTTGTGAGCGAAGAGACGCGAAATGCGGAAGTGGATACACTCCTGGCACGCTTGCTGCCGCCATATATCATCGTTCTGCTGCTGGCTCTTTTCTTCGCTTTCTGGGCTTCGCGTTCCATGACAGCACCTATCTCTATGCTGACAGAAAAGATGAAACGCTTTGCGCTTGGCGGTAAAGACAATCATATCGATTATCCTTATCATGATGAGTTAGGTGCGCTGGTGGAGCGATATAACATGCTGGTGGATCGAGTGGAGGAATCGGCTGAACGTTTGGCGAGTGCGGAAAGAGAAGGCGCTTGGCGTACGATGGCTCGGCAGATCGCGCATGAGATAAACAATCCTTTGACTCCGATGAAACTGTCGGTTCAGAAACTGCAGCTCAAACGAGGAACAGAGCAGTTTGACGAGTATTTCGACAAAACGACCAAAATGCTTATTTCCGAGATAGATAACCTGGCGCATATCGCGCAATCGTTCTCCACGTTTGCGAAGCAACCGGAAGTCATTACGACGGAAGTGGATGTGGCGGAGAAGTTATCGAATGTGATTACACTTCAACGGGCGAACGATGAGCAGATTCCTATCCGCTATGTGGGAGCCGATTCGGGCGTAGTGGTTTTGGCAGACCAGGAACAGATTTCACAAGTATTTGTCAATATTATCCGTAATGCGCTACAAGCTTCGCCGACCGATATCATCGTGATGCTTAATGCAAGCTATTCGGAGCGTGAAATACAGATATCTATCTCTGATGATGGAACCGGAATACCGGAAGATATCCAGTCGCGCATCTTTATGCCGAACTTCACGACCAAATCCAACGGAAACGGATTAGGCTTAGCCATTTCCAAGCATATCGTGGAAGCGTCAGGCGGACGGATAACCTTCGAAACATCCCCAAAAGGAACTACATTCTATGTCTATTTACGACTACCTCTCCGCTCATAAGGAGCGATTTATGGAGGAGTGGGCAAGTCTTTTGCGCATTCCCAGTGTGAGTTGTCAAGCCGAGCACCAAGGCGATATGTTGCGTTGTGCCGAGCGATGGAAAGAATTGCTGCTGGCAGCAGGTTGTCAGAAAGCGGAGATTTTGCCGTCTGCCGGTAATCCGTTCGTTTATGCGGAATACAGCTGTTCGGAATCCGATGTACCGACGGTATTGGTTTATGCGCATTATGATGTGATGCCTGTGGAGCCTTTGAGCGAATGGAAATCGAATCCATGGGAGCCGGAGATTCGTGACGGCAGGCTTTATGCACGCGGGGCGGATGATGATAAAGGACAAGCGATGATTCAGGCAAAGGCCTTCGAATATATGGCGCAAACAGGGCAGTTGAAATGCAACGTGAAGTTTATCTTTGAAGGCGAGGAAGAAATAGGTTCTCCATCGCTGGAGGCATTCCTGGAAGACCATAAAGAGATGCTGAAAGCCGATATTATTCTGGTGAGCGATACTTCGATGATAGGCAAGGAAACGCCTTCTATCACAACGGGTTTGCGTGGCTTGGCATACTGGCAGATTGAAGTGGATGGCCCGAACAGAGACTTGCATTCCGGGCATTTCGGAGGTGCGGTAAAGAACCCGATAAACGCTCTTTGTGAGATGTTGGCGCAAATAGTGGATAAAAACGGACGCATTACCATCCCTCATTTCTATGATGATGTGCTGCCTATTCCGGATGAAGAACGGGCGATGATCGCACAGATACCATTCTCGCAAGAGGCTTATAATCAAGCGATTGACGTGGATGATGTGTTTGGAGAAGAAGGCTATAGTACTTTGGAGCGCAATTCTTGCCGTCCGTCATTTGATGTGTGCGGCATTTGGGGTGGATATACAGGCGAAGGAAGCAAGACCGTTTTGCCGAGTAAGGCCCATGCGAAAGTGTCATGCCGACTTGTGGCAAATCAAGATCATGAGAAAATCTCTCGATTGTTTGCGGATTATATTCAATCGCTTGCTCCGAAAGGCGTGCGTGTAAAAGTGACACCTATGCATGGCGGTCAGGGATATGTGTGTCCAATAGATATTCCGGCATATAAGGCTGCGGAGAAAGGCTTCGAGATTGCCTTTGGCAAACGTCCGTTAGCGGCGCGTCGTGGCGGAAGTATACCTATCATCGCAGCTTTTGAACAGATACTTGGTTGCAAGACCATTCTGATGGGCTTTGGCCTGGAACAAAATGCCATTCATTCGCCCAACGAAAGTATGGATCTGGAAGTATGGGAGAAAGGCATTGTCGCAGTTACTGAGTTCTATAGACAATATACCGTTAATCACTAAAGAATATCTAAAGAATAACTAAATAATAACTAAAGAATAACTAAAGATTTGCAGGTTGAAGGAGTATGAAAATCGTTATTATCGGAGCAGGGAATGTAGGCACGAATTTGCAGCATGCGTTTGAACTCAAGCATATTAACGCACAGTTGATTTCGTCCTATCTGACAGTTGAGGGAAAATGGCAAAATGCGGAAGGAGAAATGCTTGCCAATGAAGGTCAACTGCCGTCGGCAGATGTATATATCTATACCGTGGCCGATAAGGGTTTGGCAGAAGTGGCAGCCAAAGTAAATGCTCCTCGTGCGCTTCATCTGCATACTTCAGGTACGATGCCTATTAGTGTTTTCGGTGATGACAAACCGCATGCCGGCGTTCTCTATTTCTTCCAGAGTTTCAGCAAAGCGCAGTTGATTGACGACTGGAGCGGTATTCCTTGTTTTATCGAAGGACGCAATATTGACGATATAGCGGCAATTTACTCATTGGCTCAGGTGTTGACAAGTCGCATCTACGAGGCAAATCAACATGACCGGGAACGATTGCACATAGCAGGCGTTTTTGCGAACAACTATACGAATCTGATGTATCAGATGGCCGCAGAAGTGCTGAAAGGAACGCAAATCCCATTCCAGGCATTATTGCCGCTCATCGACCAGACGGCAGCAAAAGTACACTCCTTATCTCCTCAAGAGGCACAGACAGGTCCTGCGATTCGTGGGGATAAAGAGGTGATAAAGCATCATTTGGAATTATTGCGCGAACAAAATCAAGGTGCTTTCAGTTCCGAAGACCTGACATCAGTTTATCAAGCGCTTTCAGCGTTAATCGAGAAAGAGCATAATTGTCCAGATCAGACCATTTGATGGCCATCGTTCCCTCGATGTGAGGCAATTCTTTTACCTTATGCGTTATAAATCGCGCGTGTAGGCGTTGATGTGACAGCACGTGTGTATAGGGGAAATCGATTTTCGATTTTCGATTGCCGATTGTCGGAATGTCGTGCTCATCGCAAGGAAATTCGTAGAGATGAAACCAGATGTCTTTGGCTTCGCGCTTATGAATAAGCGTCTCTGTTCCGGTAGTATAGATATGATAGGTAAACCACCGGTCTTTTATTTTCGGTTTAGGTTTGCGCACGGGAAGTAACTCCGCTGTGCCGTTAGTATATGCTTTGCAGCAGGCCTGTAACGGACAAGAAGTACAATTGTCGCCTAAAACGGGCGTGCAATAAAGTGCTCCGAACTCCATGATGGCGGAATTGAAGAGCCGCGGATGATCTCTGTCGAGCAATTGTTCTATCTGTTGACGGAAGAGCTTCTTGCCAGCAGAAGTGTCAAATGGCTCGTCTAAATCCATTAACCGTGCTACCACGCGATACACATTTCCATCCATGGCAGGGAAGGGCTGGTTATATGCAAATGAAGCAATCGCACCGGCAGTATAATCACCCACACCCGGCAAAGCGCGTATGTCTTCAAAACGGGAAGGGAAAGGAGTCCATCCGTTCTGAACCACCATTTGTGCGGCTTTATGGAGGTTTCTGGCCCGGCTGTAATAGCCTAAGCCTTGCCATTCCCGTAGCACTTCGGCTTCATCGGCTGCGGCTAAGTCTTCGACCGTCGGCCATCGATTGATGAATCGCATATAATAATCGATGCCCTGCACCACTCGTGTCTGCTGTAAGATGATTTCACTTAGCCAAATAGCGTACGGATCCTCCGTTTCTCGCCACGGAAGTATTCGATGATTGATCTCGTACCAATTGTATAATCGACTATAAATTAGCGAATTGAGCATGAGAAAAAGCGCTTTTTGGGTCTAAAAATGTGTAAATCGAGTGCAAAATTACAAAAAAATAACAAAATTTGCAATTTTTTTGCTAAAAAACTTTTGTATTTCAATTATTTATAGTAATTTTGCAGAGTTTTTCGGATTTGAAAAAGTAAAATATAAAAATACAATAATATGACTAAAGCAGAACTCATTTCGGAAATTGCCATTCAGACCGGTTTTGACAAGAAGACGATCGGTGTATGTTTAGAGGCATTTACAGAGGGAATCAAGAACAATCTCGTAAAGGGAGAGAACGTCTACATCCGCGGCTTTGGTAGCTTTGTAACCAAAAAGCGTGCTGCTAAGGTGGCTCGTAATATTTTGCGCGAGACGACAATAGCCGTTCCTGCTCATCTGATTCCTGATTTCAAGCCTGCAGCTGAATTTAAAGCAGCAGTACGCGAAGCTAAAAGAAAATAAAATCATTAGTACAACATTTTAATAAACAAACAATTATGCCAAACGGAAAGAAGCATAAGAGACACAAGATGTCTACGCATAAACGTAAAAAACGTTTGCGTAAGAATCGTCATAAGCATAAGTAATTGACGATGACTTAGCTTTGTGGCTAGAGGCTTGCACAAGTGTGTGTAAGTTGCCACAAGGCTTTTTTATTTATTTTATAATCCCTAATCAGAATGAAAAGCGAATTGATTGTTGACGTACAGCCGACAGAAATCGCGATAGCGCTGACAGAGGATGACCGATTGCAAGAAGTGGCTCGCGAGAAGCGGGATCAAGATAATTTTGCCGTAGGCAATATCTACTACGGTCGTGTGAAGAAGGTCATGCCGGCGTTGAATGCGGTATTTGTGGATGTAGGTCATGAGAAGGAAGCTTTTCTGCATTATTTGGATTTAGGTTCTCAGTTTCGTACGCTGCAGACGTATGTAAGCAAAGCCGTTTCGGACAGGCGCCGCATTCCGGTACTGACCAAGACTCCTCGTCAAGCGGAGGTAGGCAAAGAAGGACAGATAGCGGATGTACTTAAAGTAGGTGACCCTATATTGGTTCAGGTTTCTAAAGAGCCGATAAATACAAAAGGCCCTCGCCTGACGGCAGAGATATCCATCGCGGGACGTAATATCGTTCTCATTCCTTTTGCCGACGGTGTGATGGTAAGCCAGAAGATCAAGCGGGAATCCGAACGTCAGCGGCTTAAACAGTTGATGCTATCTATCAAGCCCAATGGTTTCGGCATCATCGTCCGTACGGTAGCGGAAGACAAACGCGTAGCGGAATTAGACAACGAATTGCGTTTACTAACGGATCGTTGGGAGCAAACAATCAAGACACTCCAGCAACGTGAGCCTGTAAGCCTGGTGAGTGAAGAGATGGGGCGGACACTCGGAATCATCCGAGATGTGCTAAGCCCGGATTTCACATCCATACAGATAAATGACCAAGCGATCTATGATGATGTTCGTCGTTATCTGCAACTCATCGCCCCGGAAAGCGCAAAGATTGTTAAGCACTACAAAGGCGCACAGCCTATTTTTGACCATTTCGACATCACCCGTCAGATGAAAACGGGACTCGGCAGGACGGTCGGTTTCAAACACGGAGGTTATCTGATAATAGACAAAACCGAAGCACTGTTCTCCATAGATGTCAATTCAGGCAGCAAGAAAATCTTTGAGGACCAAGAAGAGAATGCGTTCCAGTTCAACATGCTCGCAGCGGATGAATTGGTGCACCAACTGCGTTTACGCGATATAGGCGGTATCATCATAGTTGATTTCATCGACATGGATTCCAAGGAGCACCAACAGCAATTGTACGATTATGTGCGCAAACTGATGGAACGTGATCGAGCCAAACATAACGTGTTGCCGCTTAGCAAGTTCGGTTTGATGCAAATCACCCGTCAACGTGTACGGCCGGCTGTCGAGATTCAAGTCGAGGAAACATGTCCGACATGTGGAGGCAAAGGCAAGATTCAAGCGTCAATCCTCTTTACTGACCAGATAGCCGAACAGATTGCACATGAATATGAGCAGCACGGAAAAGGGATGAAACTCCATTTACATCCATACATCTATGCCTATGTAACGCGCGGATGGCATTCTCTTGCCAACCAATGGCGCCGCAAATATGGAATTAAGGTGGTGGAAAATCAGTCCCTCGGAATGCTCGAGACAAGATTTGTTGCAGAAAAGTAAAAGAAAAGGCCCGCTATTGCGGGTCTTTTTCTATTCTTCGGACTCTTCAATGGTTGCGCCCGGGATATACCTTTTTAATACGCGCGCTACGCCTGTAGTCCAAGAATTGATGGAATCGCTATCCATCTGCAGACCGCTAATCATATGCACCACTTGATCGATAGGCATGCCGTAACGCAACACTCCGGATATTAAACGGGCGTAATTCCAGAACTCGCGGTCAAACTTATAACTCAATCCTTCCACCGTCGTCTTAAAGCCACGCGTGTTGACGAACTGGAAGTCATAGCGTTTGGAACCATCCTCTTGCACCACTTTGATAATCTTGCCGTTGGTGACAGATTTCGGCAGGGCAATACCCATCTCATCATCGGCAAGACCGGTGAAGATCTCATACGGATGTCCGTCCATCAATCCAACGAACGCAATCCATTTGTCTTTTTGGTTCTGGAAACGAACTACATCGCATTCCAATTCGGCCGGACGCTTAAGCATCGTGTTTTCTTGTTGTATTTCCATATCTCAAATCATTAATCGCTAATCGTTATTTTTGCTGAGCACGAAGTTTCTCCATTTTCGTTCTTTTGCTGGTATTGCACGCCATCTTCCGTGATAAGGAAAAGAGTTTGCAGCTCTTCTCCCAGCATCACTTCCTTGGAATAATTGATATCCAGCCTTATTTTCTTGCCGTAATAGTCAGGCAGATAAGTATCGGTCATGGTTTGCAGATAGCGGCAGCTGTTGCAATGGCTGTTATAATCGATGTCCGAATAGACAATCTTATGCATCATCATACCTGTCGGTTCCGGAATAGTCGTCATCCGGACGCGTGTCATCTCAATCACTTCGCCATCGACGCAGTCGGCAAAAATCGGGTCATCGAAGCAGTTGACTATTTCTCGTTTCTCCATGTCTAACACCGTCCAGACGGACTTGCATTGTCCGATGAGCTTGTCGCCGGAATATATCCGGAAATCACGGGTGCTGAGCATATGTGCATTGGATTCAATCCATGTCTCGAAGCGCACTTTCTCACAACAGGTGGGCAATTCGTACATCTCCAGGGATAGCCGCGTGAGAATCCATGTCAAACCGCGTGGATGCAGTACCGCGATACCAAATCCCAAATCATCGGCAACCGTACCTGCTACCTCTAGGAGGTAGTTCTCCAGGTTAAAGAGACGAAGTTTCTTACGGTCGTCAACTTCCTGGTATTTTATTTCGTATTCGTAACTATATTTCATCGAAATAAATCATAAATCATAAACCATCAATCATTCCTTGAGCCATCTGTCTAGCCAGCCGCGGAACTCTCTTTGCCAGAGAATACCGTTTTGCGGTTTGAGCACCCAGTGGTTCTCATCCGGGAAGATCAGCAGTTCTGCCGGCACACCTCGCATCTTAGCCGCATCGAAAGCCGCCATGGCCTGATTAGCTAATATGCGGTAGTCTTTCTCTCCGTGGATGCAAAGGATAGGCGTATCCCATTTATCGACGAACTTATGCGGGCTGTTGGCAAAGGTACGCTGGGCTATTTTGTTCTTCTTATCCCAATAAGCGCCGCCCATGTCCCATTCGGCGAACCATTTCTCTTCGGTCTCCAGGTATTGCATCTCGAGGTTAAAAATGCCGTCATGCGCTATGAAGGCTTTGAAACGTCCGTCATGATGTCCGGCAATCCAATAGACGCTGAATCCGCCAAACGAAGCGCCTACACAGCCAAGATGATCTTTATCCACATACGGTTCTTTACAGAACTCATCGATGGCTGTGAAGTAATCGCGCATACATTGACCACCATAATCGCCGGATATCTCTTCATTCCATGCCAAACCGAATCCCGGCAAACCGCGTCTGTTTGGCGCTACGATGATATAATCGCCGGCTGACATCATCATGAAATTCCAGCGGAATGACCAGAACTGGCTGACCGGACTTTGTGGACCGCCTTCGCAATACAAAATCGTCGGGTATTTCTTGCTCGGGTCAAAATGCGGTGGGTAGATAATCCATGTCAGCATATCTTTGCCGTCGGTTGTCTTTTGCCATCTCGGCACAACCGTTGACCGCTCAATCTGACTGTAGATATTATCATTCTCATGCGTCAGCTGCTCCAATTCGCCCTCGCTAATCCTTAATCGGCAAACTTCGTTTGCCTCCCGCATCGAGTGGCGTAACAGATAGATATCCTTGTCGCATATATCGCCTAATCCTAAATCCCATTGCCCGTCCGTCAGTTTTTGTATATTGCCCTCCAAGTCCACTCTGTAGAGTTGAACGGTAGCATGCCAAACGGAAGTGAAGAGAATAGATGTATTGTCCGCCCATATAAACTCATCCACGTTGCTGTCCAGCGTCTTGCTCAGGAATCGTTTCTCACCGGTCTGAGTGTTCATTACGAACAAGCGGTTCTCATCGCTCTCATAACCGTCACGCTCCATCGACAGCCATGCAATCCATTGTCCGTCAGACGAATAGGCGGGATTTGTGTCATAGCCTTTGTTGTCCTCCGTAATATTGCGCTCCTCGCCCGTAGGTAAATCATAAAGATAAATATCACTATTGGTGGAAATGGCATAATCGAGACCCGTTTTCTTGCGGCAGGTATAAGCTATCTCCTCGTTGTTGGGGTTCCATGCCAACTGCTCAATGCCGCCGAATGGTTTCATCGGACATTCAAAGGCCGTGCCTTCGAGGATGTTGACTCCTTCGCTCACTTTGGCTGACTTAATGCGCTCGCCTTCACCGATATATTCGACTTGCAGGTCGCATACAAAAGGCTGCGGCGCAGTCTCCGTCCATTCGTCCCAATGTTTGTACATCAAGTCCTCGTGCATGTGACCTGTTGCCAAAGGCAGGTCAGGATATTTATCCACGGTGGAGGGAACGGTTTTTATTTGCTTGATCAGGATGACCTTGTCCCGCATCGGAGAGAGTAGGAACCCATCGATATCTTCCGCTCCTTCTACCTTTATATCTTTGCCATCGCGACGCAAGTACAGCTGTCCCCCGCGCATGTATGCCAGCGTTCCGCTGCCGCCGAACCATGCCGGTTCGTATCCCACGAACTCATCGAAGACATCCAATTCACCTTCCTTGGCGTAAGGGTCGCAGATGCGAATCCACGAAGTGGATCTGTTTTCTTCTACGCTGTAATAGCTGACGGTATATGCCAGCCATCCGGTCTCGATATCGCTTGCTACACTCCCGATACGTCCCATCGCCCATAGTCCTTCGGGCGTCAGACGACCACCTTCGATGGTGATCTGAGGTTTCGTGATAGGGGCTTTCTGAGCTTCCTGCTTCGCACAACTCGCACTTACTAAAGCAATTGCTGCCATGACAATAAGATGGATTTTTTTCATGATTTATAAAATTTGGTGCAAAAGTAATAAAATTTTTGCATTTATGCAAATTTTACTGCATTTTATTTGCATATATCAAATATTTTTCGTAATTTTGCGTGCAAAATTGAAAACGCGCACTATTATGCCAAAGATTTTTGAATATTTCGGATTTGTCTTTTTCTTTTATTCTAACGAGCACGAGCCTATCCATGTGCATGTTACCCACAAAGGGTGTCAGAGTGTTTTCGAGCTAGTAATGATGGATGGTGAGTTAGTCGACATCCGTGTTCGTGAGAAAGCTGGAGAAGAACCGCTCTCTTCTAAAGACCAGAAGACAGCTGAAGAATTTATTAGGAAATACAGCAAGAACATCATTACAAAATGGATTAAGTTCTTCGTCTTGAGACAGGCAGTAAAAAGTACAACCATTAAAACCAAATTATAACTATGAGCCGTCTTTATATTACAAATGCCACGAACGCCGGCAACTTGTCGGTAAACCTTTGGTTTAGTGACAATACCATGCAAACGGTTAATGTAGGTGACTTCATCCGTCGTCACCCACATCCGCAGTATAATAAGTATCTCGACGAACGTAAGTTTAACCGTTTTTGTATAGAGAACGGCAACATCGTATGGGGCAAAAACTGGGATCTTGTTTTTCCTATTGAAGAACTCCATGCAGGTGTAATTGCAGACTAACCTCCCGCCGCAGAGGAAAAATAGCGAGCACGAATATAATATACCATAAGTGCAAGGCGTTGCACTATAAAGCGTAATAAGCCAAACTTGATTGCTTGAAACTTCGACAACTTCAAGAAATCATAATAACTCAAGTACGGTTTATGCACGCTCACGTATCAGCGTGAGTTTTCCGTGCGTAAGTTTGAGTTATTAAGGTAGTCGAAGACCTCAAGCAATCAAATGAAGCGAGCGTAAAGCCCACGCTTTTCGTGTGTATTATCCAGATATCTAGTAATCTAGTAGTCTAGTCATCAAAAAATCTAACACAATGGAGAATGCCGAAAGCCGAATAATAAAGTGGAGGCAATAGTAAAAAATTTAATCTATGAAAGACGAAGAAATGCGACAACAGTTAGAACTGCAATTACATGAACAGTACGCTGTAAATAACAATTCCAATTTAAGTAACTTTATGGCATTATTGGTTACTTTCGTTGGAATCATAGGTTTTTATGGATATGTTTTAATTCATATGAATTTCGAAATTCTGCATGCCATAGAAGCTTTGGATGAAAATAGTAAAGTATGCGCGATGATGAAATATTCTGGATTCTATGTTCAGGATTTGATGTTTGTATCAGTCGCTTCCTTCTTTATAATATTAATATTATACTCTGTCTCTGTTTATATTGGTACAAAACAAAGAAGAGAACAAATTCAAATTAATAAGATTCGCGAAAAAGCATACTTTGGAAAAATAGATGAGAAAATTTTTCCTCAATACTATAGAAATGCAGATCAAAAGAATTTTTGCGATTTCGTTCAAGGACCATATGATATTTTTGCAAGATGGCTTGTTGTAACTTTTTTGGGAATCTTTTTCATTACTTATTGCAAAGTTTGTAATTACTATCACGATGTGCACATACATAATACATGCCATTGCATATTTATCACATCCTTTGTCGTCTTCATAGTTATTATGCTAATTATAAGATTTTATCATTTCAATAAATATAAAAAAGAGCTAAATAGTTACAAATCATGAAATAAAAATTTTATAAAAACACTAGTAAAATAACAATTATTATGAAGAAATCAATTCTTTTTTCCGTGCTTGTTGTGGGAGCAACGCTCCTTCAGGCACAAACTATTACCGTCCATCAAACATGTGGGCTAAATGGACAAGTGGTAAAAGCAATTCCTCCCGAAGCTGCCCAGGCTGTGGATCTTGGTCTCAGTGTCAAATGGGCAAATATGAATGTGGGTGCTGAATCCCCTGAAGGCTATGGCAACTACTATGCTTGGGGAGAAACCTCTACTAAAGAGACTTACAATTGGTCCACCTATTTTGATATCAACGATGGAGGTAGTCCATTTATGAAGTACAATAATGATGGTGGCAAAACTGTTCTTGACCCGCAAGACGATGCCGCTCATGTTAATTGGGGCGGTAGTTGGCGAATGCCGACCAAGGCGGAATGGCAGGAACTTTATGACAACTGCACCTGGACGTGGACTACACAGAATGGAATAAACGGTTATAAGGTCACGAGTAATAAAGCAGGTTACACGGACAAGTTCATTTTTCTTCCCGCAGCGAGCTGCCGCTCCGAGGGGGGCGACTTCTACGTTGTGGGCGCCATCGGCGACTATTGGTCGTCTTCGCTCAACGAGAGCGGCTCGAGCCTCGCGTGGTCCTTGTACTTCAATTCGGGCTACCACGACATCCTCAGCGGCTACTACCGCTACTACGGACAATCCGTGCGGCCTGTACTACTACCATCTCTTAGCACGTTAGAGAATGACAATGACACTATCCGCATTTACTCCAGTGGATGCGACGACTACCAGACTTTTATTGGTTTACATGGAGGCCAACTTACAATAATGACTGCCAATAGTGACCAGTGGTCTCATTTTGTTCGTTGGCAAGATGGCAACACCGACAATCCAAGAACCATTACCACAAACGGTAATGCCAATTACACCGCTTATTTTGAAACGCCTAAATTCTCTGTGAATGTACAGAGTGCTGATGCTGCAAGAGGTAGTGGCTATATCTCTAAAGTAGTCAAAGCAGGGACAATCGAATACAATGAGTCTGTCGGCTCTTTTGACGCAGGAAGCGAAGTGTATCTTGCATGTCAAGCCAATTATGGGTATCACTTTGCTAAATGGAGTGATGGTAATACATCCCAACAGCGTTCTTTTATCTTAACACAAGATACAACCTTTACCGCTACTTTTGCGAAGAATGTATATTCAATCACTAAAAACGCCGAGCACGGCTCTATATCCGGAAATAATTCTGCGGAATACTTGGATTATGTGACACTAACCGTTGTCCCCGATTACGGTTATCATTTCACTCAATGGTCGGATGGTCTCAAAGATAACCCGCGTATTTTCCAGATAACCAAGGACACGACCTTTACGGCAGAGTTTACATATGACCGAGTAGGAACTTGCGGAAAAGATTTCGCATTGGTTTGGTCATATGACCCGACTAACAAAGTGCTGACTATCGGCAATGCCGGCGAGTTTACAGAAAATATGCAGTTTGGCGTAGAAGCACCAACCGAAATGGAAGAACTCGTTATCGGCAATAACGTCACCGCCATCGGCGAAAACGCTTTCGCGGGTATCAGCACGCTGAAGAAAGTAACCATCGGCGAGTCGGTAAAGACCATCTATAACAACGCGTTCTATAACTGCGTGAACCTTGAGACCATCTTCAACTACCGCCCGACGCCGACCAATGCGTACAGCACCGCCTTCGACGGAGTGGATAAGTTTGAATGCAAACTGTACGTTCTGCCGAGTTCGATTGATATGTACAAGAATGCCTCTGTTTGGCGAGATTTCTATTATGTAGAATCCATTGGCGCAGAAGGAACAACCGTTTCAACCAATCAGGTAACTGTGGAACCAACGGACAACACTGCCACCATGACTTGGCCGACAGACGACAATGCCGCTTCTTATACGATTCAAATCACCAAAGACGGAGTAGTCTTCTGCACCTTGATTTTCAATGGCAATGGTCAACTGACTGGCATCGCTTTCGCTCCATCCAAAGATGGTTCACGCAAAACACAACAAGCTACTCTTACCGCCAATGGAATGCAGTTCACCGTCACGGGACTTAACAGCGGCACGCATTATGCCTTTACACTTACTGCCAAGGATGACCAAGAGACCGTACTTGCTTCCTATACCGGCGAATTCACCACCACCGGCGAGCAAGTCCCAACAGGCATTGGCAACACTCCCTTCCCTTCAGGGGAGGGCTGGGGAGAGGCTACTAAGGTCATCCGCGATGGCCAAATCTTCATCCTTCGCGGGGATAAGACGTACACCGTCACCGGTCAAGAGGTTCGTTGAACGATTAGCGAGTTAGGGAATTAGAGAATTAGTGAATTAGCGTCTGCTTCGGCAGGCGCTTTTTCATGCCTTTGGACATTTATTTACCACCGAGAATAACGCACTTATCGCGCACTAATAGCGCACTAATAGCGCACTTATCACGCACTAATTTTTGCATGCAATTTCGTTAGTATTATATACGTAGTATATAATACCTGAGTGCTTGTATAAAAAGGGCAAAAATAGATATAAAATTTGTAGTAACTTCGGACTCCGCCTTGCTCAAAGAGCAATTCCCCCGAAATTACGTTCGCTAGATTTAGCGAACTCCAAATAAATCGTCAAAATAACTTTTTTATGCCAGCATAATACATATTTTTGCCAATTTATTTGGTACTTCAAATTTTTTGTAGTAATTTTGCAGCATAATTTGTTAAAACCATGAAAGTACAATTTTTAGGAGCGACGCGGGAGGTGACCGGTAGCAAACATCTGATAACTACCGATTCGGGTCACACGATATTGCTGGACTGCGGCATGTTTCAAGGCAAAGGAATGGAGACCGATGCCGCTAACCGAGACTTGGGATTCGATCCCGCCAAGTTAGATTGTGTCGTCCTTTCCCATGCACATATTGACCATTCCGGCTTGCTGCCGTATATCTACAAACTGGGTTTCCGCGGGGATATATACTGCACACCCGCAACGCGTGACCTCTGTGCGTTGATGCTGGCCGATACGGCATTTATCCAGGAACAGGATGTGCGGACATACAATAAGAAAATCGACAGGCAGAACCCGCATAAGGAGAAAGGCAAGAAATATTTCATCGAACCGCTTTACAACCAGCATGACGTGGACAAGGTGATGCATCATTTTGTGACGTATGGCTATGACCGCCGATTCCGTTTGTTTGACGATGTGCTGCTGACATTCACCAATTCCGGTCATATGTTAGGAGGCGCGATCTGCTCGCTGGAGATTTATGAAGAACGAGTTAACGATTTTCGAGTTAGCGAATTAGGGAACGAAGGGCAGAAATGCTGGAAGCGATTGACCTATACAGGCGATATCGGGCGGAAACATTGCCATATCCTGCCATCGCCGCAACTGTTCCCGCAATGTGATTATCTGATTTGTGAATCGACCTATGGCGACCGGTTGCATGACGAGGAGCTGGTGACCGAAGAACAACTGCTGGGCGTTGTGGATGATACCTGCGTTTATCGCAAGGGACAGCTGCTTATCCCGTCTTTCTCAGTTGGCCGTACGCAAGAGATCGTATATGTGCTGAACCAGTTGTATAACGACGGCCGGCTGCCGCATATACCCGTTTACGTCGATTCGCCGATGTCAACGAACGCCACGCATATCTTCCGTATGTATCCGGAGGAACTGAGTGACGAAGTACGCGATACGATGCGTTTTGACCCCGATCCGTTCGGATTTAACACGCTCCGTTACATCACGGATATCCGCGAGTCGAAAGCGCTGAACCATAAAGAGGATCCGTGTATCATCATCTCCGCCAGCGGCATGTTGGAGGCCGGACGTATCAAGCACCATGTGGCAAATCATATCTCCGACCCGCGCTGTACGATTTTGATTGTGGGTTATTGCGAACCTCGTACACTGGGTGCGCGTATTCAGGAACCCGGACTGCAATGGATTTCCATCTTCGGCCAGGATCATCGTATCAAGGCGCAGATAACGAAGATTGAAGGCTTCTCGGGGCATGGCGATTACCAGGAGATGATTGATTACCTGACGCGCAGTCTGCAAGTGGATAAAGTGCAACGCGTGTTTGTGGTACATGGCGAAGAGCAGTCCGCACAGACTTACAAAGGACATCTGCAGGATGCGGGATTTAAGCATGTCGAGGTGCCGGAGAAAGGGCAGATCGTAGAACTATGATAAAAAAAGAAACGGGAGTCACGTGGACTCCCGAGTCAGGTAGTCGGGTAGGCGAGATTCGAACTCACGACCTCCTGCTCCCAAAGCAGGCATTCTAACCGGGCTGAACTACTACCCGTCGCGTCCCATTTTTGAAAAGCGGGTGCAAAGGTACTACATTTTTTTGAGTTGTGCAAATATTTTAAGAAAAAAATGCGCTATAAGGCAATTTTTATAGATATAGATGACACCTTGCTCGATTACATCCCATGTTGTCGGGAGGCATTTGATGTGGCGATTGAGCGAATTAGGGATTCTCGAATTAGCGAATTAGGGATGAGTGAGGATGAATTATTTGACTTGTTTTTTGCGGTTTCCGGACGACTCTTCTCGGAGGCGAAACATGGTATGCACACGATAGCCGAAGTGATGGATCTGTATCCCGCGGAGTTCTGCGAGAAAGCCGGTTATCCTGTTGAGGCGGTAGATCCTTTCAAACATTCTTTTCGTGAGGCGTGGGGCAAGACGCATACCTTGGTTCCAAATGCCCGTGAGATGCTTGAAGCGCTTCAGTCGAAAGGCTACCGTCTGTTCGCGGCATCGAATAGCTTCGGTCATCTGCAGCGTAGCCGCCTCGAGCATGCAGGAATACTGCATTATTTCGAAGATACATTCATCTCGATGGATATCGGTTATGACAAGCCGGACATACGTTTTTATGAGGAGTCTTTGCGTCGCTGCGGCATGCAGGCCAATGAGGTGCTGATGATAGGTGACAGCATGACGACCGATGTGTTAGGCGCGCAGGCTGCCGGCATCGATGCTCTATTCTTCGATCGGCAGAAGGACAGTCTTATGGATATTATCCATGAATTGTAGATTGTAAATTGTAAATTGGAAATTGGAAATAGTGAATCGCTATACAATAGGCAAAATATTTAAGTTCCTTTTCCGCCTGCATTACGATATTCAGGTGACGGGCGAAGAACTGCTCAGAGACACCAGCACGCATCTGGTGCTACCGAACCACACGGCCTATGTGGATCCGCTTATCCTTTTCTCGCAGGTGTGGTGGCTGCCTATCCGCCCGATGGGAGATGAGTTCTTCATGCGGCATAAGGTGTACGGATATATCCTGCGCAAGGCTGATGCTATCGAGGTGCCGGATCTCAACAAGAGTGCCATGACACGCGCAGAGGGAGCAACTGCGGCAGGGCAACTCAGTCGTATCGCGATTGAGAGTCTGGCGGAAGGCAAACAGATCTGTTTCTATCCGTCCGGACATGTCAAACTGGTGGATAAAGAGATAATAGGCAACCGTCGCATGGCCTATGAGGTATGCCGTGAGTTACCGGAAAACGTTCGTGTTATCCTATGCCGTATGCGCGGCCTCGAGTCCAGCCGATGGTCCAAACTCAAACCCAAACAATGGAAATGGCGTCGCACGGTAACGATGGTTTTTGAGGACCATACTTCAGACGTCAAAACATGGGCACAGAGCCTCACCAGACGCGAGTTCAACGAGCGCTTGGAGGAGTGGTACAACAGACAATGAAAAACGTATGACGAATCGTTGGCATGCATATATTGATCGTTTGTCCGGTGAGGAAAAAGCCAATACATGGACGCATCTGCTGCCGCTTATAGCCACATTAGCGGTTGTATGGCCGCTGTTCCGTTTGTCTCTGACACAGAATGCTCTGGCCATCGCAGGTACTCTTTTATTCCTTATCGGCATGATATTGATGTTTGCCTCTTCGACGCTTTATCATGCGGTTACTGCGCCCGTACATAAAGCCCGTCTCCGCATCTTTGACCATATATCTATTTATGTGATGATTGCAGGGTCTTATTCGCCCATATGCCTGTATGTGGTAGGCGGTTGGATAGGTTGGACTCTTTTTGCCTTTTTATGGGCTTGTGTCATCGCAGGCATCATCGGGAAATTCATCGCGTTAGGCAAACACCCGCGGCTGTCACTTGTGCTTTATCTGGCGATGGGATGGGTGGCGCTGCTGATTCTTTGGCCCATGTGGCAAAACATGCCACACACGGCTTTCTGGTGGATTGTGGCAGAAGGTGTCTTATATTCCATCGGGGCATATTTTTTCCACGGGGACGAGCAACATGCCTATTGGCATGCTATCTGGCATGTATTCATCACGCTTGGCGCTCTCAGTCATACGATTGCTACATGGCTAATACTGCTGTAGTATCTTTACTCTTGCCTCGCAATAATTCAATAAAAATCGCCTAAAGGCGTTTTTTTCTTGTGTATGTCAAAAAAAAGCAGTATCTTTGCACCCGCAAAGATTAATGATCCACTATGACCAGCGAAGAGATAGAAGTTCGCGCGCAACGTGCAATAGAATTATTTAAACAAGGATTTAACTGTTCGCAGTCGGTTTTTGCTGCCTGCGCAGATTTATATGGCATCCAGGATGAGCAATTGGCGTTTCGTCTCTCTGCCTCTTTTGGCGGTGGAATAGGACGTATGAGACTTGTTTGTGGTGCTGCCAACGGCATGTTTATGCTGGCCGGTTTGCACAACGGAAGCACGACGCCGCATGATAATGACGGCAAGATGGCGAACTATGCCTTCGTACAACAGCTGGCGGGAGAATTCAAAGCCAAATACGGCAGTTTGATTTGCGCGGAGCTGTTAGGCTTAGCACCGAAAGGGCAATGTGCGGTTAAGATGGATTTAGACCCTCGTCCTGCTGACCGTACGTCGGAGTATTACGAGAAGCGTCCTTGCGCAGAGATGGTGGGAGAGGCTGTGAGAATATATTTGCGGACACTTGAAAAATAATATTGATGATAAAAGTACCAACTATAGAAGAACTGAAGCAGCTGATGGCTCACATGCGCCATGCTGTTTTCCCTGAGTATTTTCCGGTAGCAGAGGCACCTAAGACGTTGGATCTGCCGGAAGAATTCTGGTCGTATGTGCCGGAGATCAGCCGATTGCTGCAAACGGATGTGGATGCCGTGTTGCATAATGACCCGGCGGTAATCGATCGCGGAGAAGTTATCCTCAGTTATCCGCTTACGCAGGCCATGCTGCATTTCCGCACAGCCCATGTGTTATATCAGTTAGGCGTGCCTCGTATCCCGCGAATGTTAACGGAACTGGCACATAGCCGCACGGGAATCGATATACATCCAGCTGCGCAGATAGGAGAGTATTTCTGCATCGACCATGGTACGGGTGTGGTTATCGGCGAGACAACTATCATCGGCGCGCATGTTGTTCTGTATCAAGGAGTTACGTTGGGAGCGAAGAACTTTGAGTTTGACGAAGAAGGCCGTCCTATTGACTTGCCTCGTCACCCGATATTGGAAGACCATGTGACCGTTTATTCGAATACCTCTATCCTCGGGCGTGTGCGTATCGGTCATGACACGACGATAGGCGGAAACATCTGGCTGACACAGGATGTGCCGGCTAATTCCGTGGTGCTGCAATCGACACCGGAGATAAAAATAAAGAATAAATTATAAATTGAAATCATAAATTGAAAATATGAAATATTTTCTTGCCATCATAGGCGGCGGTCCGGCAGGCTATACCGCTGCAGAGAAAGCCTCGAAGGCAGGCAAAGATGTTGTGCTTTTTGAGCAAAACGCAGTAGGCGGTACATGCCTGAACGTTGGTTGTATCCCTACGAAGTCGCTACTCTACGGCGCGAAGCAATATTTTAACGCCACGCATGCGCAGAAATACGGTGTGACGGCAGAAAATGTAGTCTTTGACTACGCGGCTATGCAGAAACGCAAGACGATTGTTGTACGCAAACTGGTGGCAGGTATCAAACAACGGCTGAATAACGAACATTGTACGCTTGTATCCGGAGCGGCAAATGTGGTAAATCGTACCGACGAATTGGTCACTATCGCTTGCAACGGCGAGACTTACGAGGCAGAAAACCTGCTTATTTGTACGGGCTCGTCCAATTTCGTGCCGCCTATTCCCGGTATCAAGGATAATCCGTCTGTTTGGGACTCGACCGACGCGCTTGCTGCAACTGAATTACCGGCTTCCATCATCATCGTGGGTGGTGGAGTCATTGGTATGGAGTTTGCCACACTTTATCACGAATTAGGTGTGCCTGTTACGGTTATTGAAGCCATGCCGACGATCTTGCCGAATTTGGAGCAAGAAGTGGTTTCCGTTCTTCTCGACAAATACCGCAAAGCCGGAATCAATATCTTGACCGGCACGAAAGTGGAGTCTTTGGATGGCGGAAAAGTGACAGCAAACGGCGAGGTTTATGAGGCAGAGAAAGTGCTGGTGAGTGTTGGCCGCAGGGCAAATCTGCAAGGTCTGGAAGCGCTCAAAGACCTGGAGTTGAGTAGGGGAGCGATTGTGGTAGATGAGTTTATGAAGACGAACCTGCCGAATGTATTTGCTGCAGGCGACGTGACAGGAAAAATCATGCTTGCCCATGTAGCGGCTCGTCAAGCGGAAGTGATGGTAGGCCGCTTGCTCAAGCAGATTCCGCTTCAACGTATCGCCTATAACGCCATTCCGTCGGTTGTTTATACGAATCCTGAGATTGCCTCAGTAGGTATCACGGAACAGCAAGCTGCGGAACTGAATATAGCCGTCGAAGTGCGTCGTCTGCCGATGACGTTTAGCGGCCGGTTTATGGCGGAGAACGAAGGCGAAACAGGTCTTTGCAAGATGATAGTGGATACGAAAAATCAAAGCGTGTTAGGCGTACATTGTATCGGCAATCCTTGCTCGGAATTTATTGCTGCTGCTTCCTTTGCCGTGCGAAACGGTTATACTTTGCCGGAATTCCAGCAAGTCGTTTTTCCGCATCCTACAGTAAGCGAAATATTGCATGAGATAATTGCTTGAGATGCACTTGGAACATCCGATAAAACCTCGATATAATACCGACATAATACCGATAACCCCTCGATAAAATAATTATCATGAAAAAACATTTTTATACCTTTTTTGCGCTGTTGTTTATTGCGCAGTTAGTATGGGCAGAAGTTGATTCGTCCGTATCTTTACAAACTTATTATGCCACAGCGAATAGTAAGTCAGATAACGCACTCAGGCTAGCTTTGCATGATATAATAAAAGGTCATACCAACGTGACTTATGGCGGTTTGGCTACTCTTATGCAATGGTCTGACACCAAAAATGCCGACGGAAAGACAGTAGTGGACATCTATACCAATTGCACGTACACTTGTAATGGCGCATTAAAATGGATTTCTTCCGGAAATGTGGGAGATGGCATGAATCGCGAACATACCGTTCCGCAGTCATGGTTTAATAAACAAGACCCGATGGTGGCAGACGCGTTTCATATATACCCAACGGACGCAAAAGCCAATAATAACCGCTCGTCTTTTCTGTACGGAGAGTTTTCCGGCAAAGGCACGTCTTATTCGACGAACAAATGTTCTGAGTCCGGCAAGAAAGGAACATCCGAATGGAAAGCCGGAACGACTTCATATACTTATAACGGGCAGACGTATGTAGCATCAACAACTTATTCTTCTACCGTCTATGAGCCGGACGATGAATATAAAGGAGACCTTGCACGCAGTTATTTCTATATGGCTACGCGTTATTCCGATGTCTGCTCCGGTTGGTCCGGTGGCGCTTTTGGCAGCGATAATAATGGCTTGAAAGCTTATACGGCTGAACTGATGCTCAAATGGCATCGACTTGACCCTGTTTCTGAAAAAGAGCTCATCCGTAACGAGGTTATCTATGGAAATCCGATTTATAATAAAAGCTCTAAGAAACAAGGCAACCGGAATCCGTTTATCGATTATCCGGAGTTAGTGGAGTATATATGGGGCAATAAGAAAGGGCAGAGCGTGACTATTTCTGCTTTGGACTCTCCTTATGCGAATGAGTCATCGCAAGGAATTGACGAGATTGAGGTTGCGCCTGCGGCTCGCAAAGTGCTGATGGACGGCCAACTCTATATCATCGTCGGCGAACAGATGTTTAACCTTCAAGGACAAAGAATACAATGAAAAAACAAGTAATTATAACTCTCGCTCTCTGTGCTTGTGCGCTTGGCGCGTGGGGTAACGTCGTAACGGGCGTAGCAGCTATTCCTGATGGCTATTACAATGGAGTAAGTGGCAAGAAAGGTGCAGATAATATCCTTAATGCGCTGCAGACTTGCATCACAACGGGCTACAATGAGATAGCATACAAAGGTCTGGAACCGCACTATCTCAAGACCGATTTCTATGCGGATACGCTTTGGGATATGTATTCCACTTGTCGTTTTGATTATGAGGATGCCAATAAAGCACAGAGTGCTTTGTGTGACGGCTGGAACAAAGAGCATGTGTGCTGTCAATCATGGCTGGGGAACGGACCCATGGTGTCGGATATGTTTAATGTCTATCCAACCGATGCACGCGTCAATAACTTGCGATCAAACTATCCCTATGGAGTAGTTTCCGGTTCCAGTAACGGTATGTCAAGCGACCCGGACAAACATGCTTTGGGCAAATTGGGTAATTCGGCACTATCCGGCTATTCCGGCAAAGTATATGAACCCGATGACCGTTACAAAGGAGACTTCGCACGTACGTTCTTCTATATGGTTGCGCGGTATCGTAATAATACCCTCAATTCCAGCGAAGGAAGTAATATGTTTACTTCTAGCCCTACCAACTTGACGGCATACAGTCTCTCTTTCTTGCTTCAGTGGCATCGTAATGACCCGGTTTCGGAGAAAGAGATTGACCGTAACCAAGGTGTATATGGCGAGCAGAAAAACCGTAACCCGTTTATTGATTATCCCGATCTGGTGGAATATATATGGGGCGATTTAGTGGGACAGACGGTTGATTTATCGTCCATGACGCCTACTTGCGAGGGTGGCGGTTCTACTCCGATTGTTGTCATTAAGCATGGTGTGACATGGACGGTTAATGGCGAAGAACTTTCTGTTGATTCGATTAAGGAGAATAAGAAACCCGAACTCTTGCCTGAATCGCCGACTTCATGTTCTTCTGAGAGTTCGGAGTTTGTGGGCTGGACCAATACGCCTATTAGTGGTATTTCCAATAATGCCCCCGCTGTGCTTTATACGAAAGCAGCCGACTTCCCTGCCGTTACAGCAGATATAACGTATTATGCTGTCTTTGCTCATAAGGAGATACAGGGGGGGAGCGCACCTGCTGTATATACATATGATGAGACTCATCAAGACGGCTGGACCAATACGGGTGCTTGGACTAACAATTCTTATTGGCTACTTGATGCAGGCAAAATACTTACATCACCAGAAATCGACTTGGCGGGATTATCGTCCATTGAGGTAAATATGCGTACCTACGGAGGAACACAATATTGCAATTTAGATGTCAAAGCGGGCAATACACAAATTGCTACGATTGAGGCAACGGGTGGTAAGACGTTGAAAGATTACACATGGAATAATACAGCAGTATTATCCGGTTCTTCCGCTTTGACTTTCTCTACGAATTATGGTGAAAATCAGGGTATAGGATTTACCAAGGTGGTAATCAATGCTACGGGAGCAGGGGCGGTATATGACCGGTATATCACGTCCTGCCAGACGGCTACGGAGATTATCAATACTTCCGTTGACGAGCAGGCCGCAAAGAAAATCCTCATCGGCGGACAGATGTATATCCTCGTGGGCGAGCAATTATTTACAATAACGGGTCAACGTATAAAATGAAAAAGTATCTCATATCTATAAGTCTGGTGGTTTGTGCTCTTTTGTCTGCATGGGCGGAAGAGATGCCGGCGAATTATTATGATGCCATTAACGGCACGCAAGATTCTATTCTAAAAGGCACGCTGAAAACGATTATTAGAAACCATACTGCTATCCCTTATGGTGATGATACATGGGAGGTCTTCTACTATTCCGATCGTAATGAAGAGGGTTATTGCATGGATATGTATTGCGATGACTGGAAGAAATTCGGGGCTCCCGGTTCGGCCGTTTCCGGTTGTAATATTGAGCATAGTTTTGCAAAATCTTGGTGGGGCGGAGCGAAAAACGACGCGTACAAAGACTGTTACCACCTCAACCCATCTAACTCTACAGCCAATAGTGCTCGAAGCAATTATCCGTTAGGTGTGCCGGTAAAGGAATTTAAAGATCAATCTACAACCGGTTCCCTTAAAGTAGGTAAGCGCCATCACGAAGGACTGAATGTGGACCATTATGTTTTTGAACCCAAAGATGAATATAAAGGCGATTTTGCACGAGCTTATTTCTACATGGCTACCTGCTATGGCAAAGATAAGAATGGCAATTACGATGCTACAGTTTGTTCCGCTTACCAAGGCTGGCGCCTGGATAATCCCGATGTGGGCTCGAAATTCGCTATGCAAAATGATAATTATCTGGAATTTCAGCCATGGGAACAGGAAGTGCTCATCACTTGGCATCGCCAGGATCCGGTTTCAGTAAAAGAGATAAATCGTGCCGATGCCGTAAGCAATTACCAGCATAACCGCAACCCGTTTATCGATTATCCGTACCTCGCGGAATATATTTGGGGAGAGCGTGCCGGAGAAGAGGTAGAATTGGCAAATTTAGTAGCCTCTTTTGATGATGATTTTGTCCCGGGTGAGAGTAACGGATGGCGCGAAGGAGGAACACCTCCGGCGCCGAAACCCAAGTATGGCGTTACATGGACGGTTAATGGCGAGGAACTATCCGTGGATTCGGTTATTGAGAACAAGAAGATACCGGCCTTACCGGATAAACCAGTTTCCTGTTCTGCTGAGAGTTCGGAATTCATCGGTTGGGCTCCGAATGCTATATCCGGAACTCAAGACGAGGCACCTGCAGTACTTTACACTAAACCGGCGGATATCCCTGCCATCACAGAGGATATTTCCCTGTATGCCGTTTTTGCAAGGAAAACTACCGTCGAGGGAAGTGAGCCGGCAACCTATACTTTTGATGCCGATCATCAGACTGGTTGGACAAATACCGGAACCAGCAAGAGCGGTTATTGGTTGTTAAGCCAAGGTAATGAACTTACTTCGCCGGAAGTTAATCTCGCTGGTCTTAGTTCGATTACCGTCACGATTCGTACATTTGGCGGTACCGGCAATAACACATTGAATGTGTCTGCTAATGACGAGACCATCGCCACGATTACCACCAATAAGGGAACGACACTAACGGACTTCACGTGGACAAATGACAAGACCCTAACCGGCAAGTCTCCGATAACGTTCTCGACCAATTATAGTTCCGGCAATGGAGTGGGGATTTCTTCAGCCATCATTAATGCAACAGGAATCAGCGTAACCTACGACCGATATATCACGTCGTGCCAGACGGCTACGGAGATTATCAATACTTCCGTTGACGAGCAGGCCGCAAAGAAAATCCTCATCGGCGGACAGATGTATATCCTCGTGGGTGAGCAATTATTTACAATAACGGGCCAAAAAGTGCGGTAAAAGACTATTGCAAGGCCTTCGGGCTGGTAAAATACCTCAAAAAGAGAGTCCCATCTACGGAGATTCTCTTTTTTTATGCTCAAAAACACAAAAAATAGCTCCCAAATACGCTAAAACGGCAAATTTTACAAAAAAATGCAAAAAAATTTGCACATTTCAAAAATAAGCAGTAATTTTGTAAGGTTTTGTGAAAAATTCTAATTTAATATATAACTAACATTAAATCTCATGGCAACAAAATTGAATTTGCAGGCGGATTTTGCACCGGTGTCGGCTCAGGCATGGAAGGACAAAATCATCGCCGATCTCAAAGGCGCGGACTTTGACAAGAAGCTCGTGTGGCGCACGCCGGAAGGCTTCAGCGTCCAGCCTTTCTACCGCCGCGAGGACCTCAAGGGTTTGAAGACCACCGTCTCCGCTCCCGGCCAGTTCCCCTATGTACGCGGCACCCGCACGACCAACGACTGGGCGATTCGTCAGAACATCTGCGCATGCAAGAATGCGCGCAAGGCGAACGCGAAAGCGCTGGAGGTGCTGAACAAAGGCATCAACTCGCTGGGTTTCTGTCTCGATCACGAGAAACTCAATTATCATTTCATCAAGACTTTGCTGAACGGCATCGCGGCTGACTGCATCGCTATCAACTTCAGCATCTGCCCGTGCAAGGCGGCTGAGCTGGCGAACATTCTGGTGCGTTACTACGGTCGCATGGGTTACGACACGAAGCACATGGTGGGTTCAATCAACGTGGACCCGATCAAAGGCATGTTACTGAAAGGCAAGGCGTTGACGCGCGAGCAGGTGAGTGCCAAGATAGCCGAGGTGGTGAAGGCTGCCAAGTCGCTGCCTAACTACCGCGTGGTGGCTGTGAACAGCGTGATCCTGAACAACTCGGGTGCTTACGCGGCTCAGGAGCTGGCTTACGCGCTGGCTTGGGGTGCCGAGTACATGACGATGCTGACGGAGGCGGGTGTGCCCAATTACCGTGCAGCGAACGCCATCCGTTTCAACATGGGCATCGGCGGCAATTACTTCATGGAGATTGCCAAGTTCCGTGCCGGCCGGTTGCTGTGGGCGAAGATCGTAGAGGCGTACAAGCAGCCTATCTTCACCACCGCGTTGCGTAATGCAGCGAAGATGAACGTGAGTGCGGAGACGAGCCGTTTCAACATGACTATTTTCGACGCGTATGTCAACCTGTTGCGCAGCCAGACGGAGACGATGAGTGCAGCATTAGCAGGCGTGGACGAGATCACCGTGACGCCGTTCGACGTGACCTACGAGGACCCGACGGACTTCAGCGAGCGTATCGCACGCAACCAGCAGCTGTTGCTCAAGGAAGAGGCGCATTTCGACAAGGTGGTAGACCCGGCAGCGGGTTCGTATTATCTGGAGAACCTGACGGCCTCGCTGGCAGCCGAGGCATGGAAGCAGTTCCTCGCCATTCAGGAGCAGGGCGGTATGTTCCAGCTCGTGAGTGAGGGTAAGGTGCAGGAGGCCATGGCGGCTAACCTAAAAGCGCGTTTGGGCGATGTGGCTAAGCGCAAAGAGGTGCTGCTCGGCTCGAACCAGTTCCCGAACTTCACCGAGAAAGCAGGGAAGAAGATTAAAGTGGAAAGTGGAAAGTCGAAAGCATGCGGC
Source organism: Paludibacteraceae bacterium (assembly GCA_017557345.1). Taxonomy (GTDB): domain Bacteria; phylum Bacteroidota; class Bacteroidia; order Bacteroidales; family Paludibacteraceae; genus Colicola. The sequence goes on along the minus strand of JAFYZR010000045.1, from coordinate 6,460 downwards.
TGCGCCGGTTCTTGCGAGACTCCAGCCCTTCCGACCCTTCCTATTGCTCGTGCCGCAGAGGAGTTCGAAGCACTCCGTCTGGAGACCGAGGCCGCTAAGAAGCAACCTATCGCCTTCATGCTGACCATCGGCAACCTCGCTATGCGTATTGCGCGTGCGCAGTTCAGTTGTAACTTCCTCGCGTGTGCGGGATACAAGGTCATCGACAACAACGGTTTTGCGACCATCGCCGAGGGTATCAAGGCGGCACGCAAGGCCAAAGCGGACATCATCGTCCTCTGTTCGTCTGACGACGAGTACGCTGACCTCGCGCCGAAGGCGTGGAAGAAGCTGCAGGGCAAGAAGGAGCTCTTCATCGTAGCCGGTGCCCCGGCGTGCATGGAGGACCTCCAGAAGCTCGGCATCCAGAACTTCATCCATATCCGTTGCAACGTGCTTGAAACATTGAAACAATTTAATCAACAACTTCTCAAAAAATAAGTAGCCCTATGAAACCGAATTTTAAAGATATCGACATTAAGAAAGTGGCTGCAACGAAAGTTGTTGGCCCGAACACCGCCACCTGGCAGACGCCCGAACTCATCGACGTCAAGCCTATTTATACCAAAGAAGACCTGCAAGGCATGGAGCACCTCGACTACGTGTCCGGTATTCCTCCGTTCTTGCGTGGCCCGTACAGCGCCATGTACCCGCTCCGTCCGTGGACCATCCGTCAGTACGCCGGCTTCTCCACGGCTGAGGAATCGAACGCCTTTTACAGAAGAAACCTCGCGTCCGGTCAGAAAGGTCTGTCCGTCGCTTTCGACCTCCCGACCCACCGCGGCTACAACGCCGATAACATGCGTGTCGTCGGCGATGTCGGCAAAGCAGGTGTGTCTATCTGCTCCCTCGAGGACATGAAGGTCCTCTTCGCCGGCATCCCTCTCAACAAGATGTCCGTCTCCATGACCATGAACGGCGCCGTCCTGCCTATCCTGGCCTTCTATATCAACGCCGGCCTCGAACAGGGCGCCAAGCTCGACGAGATGGCGGGTACCATCCAGAACGATATCCTCAAGGAGTTCATGGTCCGCAACACCTATATCTACCCGCCTAAGTTCTCCATGAAGATCATCGCTGATATCTTCGAGTACACCAGCCGCAACATGCCTAAGTTCAACTCCATCTCCATCTCCGGTTACCACATGCAGGAAGCCGGTGCCACCGCGGATATCGAGCTCGCTTATACCCTGGCCGACGGTATGGAGTACCTCCGTGCCGGTGTCAATGCGGGCATGGATGTGGACACTTTCGCACCCCGTCTGTCCTTCTTCTGGGCGATCGGTATGAACCATTTCATGGAGATCGCTAAGATGCGTGCCGGACGTATGTTGTGGGCGAAGATCGTCAAGTCTTTCGGTGCCAAGAACCCCAAGTCCATGGCCCTGCGTACGCACTCGCAGACCTCCGGCTGGTCGCTCACCGAGCAGGATCCGTTCAATAATGTCGGACGTACCTGTATCGAGGCGATGGGTGCCGCACTCGGCCACACCCAGTCCCTCCATACCAACGCACTCGACGAGGCCATCGCTTTGCCTACCGACTTCTCCGCACGTATCGCTCGTAACACCCAGATCTATATCCAGGAGGAGACCAAGGTCTGCAAGGAGATCGACCCGTGGGGCGGTTCGTATTATGTCGAGGCACTCACGCAGGAACTCGCTAACAAGGCCTGGGAACATATCCAGGAGATCGAGAAACTCGGTGGCATGGCTGCCGCTATCGAAACCGGTATCCCTAAGATGCGTATCGAGGAGGCCGCTGCACGTACGCAGGCGCGTATCGACTCCGGCAACCAGAAGATCATCGGCATCAACGAGTACCGACTTGAGCATGAGGACCCCATCGATATCCTTGAGATCGATAACACGGCCGTACGCGAACAGCAGGTCGCTCGACTCGCTGAGCTACGTGCCAACCGTGACGAAGCAGCCGTACAAGCTGCCCTCAACGAGATCACTGAGTCTGTCCAGAAATGGGCGGATGGCGGTAAAGGCGAGAACCTACTCGCATTAGCAGTCAAAGCAGCCGGACTTCGCGCTTCGCTCGGAGAGATCTCCGACGCTTGCGAGAAAGTTGTCGGACGATATAAAGCAACCATTAGAACTATTTCAGGCGTGTACGCTTCAGGAACTAAACAGGATGACAACTTCCAGGAAGCTTGTCGTCTCACTGCCGAATTTGCCAAGAAAGAGGGACGGCAACCTCGTATCATGATCGCTAAGATGGGACAGGACGGACACGACCGTGGCGCCAAAGTCGTCGCTACCGGTTACGCCGATTGCGGCTTCGATGTCGATATGGGTCCGCTCTTCCAAACCCCTGCCGAGGCAGCCAAACAAGCCGTCGAAAACGACGTCCATGTGCTGGGTGTCTCCTCGCTGGCAGCTGGTCATAAAACTTTGATTCCTCAAGTGATTGAAGAGTTGAAAAAGTTAGGCAGACCGGATATTATGGTAACAGCTGGTGGAGTTATTCCGGCCCAAGACTACGATTTCCTGTACAAAGCCGGCGTCGCAGCCATCTTTGGCCCAGGAACACCGGTCGCCTATTCGGCGAAAGTTGTAATGCAACTCCTTATGCAAGAGTAATGTCAGCCGAGGGCTGAGAGCGAAAGAATAGAGGCACCATCGAGGTACCTCTATCTTTTTGGCGGTTTATCAGCCCGAAGTCCATTCGGTTCTCGACTTTTTTTGCATTTTGCTTGCACATGTGGATTTTTTTTTGTACTTTTGCACCAAGATTGACGCAAAACAAAACAACAATGAGCAAAGTAGTAATTATCTCAACCTCTCTTCGCCCCGGGTCCAACAGCCACATGATGGCGGAGCAATTTGCCGAAGGCGCAAAAGCAGCCGGACATGAAGTGGAATTGATCTCGCTTCGCGGCAAGGAAATAAAGTTCTGTATCGGTTGCTTCGGCTGCCAACGGACAGGTGCGTGCGTGTTCAAAGACGACGTGCCGGCTATCATGGAGAGCGTGCTGAACGCAGACGTGGTGTGCTGGGCAACGCCGATCTATTATTACGAGATGGCAGGGCAGATGAAGACGCTTATCGACCGCATGAACGCTATGTATCCAAAGGATTACAAGTTCCGCGACATCTACCTGCTGACTACGGCTGCCGAGGATGAAGACTACACGCCCAAACGTGCCGAGAGCGGTTTGCAAGGATGGATAGACTGCTTCGAGAAAGCCACGCTCAAAGCCCATCTATTCTGCGGCGGCGTGAACGATCCGCGTGAGATAGCCGGTAATCCGAAGTTACAAGCCGCGTACGAATTAGGAAAAAGCATATAGTTCGAAAGACATACTACATGAGACGACATCTGATTATAGGATTATTTGCAATCGCCACGTGTGCTCTATTCGCGCAGGTGACACCTATTACGGGCGTTGTGACGGATGGCAATGAACCTATAGTAGGTGCCAATGTGCTTGTGGTGGGTTCTAACGAGGGCACTATTACCGACATGGATGGGCGTTTTTCGCTCAACATGCCGGAAGGGAAGTGCGACCTGCAAATATCTATGATCGGTTATAAACCGCAACTCATCAACGCCTGCGACAAGCCATCGATGGACATTCGGTTATACGAAGACACTGTGCTCATGGATGAAGTTGTCGCCATAGGCACACGTGTACATACCAAAATCGAAGGCGGCGCCATCATCACCAATATCGAAGGTTCGGACCTGCAAGAAGTGGGTTCGCTGGAGGAGATGTTAGCGCGTGTGCCGGGCATGCAACGTAGCGGAGAGACCTTAGTGGTGATTGGCAAAGGCGAGCCGGTGTATTATATCAACGGACGCAAAGTGATGGAGTTGGTGGAACTCAAACGACTGAACAGCCGTCAGATAGAGCGCGTAGAAGTAATCACTAATCCCGGAGCTGCTTATGACGGTCAAACGATGGCGGTTGTGCGTATCTTCACGCGTAATCATTTTGCTGAAGGTTTAGGCGTGGAGGTGACCGGACGATATGAGCACTCGCTTGATTATTGGCGAACGAACATAGACCCTTCCATCACCGCTAACCTGCGCTATCGAATCAAGAATGTGGAACTGAAAGCAGGACTTAATTTCTGGCATACCTCCGTGACGGACATCAGTTCGTCTCAGCAGCATAGTTGGCTGAACAAGGAAGGACAAACGCACACGTTCGACCTGAACGGAGATAAGGATTTTCGCTATCGAGGATACAACCTCAACTATCTGTTAGGACTCAGTTGGGCGATTAACAAAAACCACACTATCTCGCTGGAAGCGATGATAGAGCAGCAGCTGAACGATACAACTATCGTGCTGGTTAACAACAATTTATCTGCCGACGGTAAACCTGTTGATGCACTCCATACAGAAACGCACACACGTGCCTTTGCACCCAACTGCGGGCTTATCGGCGGATGGACGAACACGCGGTATGTCGGTAAGATAGGACAAGCAGAAATTGGCGCGCAATTTGATTCGTACAACTATCGCTATACGGAGCGTAATCGGATAGACGAAGCCAGTCAGACGATGTTCTCGCTCACGCAGTCGCAATCCCAGTTATACGTAGCCAAAGCCTATGGCGCGTACACGATCGGCAAAGGGCAGATACGTGTCGGCACAGAGTTGTCGTTCTTCCATCGTTTTTATTCGAATGAAAACAACCTAAGTGGCATCGTGGCCTTCAACGAGGATATGTACAAGCATGTCTATGCCGGCTATGCGGAGTACCTGCATGATTTTGAAACCTATGGTTCGCTGGTGGTGGGTTTGCGCTACGAACATGAGGCAGATCGCATCGTGGATCATCTGGCTGACTCCGTTTTTCGTCGCCATGAGAATCACGTCTTTCCGTCCTTGAGTTATGATGTGAAGATCAACGGTGTGCAATTAGGACTCACGTACGCAATGAAAACACGTCGGCCTGAGTTTGAAGAGATGAACGATGCAGTCATCTATGACAGCCGTTATTCACTTTCGCAAGGTAACTCGCGGCTACAATCGGAAATCAAACATGAACTGTCGCTCCAACTGCGCTATCTGCAACTGACTGCCGGTGTGAACTACGAGCATCGTAGCCGTGCTATACTGACGGATGTAGCGCTTCTCAATGACGGCAATACGGTCTTGTTCCACCTCATCAACCATCCGCAACCGATTCACCAACTCAATGCTTTTGTCAATTACAAACCCGTCTGGGGTTTCTATCATCCTATTTGGACGGCATCCATGACAGCACTCGCGCATTCATCGTATATCCCGGTAGGAAACATCAGCATAACCAATGCTTTCGTGCTCAAGCATGCATGGCAACTGGAACTGAACTACCAACTCATCACTCCCGGACACACTTCATGGAACACACGACTCATGGCGTGCAGCCACAACTTGTCTGCAGCCGTTCAGAAGAGTTTCTTGAAGGATGATGCGCTCACGCTTAGACTGGAAGCGAAAGATATATTAGGCATGACACAGCAGGAAATGCGAGTGGACTATGATTGCAGTCTTCTTCACCAGTTTATGCGGCACGACAATCGCCGTATCTGCTTGAGTTTGCGTTATTCGTTATAATGATTAAACCAAAAGAATAAATATTATGCAAGGCAATTTTACGTACTACAACCCCACCAAGCTTTATTTTGGTGAAGAGTCCCTGAACAAACTCAAGGGCGAGTTAGCGAACTTCGGTCAGACCGTACTGCTCAATTACGGCAGCGGTAGCGTCAAGCGTAACGGCATCTACGACCAAGTGGTGGCTATTCTTCGTGACGGCGGCAAGACCATCGTCGAGAATCCCGGCGTGATGAGTAACCCGACGTTGGAGAAACTGAACGAAGGTATCCGCATTGCCCGTGAGCATAAGGTGGACTGGATACTGTCACTCGGTGGCGGCAGCGTGTGCGACTACTCCAAAGGAGTAGCGGCGTCTGTGTTCTTTGAGGGCGATTACTGGCAAAACTTCTGGGTGGAAGGTAACCAACCGCCGAAAGACCAGCGGATTTTGCCTATCGGTTGTATCCTGACGATGGCAGGAACAGGTAGCGAGATGAACGGCGGTTCGGTCATTACCGATGCTGAGCATAGCAATAAACTTGGACACGTGTTCGACAGTCGTCTGATGCCTAAGTTCGCCATCCTCAACCCGCGATTCACAATGACTGTGCCAGTGGAGCAGATGAAAGCCGGCATCTACGAATCTACCTACTGCTACCAGAACAAGCCCGACCACTGGAGCGATGCCCAGACGCTTCATCGTCAGAAGATGGGAGCGGCTTCGCTCTATGCCAAAATACTGTTGCAAGACCCTGATTTCGCTGCACAAGCCACCGCCTACCGCCTTGACCTTCTCCGTCGTGTAACAAACCCCCGCTCCGCAGTCGACAAGCACCTCAAGCCCTACTTGCGTAATCAGCAGATGCTCACGTCCCTC
>JAFYZR010000044.1 GCA_017557345.1 Paludibacteraceae bacterium | reverse complement strand
GGCCGCCTTTCGTTATCGGGAATGGGCAAACAGCCGCAAGACGAATTGCCGCAGAATGCCTATGACGGTGATAGATTTGCGCCAACCACTGATTTTGAAGTGCCCCCTATAAGTTGGACGGGTTAATGTTTAGGGGTTGATGAGATAATCTGTATTCGACTGGACTCATCTTCAATCTGGTCTTGATACGATCGTGGTTGTAATAATGGATATACTCTTTCAAAGCCAATTCGAACTGTTCCATCGAATCAAATTTATCCAAATATAGTAATTCCGATTTCATTGAGCCGAAAAAACTTTCCATCATAGCATTATCCAAACAGTTCCCTTTTTTGGACATACTTTGTTTAATGCCGTGCGTTTCAAGGGCTTGTACGAACACTGAGTTCTGATACTGCCATCCTTGGTCAGAATGAAGGATGGCGCCTTCGATGCTTGTTGTTCCTACACGGAACAAGCGTTTGAGCATCCTTCTGATCTGTGCAAGGTCGGCTCTTCTGGATACATCATAGGCGACGATTTCACCGTTATACATATCCAGGACAGGGGATACGAAGCATTTAACCGTTCCTATCTTGACCTGTGAGATGTCTGTCGTCAACTTTTTCATCGGCTGGTCTGCCTTGAAGTCTCTTTCCAGAAGGTTTGGCGCCACCTTTCCGACCTCGCCTTTGTAAGAGTGGTATTTAACCACCCTTACCGTAGACTTCAGGCCAAGGTCCCTCATAATCCGTTCCACCTTCTTGTGGTTTACGACAATGCCTTCCGCCCGAAGCGACAACGTAATCCTTCTATATCCATACCTCCCTTTATGCTTATGATATAGCTGATATATCCGCTTCTTGAGTACGGCATCCGGATCGCTTTTTCGGCCGGCTGCCAGATTATAATAGAACGTCGATTTCGCCATCCCTTCGAGCTCGAGCAATACGTCAAGCCTGTACGTACGCCTTAGTCCTTGGATGGCTTCCGCACGCTCTTTCTTATTGGCTTGCATCGTTTTGCGACTAAGGCATCCACTTTTTTTATCAGATCCAGTTCCGCCCGGAGACGCATGTTCTCCTCCCGGAGCTGCTCCAACTCGGTAAGTGGCTCTTTTTGTTTTTTCATCCGAGTCATGCCAGGTACTTTTGTGCTGGGTATGCGATCAAACAATGCTGTAAAACCTCGATCTTCAACATCCTTTAGCCATCGACTCAACGTTTTTGTCGAGACGCCAAAGATGGCAGATGCTTCACGCAAAGATACTTCTTTATCCCGGATATCTTCGACAATGGCGATTCTCATCTCCGGATCGTAGATCTGATGGCTTTTTTTCGGTATCAATGATGCCGGGCCATTTAACGAATATGATCTAATCCAACTATGGATTAATGAGGGGCATACGCCCATAATCCGACCTACCTCAGTAATATTTCCTTTCTTCTCATACAATCGAACTGCTGTTAGCTTCTCTTCCAGTGTGTGTACAAATTCTTTGGACATAATTGTTTTTATTATGTCCAACTTTTGGGGGTCACTTCATTTAGTGGGTTGGCGCAAAGGAAACGGCCTCACAGAGCATGTGAGGCCGTTAAGTTTGCGCCTGTTTGGCGAAGGGAGACCCCCGGTCAATCCGGCTACTTGCAGTAAGTGTCCAGCCAGGCGAAAAACTCGCGATTCCAGTGGATGG
>JAFYZR010000043.1 GCA_017557345.1 Paludibacteraceae bacterium | reverse complement strand
CTGAAAATCCTTGTGTCCCTAGTTCGATTCTCGGTGGCACCACGAAAAAACGGCCTTGCGGTCGTTTTTTCTTTTTATACCATGCTCTTACTTAGCCCGATATTGTTTTGCGAATTCGAATAACGCCTTGGGCAGATGGCAGTAGCCATCGGGATGTTTGTCCAAATAATCCTGATGATATTCGTCTGCAGGATAGAAATTTGCCAGCGGTTCACGTTCAACAACCATCGGCTGCATATATTTGGATTGTTCTTCGGCAAAGACTTTATCAATCACGACGCGATCCGCTTCTTCGGTATAATAGACACCCGTACGATACCTTGTTCCTTCGTCATGACCTTGTTTATTCAAACTTATTGGATCGATGGCCACGAAGAACATCTGTAACAGAAATTCCAGCGTTACTTTTGTCGGGTCATAAACTATACGTACTGTCTCCGCATAACCGGTTGTATCCGTATATACCTGTTCATACGTCGGTTGGTCTGTATGCCCGTTAGCAAAGCCTACTTCCGTTTCTACGACCCCTGCAATCTGTTTGAAGAAATGCTCCGTTCCCCAGAAACATCCTCCCGCCAAATAAATCTCTTTTTGCATAGTTATTTTACCGGTTCCATGTGTACATTGACATGCGTATGCTTGCCAAAACGCTCACGCAATTGATGTTCGATAAGCGACGCCTTTTCATGCGCTTGTTGCAAAGGAGTGTCTCCTTTCATGCGAACGTGAACCTCAATCGCAATCTGATTGCCTATCCGCCGCGTACGCAAGTTATGCGGGTCGATAACATCGGGCACAGAGCGGATAATTTGAAGTATCTCCTGTTCGGTCTCTTCCGGCAATGAGCCTTCAGTCAGATCCGCCATGCTCCCTCGTACCAGATCGATAGAAGTCTTTACCAGCATTGCCCCGACGATGATACCTGCTATTGGATCCAGCACAGTCCATCGTTCACCTAACAGCAGCGCTCCGCCAATACCGATTGCCGCTCCAATAGATGACAAAGCATCACTCCGATGATGCCATGCGTTCGTAACTAACGCTTGCGACTCGATGGTTTTACCTCGACGAATAGTGTATTGGAAGAGCAGTTCCTTCATTACGATAGAGACTAATGCCGCCCAGAGAGCAATCTGTCCGGGAGCAGGTACTTCTCCTCCTTTGAGCCAGATGGCGAGTTTTTTCGCTCCTTCTACGATAATTCCTATCGCAACGGCCAGCAAACCCAAAGCGATGATGAACGAAGCGATGGTCTCATATTTGCCATGACCGTAGTCATGATCTTTATCTTGCGGCTTGGCGCTGATACGCACAAAGACAAGCACTAAGATATCCGTCAAAAAGTCCGACAGCGAGTGAACTGCATCGGCAACCATCGCCGAACTATTTCCAAGTATTCCGGCAACAAACTTAAACGTCACCAAAAGGGCATTGCACACGCTGCCCCAGATAGTCACTTTGTATATTTCTTGTTCACGTGTCATACTATTTATTCAGCAAAAGTCCCTTTTTCCATGTCAGCGAAGGATAGGTCTTCTTCAGATACGCCTCGGCTTCTTCTATGCCGCTACTTCCGCTCGTAGCAAATGGAATCAGCACTTTTCCTTGCAACTGCGGTTCGTTGTTATCCAACCACGAGTTGATGATTCGCGGACAGATGCCCCACCAGATCGGAAAACCGACATAAACGGTATCATAGGGCGTTACATCCGTGCATCGTTTGATCATCGGACGCTCTTCCGGATCATTCATCTCAATGGACGAACGAGAGTTCGAATCTCTCCAGTCTAAATCCGCTGCCGTATATTTCTCTGCCGGTTCAATCTCCCACAACCGTGCATCATGTTGCTTAGCCAGCTTTTCTGCAGCCGCTTTTGTTGTTCCCGTGGCCGAGAAATACGCCACTAATGTCTTTGCATTCATAGATCCCATCATTGCGGCACAAACAAGTGCCAAAATCATTCGTTTCATCTGTTTATTAGTTTGTCTTAATATACTCCACCTGATTGCCAACACTCACTAGGTATTGCTGAAAAGCCTCCTGACTAATCACCACCGTTCCTCTACAGTCATTTGGATGAAAACTCAATGACTCTGCATCTTTCAATCGACTATCCAGAAACAAAATCACATGATGTTCGGCATCATTTATCAGTCCAAACGGGCTCACACTTCCCGGCTCTAAACCCAAATACTTCATCATCCGTTCCGGTGAAGCAAACGATAACTTACCCGGCGCATTCTGTCCTTGCGACACAAGCACTTCCTTCAGCCAATGTTCGATATCATGAATCGCCAGATCATCATCGCACGGAAAACAAATCAAATAATGCTGGTTGCCCTTATGATTGCGCATGAAGATATTCTTACAATGCACACTCCCATCATCTTTCCACCAACGCTTGGCCTCTTCGATAGTCTTGCCTTCCGGGTGATTATACGTCGTAAATGGAATCCCGTGCTCGTCCAGATACCGCAGCACTTTCTCCTGCCGCTCAGAAATTATCTCGTAATTCATTTTATCTTTTAAGTTATCGAACGATTACCTCCACTTTGGGCGTTTGCAAGCGCACAGAAAGCCAGTTGTGAATACGTTCAAGATCTGTATGTGAAATGGTTTTAGCTGTCGTTAATAACAGAATGATTGACTCATCTGCACGAGCTAAGGTCACATCATTGATTTCCGGCCACTGCGAACGCAGTTCCGCAGCAATCTGTTCGGATGGTAACACTAAAGCCGCATAAGCATCCAATTGCGCATTCAGCGAACGAATAGAGTCATCCCGTTGCCGCAGTTGTTCCTCCGTCGCAGACAACCAATCCTTCATGATTTCCGTCTCATTCAATCGCCGAATCTCAATCGTTGCATCTTCTTCAAATATAATCTGTTCATGACGAATCCCGTGTTTCTCCGCTGCTGTGTATAACTTAGCGCGTGAATCGTTGCTAAGCTGCTCGCCTGCCAAACGCAGCGTCAGCGTGTAGGGTTTGACAGATGTATCGGTCGTATAGTCAAAGATATACGTGCCGCTGACTGTTTGATTCTCCTTCACAAAATGACGTGCCTCGGTTGCAAACCGATTCTCGCGAACAATGCTGTACGCGCTAAAGAAACTGGGTACTAAAACCACCAGAATAAGCAGACAGTAACTGACTATCTTTCGCCAAGAACGTCTGTCTTGTTCTTCTGCCATCGGGAAATGCAGGAACTTGACAACAAGGAAAGTAGCCAAGGCGATGAACACGCAGTTGATAAAGAACAGATACAATGCGCCACCGGCATAATGCCAGTTGAGTTTGGCGATGCCGTAGCCGACCGTACACAAAGGAGGCATTAACGCTGTAGCAATCGCCACGCCTGAAATAACAGTCCCTTTCTCTTTCCGTGACAACTCCAAGATTCCCGCCACACCGCCGAAGAATGCAATCATGACGTCGTAAATCGAAGGATTGGTACGTGCCAGCAATTCGGTTGGATTGTCGGTCTCCAAGGGTGTAACGAGGAAATACAAAGTCGAAGCTATCAAACTGATGGCAAACATGATGCCTAAGTTCTTGAGCGAACGCAACAGTAGTTTTGTGTCGTTTGTGCCAAGTCCCATACCAAAACCGATAATAGGACTCATCAGCGGTGAAACCAGCATTGCACCGATGATCACCGGAATCGAATTGACGTTCAATCCCACACTGGCAATAACAATCGCAGCAAACAAGATATAGATTGTCGGGCCTCGGAATGGGATATTGTTGCGAATATTCTCACTTGCAGCGTGTACGTCAATATAGTCAGTCACCCGCAAGTGCTGACGGAAGAATTTCCGTGCCTTGTGTTTAAACTCTTTGTATGTCATAACCATTCTATTAATTTGTCTTCCCGTATGACTTTAGGCGCACTTTTTCCTGCTAAAACGAGAATTTTCTTGCCGTTTCGGTACACATGCAATTGCCTTGAACGTACTACGGCGGTCAACTCATCATCACGTTCTATCTCCTTGCGCAGCTTGCTATATTCGCCATCTGCATCAAATAATTTCTTTTGCAAATGACTACACATATTAGTTGTTTCGATTGTCATTTAGTCATCCATTCTTTTCGTTCTTTTTCCGACATTTTCTCTATCGCATATCGAAGGGCTGTTCGTGTCATTTCATGTGCATACCGGTTGAGAAATTGACGCAGCATATTCATATCACGCTTACCCATCTCCCGTAACATCCACCCGACGGCTTTGTGCATTAGGTCATGCTGATGATGCAGATGTTTCTCGGCATAGCGCCAACACCAGGATAATTCGCCCTGCTGCGATGTCCACCATGTACAAACGATACTGATACGTTGCTTCCATAGACAATCACTTGCTGCCAGTTCATCTAACACCTGACGTTTATATTCGGTATCTCCCAATGCCGAAGGCAATAACAGCCAATGACCGATTATCTTCGGAGCGGACAAATCCACCAAGTCCCAGTTGTTTGCTCGGTCTGCATAGCGCATGTACATCTGCACAATCTCGTCACGCTTCTTTATCGCTTGCGGATCATTCACTAAACGTTTAGTAGCTGCTTTCTCGAACTTATCAACAAGTATCAATAATCCGCACAAGCGCACTTCGTGCCAGCGACTTTGTAACAATTCCGGCACTTCGTTTAACGGCGTATCACCTGCAGCCGCTTTCACAACGGCCCGTGTCTGCGGCACTTTGAGTCCAAGGAACTCATCGCCTTCACCATAATCGCCTTTGCCGGTCTTGAAGAATCCCATCAGCACTTGCCTTTGCTCTTCATTCCGCTGCGCTTTTATACGTTCTATGATTTCCGCTGCTGTCATCTGGCTTTTTATTTACCTGTCATACGAGTGAAGAAATCCCACCAACGAGCAGGTAAGATAGCATGAAGTACAAGAAAAGCGCGTGCACCAAAACCTGCGCGATAACGGGTCCGCGGACAACGGGCATTAACCGCACGGCTAATGGCTTTTGCTATCACTTGCGGTCCGGACAAGAGATTGCCGGTGTATAACCGTCGCATAAAAGTCGCCATCTTCATTCCCGAACTCTCATAAGCCGTATCGCGCGAACTCTTCTCTAAATTCTCGGCCGCGATGATTCCCCAAGCGGTTTTTATACCACTCGGTTCAATAATACACACATCTATTCCAAAAGGCTTCGTCTCCATGCGTAGCGCATCGCTAAATGCCTCCACGGAGAACTTCGACACGTTATACCAGCCACCGAAGAGAATAACGCCTTTTCCTGCGATAGAAGAGGTATTAATGATACGGCCGAAATGATGTTCGCGCATATGCGGCAAGACAAGTTGCGTTAGTCGGGCCAAACCGAAAAGGTTAACTTCCAATTGCCGTCTGGCTTCTTCCATGGGCACATTCTCAATAGCTCCCAAATAACCATATCCGGCATTGTTAACCAACACATCTATACGTCCTTCGGCATCTATTATCTTTTTAACACAAGCCTCGATTGACGCATCTTCTGTCACATCCAAACGAACCGGAACAACACCCAAAGCACGGAGTGGTTCCATCAATTCCACACGACGGGCTGCACCATAAACCTTATGACCTTGTTTGGCCAGAATAACTGCAGACTCGTATCCTATTCCGCTACTTGCGCCGGTAATTAAAATAACACGTTCTTTCTCCATTGTATTATTGCTCTTTACACTATCCTTAGAACCTTCTTGTCCGTTGGCAATATTGCTCGTATTCTTCCCCGAAATCTTTGCGAAGTCGTTTCTCTTCTGTCAGCACTTGCACGAACATGATTACAAAAAAGATTATCCACACAAGCAAAGCTTGCCATGACCAGAGCCATACAACAAACGCCGCTAAATAACAGAGTGTTCCTGTCAGCATCGGATTGCGATTCAAGCGATAAGGCCCATCGGTCATCAAATGCTGTGTTCGAGGCGCTACTTCATGGCCAAAGGCATCCATTGGATTGCCCTTGCCTCGATGCCTCATATACACGATTGTCCAAATGCTGAGACTCAAACCGCCAAGCATCAGCAATCCGGTCAGTATCGCTCTCCACACGCCGATATGTACAGCCATATTCGGCATGCCGGATGCTAACCACATGATGGTCGGTAGCAATACTACAAACATCACTCCGCCGAGCACATAGCCGGCTATTTCTCGAAGTTTTTTCATATTATTGATTTTGTTGATTATACCATTCTTTGCAAAGGGCTCGTAAAGATTCCTCATCCCGTATGATGGCTCGAAGTTGTTCCAAACTACGCACATTTCGTTCGCTATTAAGCCACAAATGCATATATCCGCCCTCGGCATATTTCTCCAGCAGATGATCTTTGCTTCGTTGATACAACGTTTCAAAATCCCCATTAGGGAATAGCTTGGCACTAAAAGCCATCGTTCGATGAATCACCAGCGTTGGATCAATCTGACGGTCTGCTTCTGCTACGATTGCGCCGTAGATTGTACGAGGAGGATTCTTGCTGCTGGCACGATGATCTTCTACGGCATCACGCATAATGCCAATTTGCGCATCCGTAAACCATTGTCGCAAGTGCTCATCTTTGATGAGAATCTCGCCCGAATGGATATGATGCTTCTCTCTATCGATCCGCAATCCCAAATCATGATATGCCGCTATCACATAGGCCATCTGCTCATCCGCACCATGTTCTCGCGCCAATTTCAGGCTCTCGTCGATCACCATCTGCGCATGATCTCGCCGATGCCCGCCATCAAAGGCGTCATACTGAGGCAAAATCGTTTGCTCTATATATTGCTTCAAAGAAATATTCATTTGCCTTCTTGTCGGAACAATTTCTCTAAATAACATTGATCGATTGTGTCAAACGTGTTATACGCTGCGCTATCGATATCCAAAACGGCTATAACCTGACCGTTACGAAAAATAGGAACTACTATTTCGCTCTTCGAGGCGGACGAGCATGCTATATGTCCGGCAAACTCATGAACATTCGGCACGATAATTGTCTCGCCTCGTTCCCAGGCTGTACCGCATACGCCACGGCCGAAAGGTATTCGGGTACAGGCAACTGGTCCTTGAAAAGGACCAAGTACCAGCTCTTTGCCTTCCACGCGATAAAAACCCGTCCACCAGAAACCAAATGCTTCATGCAAAGCGGCACTTATGTTCGCCATATTGGCGATAAAATCCGTTTCGCCGCTTACCAACGATTCGATTTGCGGCAGTAACGCTTGGTATTTCTCTTCTTTGCTCATCGTTTGTCCTTCTCTATTTTGCACGTTTTGCGTGCAAAGATAGTAAAAAAAAATGACATATGCAAGAAAAATCAGAAATTTTTATTTTGGGGCCCCCGAAAATTTTAATTTTTGGGGAAAGCGTAGAGCAAGGCGTAGTGCTTTACAAGTGCAGAGCACGCAGTCGCACGAGCCTTAGCTTAAGCGAATGTTCTATTTTTCCGATCGGTATCTTATCGGTATTAAGTCGAGGTTATTACCTATGCAATACCTATCCAAAAATGTTCTATTTTTCCGGCACAAAAAATCCCCTGCACTTTTTACTTGCGCAGGGGATGAAGAGATTCTTAACAAACAAATTTTTTATTCCTCTTGAGCGGGGTTTTCTTCCTTTTGCTTCTTGTATAGGCGCATTTCTACGATGAACGAGCATAACATTCCTACACCGATACCGAAAGCGATGATAAGCCAGAAATAAATAGTACCCAAATCAAAACCGACGCCTTTAATGATCCAATTGATCATAGCTCCTAAACCGATTCCGAGCAAAATACATGCCGTACGAAGTGTGCCTAAATCAATCGTTCCGGGTTTGCGTGGTTCTTTGGCTTCCTTTTGTTCAATTAATAGTTTGGCCGTTTCCGGATCCGTGTGATTTTCGATAATTAATTGACGGATTTCTTTCTGCTGTTTGTCTTTACGCATTTTGGCGATAAAGGCCATTACAATAACAACAACGGGAATTCCCAGCGAGCAGACAATTGCTACTAAACCGGTCAGACTTTCAAATAATGATTCCATAATTGTATGATTTTAATTGTTAATACGTTTGTTTGTGGGCTGTTTGTCGCCCTTCTACTCTTAAGATACGCGATTGGCAAAAAGGTTACATGTCTGATAGCGAAAAATCGCGCATATTCTTACCGAAAAAGACAGCCAATGTGCCTAATGGCAACAAATAGTACATTATATTTCCCCATTGCGGAAGATCCGGCATATAGGTATGCATTAAATAGATATATAATACGATCATTACCGGCAAGCCGAAACAAATTCCTAATAGTTTTGCCCATTTACGCAGCACTTTTAGACGCAAATCCCGGCGAACCGTTTTCATCACTTGACGGTTAATCTGCTCAACGGCTTTCCGGCGTTGGGCGGTTTGCCGGAATAGCAAATCTAATTCGTTATCGGTTATTGTTTTCATTTTCTATCTTCTTTTTTAAGCGTTCTCTAATGCGAAAAATTCGTACTTTTATATTGTTTTCCGTTTGTCCTACCCGCTCTGCAATAGTTTGTAACGGAAGGCCTTCGTAATAATGCCATTGGATAATTTGTCTGTCCGATTCGGGCAATTGGCTTACTGCCTTTTCTAAACGTTGGAGTTGTTCTTCGTGCGATTCATCATAACTTTCATCCGGCTGATCTGGAATATTCATCGGCATGCCTTCGTCATCTTCGTCAATCGAAACGGTCTGCCGTCGTTTTTCCTTCTCAAGGAGACGTAATCCGATGTGATTAGCAATGATGGTTACCCATGCTCCGAAATTCTCCCCGCGCCATGATTCCAATTGCTTGTATGCTTGAATAAACGCCAATTGAACCACTTCTTGCGCATTATCTTCATCTTTCATCAAACGTAATGCGACGCCATAAACCTGCGAAGTATATCGCTTCATGAGTGTTTCAAAGGCACGAGCTTCGCCTTCTTGCAACACCGCGCGTATCAGTTCTATATCTGTCGGACGATTCGTCATCTTTCACCTATATGATACGCATTTTTGAAAAAGGTTACAGAGAAATATCAGAATTGGGTGCAATTTTGAATTTAAACTCCGCCTTATCCGTCGCAAACCATACTTGGCTGACCAATCCGTCATGCTTCTCATGCCAGTACCCCAGGTCTTCCGGCGTTACCGTAAAGGAGACAAGGCGGCTTTCTCCTGCAGGAAGAAAGATTTTTTGGAAACCTTTGAGTTCTTTAATCGGCCGAACCAAATCGCCGGATAGCTGATGCGCGTAGAGTTGTGCCACTTCGTAAGCATCGTAGTTCCCTGTGTTCTTGATTGACGATTGAACGAGGTACGATGTACGATTGATGGACGATTGTTGGTCATTGACGATTGTGTCAATGGTTGTTTCGCCATATTCAAAAGTTGTGTAACTTAACCCGAAACCGAATGGGAAAAGCGGTTCGGTAGGCGTCTCAAGCCAATACGACGACTGTCCGATAGAGAATTGCGGACAACCAATCGGAATCTCATCGATAAGCATCGGCGGGTCATACGATGGCCGGCCGGTATTATGTCGGTTATAATAAAGGGGAATCTGTCCAACCATCTTAGGAAACGTAATAGGCAGCCGCCCGGAAGGCACAGCCATCCCCGTGAGCAGGTTATATAACGCAGGTCCAGCCATCGTTCCGCCATGGAAAGCATAAAGCACAGCCGCTGCTTGCTCTACTTGTTTTCCAATCGTCAGCGGTCGTCCGGCCATAACAATCATAACAACCGGCTTGCCCGTAGCAGCGAGTGCATCCATCATCTCTGATTGTGCTCCCGGCAGATTAAGATCAGTACGGCAACGCGCCTCGCCGCTTAAGATAGCCTCTTCCCCGCAGAAAAAGAGAACCACATCCGCTTTCTTTGCCGCTTTAACTGCTTTCTGAATGCCGGTCTTGCTCTTATCACGGGAATAAGTCAATCCCGGCTCGAATATAATGTTGAATGTTGAATGTTGAGAGTTAAAAGCCATTAGCGGAGTGACACTTAACGATGTATCGCCATCAAAAACCCATGTGCCGAGTTGCTCTTTTTTCTGATGCGCCAAAGGCCCGGTTATGAGAATGTTTAATGTTGAATGTTTAATGTTTAACGGGAGAACACCGTTATTCTTGAGAAGAACAGCACTCTCTTCCGCCACTTTCGTTCCTAATTCGGCAAACGCGGCACTTATATCCGTCTGATTCTCCTCCGGCACATAGGGATTGTCAAATAATCCAAGCCGATATTTGAGGCGAAGTATGGAACGGACACATTCATCTATTTGCGATTCTTTCACCTTTCCTTCCGACACCAGTTCCGCCAAATAATCCGTATAGATATTTCCCTGCATATCCATTTCCATGCGTGCGTTGATACAACGCAAGGCCGCCTCTTTCTTATCAGCACACAATCCATGCGGAACCAAATCGGACCCCGATCCCCAATCGCTAACAAGAAGTGCATCCGATTTCCATTCATTACGGAGAATATCAATATTTAGATGCGGATTGGCAGATGAAGGAAGTCCATTGAGGGCATTGAAAGAACACATCACACTCATCGCACCAGCTTCGATGGCAGCTTTGAAAGGTGGCAGATAAATATCGCGGAGTTGTGTTTCCGGAATCCACGTCGTGTTATAATCTCTTCCTCCTTCCGATGCCGAATAGCCTGCAAAATGCTTCACGCATGCCGCCATTCCTTCTGCTTGATAGCCTTTCACCACAGCAGCTCCCATGGTAGAAGTAAGCAATGGGTCTTCTCCATATCCTTCGGCTACACGCCCCCACCGCGGATCATGCGCCACATCTACCATAGGCGAGAATGCCCATCGGATACCATCCGACAATGCTTCTTGTGCCGTTAATTGGGCTGCCCGCTCAACTAAATCTGGATTCCAGGTTGCGCCTTGGCCTAAAGGAATAGGATAAATATGGTGATAACCATGAATGACGTCTCTGGCTGCCACCAACGGAATGCCCAAACGCGTTTCTTCAACGGCCATTCGTTGCAGTCGATTGACCTCTTTTGCGCCGACAACATTAAATATAGAGCCTACTTTTCCCTCGCGGATAAGCGCTTCTTTTTCCTCTGCATTCCATGATGGATCCAATTGATTCATTTGACCTATTTTCTCCTCCAACGTCATTTGGGAGAGAAGATTATCAATGAATTGATCTTCTGCGGACTTCTTTGCACAAGAAAGAAGAAGTAAGAAACAAAAGCTTAAAAGCAAGGATTTTTTCATAACTTTACAATAATCGTTTCAATGCTATTGGATGGCATTTTAATGGTAGCTTTATATGCGCCGATTTGCAATGGGAATTTCACTTCTTTACCGGTGTTAAGGATGTTTATAGCAACCGAACCATCCGTTTTGGAAACAGCACACAAATAGACATCTTTCAATTCCTCATTCGCTGTCACGCCCAATACTACATCTCCCGGACGCATGGAGCGGCTGAACTGCTTGAGCACATAGTAATACGGGGTATAATAGATAATATCGTTCGCATAATCCACCATTACCGGTGCTGCTGCAAAATTATTGACGTGATTTGGTCCGCCAATTGAATCCAGAACGATATTCCAATCGCAGAAACCGGTCAACCAATGGTTCAATCCATTGATGATATACCGTGCATAGCGATGGGTTGCCACATACTTAGGATGCGTTTCTCCGGCCCATTGCGTGGAATAAGCCCAATCCGTAGCAATGGTATCCCACCAAAAAGCATCATTATTGAACCACCCGGATTCTTTGAATCCTACCGGTTCGGTAACTCCGTCCCATGGATCGCAACCCAGATTATCGATGCATCCTTCTGAATGGAAGATAGTCTTATCCGGATTGGCGGCATGCACACGTTCCAACGTTTCCGGAAAACAATCTATAGTGCTGCCATACCAATGAACCGCCATGCCGGTAGTATAGCGTTTAGCCTCAGCATTGCCATAAATTGCCTCCGTATAAGGTTCCATCTCAAAGATGTTTTGATCAAAACCATAGATTGCCACATCGCCTAAACCGCGTTTCTCAAACGTTGGGCCAAGATATTCTGCGATAAATTTAGCCTCTACTTCCGGCCAGAAATCCATACTTTCCCATCCGCCGTCATTACCCATAGGCTCGTTCACCGGTGTCACAGCCCATATATCTACGCCTTCTGCCCGCCATGCTTCTACATATTTAGCCAAATAATCGGCATAAGCCTGATAGTATTTCGGTAGCAATGCGCCTCCTCGGTGGAAACCGTTCTCGCGCTCATAATACTTCTTATTCTCCTTCATCCATGCGGGTGCAGTCCAAGTATTCGCCATGATGCGATAGGTCTTATCGGCTTGATTCTGTTTGATATTCCAAACATCGAGCATGAGATGATAGAGATCGTAATTACAATCTTTTATTTGTGGATACACGGTACGTGAGAAACCTTCTTTATCACGGTCAAGGGAAAAAGAGTTGAGTTCTATATCACCATCCTCTTCCGCGAGCGAATACTTACCTTCCACAGAGAAATCGGAAGAACCGATTTGCGTTCGTGTAACCGTAAAGTTTGCCCCGTTCTCTCCATATAACTCTTCAAGAATAGCCTGACGTTGTTCTTTAGGCAGACATGCTAAGACGAAGGCGGACGACTCAGTAAGTGAACCTCCGAAACCGTCAATCGTTTGACGGCGATCATCCATGTTAATCACAAATGCTGCATCCTTCATACTATCCACGGCATCGATTTTATGGAAGACCACAGCCTTTTTCTCGGCACATTTATCGCCAGCAGCAGAAGTTACCCATACATGGGAGGATGGCACTTTTACCGTACAGGCGGTTAGAGCGCAAAGCGCAAGGAATAGAATGGAGTTTCTCATACCTCTACAATTATTTGTTTGAGTTCACCATCTCGGGCAAAAAGGTGAGCACTTTGTTCTTTATCCAACGTCAACTTGCTTCCCTTACCCGTTTTGCGATAGACCACAGGCGCTCCGCAATAAGTAAATCGCAACTCGCCATTTTGGAAATCCGCATCGGTAAGCATCGTTGGAGCGAAAGTGATCTGTCCGTCATGCACAGAAACGCCCAATTCGAACCAGCGAGAAATGATATCCTCCTTTACTTGTCCAGTCATTCCCGGTTGTTGCGCTCTGGCCATTGTAGGAGTGTGTGAATAGGGATCGAAAGGAAATGCTCCGTATTCGATTGGATTCTTATGAGAACCGATACCTTCGCGGATCTCCGCATAATGTTTCTTCAAGCGGTCGGAAGGTGTTCTCTCTATATTTTCTCCAACTGCCAGCAGCAATTTGGATACCATATGCCAATAAATGCATCCGAGCCCTTCATACTTATAGAACGTGCCGGAACGACCGGTGAAAGAGTGATGATTGAATACTTGTTCATAAAGATCTTGCAACTCTTCTGGCAGGTTGTTCGCATTTCTAAAACATGCATCAAAATGGATTCCTCCATCGCAATCCTTCTTAAGAATCGTTCCAAGATATTTTTGCACTACCGGCAAGTTCTTCGCTTCTTCCGGCAGGTTATTGAGTTCCAGGAAAGTTTTACGGCGTCTATTTGGGTAGAGCATATAACTCCGTTGATCTTCACGATAAAGATCCGATTCACGCATCGCATCAAGCAAATCTGCTGCTTCTGCGCCACTCAGCAATCCTGAACTCAAAACAGCCACTTGTCCCTCTAGCATTTGGTACAGATGCGAAATTTCAATATCGCTATTTGTGAAGCGAATCAGATTATATGCCTCATACAGTCCATCCTTACGTTTATTGGCGCGGATTGACTCGTCTATTTTATGTAGCGTTGCCGTGCAGAAATCTTGCAATTCCACCAACTCTAAGGTTTGCGTTGCACCACTTAGACCATTATAAACAGTATTGCGATATTTCTCACCTGCCGTCCCGACAATATCTAGGAATCGTTTTGGATTGGCTGCCGTATATGCCTGTCGGATAGCCCGTAACAAAGTGAGCGTCTCGGTTGCGATGACCACATCCGTTTGTATCAGCTTTTGCAAGAATGCCACATAGCGACGCATGTAACATAGCGTAACCATCGAGGTTCCGTATCCCACTAATGCATTATTGGCATCATTCCATTCAGGACGCAGAGTATTCATCCAAATACCTGCATTTGGGATGAAGTTGGATAGTTTCGCCAGCAATGTGATGAGCAGTTTGTCGGCCATCGTAGTGCGACGCACTTGATTATGCTCATCCAACAGCAGTTTGGCGTCCGGTCCCATTTGCGGCACAAGTGCCATAATGCGTTTATGCAGTTCATCGTCAAACCGAATGCTATTCTTCGGGTCTGCTACTATCTCGGCATAACTCTTCAAACGATAAGGCACATTGGCAAAAGCGTATTGACGCTCGTTTAGCAATCCGCGCAATGTTTCTGGAGCATGATTATAACTGAGCTCCAATAGTTTAAGCAGATAGATAATCTGATGGTCTCCCCAATAACCGATGTTTGACCAAGGATTCTCTGGCTCTATCACCTCCCAATCGATTCCTTCATTCGAAATACGGTACGGATTATAGCCATCTGCTGTCGTCGCATTCAGGAATTTTGCAATAATATGATTGATATACAGCGGATAAGAGAATGACAGCGCCTCCCAATTCTGGAAAATATCGCGCCAATTGCCCTGATATGCAACAACTGGTTGTCCTTGCTCGTCCTGAACGCGAATAGAGAAAAGATTCCATGGACGCGAAGGATCACCATGCCTGCGACCGAAAGTCAATGGCAATTCCTCTGTCGCGGATTTTGGAGGATAACTCAAAAAATAGCCGCCACGCATCGTATTGAACAGCACATTCGCAAAATGACGAGCATCGTTCGCTTCATCTCCCGTTTGTTGGATTCCGTCATTCTGCGCCACGATTTTCTTTAGCGTTTCTGTAGATTGATTGATTGCCGATTCAATCTGTTCAATAGCATCCGATTGCGCAATAAAACGCATCAATTCATGTACCGCCACAGCATCTTGGCTTACATCAAGAACGTTGTACCAAGTGAGTGAATGAGTGAACGCGTGAATATGTGACTGAGCGATATAGGCTCCTCGTACGCCTTTACTCGGTGTCTTATCGTATGATGCACGGGGTAATCCTAGACAATACACGGTATTACATGTGAGTGATTCCGATGGTTCTGCGCGATCCACTAATATCGCTTCCATGCGGAATAAACCTAATCCGCTTTTGTCTTTCGACTTTTCCCTTTCGACTTCTATCAATTCGGTTTTCTTATAGCCATCTACTAAAGTCGAAAACTCGTTTTGCGTTTTGCGTTCCACGCCGGCAGGCAGCACATTGAGTAGACTATCCGTTAAATCGATATCAATAGGCTGGTCTGTCAGATTCTCCAGCGTTGCTCTACGAACCCATCCATGCTGGCCGGCTGGTGCCCAAAGATAAGAAAAACGCAGACCGAGTGTATGGTTTTCTTCGCAAAAAACAATCTTGTTGCCAATGGTTGATTTGGCTATCTTGCGAGAAATGTCATATACCGGTTGTTGATAATTGGAGAAGGGTTTCCAATCATTAATGATTGTTCGCGGCCCTGTCGTTTCATAGTTCTCCGTGATTTTATCATCCGTATAATAAGGGAACAACGCTTCATTAGGACTACGCCGACCGCAGGTTAAACCGCCCGTCGAAGAGAGATACATCCATAAATCCGTATCTGATGCGAGCGAGATAAAGAAAGGTTGCATCGCATCATAGTTGGCGATTTCATAAAATCGCTCTCCATTTATCGTTATAAATTGTCCCTTAACGTCCTTATGCATATTATAGTAGGTTATTAGTAGGTGATTAGTAGGTTATTTGTAGGTTATTTGTAGGTTATTATGCCTGTCTCCTTGCGTCCAATTCATTCTTCATCTGTTCCATCGTGGCTGAGTCGAGATTGTAGAAAATCATAACTAAAGCGCACGAAGCATACAATACACCCGGAATAATACTTACGAGCAATCGGATACCCATCATCGCCGTGTCAGATTGCATATCTGCGTTTGCCACGAAATGAGTAACTGACAAAATCCATCCTGCTGCAGCCGCGCCTATAGCCCAACCGAGTTTCTGCGCTAACACAGAGGCAGAGAAACAAAGGCCTGTCGTGCGACGATTGAATTTCCACTCTCCGAAATCCGCAACATCTGCAAGCATCGTCCATAGTAACGGCACAGCCGGCGCGTAGGCCATTTTCGCTAAGATATTGAAAGTATAAACAAGCGGTAAATTATCACCGGCCACAAAAATTAACGCAAAGAAAATTCCCGACACGACTGATGACATAATGTATACCATCTTATTGCCAAAACGCTTGGCAAGTGGCTTGGATGCGGGTAAAGCGACAATAAGCGCAATCGTACCTAATACGTTAAACAACTGCACATTCTCCGCATTATGAATATAATATTTGAAATAATAGGCAATCGCCGCATTTTGCATAGCAAACATTATAAACGACACTATTCCAACGCATGTCAGAACAATCCATGCCTTATTCATAAACAGGTATTTAAAGTCTTTCAGCACATTATTATCCTGTTTCTCCGGTTGCGGCACACGCTCTTTGGTCGTACCAAACGCTATCAAGAAGAAAGCGATACTCAGCACGCCGAATAAACCGACAGTATATTGGTATCCTTGCGCTTGATTAACAACACCTTCATTTCCGATTGCGCCAAGCCATTTAACAAGATAAAGAGCCGCGCCTGTTACGATAAACTGACCGATATATGCCGCAATAAAACGATAGGTATTCAGTCCTGCGCGTTCGTTGGAATCATTCGTCATAACGGCAGAAAGAGAACTGTATGGTAAGTTGACAAAAGCATAAGCCGTGCGAAGTAACAAACACGTTATCAGCGCATAAGCGAACTTTCCGTTCAAACCAAACTCAGGCGTTGTAAAAGCCAATACCGCCAAAATAGCATAAGGCACAGAGCCAAATAATAGGTACGGACGGAATTTGCCCCAACGTGAACTGGTCCGGTCGGAAATAATGCCGACAACAGGATCCATTATCGCATCCCAAATGGAGCCAACGAACATAATAACGCCTGCCAAAGCCGGTGTTAAACCATAAATATCGGTATAGAAAATAAGTAACCAAAAACCGACCAGATCCCACACAAAATGCGACGCGGTATCACCTAGGCTATAGCCTAATTTCTCTTTAATCGATAGTTTCATTTCTTATAAACTCGTATATAATCTACATACATTTTAACCGGCGTGCCATCTTTTGGCAAAGCTGTAACGCGTTGGAAAGAAGGATCATCTGCCGTGATAAGTTCAGGATATTTCTCGGCTGCAGGCATATTGGGGAAAAATCCGCCTACAGATAAATTCAACACTAGATAAAATGGGTGGTTGAAATAATGGCCCGGCTGATTGATTTCTTTGCCGCGCAAAGAGAGTTGGAAATAAGGTGCCACTTCCGGATATTTGTCTTGATCCAAATACATGGCAATTGAATCTTCCGTCCATTCGAGCGTGAAAAGATGGAAATCGCCTTGTACCGGATAATCTGCCGTACAGAAACCGCCTACATTGGGATAAGCGCCATTATTAAATGACTCGCCCCAATGGCAAGCGCCATTAAAATAGCGATCTTGCGTACCGGTTTCGATACCATGATGATGACCCATTTCGCAAATGTCAATCTCGCCGCATTTCGGCCAAACCACACGACCTTCTTTCGCTAATTCCTTCAATTGTTTATCTATATCGTCATTATCACCAAGGTTCTTTGCCAGATTATTTCCCAGCATCCAAAATGCCGGCCAAAGTCCGTCTGCCGTGTAAGGGAAAGCGATACGTGCTTCAACTTTACCATATTCCACCATCACTTTGTCTTGCGTGTTTAGCCGAGCCGATGTACACGGACGATTGCGATAATCCTCACGTTTTGCGCTCAAAACCAAACAACTCTCTCCGGTTACCGGATGCATTTCTATAGAAATGTT
>JAFYZR010000042.1 GCA_017557345.1 Paludibacteraceae bacterium | reverse complement strand
GAATGAGTGCAGCCACCAAACAGCCCCCGAAGAAACGGACAGGCAACCACTTAGTTTGAAGGCCATAGACAAACAAGGCCAGGCTGAGGATGGAGATGGACCATAGAATCCATTTAGCGACCTTTGACGGCTCAGGAAAACAATGCTGAAGCAGCTGCCCTACCCAGGTTGCCAGCAACAGAATGGCCAGGGTCTTACACTCGCCCAGGCCGATGATGATCCAAATCCTGATATGTTCACCGGTTGTCAGTGTCTCGGTATCCGACACAAATGGAAAGGGTATCAGTTCGCGGGCAAGGAACTGAAGGACAATGATAGCAGTGGCTACGCCTACAAGGAAGTAGGAAGAGGCTATTGAAGGAATGATGGTTGTACGTTTCATATGGCTTTGATGTGTTTGAATCGGTTCCAGCCCGTCGCTTGGCGATAAGCCCCGACGGAGCTTTTGGGAACAAAAAGTGTACAGTGTGAAAGGTCGATACCGAAGAAAGCGCCCATCGTTTCGAAATCTTCCGGATCGTCTTCGCATTCGAAATGCGGCGGCTCTGGATTTCTGACGATGAAGGTCCGCAGACTTTCGCAGCCGGAAAATGAATAGCCGCCAATGAGACTGACTGAAGTCGGCAGGTCGACGGTCTGCAGTTTCCGGCAACCATCAAAGGCTCGCCATGGAATGGAAGCAACGGGGCCTTCTATGATCACCCGCCGGAGTTCCGCACAGCAGTGGAACGAGCAAACGCCTATCTCTCGAACCCCTGGAGGCAGAGTGATTTCGACCAGGTTTTTGTTGCACTGAAAAGCCCTGTCGTCGATATGTTTCACGGTCTCGGGGATAGTGAAATGCGTAGCTGTGGAATCCCTCGGATAATAATAAAGCGTATCGCCGTCAGCCGAAAAACCAATGGGCCACGATGGATCAAAGAAGTATGGTCCGTATGCAATTCCGGTGATAGCCGAAATGGAGTCAGCCCAGGCAAAGTCAGATGTCACCGACACTTCCGTCGGCTCCGATGCAGACTGCACCTCCTGATTTCTTTCACACTGGGTAGCGAGGTCTTTGATGATCATAACGGCCAACCCTTGTAGAACAGCTATGACGAACCACCGCCCCAATTTAGCGAAAAACTCCTTCATAATTCTTTCATTGAAAAGCTTTTACGACGGAACCTTTTTGCCGGTCATGTCATTCTGGGCGGCGATGAGCGCAGCGTTGATGGCATCCTGTGAGGACTTTTTCTTTTGCTCTCTGAGTTCTTCGTAACGGCTGTAGAAGTACCCGCCGGTGTTCTCAACCACTTCCAGGAAGAAACGAATGTTGTTGCGCAGATAGAGATAGGAGTCTGCATAGACGTCGGTACTAATAAGGAAGCATCCGTCTTCGGGGATAACGAATACGCTGGCCCCATAGGATCGAAGCGACACGTATTGTGCGGCATCTCTCATCAGATCGGCATCATCTTCCTTGTCAATTCCAAAGACCAACATAATGTTCACAAAAGGCAGACGGCCCAGGTTGAGCCGATACTTTCGGTCATTGAAGGTGAACTTGATGATGTCCGGCTCATGCGTATCCAAAATCTCTGGAGAAATACCGTTGTAACGTAGTGCCGACCTCACCGACTCGATGGTGACTGGCTTTGATATTTCCGCTTCCGGTACGGATACTGGTGCCCCCTGCTTTTCAGTCGCTTCTTGTGGAGCAGGCATCTTGTAGACGAGACGATTCATCGTGTCGTTGATGCCGTGAAGTTCGTTGGTTAACTTGCTATAGGAATCGGTGCGGGAACTGCCGGCAAGCCACAGTACAAAAAAGATGACGGCAAGGCCGGCGAATAATAATATGAGTGTCTGTTCCATATTTATTGTTTGTAGTATCTATCCAAATGGTAATCGAAATATGTGTCACAATGGGATTTGGCATAAGCAGCCGAGGCCGTTTCCGGGTAGAGGTTCATCAGTGTCTTGATGTTGCCGTATGCAAGCAGGATGTCGGCTTTGGTCTCGGCGGTCTCAGCCGTGGAAAGCGCTTCATCGAACAATGTGAAAGCTTTTGCAAGAACCCGGTTTTGCGTCTTTAGGAACATCGGAATAGTTCCATCGGCGGCTGGTTCTGTGTCTTCACAGTTCTTACGGTAGAATGATAGCGCCCAGCTGTCCGTGACAGAGTTCTTCATCCCGGTGGCCATCTTGACCATCAGTTGTGCTTTCCTGTCGTAATCTATGGTTGAGGCAATCACCTTTTCTAAAGAGGCCATTTCCCGAGCGAAGGAGTACTTGTAATCTGCTTTGTTTCTCAAATCCCGCCTTTCAATGGAGAATGGATCGTATTTGAAAAAGCCATCACGATAAGTATTCAATCCTCGTTGGAATGATGAGGGCACGGATGCGAGCCACCGGGCGGCTTCTTCATAGCGCATCTCGCGGATCATCCGCGTGCCGATGATTTCCCGGAAAAAGGCGGGATTAGCATAGCCTCGTTCCCGAAGAAAACGGTCCACTTCTGTTTTGGGATGTTCGAGCGTGCGAACATAGGCGATGAGTCTTTCGATTCGGACCGTGTCGGCCATCTTGAACGAGATGCCACGGTAGTCGTGGCTATTGAAACCCGGGGCTTTCCGATATCGGTCTATCCAAGGAGTTCCGTTTTCGTCACGGTCAAATAGCGACAAC
This sequence comes from Paludibacteraceae bacterium, assembly GCA_017557345.1. Lineage (GTDB taxonomy): Bacteria > Bacteroidota > Bacteroidia > Bacteroidales > Paludibacteraceae > Colicola. The sequence continues at coordinate 15,847 of JAFYZR010000042.1, read as the reverse complement.
AGACGATTGTCGGCCATATTCGCGAAAGCGAGTGCCTGATCCTCCCGCCCGTTGGCAATCAGTTTGGGGCAGATGGCTCCATACACGATCTTGCGCATCATATCGTTCCAATAGTACTGGCTGCAGTTGTCATTGAGGTCCCAGATTATTCTATCGCCATCCCGTTTCAATTCTGAAAGATGATTGACAATCTGACGGTCCAGCCAGCGGAGTTGCACCACCATATCCGATGCATAGTGTGATGAATAAGGTGTGAGCAGCGCGTTGAGATAGATTCGGAAGACGCGGATGGATTCATGAACATTGGCATTTCCCTGCGCTTTTTCCGCCAAGGCCAGCGTCTTCGATGCACGGGAATGATCGCCCAGGAGGTAGTCGATGAAAGCAGCGGAATAGTACCAGAAGGCGGGGTCGCTCACGCGCCCTTCTTGTGCAATTTTCAAGCATTCTTCCCGTTCAGAAGGTAATCCATCACTATCACCGTGCACTTCAGACCAACGGATACTTCCGCCCATCCGGCTGCGGAGTTCGGGTGCTTCGGGATAATGCGCGTAGATGGCATCAATCGTACCCACACCTTCTTTTCGGGCGATGTTCAACAAGGATTCCACATCGCCGGCCTGCCCGTAGAGTTGCTTGGCCGTTTCCGTTTCACCGATGTTATAGTACGCACCGGCCACATAACGAAGCGCCATACGGGCGATAGCATCATCAGGCAGCGAGCGCTTCACAGAGTTCCAGTAGTTGATGCACTCGTCGTAACGGCGAAGCGAGAGTAGCGCACGCTCTGCCTGCAGGGCATAACGACTTTTGAACCGGGTACCCTGGTAGTTTTGCGCGTCAAGCGCAATCTGTTCAAGAGATAGCCTAAGGGAATCCCGCTTCGAGGGATAATACCAGGGCGAAGCCATCCGTTCACGTGCAAGTTCACACTGTTTGGCCAGCAGAAGCATTTGTGCCGCCTCCGGGTCTGAACGCAGCGTCCTGGCAAAGGCATTCGTGTCGATTTGCTTGGAAGACGTCGTTGACTTTGGCTTGAGCAGCGACGCCACATCTTCAACGCTTGCCTTATAAACAACGCGATAGATATCACCCAGTGTGGCGGAAGTGCGTGTCTGCTGTTTCCAAAGATTGCAGTTGGCATCAGAGTCGTAATTATATCCTCTTCCTTCCGGTCCTATTCCCGCTGTTTCATAACAACCAAGGTACATCAGATACTCCTGCGGCTCGTAGGTCGGAGGCCAACAGGCAGACAGCGGCAACGGGAGAAAAAGCAGAAAGCTACATAACAAAAAGACTGTCGATTTCATTCGGGGAATAATTTGAGAGGTTATGTGCATCAAGGTGGAAAAGAATCGTGCAATGGCGGGTATCCGGGAAAGCAGCATCTGCCATTTTCTTGACCGCAGCCACTGTCGTATATGGTGAACTCTCCTTCCGGATACGATCTCCGACTTTCAGCAGGTGCCCTTCGAGCACGTGCTCCGAGCGGACGCGCAACATGCCGTCCGATTCCGGCACATAGCGCGAAGCATCGGAGTAGTCAGTATGGTGCAGCAGACCGGCGAACTTTCCGTCGCGGAACCATACGCCCCAACCGTAGGTGGGATATGCGAAGTCCAGTGGCAATTTGTACTGCAACGTTTTTCCGCCCAGAAAACGTTTGACATCACCCAAATTCAGGATGGAGTTTTCGGTGCCGGCCAGACGTACCGATCCAGTATTGTAGAGCATCAGCACGCCCCGGTCCACGGGCGGCGGGTCTTGTTTGAGCTGATGGAGACGGATCGTGGAACTCAGCAGAATATTGCGCCCAGCAAGCTGTGTTTTCACTTCCTGACACAGACTGTAGAAAGAATTCTGTGTGCTCTCTGTCCAATCGCAGTCCAACTGCAATTCGTGGATTTGGCCCAGATCATTGTAGTCGGCCATATTCAGCACTCGAGTGACTATTTTTTCTGCGTATTCTTGAAGGCGACCTTGAACCGCCATTGCTTCCAACGCCCGGACCGTGATAAAAACGGTCGGGACAATTTCCACACTATCAGGAACAGGCGAATCAAAAACGATGGTGCCTATGGGAATGATCTCTTCTTGGCCCTGCAGTATGTCGGATTGCAGATCCACGTCGAAAAGCCGGACATACATACGCCCCACAGCGTGCTCTTTGAGGAATTCCTTTTCAAAACCGTTGAGGCTGAATCGGGTCTTCCAGTAATAGACGGCATTGCAGTCGGCTCGGACATACGATGAGTCGGCGGTGCTATCGGGAGAAATCTGCACAGTCTCACGGATCGGCCCCTTGCAAGAGTACAAGGAAAGAAGGACAAGCATTGCAAGAATGGTTTGTTGTAAAAAAGGCATATTGGATGTGTTTAGGTTTTGGTGTCTATTAATCAAGCGGATGCCAGCAGTTTGTATCGACGGGAATAAGCTGTTTCTTCCTGCAGGTCCTTCAGGATGCGGATATCCTCTGCGATCAGCGACGGAGTACCGGTTACGCGCTGCTTATTGAAGCGCTTGCCGTTGTCGGGGGCGATTGGAAGGCCGTGTTTGCGGGCTTGGAACAGGTCTTGGACAAGACGAATGTCGATGCAGTTGCCGCGGTTGACTTCGTTCTCGTCGATGACCGGGAGTTGGCACATTTCAAAACCGGTGGCGATGATGGTAACGCTGATGCGGTCGCCCATCTTGTCGTCATAGACAATACCACGCTTGAAGTTGATGGTTGCGCCCGTATATTGGGCGGTGAACTCCATGATCTGAGACAGCTCGGACAACTTGATGCCATGCTCATCGTCAGAAGCGCCCGTGATGTTGATCAATGCGTTCTTGACGTTCTGCAGATTGAGGTCGTTGAGCAGTGGCGAATTGAGCGCATTCTCGACGGCCTTAACGGCACGGTCCGGCCCTTCCGCTTCCCCAATACCCATGATGGCCACACCGCTGTTCTGCATCACACGCTTGACATCAGCAAAGTCGACATTGATTTCGCCGGTAGTCGTGATGACCTCTGAGATACTTTTTACGGCTGTGGCCAGCACCTCATTGGCCCGGGCGAAGCCGTTCTTGGTACTCATTGTACCGTAGAGTTTGTAGAGTTTCTCGTTGTCGATTACCAGTAGGCTGTCGACGTATTTGGACATCTCCTGAATGCCTTCGACGGCACGGAACAGCGACTCTTTACCTTCGTCCCGAAAGGGAATGGTAACGACGCCAACAGTGAGTTTACCTTTCTCTTTGGCGAGCTTAGCTAAGACTGGACTGGCTCCCGTTCCGGTTCCACCGCCCATGCCGCAGGTGATGAAAACCATCTCACAGTCGCCATCCAGGAACTTCTCGATCTCTTCGATGGATTCTTCTGCTGCTTTCCGTCCGAGCACATAGTCCATGCCCGTGCCAAGGCCTCCGGTCACACACGGACCAATCTGGAGTTTGACAGGAACGGGACTTCGCTCCATAGCTTTGACATCAGTGTTACAGACTACGAAATCGACGTCCTTGAACCCCATCGGGTACATATAGGATACGGCATTGTTGCCGCCACCGCCCACGCCGATGACGGTGATGAGGTTGCCTCTTCTTTCCCAAGAGGTAGGGATTAAATCTTTATCCATGGTTTAGGTTGGTTTCAGGTTAGGCTTGGTTGTTCTGGTCAATTTTGAATATATCATCGAAAATGCTGGGGCCACTGTCTGTCTTAGAGCCACGCTTCCCACCTTTTCGGCCGCCAAAAAAGCCGCCGCGCTTGACGGGTTCGGGATCAGGTTCCGGTTCTGCGGGCTGCTCAACCGGTTGCTTCGGAAGATTCTGGTCTAACTCTAGGGCATTCGAGAGTTTCGGCTCAAGCGACTCGAGTACAAGGCCGACTGCCGTTGAGGCATAGACATCGAAGGCATATTCCGCGCTGTCGTTCAAGATGGAGCCCTGCGGCGCAGCCAGGCGGACTTTCCGCTGTAGCAGCGAGCCGGCAAGCTGCAGGATATTGTCGAGATGGGTGGTTCCGCCGGTAATGACCACGCCGGACGGGATTCTATTGCCATAGCCCGACTGTTCGATGACATAGGCCACAGCATCAAAGATCTCACTCATCCGGGCCTCGATGATGCGCGTCAGCAGCATCAGGTCCACTTCGAAGTCCACGTTGTTATTCTCGTCCTTGAGCACCAGTTTGCGGTTCTCGATGGCGAACTCCTCACAACTCCGTCCCTGCAAGATTTTGATGTTCTCGGCCCACTGCCGAGTAATACCCGTGTCGGTCTTGATGTCGCAGGTTACTGCTTCTCCTCCAAAGGGAATCACGGCCACGTGCCGGACGATGTAGTCTTTGACGATAGCAACCTCCGTCGTGCCCTTGCCGATATCGACCAAAGCAACGCCGTTTTCCATTTCCCGCGCAGTGAGCACAGCCCTGGCGGATGCAACTGGTGCGAGGATAGCCTTGCATGGTTTGAGTCCGCATTGCTCCAGGACTTTCAATCGGCGGTCAAGAATCGCCTTACGACCACTGAATATCACGAACTCGGCCTCAACTTCGGCGCCAATCATACCGATCAGTTCATCCTTCGTGATACCGATGCGGTCTTCGGTGCTGAACCGCTGAGGAACGGCCTCGAAAACAGTTTCTCCTTCCCCCACGTTGGTACTATACTGAGATCGGATGATCTGCTGTACTTCCGGCTCCAGGATGCTTGAATTGGCGTTCCTCCGCTTGACAGTACTCGTCTGTTCTTTACGATGAAGAACACGTCCAGAAAGGCCGACAGAGACCTCGGAGATCTTTTCGCCGAGTTCCTTTTCAGCCTGTTCCACCAGTTGGCGGACAACCTCCGCCACCTTGAAATCATTGTCAATCTCGCCGCACTCGATGCCCGCCGAAGGGGCATCGTAATAGCCGACGATCCGTATGCCAGCCCCGGCCTTTTTGCCGACGGCTAGCGCAACCTTGGAGCTTCCGAAGTCCAAGGCGGCAACCTGTTCTTTCATGGTCTAAAGGGTTATGAGACCGTCAAATTACAGGGTGAAGAAACCGTGAAAAACGGGCCTGAGAGCGGCGGCCCGGCCGTGACTTGCGGTGACGATGGCCTACACGCAAGCGAAATGCGCTTTAACTGATTCATAATAAATGTGATGTGTGATGTGAATAATAGCGACCACTCCCCAGAGGGCTTGGCCGCTCTACAAAGTTATAAGAATTCACACGGTTTCGCAACATCTTTTTGCAATTATTTTAAAGTATTATTCAATTCAATGCACTCCATTTTCCATTTGTGTTGATTTTACGCAAATATAGTTTGTTTAAAGTAAAGAAACAAATTTATTGCGTAAATTTTACACACGTAGTATAAAAAACTTTAGTTCATTGATGAGTATGACAAAAAATTTGTATATTTGCGTAAAATAGACACAGAAACAAATGGCACAAAAAGGTCAATATATCTATGAGTACCCCCATCCGGCAGTTACAGCTGACTGCGTGGTTTTCGGGTATGACGGCAAAGAACTTAAAGTACTGTTAATCAAACGAGGGAAGGAGAAGGAAGCCAGCACCACGGCATATGTTGGCGAGTGGGCGTTACCCGGTGGATTCCTAGACGTAGAGAAAGACAAAACTGTTGCTCACACTGCAGCAAGGGAGTTAAAAGAAGAGACTGGACTGAAATTATCAGTTAAGGACTTCAAGGAAGTAGGCACATTCAGCGATATCAAGCGAGATCCCCGTGAACGTGTCATCACGATAGCACATTATGCGCTGGTTAAACTCTCGGCCGTGGAAGCCGACACAGATGCTGAAAAAGCAGAATGGTTCTGCATGGAGGAGGTGCCCTCTCTGGCATTTGATCATGATAAGATTCTCCGGGATGCATGTTCGCGTCTCCGCCAGGACATTCACTTTGAACCTGTTGGATTTGAGTTGATGCCTGAGGTCTTTACTTTGCCTCAACTCCAGAACCTTTATGAATCCATTTTGGAGGTGAAATTCGATCGCCGTAACTTTGCCAACAAGATGAAGCATTTCGGTATGCTTACTGAAGTGCCGGAAGAAGAGCCCCGCCACGGCACACGAACCCCCATCAAATATCGTTTCGATAAAGAGAACTACGAACGTTTTAAAGCAAAGGGATTCCAACTCGAATTCTAGTAATGTCCAAGGAGAGCAAATACGACATATTTATCAGCTATCGCCGTCAAGGCGGAGCCGTGAAGGCTGAATTGGTAAAAGACGAGCTCATAAAGCGAGGCTTTCGAGAATCGCGTATCTTCTTGGACACTCGCAGTCTCACATCTGGCAATTACCTGGAGACCATCTTAAGCGCCGTAAAGGAGTCCGACAATTTCGTGGTTGTCATAACAAAAGGCTGTTTTGAGCAACTACCTACTGACAGCACATGGGTTCGCGAAATAGAGTACGCTATTGAGTTACACAAGAATGTAGTGCCTCTCTACTTTGACGGTATTACGGGAATCAAACCTGATGAAATCCCTTCCTGCATCCAGAAACTAGCTTTTGAGAATGCTGTCCTGTACGTCCATCCTTATGCGGATGCCAGTTTTGACCGCCTTGCCTCTAGGCTACCCAAACAATCGGCAAAACTCCCTAAATGGGGCAAGTGGCTCATCGGAGCTATTGCTGCAGGTACGCTTGCATTCGGAGGATACACAGCCGTCGACCGCCACAACTTCGCCCAACTTGAGCCCGGAGAGGTGTACGTAATTGATTCGCCCAGCGCCAAGAGCTACCACAGCACCCTAGATTGTCCCACCATCAAAAACGCTAAACACAGAATCAAAAAGATTACCGAAGAGGAAGCGATAAATGACGGGAAGAAGCCTTGTAAAAAATGTTATAAAGAGTGATCTCACCGATTCACCGTTATATGGAAGCATTCCTGACGGACTTCATATCGAACGTAGATCCTGCCTTCATCTCTATGCTTCCGCAATACGTCTGAAAGGAGAGATAGGTACTCCTGTCCGTCAACCATCTTGTTATAAGATTGAAAATGTGCCCAGGTGATATCGAAGGTGGTCCCATATTGATGTGCGGAATCCTCAACAGCGTTTTGATTCTCTTCCCTAAGACCTCGAACGTCATCTTCTGTCCTCAACATAGAGGTAATTATTAATCGTGCTGGCGTGATGGATTTACTTCGGCAGCCATCCTGAAAATCCATCGAAATAGAGCGCAACTCCTTTTTTGCAGATGGAGTTAGATAAGGCAAGCCGTGCCTCATTTCATTTACTTTATAGAATCTGCAGGACCTGACGCGTTCCAGACCTTGAACATTCCTAACCTCACCCCTTTCCGTCAAAGGAGCCGCTTTAAAACCATATTTTACAGCCGCAGATTTGTGTTTACTCTGCATATCGGCAAACTCCGTAGCGTATTTCTTATTACCCGAAGAAGACACGTAGCTATGAGCTCCCTTAATAAGAACGGCAACAGCAACGACTAACACTGCGGAACAGATTAAAATAACAAGGAACGATTTAAACGGCTTCATTTTAATCCAAATTCAATGACCGTAGCAGATCTTACAGGGGCGACGACCCATCTTCTTGGCCTCCTCAACAGTGACTTGTTTGATCTTATGCGTTGCATTTTGAAGGCCCTTGCAATCCCTATTGGAATGGTATACATGCGCCGTATTAGACATCACGACATAGACCTTGTTCTGTGCTAGAGCTTGACTCTCCCCAGCATTAAGCGATAGTGACGGAGCTAGAAATAAAAGTGCAAATACAAATAAACGGATAAGATTCGCACTCTTAAATATCTTAGTATTAACCCTCATTATTAATCCTCAATTATTTCATATTACAACAAGCGAGAAAAAACTAATTTACCTTTATGAAATACCTTTTAGGGCTTCCATCAAAATAGCCCCAAACATTTGTTTCACCTCTACTTATAGCCTTTACCAAACCTGACGAAGAAACAGTGGCTATCTTAGCATTATCCGTCTCCCAATAACTTGCTATTTTGGTTCCATTCTTTAACTGTGCTGACTGCCCCACGTTTAACAACACCTCTCCAGGACTAGCGACCTCCTTAGGGGACGTTTTCAATACGGTAACCAGACATTTTTTATATTCTTTCCCTTTTGCCCAAATAGTCGTCGTACCAGCAGAAACACCCGTTACCACACCATTCGCAGATACATTCGCCACATTTGTATCATTAGATTCCCATTCAACGGAATCACCATAGTTATAAGCAAATAGGGACCGCGAAGAGCCCTCATTAATTGTAATACGATCTTCAGAAATAGACATTTTAGCGTTACCCGTATTATCTCTTGACTCAAATGAACTCTTACTTGGAATAGATTGAGTACTATTATTTGAAGCACGGGAAGATAACACGCTTTTACCAGAAGTAATGCTTGGCACAAGGGATTTCATCTCATCAAGTCGCTCATTCAATGCCTCGATTTCTGCTATAGAATTATTCAACTCCTCTTGTTTAGCTGACAAGTCTGCCTCCAGAGTTCTGATTTCTGCTGATGCCTTTTTTAATGAGTTATTCTGAGCTTCAATTATACCGGCTTTCTCTTCTATCTCTTCGCGGAGGTGCTGGATCCTACTTCCTTGATCACGAACTTGTTCAGACAAGTTGGTGCTAACGATAATAAATATTATTATCGACGCGGCTACCAATAAAGATAATACTGTAACAATCGTAGTGCGCTTCTTCTGGCGTTTTGTTTTTGCTAATTCAAGAGAAAGAGCGGAATTCTCATTTAATAGAGAATTGATTCTACCAGAGAGTCGCTTTATCTGATCAGAAAAGCCTGATAATCCTAAAAGACTATCCTTTGTGTCCTTATAAAAGTATATCTCATTATAGGAGGCTAAAGCATTATCAAATTCAGTCGGGGTAGTGGCCCCATGTAAATGTGTTCCTTCCGCTAAACCGACAGAAAAATTAATTGGAGGGAGCTTTCGATAATGCTCTTCTGGCAGGTTACCCACACTATGACGAAGAGATTGAATCACTCTGTTGACTTCGCTCAGTTCGCAGTGTATTTGAGAGGCTTTAGAAACAATCTCGCCCTCATCATTGAATCCGACAAATTTCCCAGAAAGGACAACAGAAGCAAAAGCATCTTCAAATAAAGGAAAGACGGTATGAATATCGTTATAATATAAACCGTTCAACTCAATAGCAAAGCCAATGTAGTGAGAATCTGTCTGTTGCGGAGATAGGTTTCTAGCATAGATGTAATAAAGCAAATTGCCGTCTCGCCTTATGGCGATCATATCTTTTGAGCATATAGTATCTGAGACACTTCTAAAAAGAGAACTTTTATTGTCATTAGGATACTGCGTATATCCCGAAGACAACTTACCAAAGATATAGACAGCACTATTCACTACCTCTTCTTAAAGTTTATGGTCTTATTGTCATTATCAATGATTATAGACGAAAACTCATCTAAAACATTATTACCCAACAGCAAAGGAGCCTCCTGATTTAACGCCACAGATGCTTCCACATCTGTCAAAACGATGTCTTCTGTTATAGCAACTTTTCGCAGTATTATTAACCCGTTTTTCACAACGCTCCCGTCGGCTATTTGAGAGAGACTTGTGCCAATACAATCAGCTTCAGAAAATTGCCCATTTTTCTGAAGAGTCTGTAACTCAAGAAGAGATATGTGAACCCCAGATGCACCGGTATCAAAAATCATATCCATACTAACATCATTTAGCTTAACAGGGATCACCTTTACGTTACCTCGCTCTAAATAAGGCACCTTAATCGTAGAACGTTCTGAACGTTTCCCCCCTTGCGAAGGAAGTTTAATCGGAGCCGAACTCGTTGAAGATTGATTACTGCACGAAGACGATAATATAATAATAACCGCCAACCATATGTTCAATAAAACTCTCATAAGTATTCTATTAATAATTAAAACGCTTCATAACAATAAGAGTATCATTAACAAATACTCGCACTGAATATGTATCATGCTTGACAGGAGAGAAAGTGACTGAAAGATTGTTGGACTTCACTTGAAGACAAGTATTTTGGGCAGAATCCTTAATTACCCATTCAAACTCCTCAACATAAAATGAAGGAACTGATAATGAGAATGCGAACGTGCCAATATTATCTTCAGCTGGAACAATCGACAACATATCGCTAGTTTCAGCACCAGCGCACTGAGGGAATGTTCTATCACTTAATGCATTTGGAATCTGGTAACACTTTGCTTTTTCTTCCGGCTCTTTTTGAGCTGAAAGAGGTACATTAACTTCAGAGCTATGTACTTTACCAATTTTCCCACTGCGACGACCGGAAATAAAAAGTAGTGCAGCAGCAATAATAGCAACGAGAAAAAAGGCAATAATACCTATCTTAAGCCCCTCCCCAAGCTCGCGAAAACTCCATTTGGTTGACACCTTATCAACACGACGATGCTCATTTGAGCCATGGCCGGATCCATAATACCAATCAGGAAGAGACTTCTGAGATTGTGGTTCACTCGCTGGTCGCGAAGATTGATGCCCACTATTAGAAGGATTTATGCCATGCGAGTTGGGCTTACTATCTTGATTCTTTAAGGACCTCTCCAATGAAGCCTTTTCACGTCTAAGATTATCTATCTCTCTCTGAAATTGATCCAGTTTGTCCTCAATAACTGTTAACCCTTCCAGCTTAGTACTAAGTTCGGCATTCTCTTTTTCTTTCTCCTGAGAAATAGATTCAAGTGACTGATTTTGCTCTGTAAGCGACGCCACTTGCTCGTTGCTCCTCAACAAATCAGACCTTAATTCACTTTCTCGAATTCCCGCCTCATCGAGAGAACTCCTCATTTGAGATATCACCTTTTCCTGTTCTTCTCTAAGAATCTGCTCTCGTCTAGAAAAACCTCTATTCAACTCATCGACAAGATCGATATCTTTAGAAGAAGCAAAAACCAGTTTCCCTGTTTTCTTTATGTCTTCCATTCGGGCACTAGAATACTGGTTATCATCGAGCCCTTTAATAATCTCTTTACCACCAGAAGAAAAAGATGAATCAATTGCATAGACTTCATCCTCAGCAATAACGCCCATAAGCATTGCTCCAAGACTCTTTTCTACATATGAAAGAATCGTCTGCTGAGAATTTTTGAAATCTGCGACAATATACTGATAACCTGTCTGTGTTTTTTTCACAAGAAGGCCAACCACTTTTGCAGAAAAAGTAGCTTCAAGAACGGTATACATATTACGCAGATTCGAATAATACGCATCTAATCGGACCGTTAAACCGATATAAGCGCCACTTCGCCCGTCTATATCAAGAACGTTAGCGTATCGACAATAATTGTAATACGTACACCACTTCCCATTCCCCCCCTTACGGACCTCAACGACAAAGCGAATATCGTCTTTTATCTGGCTATTGTCGAATAACTGGCAATACTGACTATCCTCTTGCTTCCCATAAAAAGCATGACGAGGGCCATGGATAAAAAACTCGGCATCCATAACTACCCTCTAATACACCGAAGAAGGGTTTCCCAAAGGTGCTGCGGATATCTATCAGAACCTTGAATATAAACCAAACTCCCAGCGGCAGGTTTTGTATAAGTTCCCGTTTGAAAAGGAACAAATTCGAAATTATTAGCACGCCAAAGTGAAGTAATGGGATTTGTATTCTTGAATCTGGCGAAAATATCGGGATAATCCATCTCTACCTGATGCAAAGCATGATTAATATGCACCTTCCCAGGGCTAATCACAAACGGCGTCAAATCGATTTTGTTATAAAGAAAAACATACTTTTGTTTGTCTGTGTTCTGCTTAAGCTGATTAATTGTGCTAACGTAATTCCGTCTGGTCTCCTCCTCACCAAAATTCGGTTCAACGAAAGGAAGGAATACTTTCCGAAGATTCGTATTATTGAGCAGATAGTGCACATAAGTAGGCCAATCTTGTCTGGCTTTACTAGGGTCAAAATACAACTCACCTGGTCCTTCCAATATTTGACATATAGTTCTTCCATCCTTTACAACCTTCACCAACATAAAACTGATATTATCAGTACGGCTAGCGGCGTCATCGGAGTTGACTATACTCGAAAAGTTGTCGCAAAGGTTCTTATAATTCTCATCATAACTTGGCCGGAAAGTTCTGTCCGGAATCAACTGGTAACCTTGCCCTTGCAAATACCGCGAAAGCCGGACTAATGTCATAGTCTTGCCACAACTAGCAGGGCCAAATAAAACTATGACCGGGGCAGACGTGTCGGAAATCGAAATGCGGATTTTATTAACATCATTAAGCTCCTCTAAAGATAATCCATGAATATTGCTAATTGGATTTTCTTGATTGTCTGGTTGTTCTTGAACTTTGAGCTCTTCAACATCAGGTGTGTCTATTCCTTTTTTTGAGGAATCAATTTTAAAGCCTTCCATATTACAGTTTTTTAATAATCTTCCTTTTTAAATGCAATGTCAAAGAAAATAAAAGCTCCAAGATCCACAAGAATCGAGATCATTATCCAATAAAAGAAGCCTTTACCCTTATATTTTCCACCAAGAAACTCTTGCCAAACCTTAATAACATTCTTAAGTTGGCGTGTTTTGGTGGTGATTTTTTCAGCGCAATAAATTGACTCGTCGTCACCACTGAATTTCACATACTGACTGTTATTTTTGATAAGAGTGTATGCATTTTGTAGAACACCTTCAGTTTGAGTAATAATTCCCTCGTTAGGCTTTCCCAATGATGTCATTACCTTAACGGTATCTTCAATTACATACAAATCATCTAATAGCAGACCGGCTTCTTCAACCGCGGAATGAGGAGCTTGATACTTCTCCCTCTTAACCCGTTCCAGTTCTTTATGAATAGAAGTATTATATCTATTTAATATGGTGACGTCATGAACGTTAAAACGAGGGTCAACAGCAATGTTTGAACCGAGAAGTTCGTTTATCTCACTCATTCTCTGCATTACAAACTGACCATTTCCTTTCTTATGAGACGGTCCAATTCCGTTAAACTCCGCATTCAACTCCTTATACTTTTGATTTACCTTCAGCTCAACACTATCGAATTCAGGAAGTGTTATCTGTCTTTTTTCAATCTGATCCAAATAGTTCTCTGTAGTTGTGATATCTGAAAGGACGACATCACAAACCCGCTCATTATAAAAGAACGTATGAGTGTTTGTCGGCATACTTACAAGAAGCCAAAACAGAATCATTAGAATAATGCCACCGATGAGATGCCATTTCCGATTTTCGAGATAAATGTTTTGGTTCAAAGCATCAACTATCATCTTTGAAGCATATGAAGCGACAAAGAAGAAAGCAATGGTAATCGCCCACACCAAAACTTCGGGAAGATTAGGTGAGAGCAGATGCAAAGAATGCTCAGTGGCGTAACAGCTGTACGCCGCCAACACTATAAAGAAAAGGATAGCTCCAATCTTTAAATACTTGTTTTTTTCCATAATGAAATTATTTACTTGATTATTATTCTACATGGATTAATTATTTTCTAACCTCCTGTATTATGCCGGGTTTAGGAAGAATATGGATAAGGAAACGTTGATTGAGATACTCTTTTGACTCCCTCATAAGTCCAGTACCACTTTGTTTACCATCTCCACTTCCACATATTAGAACTTCGCAATTTTTGTCAGTAAACAATACGGGTCCTTTAGAATCGCCCTTTTCCCAGAACTTTTTTAAAGAGAGAGCTCGCTCATAACTAAGTTCATAATTCTGCTGATAAGGATCCCTTGATGCTTGCCCCTCAATAATTAACAAATACTGAATGCCCGGGTGTTTTGCAGTAGTAGAATCCACAAATGCCTTTGCCGCCCTTCCTGCATCCATTAAAGAATCCCGCGTTGATTGAGGGATGCAATTCTCTATATCAGAACGGCCAACTGGGAAATTTACATTGATGGTCAATTGATGTTTCTTATATTCTTCCCTATATGCAAAATATTCAGATTCAAGTCCTCTAGTCGCAGTTTCAATTTCTTGGGCCTTATCTAATTGAGCCTTTAATTCATCTTTTTCAATACTAATCTGCGCATTCTTCTGATTCAACTCAACAATGGCGACAACAAACAACATCAGCATGACGAAAAATAAACTCGTCATAAGGTCAGCATAGCTGGCCCAAAAAAACGACTTATTCTTCTTCTCAGACATTCTATTTCATAAAGAACTTGGACATAAACTCTATAGCATATAGCACGAAAGCGATAATAATAGCAACCTTAACGGCGATATTAAGGAAATCGCCAAAACGCGTACGCTTCTTCCTTCTGCCTCCCGCCTCGTCAACAAGACCAACGACTTGAACAGGATTCTTTTCTAGTCCAGAGCCAGAAGACCTTAATAACTCTAGTATTGAACCAATTCGCCTAGAGTTCTCATGGGAATCATTTGACATAGAAACTAGTGCCTTTTTTGTTTCAGACATATCTTCTGTACTCTGGAGAACTTTTTCAATTGCCTCAGCGCTCTTCGAAAGGGATTCCTGCTGGGCCTGGATTTTTGCAATAAAATCTCTTTGGCGCTGTTCGTAAGCGTCACGGATGGTATCAAGTTCAGAAGTAGTCTGACTCTTTAATTCTGAAACATATGACTCCATTGAGGAGACCAATTGATTGAAAGACTCCTGTAAAGCTAAATCGACTCCACCCACAGCCTGCCTGATAACATCTTCCCGCTCGCGGAATTGATCCATTTCCCTTTCGAAGAACGCGCCCATTCGTTCAATAGCGGCTGTTCTATCAAGGTGATTAGTTAAATTGCTGTTAAGAGAATTAACTGCATCTAAATAACCATTTACATTCCTTAAATACTGATTAAACCTCTCAATTTGAGCAGTAGAATTTTGCAACTCTTTCAACACTGTAACATTTGCCTGAGCGACTCTGGCAATGTCAATTCTACTTATTGCCCCTAGAGCATCAGCCTGGTCACGAGAAACCTTTCGAACACTGGCCAACACGGAATCGAATTCTTTGATGTTGCCTTTGAAGGTCTCATTAAAAGTCATCAGGTTCGATTGTAGCAGAGAGAGAGCCGTCACAGTGTTGCCCGATAGTACCGGGAGAAGTTCTGTTTGTAACCACGAATAGAAAACATTCTTTCTAGATTCAACCACAGTTTTAGCCCCTTTAGAACGCCAGGAAATCACGGTTGTAAAAATGATACCGACAAGGCTGGCCACCATTGCTATAGCGACACAGGTCATCATCGAAGAAACATTTGTTAAAGACCCCACACCGCCATTTGCAGCAATTACGCTGATACCGACAATAATACCTATCATGGTGCCCATTAGCCCCATATAAAGAGGAATTGGCTGCATTACAGTAATCTCCTCCTCTTCAGCACCGCAATGACGCTCTACCACATCTTTCATCAAGGAAAAATCGCTAACCGCCCCACTATTCTTCTGAAGATACATATTGAGAGCATCTTGAATATCTTTCAAGGTTTGATTCTCGGAAGGAACAGAAATCTGAGATACTTCAACCTCTTTAAAAACGACATCTTCATCACTACTATCATCATCCCTCCAAATATCATCAGGATCATCCATATCCGAACCATATTCTTTTTTGAACTCGGATATAATACTCACCTTATTAATCGAATAGGCCAGCCTGCTAGAAGGAAAAATAGCCTTGAATAAATCAATCTTGTGATTCGCCTGAACGAATACCCTAATCTGATAAAAAATGATTACCAAAATCAGGGGTATGACTATAATATAATGAATAATCTCCCTGTCTCATAAAGAAAATGTAATATACCCCTGTTGCCAAAATTATTGTAACAAACCTGAAAATAACAATTTCAAAAAATATTCTTTT
>JAFYZR010000041.1 GCA_017557345.1 Paludibacteraceae bacterium | reverse complement strand
GGTAGCTTTTGACATAACCCCTCCTCCATTATATCCAAAGTTTCTATCGCACACCGCCTGATCCTTTGATACAAAATAACAAATGTCGTGTTGCCCGCAAGCTTTTGTTTGCAGTCTGTCATATTCCTTTGGATTGAGTATTCTCCCTGCCACGGATACCGCCGCCACACCGAAAAACGACGGTACTACAGCACTCCCCATTCCAAACAAAATCGGATTGTCCGAATTTCTTGCCGCATCCACTCCCGCCCCAATGCTTGCGGCTACTCTTTCTAGAACTCCTTCTTTCGGACCGCATCCGTTGTCTATTGGCACCACTTTCATCTTCACCTTGTTCAGGAATATTTCCTGTTCTGGCTTTAGGTCAATGGTCTCAAATTTGACCACGTTGCCGTCCGGCAATGTAAAGCTGTTCTCACTTCGTTCTGATGGCAATGTGACATTATTGCCTATGACTGCCGCTCCAGTAGACAACCCCGCAGCGGCAGTCAACGATGCCACGGCAAGTGCCTCGGTGTAGTCCGCCAATGCCGTCCTTGCCGATGAAGCAAACTCTATGTAATCTTCAATTTTTTTTATTAATTTGTCTGTAATTTTATTTACATTATCATGGTATCGGTTGCAAAATTCCCTACTGACGCTGTCATTCCATGTAAGTGCAAGATTGGGAATCATCTTGTTAACTTCTTCGTTTACTGACCGAAATAGTAACACATAACCTCCAAGAGTTCTTGAAACTTTTTCAATTTCTTCTATGTTGGCGTTTGTCAATGTCGTTGTCATATCTATTTTTTTCTGGTTTTTCTATTTTTTGCAAATGCTTCCCGAGCCTTGCGTCGCTTTTCTTCCTTGTCTGCCTCGCTTTCTGTTATTTCCTTCTGCCTGGCAGCCTCTGCGTCTGTCATTCGCCTGCGTTCCGCCTCTGACTTTGCCAACGCTTGACTCAACTGCTCCTGAACCTTGAACGTCTCATACATTTCATCAACACGCATACGTATCGAATCCATATACTCCACTATAATCTTTATATTTTCAAGACATACATTCCTTCGCCAATCCTCCGCCATTTTTTTCAAGTCATCAAGCATCCCGTTGTCGATGGTTTTGGAAAAATCCCTAATGCGCTCAATCCTTTCTATCAACTCCTTTTCCTGCTTTCTTAAACTATCGCAGGTCGATATCATTTGGTCTACGATAAATACCCCGACATACCCCGTCATGCCGTCTTTACCCATTAGGCTGTACAGAGACTCTACCATCAACGGATATTCGTTGAGCAGCGGCAACTTTTCAACCAAATGGTTACTGAAAACCTGTATATCGTTTATTGCCAAAGGAGCTTCGTTCTCCATTTGCGACACCCGGGAAAACAAGGCATCCGCAGAACGTGCAAGACTTACATATTTTGTGTAGAATGTATTTTTTGTTTCCATAATGGCATTGTGTGTTTCCATAATGAACCTGCGTTTGCGTTGTTTATCGTATCCTATTGGTTTCATCGCTAGTTGTATATGGAAAATATATAGTCAAGTATCTCATCCCGAAGATTTCCGCTGGTGCATTCGTTGTATGGCATAAAAGGATCCCGCTCGTAGGTTGTGACATTATTTTCAGCAACCAGCACAGCTGTTCCTTCCGCAAGGTTATCTGCTTCCTGCTGAGCCGCTCCATACTGAAGGATTACTTGATTTCCAAAACTGGAAAGCGCATCTCTGTCGAAGGTGTCGGACAGAGACTTATAGTTATATGCGTATGCAATGACATGTATGCCATAGTCCGGTCCATTTTTCAAAATGTTTTCCAACTTCGCCTTACACTCAGATTTCTTGTATCCATCGTTTCTTAAATCCGGTGAATTTTGCAAAAAAGCTATCGTGAGGAATATTGGGCTGTTGCTATTGTACAAACCCGCCATATCGTCGTTGATGCGCTGCTTCAGAAGCTCGTCTATGGCGTTTATCGTTTCCGTCAACTCCTTTTTCCTGAGATACGGTATGTCGCAAAGTCCAGCTATCTGATTCAAATAACGTGATTCTGGAGACGAGTCGTTGAAATAGTCTATCATTCGCATATCAGACGAATCTACCGTCTGGCGTATCTGGAAATTGACCAATGCCAAGGTCGAAAGTGCTGCTCGCTTGTCAGTCCCGCATATCAGGAGATTAGCCCCTCTGTCTTTCCTTAACGCCACATACGAATGGCTTTCTCTTATGAACAACGGCACACCAAGGTACGTGATGATGTTCTCTGGGTCTTGGCCATTTCCTGTCAGTAGTTCTATGAATCGCTCATTTGTGCCGATATTGCTCACAGCCTTCCCGTCAAAGACATATCGCCTCGGTATCTCTATGTTGTGCTCTTTGCACTTGGCTATGCAGAAGTCAACATATTGGGGAAGCTCATCCTCCTTTATATATGCCGCCTGGAAAAACACGTTGGCATTTTTATCTCCATTACAGTTGTTAAGTATGGCTTCCCCTTTTTTTGTGAGGTGCGCTGCGGAGTCGTTGCCCAGTACCTTGACACTGTCATTCTCCTTAAGATTGAAGGCCATTCTAAGAGTAATCAGTTCAGTATCGAAATCTATACTACGGAAACTCTGTGTACAGAACACTATATGTATGCCATACTTCCTGCCTTCTCTGACTATTTTCTCCAAAGCACCGCCTATCTTGTGCGACAATCTATCCGATTTCTCTAGAAGCACCTGAAACTCATCGATAATCACAAGTATTCGTGGCAGTTTCTCGCCTGTTTCCCTCCTATAATCGTCTATCTTCTCTACATGTATGCCGTTCTTTTCGTCAACACTCTTGAACAACTCCGCTCGACGGTACATCTCACATATAAGCTGCTCTATCGCGCTGTCGGTGTATTCCCTCTGACGCGTCGTAACAACAACGTGCGCATGCGGCAACTGCTCGTATGGTTTGAAACCGGCTCCATTCGTGCAGTCTATAAGGTAGAACTGCAGTTCTTCTGGCGAATATATGATTGACCCGTTGCATATTATGTCATGCAAAAGTATGGTTTTTCCATATCCTGGACGCCCGCCTATCATGGCAAAATAGTCCGATGTGTTCCCTGCCAATTCAAAACTGACCAATGCGTTTGCTCCCTTCCGCCCTATCGGTATGGTTATATCCTTCGTTGCATCTCCCGTCCAATACTGACCATCCTTAATTAAGTCGTTTAACTTATTGACAAACGATACTATCTGTGGTTTTACATGACGGTGTCTTTCATTTACCTCCTCAACCAAATCATCTCTATTTGACGGCAAAACACTGTCTAACTCAAAAAAATAACGATTCTCGAAATCATCACCGTAAACAGTATTTGAAAAGCACCACCCTGTTTCCCTCCTGCTAACAAGTTCTGAAATGCGCATCAATTCTTCAACGGACTCGTTTTGCTGCGAAAAAGACTTTTTGTTTATCGTATAGAAGAAATATATACCACAGTTCGATGCAACTCTGCCCTGGCAAAGTTTGGTTATTCTCGATATTATCTGCGAATCCTTTATATCCTGTATGTTCGATACAAACACAAAATGGTATGGAACTCCTATACAGGATGAATCCGCATTATATTCCCGCAATGTCTCGCATTTAAGAAGCTCGTTGCGGTTCAACCGTATCACCAGTTGTTCCATCTCCCCAATAAATGCCTCCAGTTCAGTCCTGTCACTTATGATGGAATTTGCTATGCGTCCAAACGTCTTTGCCTCCTGTCCGTACGAGTGCAAATCCACATAATGGCACATCACCAGATTTATCGGTACCGACAGCATAAACCGAAGCGCAACCATTTGCATAAGGTTCATTACTGATGCCTCACTCGACGAATCAACACAAAAACCAGTAGCATTTGCACCCGAAAATGGCAGTACAGCAGGAATAAACAATTTGTCCAAATCGGGATGTTTGAGCATCCCGATAGATACCCCTTCCGGCAGCGCGCGCGGATCCGATTTCAAATCTATTTCGCCAACAGGAAGAAACGCATTCGAAGACATCCCAGCATCTGACACCATTTCGAAAAAACGGCTGCCAATCGACGCGGTCTGTTCCTCTACTTTTTTCCGCTGCGGTTCCTCTTGCTTGCGGATTTCCCGGACCAAAGACTCACACTGTTCCCGTATCTTATCCTCTGCAATAAATTCTCGCATAAATATATTATTGTGTCAACTCCGCTGTTCTGAACAAAAGAATGGTCTCGCCTATCTGGATTACATCGCCATCGTTCAGCACCACCGATTCATCGTCAATATCGACACCATTCACTATCGTGCCGTTGGTCGAAAGGTTATCCTTGATTCTGAACTTCTCGTTGCGGTAGAGCAGGATTGCATGCTGAGAGCTGACTTTACTGTCATTGATACATACTCCACAACTGAAATCTTTTCCAATAATGTTACGACCCTCGTATAGACGGAAATCCGTTCCATTGGGATCTAGCGAGTATGTAACCAGCCAACCAACCAGTCTCGATGCGGCTCTGCTTTCCCTGCGGCTGGTGACAACACCGCTCTCGTTCTCTTCCTCAATCTCATCCTCCACCATCGTTTTGGAATAGTCCCTATGCGGATCCACGTTAGGAGTTGTTATAGGAGCGGCCTCTCCCCCCACCGTTGTCTTGGAGCCTGCATCATCTGCATCAAGACCTCGAATAATCTGCGTCACCATCTCGTTTTCTGTTGATGCGCCTACTTGCTTGCCACTGTTACAGATTGGACATTCCGAACGATCTGCCGGATAACTGTGTCCATTAGGACATTTTTTGTATCTTGCCATACTTTATTTTTTAGAATTTTTACTTTTCTTTTCCGTGGCAAAAGTAAACTCACCTTATAATCATTTTGTTCTGCGTTTCATTGTAAAACAAATTTTGTTACAATGAAAACAATGAATAAAAACACTACCATGAGAAATGATTCTCGGAATCGGGAATCGTTAACCGTGAGACGTTTTGCAGAGCTACGGCAATCGTCGCAACGAGAAAATACGCGAGGCGTCACCCGCGCCCTTTTGCACAACCTGTACATATATACAGACCATGACATACAAATCCAAGAGGTCACAGAACCATTTGTCCGAAAGTTTACGAACCATCTCTTGATGAGGATTAGACCCGGCAGCGTAAGAACATATATCCAGAAGTTCCACTCCATAATGGAAGAGGTTGTGAGAGAGGGATACCTGCCAAACAATCCTGTTCCAGTGGCTGTTTCTTTAATTCCGCGTTATGAAAGCGACCCACGATCTTTTCTGACGGTTGACGAACTCAACACATTGTCATCCACCAACTGCAAAAACGAAGAGGTTAAGCGTGCCTTCCTCTTTGCATGTTTTACGGGGTTGAGGCTTTCTGATATCGAAACCCTTCGATGGGACAATCTGCACGTTGTAGGCGGAACGCAGACGATAGTGAAAACACAGGTGAAAACAGGGCACGAAATCAGGATACCACTGAACCGAGACGCTTTGTCTGTCTTGGGCAAAAGGAATCAAGGAGAACTTACGGACAAGGTGTTTGTACTTCCGTCACGCACCTATATCTCGCAGATACTGAATAGATGGGCTCTTGTTTCAGGCATAGGAAAACACATAACATTCCACACATCAAGGCATACGTTTGCAACACTTGCGATAACAGCAGGGGTGGAAATTTATACCGTTTCGAAACTGTGCGGGCACAGGAGCGTGCGTACTACCGAAATCTATACCCATATCATAGATACGACTCTTCGCGAGGGAGTTGACAAGATTAGCAAGTTATTGTCGCACAATGATTTTTCGTGATTAGAAAAACTATAAAATAAGAAACATCAGTTTTATTGTAACTAATTCAAAAAAAAATGTTTACTTTTGCCACGGGAAAAAACACACTAATCGTATTTTTTCGGCAAGGTAAAGCAACTCCATCCCTCGTTTCTTACCAACATACCTTCGAGGATGATGCAAAGAACATTCGTACATTCTGAACATTAATGCCTCTTTTCTCATGTTACAGATATATCCTATCGTTTAGCGAAATAGCGCTATGACGAATATCGACACAATATCAAGTAACAGCACAACTCAAAATAACGTGCGCCTGCGCAGTACAAAAAAAAGACAACCGAAATCAGCAAACCACATAGGCGCAGAGTAGGCTTAGGGTAGGGTTTGTATAAGGTCGGTGTAAGGTCGGTATAAGGTCGGTATAAGGTCGGTATAAAAGAAATGTGGGTGAAAAGTAAAATAAAACTAAAAGAAATGTAAAAGAAATGTAAACGGAAAGTAAATAAAAAGTAGAAGAAAGATAGTATAAAATGCCTGTTACTAGTCAGTAACAAAAAACAAACAAATAAAAGCTAAACACATGCAATAAAAAAAGTATGACTGCGTTTGATTTATAACCTGAAAATCATAAATGAAACGTATCGTACTGACTTTCATCGTCTGCCTGATTGCGGCCACAGCTGTGGGACAGAGGTTTGACGGTGCAATATTCGTGGGCATCAACCTGGGGCAGATTGACGGCGACAACTCGGGGAAATACACCCATTTCGGTATGCACGGGGCGGTGCAGACCTCGTTTGCACTGGGGAAGAACGTGGAGTCGCCGTGGAGGATGATTGTGGAGATAGGCGTGACCGAGAAGGGCGCGAACAAGGCCAACACGACGATAAAGACGAACCTGCTGTATGTGGAGGTGCCTATAATGGCGAGCTACAGCTTTCTGGACGGGAAGCTGAGGCTAGGAGCCGGAGTGGCGCCCGCGATACTTGCCAAGGCGAAGGTGACAGACGCCAAGATGGACGACCCGGAGGCTGCAAAGGCCTACAGGAGGATGGACTGGCTTCCGCTGTGCGCGGAGGTGTCGTATTTCTTCGGCGGCCATTGGGGAGTGAACTTCAGGTTCAACGCATCGATGGTGTCGATAATGGACAATCCGTCGAAGGGGACATACAGGATATTCAGGGCGAACAAGGGAGCGTTTAACAACTACATAAGCTTCAACGTGGGATTCAGGTTTTAACGGAAAGACGACAATTAGAAATGAAAATACAGGAAGTAATCGATTATCTGAACGAGATATACCCGCTGCGGCTGCAGGAGTCGTATGACAACGCCGGGCACAAGGTGGGAGACGCAACGAAGGAACTGACGGGAGCGCTAGTGGCGCTAGACGTGACAAACGAGGTGATAGAGGAGGCCTGCGAGCTGGGATACAACCTGATTGTGAGCCACCACCCGATGATATTCGGAGGGCTGAAAAGCCTGGTGCCGGCGACCGAGCAGACGCGGATGCTGGAGAAGCTGATAAAGAGGGACATGTGCGTTTACTCGGCACATACGAACCTGGACAACCTGAAGGGCGGAGTGAGCTACATACTGGCCGAAAAACTGGGGCTGAAAAATGTGAGCACGCTGAGACCGATTGACGAGGAAGGGATGGGAGGCGGAGCCATAGGCGAGACAACGGAAGAGAAAGACTACGAGACATTTATGGCGGAGGTAAAGGAGACGCTGGGGCTGACCGTGGTGAAATGCTCGAAGGAGAGGCCGACGAAAGTGAAGCGGGTGGCTGTGTGCGGAGGCTCGGGGTCGTTCATGATAGACGACGCGGCAGCGAAAGGGGCAGACCTGTATATGACGGCGGACCTGAAATACCACGACTACCAAAAGGCAGTAGGTATGGTTTCGCTGGCGGACATAGGGCACTATGAGAGCGAACAGTTTGCACAAGAATTGATTTACAACGATATTATAAAAAAATTTAATACCTTTGCGTGCCGAATTACAAGTGTAAAGACAAGCTTTGCTGAGTTCAAGTAATTATCTTGCAGCGACATACATTATTTTACATACACACGGGAATTAATATAAACGTTTAATATAACAACACACAATGGCAAAAAAAGTTTCGACAACCAAGTCGGCAACAAAAGAAAACACACCTGCACCTGAGGTGATAAGACTTGACATCGACGAGAAGGTTGAACAAAGGCTCATCGCCCTCTACACCCTGCAGTCGGTTGACTCGAAAATCGACAAGATTAAGATTATCCGCGGAGAACTGCCGCAGGCCATCGAAGACCTCGAGGACGAGATTGCAGGTCTGGAAACCCGCATCAACAACCTTAACGCCAACATAAAAGAAACCGAGAACGCAATTGCCACTCGTAAAAACGAGATTGCCGAACACGAGGCCATCCTGAAGGAAAACGAGAAAAAGATGGACAACGTGCGCAACAACCGCGAGTATGAATCGCTCAACAAAGAGGTTGAATTCCAGAATCTCGAAATACAGCTCTGCGAGCGACGCAACAAAGAGGCCAACGCCAAGATAGCCGAACTGAAACAGCACATTGAGGCCGCAAAGCATCTGCTCGAAGGACGCAACACCGACCTGCAGACAAAGAAAGACGAACTGGACGACATCATCAAAGAGACCGAGAAGGACGAAGAGCGCCTGATGAAGAAATCGAAAGAGCAGGAGCAGTATATCGAGGAGCACTACCTTACAGCCTACAAGCGCATCCGCAAAGCCGCCCACAACGGATTGGCTGTGGTGCCTATCGACCGTGATGCCTGTGGCGGCTGCTTCAGCAAAATTCCTCCTCAGCGCCAGACAGAGATAAAGATGCACAAGAAGGTCATCGTGTGCGAGTACTGCGGACGCATACTCGTTGACGACGACATCGCAAAAAGAGTTGAAGCCGCACTGGAAAAATAAGTGCGAGCCCGCACGGGGGCAATTAGCGGTTAGCAGTTAGCGGTTAGCAGTTAGCAGTTAGCAGTCAGCAGTCAGCAGTC
>JAFYZR010000040.1 GCA_017557345.1 Paludibacteraceae bacterium | reverse complement strand
CCAAGGTCAAGGCAACGAGAACCTGCAAGAACGACACAGAGCACACTCATACCGAGAGCGAGACGGTGGATGTTGACTATGTAGAGGTTCCTGCGACGACAACGACTGCCGGAAGCAAGACCTGGACATCGAAAGAGTTCGCAAACGAAGCATTTAAGCAGCAGTCCAAGAGCGAAGACATCCCGATGATCGTGGATGAGATTGTATTCCAGACAACGATCAACATGGCGGATTATACCGGTATCTTCGTGTATATCCACATCCCGGATGGAGAGGATGCTTCTCAGTATACGGTGGAGACAACGCCGCACAATACGGTTCTGACTACCATCGGGCCGAAGAACAAGGTGCTCAGCAAGCTGCCGAAAAAGACCCGTATGATCGGGGAGAGAGAAGCACTGTTCTACCGGATCGATGCGACCCATCTGGCTTCTGATGAAATGACAGATACCGTTGATGTCGTCCTGAAGAAGAACGGTGTAGTTGTCAAGACGGCAACCTATTCCGTTGAAAGTATTGCGGCGGAAAGACTTGCTTCCGGTACATTGGACGAAGTAGCAGTACGTCTGCACAAGGCATTGGTTCAGTATGGTTACTATGCACAGATCCAGTTCCAGCATAACCTGGATAATATGCCGACATTGTATCCTGATGCGCCGGCATTGACCGAGATCCCTGAAGCATATGCACCTGACGGAGATCCGACGGATTTCAGCACTTATATCACAGCGCTTGAGTCGAAAGTCGACTGCTCGGAAGCGGTTTCCATTAACGTCTATCTGACACCGGCCACCGGTTATAAGCGCAAGGATTTTGAAATCTACGTGTACGACAAGGATGGTAACGAATACACGGATTTCACCGACCCGATCACGACGAAGGGAAAGATCTATTTCAAGATCAATGGCATCGCTTCGAACAAGATGGATAGTGACTTCCGGATCGTAGTGAAACTGAAGAGCAACCCTGCCGTTTCCGCGACCTGGACAAGATCCGTGATCACGGCCGCATATGAGATCTATCAGACGGCGAACGCTGCAGGCAAGGAAGAGACCAAGAACCTGGTAATGGCACTGTACCAGTACTTCCTTGCTGCGAAAGAGCAGTTTGGAGATCAGTAAGGTCAAACGAAAGAACATCAGATAAGGCAAATGCCCCGGAGACGCGGATGCGTCCCCGGGGCATTTAGCTTTTTGAAATCAGGTGAAATGATATAAGACGAATGTTACTATACAACTCATCGTTTACTTGAAATTGTGAAAATGATATACTGTTTTTGGGTTTAGTATCAGACTTTTTTCGTTTGATCGATCAAAAAAAGGTATGAGAGGGCTTGGGCTATGAAAAAAACAACGCTTGTTCTATCTATGCTTCTTACGTTGGCAGTATGTCTTTTGCATTTTTCTCCCGCAGCATCTGCGAAGGGCGATGCTGTTCCAGCGGAGAAATCCGGCGATGTTGCATATGAGACAGTTCAGAAGGCATATGACAAAGCCGAGGCAGGGAATACGCTTGTTCACGCTGCTAAACGCGGTTCAGCTTCGGACGTCTTCGAAGCATGGGCAACCGGATCGGTGGATCATAGCTCAAGTGTTGATGTATGGGCAAACCTGAATGAAACGGTTGAATTGTCTGTATCGGTAAATGCAGAGAATATGGATAGCGTTTCGTATCAGTGGTACAAGAATCAGTACGTTGAAGAGTATGGCTATCCGACCTATGTTTTAATTGAGGGAGCAACAGGTGCTACTCTTTTGACAGAAGCTGTCACAAAACCGACGAATTATTATTGCCTTGTTGAGAATGATGGCGTTTCCGTATACGTGTATTTTTCAATCCGTGTGGAGAACCATTTTTCTGCATGGACGGTGTATTCCGATGAGTATAGAACCGAAGTTACGATTCCGGTAGAAGCCAACACGCCGGTTGATTTGAATGTATTCGTAGAGGCTGATCACGAAGAAGGTATTACATACCAGTGGTATCAGGAACTGTATCGTGAGGAGACTCATTGGTATGAGTACATTGCTTTAGAGGGAGCCACAACGAGTACTCTGAACATCGGTATTGTTACAGGGCCGTCTGCCTATTATTGTTGTGTGAAGGATGCATATGACAATGATTGCAAGGTATGGTTCTCAGTCTATGTGAACAATGATTTTAAAGCCTGGGCTGCACCTTCGGCGGTACATGACAACTCCTATACGATGTCTGTAGAGCCAAACGCATCTTGTGATTTGGAAGTCTCTGTATACGCGGAGGATTCGGATGGAGTCACGTATCAGTGGTATCATGAAGTGTATAATGGATATCAGACAGAATATGTTGCAATCGACGGAGCAAACGACAGTACTTTGTCGATGAATAATATTACAGAGTATTCCAGGTATTCCTGCTGCGCGACAGATAAATATAAAAATATTTGTTGGGTGTATTTTACTGTATCTATCGACAACGATTTTTCAGTGACGGCACCCGGATTGGTTGATCTTTGGGATAATACAGTAGTGATGCCGGTTGATTTAAATCAATCGGTTACGCTTTCTGTGTCTGCCAACGCCAGGGAAAAGGATGGGATTACGTACCAGTGGGCAAAAATGCATTTCTATGATGTGCGGTATTATAACTCATGGAGTGATGAAGAAATCACCGGTGCTACCAACAGCGAGTATACAGTTGATCCCGTTACACAGTATTCCGGATATTCCTGCCTTGTGCAAGACAAGTACGGCAACAGTCGTACCATATATTTTAAATTATATGTGGATAATGATCTCAGGGTATGGGCAACTGATTCAACCGAGCATGCCAACAGCGTCGATTGGACAGTAAACCCCAATGAAACAATTACATTTTCCGTATCGGTGGACGCGATAGATGTGGGAGGGATTTCTTACCATTGGAGCAAGGAGACTGTTAATGCGCAGTATGGCTATTGGCAGTTTGAAACAGAAATACCCGAAGCAACTTCCTATACGTTAACGGTTGATACGGCAACACAAAAAAGCAGGTATTGTTGCGAAGTAAGTGATAAGTATGGAAATTATGATTTTGTATATTTTGGTATCGAAATAGCCAATAATCTTTCTGCATGGGTTGCCGGATCCGAGAATCATGCGGAATCTTGTATTCTGACAGCACAACCGAATGAATCTATAGAGTTGTCGGTTTCTGTTAGCGCCTATGATGAAAACGGTATTACATACCAATGGTATAAAAGGTATGACATTGATGAAAGCAGCTTCACATGGAAGGCAGTTTATGCTGCTACGCAGGATTCATACAGAATAGATAGCGTTAATAAGAACACGGAATATTATTGCGTCGTAACGGATAAATATGGCAATACAAGTATATGCTACTTTACTGTCAACGTTGACAATGAGTTTTTAGCATGGATAACCGATACGGAGGCACAGGAAACCTATAAGAGTTTTTATGTACTTCCCGGTGAGCCTGTTAATCTGTCTGTCTCGGTATCGGCGGTGGATTCCGAAGGAATCACGTATCGTTGGTATCGTTGGGTTGATGGTTACCGGGTTAAAATTGACCGGGAAACTGCCGGTACATACTCAGCAGGTGTGATCACAAAACCGACATCGTATGTATGCTATGTGCAGGATAAGTATGGGAACAGTCAGCAAGTGGAGTTTTCTGTTGCTGTTGATAACGGATTTAAAGCGTGGGTGACCGATTCTGTATGGGAGGATTCCAGTTGTGACTTGTACGTAAGCCCGGGGGCGTTTGCTACCTTGTCTGTATCAGTTAACGCCACTGATCCGGAGGGAGTCACAATCCAGTGGTATAAAGTACAGAGCTATGAAGAAAATGGGTATACTCATGCAGAATATGTATTGATTGAAGATGCAACAACCAATACTCTTGTGACGGACTGCCTCACGGAGTATTCAGATTATAAATGTCTTGTGGAAGATAAATACGGAAACAGTCAGTGGGTATCTTTTTATATCCGAATTAATAACAACTTTAAAGTGTGGCCGGCAGGCTCGACAGAGGGAAACAACAGTTTGTCGTTACGGGTCAGTCCGAACGAAACAGCCAATCTATCTGTTGAGGTATCTGCGGATGATCCGAGTGGGATTACATACCTTTGGTATAAAATACAGAATTATGAAGAAAACGGCAGTTTTGGCTCACGAGATGTACTAATTGAGAATGAAACAGCGGATACTCTGGTGACAGACGGAATCTCGGAGTATTCGAGTTATTACTGCGTCGCAATGGATAAATACGGAAATGCAGGGTATGCGTATTTCTATATTAGTGTGGACAATAATTTCAGTGCACATGCGGCAAATTATGTGAGTCAAATATCAGTCAGCCCAAATAGTACAGCCGCTCTGTCTGTTGAGATATCTGCCGATGATCCGGATGGAATTACATACAGCTGGTATAAACAACAGGAACGTATAGAAGACGGGGTGATTTATTCAGACAATGTATTGATTGAAAATGCAAACACGAGTTCTATTGTAACGGACAGTATCACGGAGTATTCTAATTATTCCTGTCAGGTGAAGGATAAATACGGGAACGAGCGATGGGTATATTTCTACATCCGTATAGAAAACAACTTCAGAGCATGGCCTGCCGGAACAACGGGAGGGGACAGCTATATCCTGATGGTAGGTCTGAACGAGACAGCCAATCTGTCTGTTGAGGTATCTGCTGATGATCCAAGTGGTATTACATATGACTGGTATACGAAAGGCAATCTTATTGAGAACACAACAACGGGATCTATCGTGACCGACAATATCACGAAGTATACTTCCTATTCCTGCAAAGTGACGGACAGGTACGGAAACAGTAGGTGGGTATATTTTTACATTTATGTAGACAATAACTTCAAAGCTTGGGTGACAGATTCGAATGGAGAGAACAGTAGTTGTGATTTGTATGTAAAACCGAAAGAGACGGCCTATTTGTCCGTTTCGGTTTCTGCCAGTGATCCGGATGGCATAACATATCAATGGTATAAATGGCAGTTCAACGGTTATTCGGGCAATAATGTGCTAGTTGAGAATGCTACGACGGCATCCTTGGTAACTGACAGTATTACCGGGTATACGCAGTATTCCTGTCGTGTTGCGGACAAGTACGGAAGCGATCAATGGGTTTACTTCTATATCAACGTAAACAATAGTTTTAAAGCATGGGCGACTGCTTCGGCAGAGGAAAGCAGCAGTTATTATTTTTCGGTGGATCCGTACGAAGAGGCACTCCTGTCAGTATCGGTATCTGCTGAAGATACTGATGGAATTACATACAAGTGGTTTAGAGAAGAGCGTTATTGGGTGGATGACGGATATTGGCATACATACAATATAGAACTGGATGATGCAGCATCTGCAAGTATAACTACAGAAATGATCGCAAGTTCTGCCACATACTATTGTAAGGCAAGGGACAAGTATAATAACACGCAAACAGTATGGTTCTATATTACGGTAGATAACGGTTTTTCCGCATGGGCAACACCATCCGAGGATCGTAATAGCAGTTATTCGCTTTCGGTGAGACCGAAAACTGTGTCGGAGCTCTCTGTGACGATTGCTGCTGCTGACACGTCAAATGCAAGTTACCAATGGTATCGTAACTGCTATAATGAAGAATACGGATATAAGGTGTACATGGCAGTAGACGGGGCAACGGGGAGCACATTTACCACGGATCCGGCGACCGATAATGAACAGTATTACTGTTATGTACAGGACGGGTACGGTAACTCAACAAAGGTATATTACTATGTTTATGTGGAAAATGATTTTGCCGCATGGGCAACTGATTCGAGTGAACACAGCGGATCCTACAGTTATATGGCCGATCCGAATACGACCGTTTCGTTGTCGGTAACTGCAACAGCCTTTGAAATCGATAGGATTTCCTATCAGTGGTATCGGGTGTGCTATGAAGAGGGACAAGGTTCCCGAACGGAAAAACTGGACGGTGCTACGGGAACCAAATACACAACAGAAAACCTTACAGAATTTTCATCATATTATTGCGTGGTCAATGATGGATATGGCTCCAGCCGGGAAATATGGTTTAGCATTTTTATGAGCAACAATTTCTCAGCATGGGTTACCGGATCTATGGAACATAATATCTACGGATCGATTGGAGTTGATCCGAATACGCCTGCCGTATTGTCCGTCACGGCAACGGCCGGCGACATATCAAAAATTTCGTACCAGTGGTACCGCGCGGAGTATGATGAGAACGGGTGCGAAACAGATTATTTGATTGAGAATGCCACAGAAGCACAATATACGACGGAAAATCTGACTTCCGAGTTAACGCATGCAGAGTACAGGTGTATTGTATCCGATGGGAATGAGAATTCCTGCTCGGTGTGGATCTATGTCTATATTGATAACAATTTTTCGGCATGGCCGACGGATTCATCGAACAATTATTACACTTGCTATTTGACAGTCGAGAAGAACGCGTCCGCGGATTTATCGGTATCGACAGATGCGAAAGACACTTCAAAGATTTCGTATCAGTGGTATCATTTGGAATTGTGCGAGAATGAGTACGGCACTTACGATGATTTTCTGCCTATCGAAGGTGCAACTTCTGCTCAATACAGCACAGAGTCAATTACGAATGAAACGGATTATTATTGTTATGTTACTGATGGATATGGGGGAAGCGCAAGTGTTGGGTTCCACATCAGCGTCGCAGAAGCCCCGGGTATAGTAACGTTTGTCAGCAATGAGCAGGAATTGAAATCAATTTCAGGAGTTTCCATCGGTGCATCTGATTATCCAAATGAGCCTGTATCGGCAGATGGATATGAGTTTACGGGATGGGATAAGACATTGGATGAGATCAACAGTGCGCTTGCGGCAGGCGAAACGATAACGGTAACGGCACAGTGGAAGGAAATCGTGGTGTTCCAGCCGACGCTGAACATGGCGGATTATACCGGTATCTTCGTGTATGTCCACATCCCGGATGGAGAGGATGCTTCTCAGTATACGGTGGAGACAACTCCGCACAATACGGTTCTGACTACCATCGGGCCGAAGAATAAGGTGCTTAGCAAGTTGCCGAAAAAGACCCGTTTGATCGGGGAGAGAGAAGCACTGTTCTACCGGATCGACGCGACACATCTGGCATCGGATGAGATGACGGATACCGTAGATGTCATCCTGAAGAAGAACGGCGTGGTGGTTAAGACGGAAACGT
>JAFYZR010000039.1 GCA_017557345.1 Paludibacteraceae bacterium | reverse complement strand
TGCCGATGGAATTCAATGTGCTGGTGATTGATGACGGTTCGCCGGATGGCACAGCCGCAATCGTGAAACGCCTGATGAAAGGCAAGTTCAAAGACCGTTTGTTTATCGTTGAACGCAGCGGCAAACTCGGCCTTGGAACAGCCTATATCGCCGGTTTCAAATGGGCGATTGAGCATCAGGCGGATTATATCTTTGAGATGGATGCGGACTTCAGCCATAATCCGCAGGACTTGCTCAAACTGTATGACGCTTGCGCGAACCAAGGTGCTGATTTGGCTATCGGTAGCCGTTATGTGACGGGTGTTAACGTAGTTAACTGGCCGATGGGACGTGTGCTGATGAGCTATTTTGCCAGCAAATATGTCCGTACGGTTCTGGGCGTGAATATCCATGATACAACGGCGGGATTCGTTTGCTACAAACGCCACACGCTCGAAACGATTGAGCTGGATAAGATTCGCTTCAAAGGCTATGCCTTCCAGATCGAGATGAAGTTCACCGCACATCAATGTGGCGCGAAAATCATCGAGGTTCCGATTGTGTTCGTCAACCGCGTTCTGGGAACAAGCAAGATGAGCGGAGGTATCTTCTCCGAAGCGCTGCTGGGCGTTGTACAGCTGAAGATTGGTAGTTGGTTTAGAAAGTTTCCGAAGATATGAGTTTGGAAGAGAGATTAGTTTGTTTAGTTAAGCAGGCCGTGAAAGCGCTTTATGACGCAGAAGCGGCCGATGCGCAGATACAGCTGCAAAAAACCCGTCCGGAGTTTGAGGGAAACATCACGCTGGTCGTTTTTCCGTTTGTGAAAATCGCACGCAAGGCGCCGGCTCAGACTGCGTCTGAGATTGGCGAATGGCTAGTGGCGAACGGAGAAGGACTGATTGCTAAATTTAATGCCGTTCAAGGCTTTCTGAATCTTGTTATTGCCGATGATTTTTGGGTAAAACAGCTACAGGCGATTGATTCCGATGGCAATTATGGCCGTCAGCCGGATCGCAACCAGCTGATGATGGTTGAATATTCATCGCCAAACACCAATAAACCGTTGCATTTAGGCCATGTGCGCAATAACTTGCTGGGTTATTCGATTGCGCAAATCCAGGAAGCCAACGGATGGAAAGTGGTGAAGACCAATATCGTCAACGACCGCGGAATCCATATCTGCAAATCCATGCTGGCTTGGCTCAAATACGGCAATGGAGAGACTCCGGAATCAAGCGGAAAGAAAGGCGATCACCTTATAGGTGATTATTACGTTCGCTTTGATGTGGAATACAAGAAGCAGATTGCGGCTCTGATGGCGGAAGGCAAAGACGAGGAAACGGCAAAACGTGAGGCTCCGTTGATGCTCGAGGCACAGGAAATGCTGCGTAAATGGGAAGCCAACGATCCGGAGATTCGTAGCCTTTGGGCAAAGATGAACGAATGGGTGTATGCCGGATTTGACGAGACATACAAACAGATGGGCGTTTCGTTCGATAAGATTTATTACGAATCGAATACATATCTTGAGGGCAAGTCGGAAGTGGAGAAAGGATTGGCATCCGGTCAGTTCTATCGCCGCGAAGATGGCTCTGTCTGGGCGGATTTGTCCAAAGACGGACTGGATGAGAAACTGCTCCTACGTTCCGATGGAACGTCCGTTTATATGACGCAGGATATCGGTACCGCCAAACTGCGTTTCCAGGATTTCCCTATCGATAAGATGGTTTATGTTGTCGGCAACGAGCAAGAATACCACTTCAAAGTGCTGTCCATCCTGCTTGACCGGCTCGGTTTCCCGTTTGGCAAAGAACTCGTGCATTTCAGCTACGGAATGGTTGAACTGCCGAACGGCAAGATGAAATCCCGCGAAGGAACGGTAGTGGATGCCGATGATCTGATGGCAAAGATGATTGAGGATGCACGCGAGATTTCGAAAGACAAGGTAAATACCTTGCAGGGTATTACAGAGGATGAAGCCAATGAGATTGCACGCAAAGTGGGTCTCGGCGCACTTAAGTATTTTATACTTAAAGTGGATCCGCGCAAGAACATGCTCTTCAATCCCGCTGAATCCATCGATTTCAATGGAAATACCGGTCCGTTTATTCAATATACTTACGCGCGCATACAAAGCGTGCTCCGCAAGGCTGACCTTAAAGCCTTTAAAGACCTCAAGGACCTTAAAGACCTTGACCCGAAGGAGCTTGCGCTTATCCAGCGTTTGTGCGAATATCCGCAAATCGTTCGAACGGCAGGAGATGAGTTCTCTCCGGCTGTTATCTGCAATTATGCGTACGCGCTGGCTTGCGATTTCAACTCGTTCTATCATGATTTGAGTATTCTGAACGAACCCGATGAGGCCAAACGGGCGTTGCGCTTACTGCTCGCAAAGAATGTGGCAAAAGTGCTGCGCTCGGCGATGAGCCTGTTAGGAATTGAAATGCCGGAACGTATGTAATGGATACCATTTGCGCCATATCAACTGCTTACGGAACGGGAGGAATTGCTGTTCTTCGCGTTTCCGGACAAGAGGCTATCAACATCGTGGATAGCCTTTTTGCAGGTCGTGCGAGTCTGAAAGAGGCGCAAGCGGGTACCATTCATCACGGGCGTATCGTACGAAACGGCGAAGAGTTAGATGATGTGCTTTGCTCGGTTTTTCATGCTCCGCATTCCTTTACCGGCGAAAATACAGTTGAGATAGCGTGCCATGGCAGTTTGTTTATCCAGCAGGAGTTGTTGCGATGGCTGATAGATGCCGGTTGCCGGGCGGCAGAACCGGGAGAATTCACGCGTCGTGCATTTCTCAATGGCAAGATGGATCTCGCGCAAGCGGAGGCAGTTGCCGATTTGATTGCTTCGCAATCGAAAGCCGAGAAAGATCTGGCGCTCAGTCAGTTACGCGGATCGGTTTCCAATGAATTGAGCGCTTTGCGCGAACGATTACTCCATTTTACCTCACTCGTAGAACTGG
Source organism: Paludibacteraceae bacterium (assembly GCA_017557345.1). Classification (GTDB taxonomy): domain Bacteria; phylum Bacteroidota; class Bacteroidia; order Bacteroidales; family Paludibacteraceae; genus Colicola. Next base: position 19,560 of record JAFYZR010000039.1, on the reverse strand, counting down.
AGCTTGATTTTGCCGATCATGAGGAACTGGAGTTTGCTGATCGTTCGGAACTGAAAAATCTGGCAGATGAGATAGAAAGCAAACTGGCAGCCCTGTTAAGCTCTTTCCGCACAGGAAATGCTATCAAAAACGGTATTCCTGTTGCTATCATCGGCGCGCCGAATGTAGGCAAATCGACTTTGCTGAACGCCCTTTTAGGCGAACAACGGGCGATTGTGAGCGATATTCAGGGTACCACGCGCGATACCATCGAAGATACGCTGGTTTTGGATGGAATCCTTTTCCGGCTTATCGATACCGCCGGTTTGCGCGATTCGAATGATAAGTTAGAGAATATGGGCATGGAGCGAAGCCGCAAGGCCGCACAAGAGGCGCAGATTATTATCTCGTTAGCGGAACCTGGTCAAAACGGTATTATCCTAGACTTTAATACATCATCCGTGGTACTTAATGTATTGAATAAGGCGGATCTTATGAAAGATGGTGTCTCCCTTCAGGGGGAAACCGATGGAAAGAGGCTGTCCATTTCGGCTAAAAAAGGCGATATCGAACCTTTGAAGAAAGAGTTAATTCGGATAGCCCGTGAATCGATGAATACTTCGGCGGTCATGCTGAGCAATGTGCGTCATTATGAAGCCGTTACGCGTGCACACCAAGCCATTCAACATGTGCAGGAAGGACTCCAAAACGGACTTTCCGGAGAACTGCTCTCATTGGATCTGCAAGATTGTCTTTCCGCTCTCGGCGAAGTAACCGGACAGATCACGAATCAAGAAGTACTGAGTAATATATTTAGCAAATTTTGTATTGGTAAATAAATCATAAATCATAAATATAAAATCTATGATTTTATCTATGACCGGCTATGGCAAAGCCGAAAGCCAATTTCGAGGACACAAATGGATTTATGAAATCCGCTCCCTCAATTCCAAATCGATGGAAATAAGTGTTCGTCTTACGCCCGCTCTTCGGGCCCGTGAACTGGACTTGCGGACACTCGTGGCAAAACGTCTCGAACGAGGCAAAGTGGATCTGGCGATTTATGAAGAAGGCGTCAAGAATCAGGATGCAGGTTTTACACCGGTTAACTGGGAAGCTGTGAAATATTATGCAGACCAATATAAAGCGCAATTTGCTTGTCAGAGCGTTCCTTCAGAAGTATTAGCGGCTATCCTGCGCTTCCCGGATGTGCTGAAAAGCCAAGAAGATACGTCCGATTTGACGGATGAAGAATGGCTCGAAGTGCAAAAAACGCTCAATAAGGCAATCGATGCGTTCGATGCTTTCCGTACCCAAGAAGGCGCTGCGTTGGAAGCGATGTTTACGGAAAAACTGGATGGCATAGCGGATCTGCTGGCGCAGGTAGAACCGTTTGAGAAAGGGCGCGTGGCGAAGATTAAAGAACGTCTGGAGCAGAATTTAGCGCAATTATCGGCCGACACACAGGCGCAAATTGACCGCAACCGCCTGGAGCAAGAGATGATTTATTACCTCGAGAAATTAGATATCACCGAAGAAAAAGTGCGCTTGACGAATCATATCAAGTATTTCCGCGAGACAATGGCAGGGGAAGGAAGTGGAGTGGGGAAAAAACTTGGTTTCATCGCTCAGGAGATGGGAAGAGAAATCAATACACTCGGTTCAAAATCCAACCAATCGGAGATGCAAATCATCGTTGTGAAGATGAAAGATATTTTGGAGCAAATAAAAGAACAGGTGCTCAATGTGCTTTAAATCATAAATCCATAAATTAGAAATCATAAATGATCTATATTTTCTGTGCGCCGTCAGGCAGCGGCAAATCAACGATGGTAAAGCATTTGCTTACCAAATATCCGAATCTCTTTGAACTCTCGGTTTCTTGCACGACGCGCCCTCCGCGTGGCGAAGAGAAACATGGCAAAGAATATTATTTTATTTCCGTGGAGGAGTTCCAGAAACGCATCGAACACAATGATTTTATTGAGTTTGAGCAAGTTTACGAGGGACTTTATTACGGCACGCTCAAAGAGGAAATAGATCGTATCGAAGCGGCAGGAAGGCAAGTGCTCTTCGATGTGGATGTGAAAGGCGGCCTAAATCTCAAGCGAATTTTAGGCGATAAGGCGACCTCTATCTTTATTTGCCCGCCGTCCATCGAAGAATTGCGTCGGCGACTGGAAGGAAGAGGCGATACATCGCCTGAGATGATAGAGAAACGATTGGCCAAAGCCGAATTGGAATTATCTTATAAGCCGCAGTTTGACCGCGTGGTCATCAACGATGATCTCGATCATGCTTTTGAGCAATTAGACGCGATAATAGATGAAAATAGGGATTTACGGCGGTAGTTTCAATCCTGTGCATTTCGGGCATGTGGGTTTGGCAAAATGGGTCATCGAAAATACAGACCTCGATGAACTATGGCTATTAGTCAGCCCCAATAATCCACTTAAATCGGCAGATAGTTTAGCACCTGAAGCAGAACGCTTAGAAGCGGTGCGCGAGGCAATTAAAGATATCCCCGGCTTGATGGCTTCGGATTTTGAATTCTCGCTTCCTCGTCCGTCTTATACCGCTAATACCTTACGTGCCTTGCAGAAAGCATATCCGGAACATGAGTTCTCACTCGTTATAGGCGAAGATAATTTAGCAATCTTTAACCAATGGCGTGAATACGAATATATTTTGGATAATTTCCGCATCTTCGTTTATCCGCGCAAAGGAGCAATCACCAATTACCAATCACTAATTACCAATGCCAAAAACGTTGTGTTTCTGGCCAATGCTCCTTATTTCGATATTTCTTCTACTGAATTGCGTGCCGCTTTGAAAGACGCACGTAAAGTTTGAAAAGTAGTGGCGGAATAGTCATCGCCATAAGTAGTACGATACTCATTCCAATGAGTGTAACCACACCAAGCGAATGCATGGCGGGATGAACTGCCAGCACAAGAATACCGATTCCTACTAACATGATAAGGGCTGAGAGCAATATCGATTGCCGATATTGCGGTAACATCGGTTTGCCTGTCTGATGCTCGTACAACAATCCTTCTACCACAAAAATCGTATAATCGTCTCCCTGGCCGAAAATGAAGGTGGCAAGGATGATATTGACAATATTGAATTGCAGGCCAAAGAATTGCATGATGGCAAAAATCCAAATCCAACTAAGTGCCATCGGTATGAAGGCAATCAAGGCGAGCCAAATACTGCGGAAACTAATCCAGAGGAAAATAAACACAATCAGACTACAGCAAATTCCGATATAATCGAAGTCATCACTCAAGCGCTCAGCAATATCGCCTGTATCAAAGGCTTTGACCGGTTGCCAACTCCGTAGCGTGGCATAGAATGGTTCAAACGCTTCGGGTTTAAATCCTTCTTGTACGGCAATCGTTTGAACAGTTGCAATCACTTGTTCCGGGTCATGGTCTTGCCAATAATTCGTCCATAGCGTTGCATCTCCTGATTTGAGTTCAAACGACTCCATATCAGCGTCTTGTTGCGGAGTGATGTAATTGATAGTGTGTAAGTCTGAGTTAAATAAAGGAACTAAACGAGAGGTGCATGAGGCAAAAAGCAAGTACCCACCGAACAAAACCGTTATTCCTACAATGGCCCATTGACCGATGCCTTTTAATCTTTCTACTTTCGTCTCTTGACTTGCGACTTTAAGCTTTATTTCCCTTATCGGAGTGGGTGCTGCAGACATTAGATGTGGCAGGACAAAGATACAAAATAGTATCGTTCCTATGAGCATGGATGCAGCGAATATTCCGAGGTGTTTCAATGCCGTAGCTTGAAGTGGCACAAGTGTGAGGAACGCGCCTACAGTAGTTATATTGCCCACTACCAGCGGAGATAATACCTCATCGAGTGTCTGACGTACGGAAGTGGTGTAACGCTGATGAACAAGCAAGTGCAACGGATAATTGACCGCAATACCAATCAGAACACTTCCTATGCCTAATACCACAGCGCTAACAGACGGAGTAAAGAGCCGCAGAACAGCCATTCCCACCAGCCAGCCGAACAAGACAGCCGCTAATATAAGGAATATATCTCTTCTTCGAGGGAAAGCATATAGCAGTAATGCCACGATGAGTAACAGCGATAAACTGACACATAAGACGGTGTCTAACTTGATACGTCGCGCATTAGCTACAGAAACGACAGGCGCACCTATCCAACGGATATTCAAATTCGGATAGTCTTTTGCAATCTCCTTAATCGTGGCTGTTAATGAGTCTACTAACGGTGCATTTTGTATAGTTTCCGTTCCTCCGTATGGGCTGTCATAGAAAGCATAAGTGCGGTTTTCTGCAGCCAAAGCAACGTTTGAAGAGGAGAGATTGACTAATCCTAATGGGTCATGCTGTATGGCAGGCGCCAGAAACGAGGTACCGGGAGTAGAAAGAATAACCTTGTCGCGTTGTAATGCTGCATGAATAGCTTGTGGTGTGAGAAGCGAGTCTAACTGCGCGTAGGTGCTATCCGATATGTAGTATGGCATCAAATCATACAAGGCTTCTATTTGCTCGGTAGGATCGATATCTGTAATCAAATCAGGTATGGCTTCTTCACATGCATATAATGCCTCATCCCGCAAACTGTCTCCTTCTATAATCAGCACTAACCGCGATGCAATCTCTTGGGATTGATAAGCTTCCAATGCTTCGCGGTCTTCTTGCGTAACGGGCAGAAAATCAATGATATCTTCATTATAACGCAGTGTTGCTGCTAATCCGAGAAGCAAAATAGCCACCATGGAACACACACACCATAATACACGGTGATGCGTGTTTAACCAATCATATATGTGCAGCAACCATTGCTTCATCGTTCGTCAATGAACTTAATAGGTTTGCGGCTTTTGGCAGGGAAGATGATTTGTTGAATGACATCTGCCGGTAAGATTTCAACTTCCGGAGCTACACGCAGACGCGAACGGAAGTGGTCTTTAAGCTGTTTGATGGCATCTTCCGGCAGAATATTCGTATTGCTGAGGCTGATACGAACAATCACTGCATCTGTACCGGCATCAGAAGGACGAACGACCACAACATAATTGCCTACGAACGGCGTATTATCCAATACGTCATTGATGGCAGGCGGATAGATGGTCGTGCCCTTGAGTTTAATCATATTATGTTTGCGCCCGATGAGCGGTGTGAGACGATAACTGTTTCGCCCGCATGCACAAGGTTCTACCACTTTAGCCGCGATATCACCCGTTCTGAATCGCAGTAACGGCATACCTTCTACGCCAAGAGTCGTAATAACAATCTCTCCCGGTTGTCCATCAGTCACAGGCTTATCATCTTCACCGATAATCTCAACGATAATTAATTCGGGATGCACATGTCCGCCACACGCATGCTCACACTCAGAGAACGTAGCTGACATTTCCGTGGAAGAATAAGTGGCATATAACTCCACTTCCGGCCATTTTTCATGAATCCGTTGCCCGAGAAGGTTCAACTTAAACTGTTGATCGCGCAATCCTTCGCCAATACCGATGATTTTACGAATGGACGAATGACGATAATCGATATTATGTTGCTCTGCATACTCGATGAGCCGTAGGATGAACGAAGGCACACACATAATAGCCGTCGGATGAAGCCGTTGGATAGTATCCCATTGCAGTTCCGGAATACCGTTTCCTACACGGATAATACTGGCTCCCATTCGTCTAATTCCCATCCAATAAGCAAGACCGGCCATAAAGCGTTTATCGATGGTCGTCATCAGCTGCAGGATATCTCCCTTGTGCAAGCCGGCGCATGCGAAAGACTTGTGCTCGTTATAAGCCAAGCGTTGCAGATCCGCTTCGGTACAACCGAACAAAACGGGATCACCAAGTGTACCGGAAGTGGTGATATAATCAATGATATCTTCGCGCGGCACACAAAGAAAATCATTATTAAACCGTTGTAAATCAGCTTTTTCTGTAAAAGGTACGCGTTGTAAATCTTCTATCGTTCGGATAGAAGAAGAGTCGATGTTTTGCTCTGCAAATACGCGCTGATAGTATGGCGAATGTGCAGCAAGATAAGTGATTTGTTTGCGCAATAACTCTTCCTGATATTCGCGTATACGCTCTATTGATTCAAATTCGATATCCATTGTATAAATTCATTTTTCCATTGTCTGCACTCATCTGTTCCTTTGGTCTCTGAGGCACCAAAGCCGTGACCGCCGGTCTGATATTGGATGTACTGGTGAGATATATCATGGGTTGTAAGTGCAGAGTCAAGGAGTTCGGAGTTCTGATACTTAACGATCGGGTCGTCCACACAATTCACGAGAAAGACCGGTGGGCAATCGGATGGAATATGCCGCTCGATAGAAAGGCTATCTTGCATGGATTTGTTCCATTGATGCCATACACCGAGTGCTCCGCGCCGTGAACGTTTATGCGCATACCTTTCATCGGAGAAGGTTACAACAGGGTATATGGGGCATAAAAAATGCGGTTTATAGGCGGTCTTATTATGCGTATAGCTCATCATGGTAAGATGTCCACCGGCAGAAAAACCCATTACACCGATACGCGTGGTGTCGATATGTAGCGAATCCGCAGCGGCATATAGCTGCTTCAATGCCCATTCTACATCATCCAGCATGTTGGGATACTTATTGCCAATACCCAAGACACGATAGCCAAGCACATAGGCACTAATATTCGCCACACTATATTGGAGTACGAAAGCGTTGATTCCGTTTGATTGCAACCATTCAGCAACTCCCTGGCCTTCCGTCTTCATATCCAGCCACGAATAACTGCCACCCGGACACACAATAACGGCTGCACCGGTATTTTGGGTGCTCGCTGCAGTATATGGTGTTAAAGTGGGCTGTCGGTGGCCAAATAACAAACCGAAAAGCAGACCAATACCCAGATGAATGCCTATAATATATAATATTACTTTAACGACTCGCATTGATTGTGTAAATAGGCACTGTAAAAACGTTCAAAGGCCTTTGTGCGACGTTTGTAATTCGGTCCGAAAGAAGGGTCGTCTGGAGTCACTTCTGGCAATACATGCATCGTGACATGGTTGGGTTTGATACAGAATTGCCGTTTAGTCATATAATCGCATAAACCCTCCATTACAATAGGCTGTATAGGCAAGTTAAACTGTTCGGCATAATAGAATGCTCCTCGATGGAATCTGCCTATTTCACCGGTAGCAGAACGTGTTCCTTCCGGGAAAACCATAATAGAATAGCCTTCTTCCGTAACTCGTCGCATCAGTTCTTCTTTTGCCTCTCCATCCATCGATAACGGGAAACAATCGAGTTTGCGTGCTACGGTATGAAATACAGGGTTATACCATACATAATCCTTCACCATTATCACAAAACGTGTGGATTGTGACAAGAGGAGCATGATATCTATATGCGATTGATGATTAGAGATAATAACCGAAGGATGCGCTCCTATTTGGATGTTATGCGGATTATCAATGGTGTAGTGGAGTCCACTCAACATGAAACAGTAATGTTTCGCGAGTGGTTGCAGCAATTTATGATATTTGGCTCGCGTCTCCGGTGTATTACCGTGAAAAAGGAAGTAAAGCAAAGTCCACGGGCTGATGAGTAACAGCATCGTCAGACCAAAATAGCCGAAACAGAGTACCGTACGCCAGTACATATTCACATATCCGAAGAGTAATGCACCTAAACAGAGGAAACAATTGAGAATGGATATGCGGGTGAAATCATATACGGGTCGGAAATGACTCACGCGTTGTTCCTCAGGCGGATAATAGACGTGAATAGGAACGGGAATGAGGTTTACATTATGCCATGCGGCAAATACCAGCAACTCCAATTCCGCTTCGTAGCGGCTGGTTAACAGACTCAGTCCGTGCAGTTTATGCAACGGATAGATGCGGAATCCTGTTTGCGTATCCGGCAGGTCAATCGTCGTTTGCAGCTTAAACCAGAAATTAGAGAATTTATTGGCAAACTTACTCTTGCCGGACATGTTTTCGTCCGTAAACTGACGGCTACCTACAATGATACAACCCGCATGCAAATCCAAAGCGCGCAACATAACCGGTATATCTTCCGGATAATGCTGTCCGTCCGCATCCAGCGTCAAAGCATAATCAAATCCCAACTCAATGGCTTTGCGAAAACCCGCTGCGAGTGCTTTGCCTTTTCCTTTGTTATGCTCAAAAGAGACGATGGTAATCGGAAAATCCAGCGTGCCCAGCAGAGCGAGCGTGTCATCGGTACAGCCGTCATTGATCACAATGATGTCACGCAGTTGTTTATGGGTGCGATGCACTACATCCAAGATCGTTCCGGCATTATTGTATGTCGGGATAAGTGCGCAGATATTATGTTGTTTCGCTTCTTGCATTTACTTCACTTGTGTATGATGGAACTCAATCACCGTAGCGTCTCCGTTTTTCTCAATCAGCTCTACGCGTTTCGCCACTTGATTTTTCTCATCCATCGTAATATTCACTTCCCTAAAGAGACGTTTCGATTCTTTCTGCATTTTCGCATCATCCGTATTGCCTCCGGCTACGGAACTCATGATCATACGGAGTAGTTTCTGTATCTGCGGATTGACATTACTCTTCTCTCCGTCAATCTCCCATATTAGCGGTTGCGGCGTTTTGTATGACCATTGCATATAGTCCGGGGCACGATAACTCATATGTCCCGTAGATACCTGCGGTTCATTCATCATCGCTACGTTCTTCGTCTGTACGAAGTCGGCTTCCAAACTTACTATGACTGCAATAATAAAGGCCAGCATATCAATTCACTACTAAATAGCATCCCGCCATGATAAAGAGTATTCCGACCCACTGTGTCCATGCTATATGCTCGTGGAAAACCAGCATAGCGGCAATCATTCCGAATACATAAGCCAAACTGCTAAGCGGGTAGGCTTGTGAGAACGACCAGTGCTTAAGGATATACATCCATAGCAGTCCGGCAGCGGTAAAAGACACGCCACAGGCGAGCCACCACCAGTTGGTAATCTGACTCCATACGAAAGCCCAGGTCCATGAAGCGGTACCCATCGCTTTGAGGGCCAGTTTCATGAACATCTGTCCTGCGCAGAGCATTATACTTTGTATCAGTGCAAAAAGAATAAGTTTCATATCACTCCTTATTTTATGTACACGTGTGCACGCGCAATGGCTTCCGTGCGGTCGTTTATTAAAGCCAAAACCTTATCCCATGCTTCCACTTCTTCATCAAATTCCAGCACCAGTGCCGTTTGGATAAGGCCCAAACTCATCTGTGTCTCCACATCCTTGAGCGCACATGCCAATGATTGCTTTCCCTGCGAATAAGTGGCATTATAGCCGTGATTATTCGTCAAAATAGCTATCAGCGATGCAATTGTATTATGCGTTGATTGGATGAACGGGGTAGGTTTGAGTTGCTGCTCGTTCGTATCGATCATATCTTGCAGAAAACGCATTGACTGCAGCATACAGCCCCATTGTGTTGCGCAAATAATAGCATCCGGCAGAGCAATACCGCTTTCGGCTAAGGCTTTTCGTGCCGCAGCTACTAACCGGCGTGTCTGAAGTGTCATGCGACGGGCTTCCGCTCCGGAAACGAATGCACTTATATCTTCATCATTTGCAAACTCAAAGGTTTGCGCATGCAGTGTCTGTGTAGCCGGTGCTTCGCTTAAGTCACGGGATTCTATACTGATAATAAGCGAAGACTCATTACCTCCGAAACCGAATGCATTACATAGCACATTTTTCAGTGTGCGGTGTTCGGTATGGGTAACGGGTACAATCAGTCCTTCCGCGGTATGCGACCAGTGCAGGTTAGCCGGAATAAATCCGTTATTCATGGCCAGTACGCATATGGCCGCTTCTAATCCGCCACTGGCGGACGTGGTATGTCCCGTGAAGGCTTTTGTGCTACTAACGGCCGGCATAGTCTCTCCAAAGACGCGCTTCAGTGCCGCCGATTCGCTCAGGTCATTATTCGGTGTCGCTGTGCCATGGGCATTGACGTAATCGATGTCCGTCGGTTGAAGGCCTGCCATCTGCAAGGCGCCTGTCATCGCCAGATAAGCTCCTTCTCCGTTTTCTGAAGAAGCCGTCTGATGGAATGCATCGCAGGTATTTGCATAGCCGCCTATATATCCTAAAATCTTTGCGCCTCGGGCTTTTGCCTCCTCTTCGGGTTCAATGACCAGATAACCGGCTCCTTCGCCTAAATTCAGTCCTGCCCGTTCTGCATCAAACGGACGGCAAGGCCGATGATCGAGAATCATCAAGGTGTTGAATCCGTTGAAATGGAATTTGCTCAGACTCTCTGCTCCTCCGACCAATGCCGCTTTTGCTTGCCCTGTCCGTAGAAGATTAGCGCCTAACATAATGGCATTCAAGGCCGAAGAGCAAGCCGTGGAAGGCGTAGCAACGAAGTTAAACGTTTGCGGCGATAAATGCCTTGCAATCACATTGGTCGATTCGCCGGCTTCATGTAAGCGGATGTTCTCAGTCGCTTCACCCTGCGCGTAATCCGCCCAGTGCTGCTCGGTCAAGTCCATGCCTCCGACTGTTGTGCCGGATATAAAAGCCAAATCGGTATTTTGTAGGCCTGATTGCTCTAACGCTTCGCGGGCAGCAAGAATACCCAGCAATGAAGTACGCGGAATCGCTTCGTTGGCATCAATACCAGCCATCTGCTTCAGTTCCGCATCGGTATAAAGAACTTCTCCTACCGGTATGTCATCGTGCGTGCTACCCAGAATACGCATAGCACCAATGCCGGACTTCTCGTTCAGCAATGATTCCAGAGTCTGCGCGCAGTTCATTCCTATCGCGCTGACCGCTCCTATGCCGGTAATTGCAATTCTCACTTCTTTCTGTTTGCCTGGATATATTCAGCCATCGTGCGAACGGAAGCAAAGATGGCTTTTCCTGCTTTCGGGTCAGCCAATTTAATGCCGTATTCGCGATCGAGAAGCATGATAAGTTCGAGCGCATCGATAGAATCCAGACCTAAGCCTTCCCCGAAAAGAGGAGCGTCCGTGTCTATGTCTGCGGGAGTCATGTCCTCGAAATTGAGGGCTTCAATAATTTGTGCTTTAAGTTGTTCAATTAATTGTTCCATATAATTTGTAATTTTGCTTTAAATTCATTTTGGGCACTACACTCCACCCAGCCGGTAAGGATGGATGCGGGTGATGGCTGATTCGAGAAGGTAGATTGGATAATCGGCTCCAACTCTTCTGGTTTAGCAAGGATATAAAATGCCGTTTCTCCCTGTATCTGATGGCGGATGGCTATCTCGCCCGTTACGATATTCGGCAGCGTATAAACGAACAAAGCCGGTGACGGGTAGTAATTGCCATTGGAGATGGTCTCCAGGTAATCCGTATCGTTCTTAATGCTTGCACTACGGTTTGCCAGAATGACAGCATCTACCGTCTGGTCTTGCAGCAGTAACTCAGCAGCCATAAATCCCAGACGAGAGAGCGTATCCATCTTGAAGAACTTAGGATAGTCCTTCACATAGCGACGGTACAACTCGACCAGCATCTTATCGCCCGTCTCGCTCACTTCTATCGGTTTGCCGTTCAGCAGAACCGATTGCGGTGTGATTTCTATGTCTTGTGTCACTCGCATTTGATTCGTATGGTTGCGTTGACGCCTCCGAAGCCGGATAACATCTTAATGACCGTTCCTTGTTTTGCCGTCATAGCGCATAGTATTGTCTCTAATACTCCGGCAGCCCCCATTGTATGCCCGAAATAGGGCTTTAATGCCGAAATAGGCGCCTTCTGTAAGCCTGCACGCTCGATGGCTATCTTCTCCATATCATCGTTGTAAAGCGTTGCTGTGCCGTGTACGCCTAAGAGGGTAATCTCTTCGGGTGAGGCGCCTTGCAGCACATCTGTCAGGCAACGGTATGCACCTTCCCCTGTACGGCTGGGCGCAGAGATATGATTTGCGTCATTGTGAATACTGCCTGCTTCCAAAGTCCATAGCGGTTTACCCTCTGGCTGCTGACGGGTGTATATTATCGTTGCTGCGGCTTCGCCGAGATTCAATCCCTTGCGTTCGGGACTAAAGGGCAGGCAGGGTTCGGGACTTAATGCCTTGAATGCCTGAAAGCCACTGACGATAAACTTGGTCTGTATGTCGCATCCTATCACTACCGCGTGCCGGTAGAGACCGGCTTCGAGCAAACGCATGGCCGTTATCTGAGCGCATACGCCGGATGTACAGGCATTGCTGACAACAATAGGCGGGTTCGGATTACCGAAATGCTGCGCTATCTTCTGTGCGGGTGTCAGCAGATCCAGGTTGTCGCCTTTGGTGGTGCTGAGGATAAAGACGGTCTCTGAATCCTCAAGTCTGAATCCTACATCCTGACTTCTGAATCCTGAATCCTCTATCGCGTCCTCCACGCTCTTGATACACAGCGGCACAAAGTCCTGCGGCTCCTCAAAAAGCGAGGCGCAGAAAGGCTCTACATCTTCGAACCGTTGCGTGTGCACTTTGAGTCCGCTACGCCCGGCACGGACGGCTTCATAGTTAGCCATCGAGCCCTCACCTAATGGCGAGATGATATTATGTCCGACACAATAGACCATTTATTTGCGTGCCTCGTTCCAGAAATCGAAGAAGTTAAACCACTCGTACGGATGGGCGAGCGCCATTTCCGTCAGCCTGTCCGCAAACTGTTGCGCCAAATCGGCTGCCTGTTCTGCTCGCGGTAGAGCGGTATTGACATGTAATTCTTCCGTGAAGATATGATAGCGGTTATTAGGCTCTTTGAAGACGAAAGGCAGAATAATCGAGCTGCGTAGTGTAGCGCAGAGCTGGAAAACGCCGGCGGGTAGTGGAGCTTTGGCTCCTAAGACGGTACAGTCAATGGTTTTCTCGCCCCAACGGCGGTCACCTGCTACGGCAAGCACTTCGCCGCGGTTGAGCACATTATTTATCTCAAAGATATGGTTCATATCTCCGGGATTTACAATAATCATGCCAATGTTATTTTTCTCCAGTACTCGTGCCCGTTGCTCCATCACCACGGGTGTCTCTCCGCCGAAGGCGAGGATATGCATCCGCTTGTCCGGCGTAGCCATCGAATAAGCAGCCATCTCGCTATTGCCGATATGCGAGAAAAGGAGAACAAAGCCATCCTTGCTCGTCATCTTATTGTAATAGCGCTCCCGGTTATCCACTATAATCTCGAACTGATGTCCCGAATAGACGGCAAAGCGATCCAATATCACCTTACCGAAATGGTAGAAGGAACGATAGACATCGAAGGCAGCGGCTAACTGTCCGCGTCCGCGATGGCGATGATAGCGATACGCTCCATTGCGCTCAACCGGACGGACCAGGACATACCAAACGAGCCACAGGTGCATTATCCCGTAGACGAAAGGCAATCCCCAATGTTGGATCATCCACACCAGAGCACGTTGCATCCAGTGTGTGCCGCCTGTCTGTCCGTTCCAAGCCCGTTTAGCCATTATACGTGCGCTGCAATGAAGTCGTAAAAGTCATTTAGCGTTTTCATCTTCTTCAACTCCTCGGTCTGCGGCTTGAAACCGAACTCACTATCTATGAGTACTACGATATCCACAAAGTCCAAGGAGTCAATTTCCAAATCTTGTTTCAGCGATGCCTCCGGAGTGAGTAGTTCCGGCGCAATCTCAAACTCCTCCTCCAGGAGGCCGTTTACTTTCTCAATAATTTCGTTTCTTGTCATATTTTTGTTTATCAATTTTCAATTCTTCTTGCGGCAAACGATGATGGAGTGCCCGCCATTGCCGATACGGTCATGGATGGCTTCAATCTCCAGGCCTGCCTCATGAATAAGACGCGTCATATCGTCGGTATTGTACATCTTGCTGTTGCCGTTGGCCAGCGCGGTGAAATAGAGGCTGGTCATGGTCAGGCTCATCGCTGCGGGAACATAATCCTGCCTATCCCAAAGCGTCTCCATGATGAAGATGCGATTCTCTTTATCCAGGATGGCTGCGGCACGGCGAAGGATAGATACGATCTGCTTCTCGCTGAAGCAATCCAGGAACTGCGACATCCAAATGACGTCATATCGCTTGTCGGTCGGGAAGGCATTCTTCTCATCGAGGATGTTCATCCCTACGCCATGAATACGTTCCGCTCCCGGCTTTCCGTTCGTGGCTTTGTGCATCAGTCCTATCTGCTGCGGCAGGTCGCATATCGTCACTTCGATGGACGGGTTATACCCTACACATCGCATGGCAAAGCGTCCTGTGTTACCGCCTACGTCGAGCAGATGGTGCGTCTTGTTGGCGCTGATGATAGCGAGGGCCTCGTCGAAGGAATGGTCCGAATAATAATGGTCGAAACCGAACCAGCTCTTCTGCACCTGTTCGGGCAGACTGCTGAGTCCTTCGTATATAGTAGGCCAGTCGCCGAAATGCTTCAAGCCGGCAGGCTTGCCTTCTTCGAGTGCCTTATCCAACACAAACCAGCCCTCGTAGTTGACATCGTGATTGAAGTCGATGTCGGCACGAATCATCGCATCCCGCAGCAGGAACCATCCGGTCTTGCCGAGCGTATATCTGTCCGTTTCGGGGTTGATGAGTACGATATGGGTTGTCAGCGCCGCTTCCAAGAGGCATTTGGCTGCATAGTCGCTCAGTCCGGCCGCTTTGGCTATCTCGTCTTGCGTCAATCCTTCGCGGTGTTCGTTGAGCATATCCAGAATGCCGTACTTGATGAGCAGGCGGCAAACCTGGAAGACCACCGGTCCCCAGGAATATAAGTGAGCCATTTCTTGCGCTTGCCGCGCGTTAAAGGGTTCGCGGCTGAACGCTTTCTTCAAACTATCAAATAAGTGCATGGCGTAAATGGTTTTCTATCTGTGCCAGTTCTTCATAGAACGGCGTATCGTCAATTATCGTCGGCATGATAGCGCGGATAGCGTCATACTGCTCTTTGGTAGCAGGGGCGAGCTGGTCGGCTATCTTCAGGCAATCCACGGCTTGTGCCATGGCCATGAAGAGCACGGAGAGCACCTGGTAGCAGTTATCTATCACTTGCGTGCACAGCTCGGCGCTGTTGGTACCCATGGAGACGATATCCTGGTTGTCGTTGTTGTTCGGAATAGAGTGCACATAGTTCGGCATAGCGAGCGTCTGGCACTCGGCGGTGGTGCTGGTGGCGGTAAACTGGCATGCCTGAATACCATAGTTCAGTCCCAGCGTACCGAGGTTGAGGAACGGCGGGAGAATACCGTTGATGCGGTCGTGGCAGAGATAGTTCAGTTGCCGTTCGCTGACCATGGCCAAACGTACGAGGGCTATCTTCATCTTATCTGCTTCGAGCGAGATATAATCGCCGTGGAAATTACCGCCGTGGTAAACGTTTTGCGTTACAGGGTCGACGATAGGATTATCGCTTGCCGCATTCATCTCTCCTTCAATCACCATGCGGCTGTAGGCGAGTGTGTCGGCTATCGGGCCGAGTATCTGCGGGGCGCATCGGAGCGAGTAGTATGCCTGCACTTTATCCTTGAAGACCGTATGCTTGTCGTTCATCAGGTCGTCCAGTTTTTCTCCGTTGTAGAGCAGAGCCTCGCGTTTCTGCAGGCGTTTGCTGCCTTTGCTGAGGCTGCGCATCAGTTCGGCGATATGTATCTGTCCTCCGTGGCGGCGGCATTCGTTAAGCGGCGCAGCCATGAGGTCGTCATAACTGCCTGCTATCTCGTTCATCCATACGGCTGCGAGTGTAGCCCAATGGAGCAGGTTCTCTGCGTGGAGTTGGTTGACGGCGCTGATACCGGTCATGACGCTGGTGCCGTTGGTGCAGCTCAGTCCTTCGCGTATATGTATACCGATGGGTTGGAGTCCGCACTCTTTGAGCACATCCGCCGTATGACGCCATTCGCCCTTGTAATGCACTTTTCCTTCTCCGATGAGGCATAATGCTATGTGCGCTAATTGCACTAAGTCTCCGCTGGCTCCTACGCTACCGTGCTTGGGGATGAAAGGATAGATGCCACGGTTGATAAATTCCGTGAGCAGGGCCACCAATTCCGGGTGAATACCGCTCTTGCATTGCGCGAACGATCCCACGCGTGCCAGCATGGCCGCGCGTACAAAAATGTCATCCAGGGGTGCACCTGCACCGGTGGAATGCGAGCGGATAATGTTATATTGCAATTCGCGGAGGTGACTATCTTCCACGCGCCATTGAGCCATCGGACCGAAGCCGGTGTTGATGCCATAAATCACCTTGTCGCTTGAGAAACGCTTCAGGAACTCATAGCATTCAGCGATGCCTTTCTGCGTCGCGTCATCCCAGACCAACTGACCATCCCCGTAGAGGATGTTCCGCACTAACTGTAAATCTATTTTCATTTTCTACTTTTAACTTTCGACTTTTAACTTTCGACTTTTAACTTTCCTCTTTCAACTTTCTACTGTCAACTTCTCTATAATCGTCGACTAATTCGGGTGTGAGTATTGTCCGTCCGAACCCGCCGTCGCTATATATGGTTTGCATCGTTACTTTCCGCATCAGGTCGCTGAAGAGCGCCACACACACGCCTGCACAGTCGTCCGCATCGGCGTTGCCCAGGGGCGAGAGATGATCGGAATAGCGGTAGAAGAAATCTATCTCTTTCCATCCTCCTCCGGCTTTGGTAGGGGTAGGGGACTGGCTGACCACGTTCACCCGCACGCCTTTTTTGCGTCCGTATAGCGCGCCGAACTGGCGGGCGATGGACTCCAGCATGGCTTTGGCGTCTGCCATGTCGTTGTAGCCGTAGAAATAGCGTTCGGAGGCGATATAGGAAAGGACGACTACGCTTCCGTTTTCGGCTATGGCATCCATCTCCATGGCGGTATGCAGTATCTTATGCAGGCTGAGCGCGGATATATCCAGGGTCTGCTGGAAATAGGTGTAGTTCGCCTGCTCGTAGGACTTGTGCCTGCGGAGGTTGGTGCTTTGCGCGACGGCGTGCAAGATAGAATCCACCTGTCCGCCCAAGAGCGCCTGTGTGCGCGTAAAAAGAGCCGTTATGTCCTCGGGTTTGGTTGCGTCACATGCTATCAGGGGCATGTCATGCTCAGCGGCGAGTTGCGCCACGGAACCCAAAGCGATAGCGGTCTCGGTATTACTCAAGACCACCTGTGCTCCTTCCGCCTGACAGCGGGCGGCTACGTGCCACGCCAGCGAACGCTCATCCAAGGCACCGAAAATGATGCCTTTTTTGCCATCTAATATACCTGCCATTTGTTGTTATTTCTTTGCCTTTTTATTCTTAAAAAGACAAATCGGGCGCAAAGGTACTGCTTTTTTTTGACATACGCAAATTTTTCGGCTATTTTTTCTTCTTTTGCGTCTGTTTATGTACGTATAGTCCGGGGAGCATGGTCTTTTTCACGCCGTCGATACATGGCCCGAAGAGGAACAGCGGATAGGGTTTCCATTCGTCGCGTTTCCATTCCACATCGTACTGCCGCGGAGCGGGATCGACGGAAGTAGGGTTGTTCTTGGGGACCAGGGTATTGGCCAGACTGGTGAAGAAATCGGCATTCTTGCTCACCACTTCGTACGGAATCTTATCCTCTTTGTGTACCTTGACATTGAGTCCGTGATACTGCATGCAGAAGGTGCCTGTGGCTTTGTTGCGGTCGCCTTTATAGACTGCGTCTATACGGTCGATATGGCAATCGCTGGTGATGCCGATGAGGGGTCGGATAAACGGATTGAGATCGGCCGTTTCCACGTCCTTGCCGGCGATGGAGATGGAGAAGGTGGCGTCCTTGTCGAGATGGAAGTCATAATGCGCCTCGACGAGTCCCTGTTCGCCGAAGGGTGCTTTGCCGTAGGTCTTCCAGGTAGCGCCTTTGCGGTTGGTGATATTGGTCAGCACGGCCCGGCCGTTTTTGAGGTGCATCTCGCCGCAGTTGATGTCCGTGCTGGCGAACTCGACATCCACTTTCTTGGCCTTGCCGTCAATCTTCTTGACGAGGAAATGTACGGGTATTTTCCGTAGGAAATCCTGTGGTGTGCCGTAGGGTATCTTGGCTGGATAACGGGCATCACGATGGATATGAATGCGCTTGCAGTCCACCTGCAGGGCATCGAGTGTGTAGTCCTGCGCCAGGGCCTTGCGAATAGGGTTGAGCGGGGAGGTGGAGAGCCGGTTCACCTCGAGGTCAATCCATGTGGTCGGTTCGCGTTTGAGGTCGGCCAGCTGGTGGGGTTTGATGTCATGATAGACGCGGGTGTAGCCGAGGTTGAGCGGCCCCTGGTTCTTGGTCTGCAGGTTGTGTACCTCCATGTTGATGAATTCCGTGGGCAGTTTGATTTTGGCGGCTCCGAGACGCAGTTCGTAAACGGAATCGTTGTAGGCAAAAAGCGAGTCGCGGATGTTATAACAGAGGTCACAGCACTCGGTGGAGAGGCTATCGATGGAGATGTTAAGCGGGGAGGTGGTGCTATGCAGC
Organism: Paludibacteraceae bacterium; assembly: GCA_017557345.1. Taxonomy (GTDB): domain Bacteria; phylum Bacteroidota; class Bacteroidia; order Bacteroidales; family Paludibacteraceae; genus Colicola. Next base: position 1,106 of record JAFYZR010000039.1, on the reverse strand, counting down.
CGGAGCTGGAGGTTGACCAGTTCGAGATGCTTCAGTTCGACGGCCTCGAGCCAGCTCTGCGCCTTTTCTAACGTGGTGTCTTCAGGGAAGACGGGGAGTAGCGATTCGGGGTGTTTCTCGTCCAGATAGACCAGCAGCTGCGGGTCGTTGACGGATATCTTAAAGACGGAAGCGCGGTGCTGCTTGATTAGGTCCAGATAACTGATATTCCAGATGGCGAGGGTAGGTATATGCACGGCCAGACCGGGTTCTCGACGGCCGGTGACGGAGTCCTCCCGCGCCAGGCTATTGGTGAGAAAAGTGATGTCTCGGACGATGGCGGAGCCGCTGAGGAGGTTGAGGTAGATATGCCCGATTTTGGCTTCCGCTTCGGGGATCTCAGCGAAGCTCTTCCGCACTTGTTTCTGCACGAGGCGCGAGGCGATGATATCCGCACTCATGAACACGCCGATGACCAGCACGGCCAAGGAACCGATGACCCAGAGTGATATTTTTAGCGACCGTTTCATAAATTACCAATTTTGCGACTGCAAAATTACTAAAAAAATCTGACATATGCAAATTTTTTTACGATTTTCGATATTCGATTTTCGATTTTCGAAAAAAGAAGCCCCGAAGGGCTCCTTTTTCTTGGTGTACGGTGTACGGTGTACGGTGTACGGTGTAGGGTGTACGGTGTAGGGTGTACGGTGTACAGTGTACGGTGTACAGTGTACGGTGTACGGTGTAGGGTTAGCTACGAGGGTGCGCTTGGTCGTAAGCGGCTGCGCAGATGCTCCAGAGGTAAGCCTTGAAGGTCTTCTTGCCGTTAGGATCATCCTTCTGTGCAAGGAAGTTCTGCTTGTCGGTGTTGATATTCATAAGGTCCTCTTTGCGTGCCTGAACGGCAGCAGCGACAGCTGCAAAGCGAGTACGTGCCCAGAGCTCGTTCGAGGTAGGAGCGGTCGTGCGCTCATAGGTCGTGGCTTTACGGATGTACAGACGAGTACAGTTCGGGTTGGTTGTCGGTGCCTCGCGGTGCGTGCCGATCAGGTAATCGCCGTGGTCGTGACCGTCAATCTTTTTTGGTTTTGCCAGGCTTCCTTTGATAAACTGAATACCCGGCG
>JAFYZR010000038.1 GCA_017557345.1 Paludibacteraceae bacterium | reverse complement strand
ATCCACCTGGGCGATGTAGGAATTGAGCTGGTCTTCCGAATCGCTGCTGACGCGGCAGTAAGCAGCCACGCGCAGCTTTGCCGGGTTCGTTTCCCTTGGCTTGATAACGGTTACATGGGAGCCCTGGGCTATGTTCTTGATCTTGGACATAGTGTTTTTAACCTCCTTCAGCGACACACAATAGCAGGACTCTTCCCGAATAGCTATCACCAAACCCAACGAAAGAACCGGACGGGAATTGGGCAGAAAGCAATCATTTTTCACGGTGGGACGGAGCCGCTTTCTCAGCTCCCGCTGAATGGATTCCGCTTCGATCCCGGTTAGCTGTTCGCTCTCCGCAAAGAGTGATGTGAATCTGCTTATCAAACGGATCCAGGAAATTCAAAAGCAGATTCCATCACAGGCAGTTCCCGAAGAGGAGCAGGAATTCACACGCGCAGCAGAAGACATCTATGAGTCCTTCTGTTCCCTGCGTTGCCATAGTCCCGGACGCAGTCGAACCAGAAGGATTGCTTGTTTACACAGTCCCGTCGACGACTTAGCCCGCGCATCATCAACTGATTGAAATTGGCTGATTCTCTTAAGGGAAAGGCCGAATCAAGGCTTGCATTTGATTAAGGGCCATGTTATATTTAGTTCGGTTATAACCGAGTCGGAGGTGACCGAGTTAATGAAGTTCTACGGACGTGAACAGCAGTTGAAAAAGCTGGATCGGACAATGAGAAAAAATGGTCTGCAGACCATGCTGATCTATGGGCGGCGAAGGGTCGGCAAAAGTGAGCTGATCAAGCAATGCCTACAAAAAACAGAAGCGCAGCAGCTCAATTATGAATGCAAACAGACAACTGAAATGAATAATACGGAAAGCCTTTCTGCGCTTATTTCCGAACAATTCAGCCTTCCCTCGCTGGGTTTTTCCGGTATAGAGGCGCTGCTGGACTATCTGTTCCAATACGCGGCAAAAGAACGGCTTGTCCTGGTATTGGACGAATACCCTTATCTGAGAGAAACCGTCAAGGGAATGGACAGCATTCTCCAGTCCCTGATCGACAAGTACAAAGAAACCAGCTCCTTGAAGCTGATCTTATGCGGCTCTTATGTGGATATCATGAGGTCTCTGCTGGCAAAGGAAAATCCGCTTTATGGTCGGGTAGATCTCACAATCGATCTAAAGCCAATGGACTATTACGAATCGGCAATGTTTTATCCCGACTTCACTTCTGAAGATAAGGTTCGGTTATTCAGTGTCTTTGGGGGGATCCCGTATTTCAACCGGTTGATCGACCCATCCCTTACTGTTCGGGAAAACATCCAGGAATTGATCTCAGCCCCCGGCGCACGATTGGAAAATGAAGTGTCCATGTATTTGAAATCCGAGATATCCAAGATTGCGAATGCAAATGAAGTATTCGAAGCTTTGGCCAAAGGCTTTTCCCGGTACAGCGATCTCTTGTCACAGTCTCATGTTTCCAGCGGTCCAACGCTGGTGGATGTTTTGGAAAAGCTGATCCGTATGGAGGTCGTCGAGAAACAGGCGCCGATCAATGACGCCGACAACCGGAGGAAAACCGGTTATTATATCGTGGATAGTCTGTCCCTGTTCTATTATCGGTATATATTCCGATTCCTCTCCCAGCGAAATGTGCTGGACGAAGAAGCGTTCTATGACCGCTACATCAAAGAAGATTTCGAAGCGCGTTATGTTCCCCGTTGCTTTGAAACAATCTGCAAGCAATATCTCATTCGTCAGAATCGCGCCGGGAGGATCGACCCTGCGTTTGACCGGATCGGCAAATACTATTACGATGACCCAAAGAACCATGCAAACGGAGAATTCGATACGGTAACGGAAGATCCGTTGGGATATGCGTTCTATGAATCCAAATTCCGTAAGGAGCCGCTATCCTTTGCCATGGTTCAGGAAGAAATCCGTCAAGTACAAGCCACCGGATTGAATTGCTACAAATATGGGTTTTTTTCCCGTTCCGGCTTTCATTGTGAGCCGGAGGAAAACACGGTCTTCATTCATCTGGATGAACTGTATTTGTAAGAGCCGTCCGCCCTTACTCCGGAGCCGTCTGCCTTGCTGATTCCGCGGTCGTTGCCGCGTACCACGCCTCGCTCGTTGAGTTCGTTTGCGATATCCTGCTCACATAAATGTCTATGATTTTGCGTTTATTGATTATGAATTACAAAATCGCTTGCATTGATCGTCTATTTCAGTCATGATACATTTATCCTGTCGGATAACCACAGTGCTATCCGAAGACCGACAGGATTATCACAGATTGGAGGACTTTCACTATGTCTCTTGAGTCGGCAAAGTTTGGTTACGCGTATGACAGCCCCGGCATCAGTTATTTTGAGGTTTTCAAAGACGGTTCCATCGATCCGATCTCTCATAGCCGCGGTTCTATTGAGGAAAAAAAGGAACATTCCTTATATCAGGCCTATTTTCGTGCATTGCGCGGGGAATGCACAATATGCTTTTCCTATGCTGATTCCAATGGGAATCTTTCTCTCTGTCAGGCCGATGATCTGGAAGCCTTGGCTGATTCAGTCGGGATTATCAGGCCCACCAATCACGTACACAAATACCGATGGGAATTTAATGAGAAGGATCCGGGCAAAGGGCGATATGCATTGATCGATATCGAGTTTCTTTGCGGCTGCAAAATCAGCTGTTTTAACATTCGGATCATGGCTAAACAGTTGAGAGAGCTGGAAGGATGGGAAGTCAAGCTCAGCGGAGTTGATTCCAAACATGTTTCCAAGAAGACCATTGAGGTTTTAAGGAATAGTATTCGAACAAAAGCATAGTTGCCGGCTGTGATTTCTGCGGATGGTCTTTCTGCCCCGTACTGGTTCAAAATGCACGCAGCACAGCTGACTTTAGTTCCTCGTCGCACAAAAATACCCCTGACTATATTACTCATCGGAAGTTTTGGATCGCTTGTTGAATCTTCCCTTATATTGTATCTGAAGGATCCCGGAGTTTTTGAAGTTGGCAGAGAGCTTGGAATCTTGACAAATTGAAGTCATGAATCGACGCCCCGATCGAAGGCGGATATTATCTTGCTTTCAGTCGGGGCTTGTCAGCGTTATTGTCGGACGCAGCCGTTTATTTAGTTCTTTCCGAACAGATCGTGCTTCCTCCTCAGCCAGTGCCTCCGCTTCGACGAGCTGCTTTAGCATTTGCAGGGCAGAAAGGAAAGCCAGGTTATCCTGCAGTTCCGTATGTGTCATCGCGGCCATCAATCGTGCCCCACACTGACAGAGAACGCCTCATCAACCAGCCGCATGGTTTCCTGATCCGCCGTCCCAATGTATTCGAGCAGGCGGCTTTTGTCCAGGGTTCGGAGCTGCTCCAGCATGATCGTCGAATCCGGAAACATTCCCGGTACATCCCCTACGAGGACGTGAGTCGGAATCCTGGCCTTTGTCCTTCTGCTGGTGATTGCTGCGGCGATCACAGTGGGACTGTATTGATTGCCCATGTTGTTTTGGACGATCAGCACGGGGCGGATACCGTCTTGCTCTGAGCCGACAGCAGGCCGCAGATCGGCATGGTAAATGTCTCCACGCCGTATTTGCCGTTTTTCTTCCATTGCAATTCCTCTCTCCTTCCCTGAAAAAACCATCACGGGCAGCGACGTCTATTTTGTCGCTGCCCGTGGTTGCTCCTTTTTTAATTAAATAGACACTACGGTTTACTTCTTTATGCGCTAACCTTTGTATTGTTCCAAAAGAATACTGAAATAATCCATCTCACCTTTAAGATGCTCGTTATCGAAAACTTGATGATCATCCAGAATTGCTCCGAAGTTTATCCTTCCGCTCTCCAATTTCTTTGTGCTTATCATCTGATGAACAATAGACTCGCTTTTTTGCGGGTCATTCTTGTGAAGATAGAGAAGAATCTCAAGTTCTCGAATTGTCATCACAAAACACTGAGGATCGCTATAAAACAGATCCCTCATTGACTCTTCAATAATTGCTGTATTGGAAAACTCATCGTATAGCAGGATTACTCTTACAACGGTCTCTTGTGTGTCTGAAAACAGCCGTGAGCAGCTGCTCAGTAATTGTTCATACGCTTCTTGAACTGTGTTATTGAAAAACTTCTTGATAGACGTGTCATTTGGCTCTTGTTGCTTGCCATCTAATTGCAAAAGTGCGCTCTTTGCTTCGACGACTATTTGCACGTCAGCAAAAGAAAAGAGAAAATCTGCACCTTTTCCTTTCTCTTTGGGAAGCGGTTGCCATTCTGATTGCTGGCAATACTTATTGGCGATGTCAACAATATAGTCCTCAAACAGAAGACCAAAAGCATTAACAAATTTCTGCGTTCCTTGTATCCTGTAATAATCCCGGACTACCCAATATAAACCATTACCTATGGTCATAGCCAAAGAAAATAGGCTCGACAAATAATAAGCATTTCGCTGAGTTTTGATAAATGGTTTTGAATAAAGCAACTGCTTCCCCAGCGAAGATGATCTAAGGGTCTTATAATCGCAAGAATAATACTTAACTAATCTGGCAACGTTTTCTTTTGTAAATAACTGGTCGTCTTTTCTCTTGAATAGTTCTTCCGGTGCGGATAGTGGTTCTGGATCCTGCATGCACAGCCACATAAGAACGACGAGAACGGCAGTATAGTCTTTGGCAGACAAGCCGAAGACTTCATTGGTTATGGAATCTACATCAATTCCGTTTCGATGCTCCATGCTTTTTGCGGCAACCAGAATGTAATAGTTCCTGCTGAATCTTTCGAAAATCCAAATCAAGTTCTGGTATTGAAATTGCTCCGCTGTCATGCCTAGCACTATTCGGAAAACGCCATTTGAGTCATCTCTGGACCGTATTAGACTACTCTGGGATTCGTCCTCATAATTTCTATATAGCTCAACAAGTCGAGCCGGAGACAGCATTCTTTCTGAATGACGATAATCATTGCTATACTTGACAGACAGGTATTCGATGTTCAAAATGTCCCATCCTGTTAGTAGCACTGTACAGCTTTGACGAATTCCATTTCTTATAACTGGAAAGCTGAGCTCCATATAGGGTTTATTGCCATTGAACAATTCTATGGAAATCTTTGAAAAATGATATATTAGCCCGTCTGTGTTTATTCTCTTGAGTGCGGAAATGAAATTGTCCACTATCGTCTCCTAAATCGGGTAAGTGTATAAACTTGGGTGCCTTCAAATTGTGAACCAAACCGCAGTCGACGTCATAGGCAATGGTGATCTATAGGCTAAGCGCCTAATTAGTCAAGACGACGCTTGATTTCTTGCGCAGTATACTCCAATTCGGGATATATGTGATCAGCGCCTATGCCTATGTATGATAATTCCTTCAGAATCTTCCTTTTGCTCTTTGCTTCAATAATACTGCAGAAACTAACCACTCATAGATATCTATGAATTCTTACCTATTGGTGGAATGGCTTGATGGCTGTACCAGATAATCGTTTATGAAATCTTCACTATAAAGGCCATGGGTGATGAGCTTTTGATTTACCAGATCAGGACTGATACTCGGCAGGGAATATCCTTTAAATTCTTTAAAGAAGTCCCTTATTTGGGCTTTGAGTTTTTGCAGTTTATCCGAGGTTAGGACTTTTACACTGTGTGAAAAGTATGCATCGTTTGCCAATTTGCTTGTCGGTATCATGAGAACGGGGACACTATTTGCAGAACCATATTCTGCTTCAAACCAAGCACAATGCTCTTCTATTTGGCCAGCTTCGCTTTTGCTAATGGTTAACCTGCTTTGGTTTACCTCGGTTTTCAGTTCAATTAATACATACTTATTATCTGAAACACACCAGAGCACATCCGGTCCTTTTCGTATTTCTTTATCTGGACGCTGAGATTCAAAGCCCAAAAGCTGACCAATTAAGAAGAATGCGTTTTCTGCTTTCTCTGCATCAACCCCAAAAGACATATTCTGTAAGATATCTTCGAGGTAGATGCTTACCTCATCATATGACGCCATCTCACACAGCTTTTGGATTATTTTGGTGTTCCTTGAATAATTGAGCGGATATTTAATTTTATTATACACGATGCCACTCTGCGGTTTGAGAAGATGAGTATTCTTCTTAAAAGCAGAAACTTGGACAGAATTTGATTCTTGGTGACTGATATGGTATAGCAATCTCGCTTTTTCTTGTAAATACCATCCTTTTTCATTCGTGTCAGAGGAAATATCAACGATCTCCTGAATCAGATTAGCAGCGGCATCATAATTCCGAACCAGTATCTCTTCGTAAGCTTTACGTTCCTTTTCGAGAACAGAATATAAAACAGCCTTATCTTTGTCAGGTTGACTAATCTCATCCATCCTCGAAGAGTAATAGAGTTTCCAGCCTTCATCTCGATTTAGGCATTGGTTAATTGTTGAAAACAGCAACCGGATTTCGGCATCTGCTTCTTGCGGTACACCATCTTCTTTTGCCATATCAATAATATCGAAACCAATCTCGATTTGTTTCTGAGTTTGCGGAGAAAAGAGGGATCGATTAGTGCTACTGCGAAGGTATTTTATAAGATCGCTTCCAATTATGAGAATCACACAGAAGTCTTTTTCGCCCCGAACACTTCGCCCTAAACCTTGCTCAATCTTCTGCGCAGTTTTAATTCGGATGATTTCACTTTCCGATCTGCAGAGTTCTTCATACCTATCTGATAAAGAGTCATAGTAAGGTACAGAGTCAATTATTAGAACCCTACACGTATCATCCGGAAGGTCAATACCATCATATCGATTGGCAAAGACAATGGTTTTGTTTTTGGGAGACTCAATGTGTTCCTTCAGAAGCTGATACATCTTATTTTGGGTTTCCGGATTGTTAATCAGTTTTGCACCTCTTGCAGTATACCGTTTTGCTTTATCGAAACTTGGCGTTAACACCGCAATTCCAAAGTCATGAGGAGGCGCAATAACACGATCAATCAAATCGTCAGCATTTGCGTGTTCACAAATCGCAGCTGGTATCAAAATCATTTTTTCTCCAGCCCAACGGTAGTTTTTATCAACTAATGGAGACGCGACAGCTTCAATTGACAATCCGAGACCTTTGATGAAAAACGTATCCTCCTGCGTCGTTGCAGACATTAATACTCTATGGTGTGCGTTATTGAATATCCCATACTGTTCAATTGGCATGCAAGGTGGCCTAATCTCTATTCTATTGTTTGAGATAAAGGCTATACAATCATCAAGTTGATCTCGGATAATCGGCCAAGCAAATTTCACATGATTATCTTCGACCTGTTCGGCAATTATCCGAGTAACCTCTGATATTTTTGATTGCCAGGCCCAGTAAGGTATTGGCATTAATGCATTGGATCGGTTATTGAGCAAATCTTGCAGGGTTCCTTTACCCTGGTCTTCCAGTTCTTCCTGAAACAGTGTCAAAAGTTTCCCGTATGCTTGGTTCTCGTGTAACAATTGAATAGTACATGATCCAAGCATTGATTCGATACATGCGTGAGAGTCGTCCAAAATGATACATCCAGCATTTATTGATCGGTTTCCCGTTCCAAAAATCGATAAACCATTAAAGACCTTCTGAACATATGTAATAAGAACAGATTTCCCTTGGATAAAATCGTCGGGAATCTCGTTGTCTTTATTGACAATACAAAACGGTACCCCGAATTTTTGCGCATCTGCACAAGCTTGCTGCATGAGATATATATTTGGACAAATGTATATCGAAGGGCCTTCATTGCTGTTGATATATGACATTGCAATCAGAAGACCGACTAATGTTTTTCCCGCACCTGTATGCAGTTTGATTATTAAATCTCGTTTTGCTCTTGATTCAGAAAACCATTCCTGCAGTACATTTGCCTGTACAGGCCTCAGCGGACCTGTAACACTAGCACGATCAAGAGAATTATATATCTCAATCGGATTAGTCTTTTTTACTTGCGTCCCGTTCTTTATACGCTTTGAGAAATCAATCATCTTCCGAACCTCCAGTATTCGATCTGGATTTCTTAGAGTTGCCAGATGAGAGGGTAAGTGCCAAGAATAGCCAGAATGTATTAGTATTATACTATATATCGCTTTGTTATTAAAGTGTTTTGCTTGAGTAGAACAGCAAAATGTCGCTCAAGCAAAGCAGTAATACCATTAGAATATGTTGAAAGGATCACCGTTTACTGTCAAATAGCAAGGGAATCTGCCTACATTGGTCAGCTCAATTCAAGGCAATGCCATCTTACAGTAGTAAAACGAATGCTTCGAGCGAAAGCCTCTCCTATATCATTTCCTGATTTGAGCCTCCATTGAAGCCAGATCAATATAGTGGCGGCCGGCAGTTGCACGCAGCTCAGTTGCGATAAAGTTTTCTGTGGAAATCACAACCGTTCGTTTTCCTCGCGCCTTTAAGAGCTGCAAGGCTCTGTCGAAATCGCCGTCGCCGCTGACCAGCACCGCCAAGTCGTAAGACTCAATGGTGTTAAACATGTCCAGAACGATTTCGATATCCAGATTGGCTTTTTTCCGAATGGTCCCTGTCTTGGAATCGTAGATCGTCTTGATTTGCTTGGTTACGACGGAAAAGCCCATTTCCGGTAAGGCAGAAAGAAATGCCTGCTGGCGAGCGTCCGGAGGCGCATCTTTCCCTATGTAATAAAATGCATCCGCGATTTCCCCGTACCGGTTCTCAATACACTCCAGCATCTTTTTCGGATCGGCAAACCATTTGAGGCCATCCCGCTGCATAAAGAAGAAATTTGCCCCATCGACGAAAACGGAAACTCTCATTGTTACACTCCTTTTCAATCTAATGAATCGACGTTCTTTCTCTTTTTCTATTCCAAGTAATTCTCCCTCTATAAATAAAGTCCCACGAACAGGTCATTTTGTGACACCCTTCGAGAGTTATTTGCAAAATACCTGGAGCCTCCTCGTTTGATGCGAAGTGTTCCTGCCCGTTTCCGATCTTTCTTTCGTTTATCCCTATAGCTTTTCTTTGCCGGCGGAAAAAATGTTGCCTTTCTAACAGGCGACGGATTAAAACAGCGATGAAGCGCAAAAAATGTGTTTCGCCGCTGATTAAGGGGGATCATCGTCATCGATTGGCTGGGAAAGAAAACCTTAGAATTAAACAGGCTATATGACAGCGGGCGGGCAGAGCTTGATGCCATATATCATCAGATGATTTGTTCTCATAAAACCAACAGGAGCCGCTCCAATGGGCATGGAACGGCTCCTGACCGTTTCTGAGTTACCTTTCTCTTGCCTGTATTCGACACTACTCCCCCAGGCGTGGGCGGCGGGCTAAACCGCGGCTGGCGCCGCGCTCCGGGGATTTCACCCCTCCGAGGATCTCTCCGAGCTGCCCCCATTGTGTGAGCTATGGCTGGGCAGGGGTACCATTGTAGGCGAGCGAGGTCATGGCGAAACGGCTTGCCAGAGCCGCTTTTGGATGGATGGAACCGCTGGGCACCTTCGTTGGCCGTCATTGACGGAAAGCAAAGAAGCTCTCCGCAGGTGGTCTTGGCGCATCCTCCGCATCGCTATTCCCGTTTATGGGCTCACTCGCTGACGTTATTTAGCCGCCGGATATAGATTTATCAAAGAGCTGTTGAGGAGGAAAAATAAATGGCCCCCTCACTCTCTATGCCGACGAGTGAGGGGGTTGAGCCAATATTTTATTAGAAATTTCCGAAAAACTTTCTCCGAAGCGAAATAATCGCCATTTTCCGGCGATAATTGATGGTCTTTTGAGGAATGCCAGTCTGCGCAGATAATTGTCGCTCACTTACTTTTTCGAAGTAAAGTGCGTGAATCAGCGCATATTCATCTGGTTCCAGCTTTGCCAAAGCTTTGCGGAGCCTGTCCAGGGAATCATTATGTACGGCGATTTCCTCCGGAGAAGGCGCTTCCGAAATAAACTCTATTCCTTCGTCGCAGATGAGACGATCCAGTGAGTCCTCTCGTGTAGGCGTGAATGTCGCAGTCTTTGCCTCCATATCCTGCCGGAATACGCCGTGCTTGATCTCCACCTCCATATATTTCATTTTTCTATCACTTTGCTGAAGAACCTTCAACACCTCCGGAGTGAGTTTTACTCCAGGATACAGTTTCTGATAATCGGGATTGTATTTGTCCCGTTTTGCCATTGCTTTATCCTCCGTTTCGTGAGTTTTGGATTGACCAAATCTCAGAAACGGGGGTGCTCTGGCGTGGTAGTGCCTGTTTCTATAAATATGATGACAGCGGGAGCATCTCAAAAAGAGGTTCTCCGCCGGCCTTTCTTTACGCGGACAGAGAAACGCTTCTTCCGGTATTCCCGGTTCTGACCGGGAGGCCAAAAAGAAGCGCAGAAAAAAGAATAACGCAGACGGCCTTCCGGCTATCTGCGTTTTGCTTATCGGCGGCGGTCCATGGTCTATCGGCAGCCTAATTCCGTAAAACCACGTTTCCGCTCTTTTTGTTCAATGCGCCCACTCCCTCGATACTTAGAGGGTTTGACTCCGACTGCCGACTTATTACCCCTCATAAATAAAGTCCCTCGGGAGCGCATGTTTGTGACACCTGAGCCTGGTTTCCCTGCTTTTACTCTAAATACACACCTCTTTTTCGTCAGCTTCAGCACATCGTTAGCCGTTAAGACCCTAACAGATTATATTTCACCTTGATTCTGTCCAGCTTCTCCAGCATAGGTTCTGCGGCGAACCACAGAAACAGCACCGTGGCTGTGGCGTGGACAAGATCAACCGGAATGCCGGAGACGTAATAGGTCAAAAGAAGATTCCAATTCAGGGTACGGGCATAGATGAGAGCTGCAGCGGGATTCATGATGCCACCGTAAACTACGATGGTGGCGATGGCCCCGAAGATGCACAGTGATACTCGGCTGCGGCGCAGGAGGCCTTTGCGGAACAGGACTCCCGCCAGGAATCCGATGATTCCGGCGGCGAACATCTGGAAGGGCGTCCAGGGCCCTTGCCCGAACATGACGTTAGAGGCCACCATGGTCATGGCCCCCACCAGGAAGCCCGCCTCTCCACCGAAGGCTACGCCGGAAATGATCACCAGGGCCAACACCGGCTTGAAGGACGGCAGCATGAAGAAAGCTCCCCGGCCTACCACGCCGATGGCGCAGAGAACAGCAATAACCACCAGCTCCCGCGCCTGGGGCTTTCTCCCTTCAAACACCAGGAAGAAGGGCAGCATGGTCTCCAGCAGGATCAGGAAGGCGATGAGATAATAGTGTCCACCGCCCAAGTAGTAGACGCCCACGAAGATCGTCAGAGGGATGAGCAGAAGGATGGAGACTGCCGCAGCCAGGGTCCGTTTGGAGAGCTT
>JAFYZR010000037.1 GCA_017557345.1 Paludibacteraceae bacterium | reverse complement strand
GCACGGAATGGGGAACCAAACGCTATATGAACATGGATCATCTCATGGAAATGGATAACAACCGGGATGATGGTTTGGCCGGGTAACGGCCGGCAACCGAGCGGTCAAAACTGAATTTGCGAAATTATCTTGACACTATCACTCGTTTAGAGAATGAAAGCATCTTTATTCAGACACTATATAATGACCAGAAATATGGGGTTTTGTTGAAGGATAACATTGAAAGAAAACCGGTTCGTGATCTCAATAATGAGGAGAATAGGCGTATAGAAAAAAGAGAAGCACCTATAGATAATAAAACGGTCCCAATTGTAAGAAGAACATCAGCGAATGACGATTCCAGTGAACGGCTTTTTCAGTCAGCTGTGATGTTGCTGAAGAATGATCATGATGAGGAGGCAAAGGCATGTGGGAGAAGCCAGTTGCTGTTTCTCACTAATGAGAAGCATTATGCTCCTGCCATATTGTTTTTGGCTCGGATAGAAGAAAGGGAGCACCATGAGAGAGCCGCTTTAGCGTTATATCAAAAAGCTGCAGATTTAGGAGATGCGCAAGGGCAGTATGAAGCAGCGAAATTTCTTTTAAATACGAGCAATGATGTAAAAAACCTTGCTCTGGCATTCAGTTATTGTGAAAAAGCAGCTAATCAAGGTATGTCTGAGGCACTGTCATTAATGGGCGATTTTTATCAGAATAGCGATCCCGAGAAAGCCGAAGATTACTATCGAAGGGCAAAAGAGGCGAAAGACTAGTATTTGTAAAGTAAATCCCCGGAGCGGAAAACGTGAAATGAATGATAGCTTTTCTGGGGAAGAAATGCAGGAGGAGTAAGGAAATGCCACAGAGGGTAAAATTGTCAGAAAAGAATGTGTTTATAATTGGGAATGGATTTGACATATCTCATGTTATCAAGGCGATTGGTGTACCGGAAGAATATGCAAAGGGAACAATCCGGATATCGTTGGGGAAGAATAATACTGTCGCCGATGTTGATAAGATTTTGTGTGAGTTAAAGTCAATAGTTTCTTGATCGTCGAATTCATCTGGAAGGTGGAGCACCTTATAATGTTTACCATCACTGAAGGCAACTTAAAAACCGGCGAATACGGCAGTCAGCCCTACCTTTCGAACTGGCCGATGCTCTATATCATGGAGAACGGAAAGCAGGCGTATGTAGGGCAGTCGAACCATGTCAAAACGAGGATGGGAGAGCATCTGACCAAGGCTCAGAAGAGAATCTTTGACAAAGTGCACTTCATCTATTCGAAGAAGTTTAACCAGTCGGTTACATTTGACTATGAGGCGAAACTGATCCAGTATTTCGTTGCGGATGAGCTGTTTGAAGTGACCAATGGTAACGGCGGAATGGCCGATAAGAACTATTTCGACCGGGCAAACTATGATGAGGAATTCTATAAGCTCTGGCGTAAACTTCAGCGTGAGAAACTGGCAAAGCATTCGATTGAGGAAATCGAGAACTCAGACCTGTTCAAGTATTCTCCGTTCAAAGAACTGAATAATGACCAGAGAGAAGCAGTTGACAATATCATTAATGCAATCAGTGACAACGATTCTCAGACAATCGTTGTAAATGGTATGCCCGGAAGCGGTAAAACCATTGTTGCAATATACATTCTAAAGTATCTGAAAGATCTGGATGAGTTTAAGGATAAGACGATTGGATTTGTCGTTCCCCAGATATCCCTCAGAAAGACGATGAAGAAGATCTTCAAGAGCATATATAATCTCAGTCCAAGCGATGTGCTTGGGCCGTCTGAGGTTGCGGAGAAGAAGTACGATATCCTTCTGGTGGATGAGGCTCATCGGCTGCACCAATACAAGAATATCAGCTACATGGGGGCGTTTAAGCAGACAAGCGAAAAGCTTGGTCTGACGACAGATGCTGACGAACTAGATTGGGCTCTGCTGCAAAGCAAATGCACCATCCTGTTTTATGACAAAGAGCAGGTCGTTGGTCCCTCCGGTATCGATGTGACCCGGTTCAACAATAAGATGGTTAATCTGCAGCGTGCAGATCGTCTTGTCTCATATTATCAGCTCCTGACGCAGATGAGAGTTAAGGCCGGGAATGATTATATTGATTTCATACAGGAGATTCTCAGCGGAAGAGCCACTCAGAAGAAGTCTTTCGGACAGTATGAGTTTAAGGTGATGACTGACTTTAAGGCATTCGACCGGCTCCACTATGACTTGGAGGAGAAACATACGCTAACCCGCATGGCAGCAGGCTATGCGTGGGAGTGGATCAGCAAGAGTGATAAGACGAAGTATGATATCGTCATCCAAGGCGTGAAGAAGCAATGGAACTACGTCACGGAGGGCTGGGTTCACTCGGACGGCGCAATTGACCAGGTGGGTTGTATTCATTCCACGCAGGGGTATGATCTGAACTATGCATTTGTCATCATGGGCGACGAGATAGGTTATGATCCGGTGGATAAGGAGATCATTATCAACCCGAAGCATTATTACGATCAGAATGGTAAGAAGACAGCCACATACGAAGAACTAAAGGAGTACATCCTGCACATCTATTATGTGCTTATGACACGCGGCATACGCGGGACATACCTGTACATATGTGATGATAATTTAAGAGACTATATTTCAAGCGTTGTGGAGACGGAGTAACTATGAGAGAAGAGACAATTAACCGTATTCGTGAGTTCATCAAGGAGCGTGACTGGGAGCAATTCCATACGCCTTCAAACCTTGCAAAATCGATATCTATTGAGGCTAATGAGCTGCTCGAGTGTTTTCAGTGGAGTGACGACAAGTATGATATTGAATGCGTGAAAGAAGAACTGGCAGACGTTCTCGTATACTGTCGCAACATGCTCGATCGGCTTGGCTTAGATGAGGATGAGATCGTAAATGCCAAGATGGATAAGAATGCGAAGAAATATCCGGTTGAGAAGGCTAAGGGAAGGTCGGAGAAGTATGATAAGTTGTAAGTTTACACTATTTCCGAGTTGATTGAAGCGGCAAATGTTTTTGGTGCCGCAGGTGAGATAGCAGATTTGGTTGGTAGGCAGAAGTGAAGTTTTACATGGAGATATATAATGAAATTACCATATTCTGACGAACTGAACATTGGTTATTTGAGTCGTTTATTTGACAACACGACAAACTGCTATAAGTTTTTCTGGTTTCAAGCGATTCTCCGTAAAGTAGACGAGAATCATCAGCGGTTTACATTTGATGAACTGATTGACGAGATGATTATCGATGCATGGTATATGGTGACAGAGTATCATCTGCGACTCGGCCCGCTTGGGATTACGGATAATCTTGAAGAAGTGGTAAAGTACATCTTCAGCCGGTATGGATTGCGGTCGTCAGAGAAAGAAGAAAAGCTGCGTTCTTTCTTACAAAACACAGATGATAAGATTATCCGCAAATACAAATCAGATCTTACATTAAATGTACCGTACCGCTTACAGGTCCCTTTTTACGATGAGATTACAATAGCTAAACAGCTTTGGAATGGCTCAAAACAGAAACTGACAGAAAGAATCAATCTGCAGAAACGATTGATGTACTATTTCACATTGGTTTCCGGTCTTGGAACCATAATAGAGATAGATCCTACTTGGTCAGAATATCTGGTAAAACATAAGGAGATTCTCAAGGGCTGGACTCAACTGAAACTGATTCAATACTTGCAGAATAAGAATCCGAGTGTACCTGGAATTGCAGACAAGATTGAGCCACCGGCATCTCGGGATATAGAACGAGTCCGGAAGTACTGGAAACTCATAGTCTCAATTGATCCGTCACTCAAGGATATATACGGAGATACGGAATTATCGAGTGTAAAGATATCTGTGGATCATTTTGTTCCGTGGCAATATGTGGCACACGATGAACTGTGGAATCTGCATCCGACGACCAGGGAGATTAACAGCAGTAAGAGCAATTCATTGCCTGTTTGGGATAAGTATTTTGGTTTACTGGGAGATATTGAGTACCGTGCGTATGAATTGAGAAGAACCAATCAGAGTGTTTCAGAAGAATTCGATAAGATTTCACCATATCATTTAAACAACCAAGAGATTAAGAGCCTGTTGTATCAGAATAAGAATCTTGATCAAACCGAATTCAAGAACCGTTTAGAGAGTGTAATCAAACCGGTGTATGATTCGGCCAAGAACCAAGGATTTAAGGAGTGGAGTTACGTTAATGAAAACAATAACTTATCATAAACTTGTACGGGATAAGATTCCGGAAATTATAGAGGCTAAAGGTAAAACCTGCAAAGTGCGTACGCTCTCAGATGATGAATATCTCAAAATGATTGATGCTAAACTAGATGAGGAACTGGCAGAGTATCATGAAGATCAGAACATAGAAGAACTGGCGGATCTGATGGAAGTGATATATGCCGCTGCGAAGGCGAGAGGATACTCCGTGGAGGAATTGGAAAAGGTAAGAGCACAGAAGGCAGAGAAGAGGGGAGCGTTTGAGAAGAAACTCCTGCTTGAAGAAGTGATGGAATGAAGCTCGCTTTTGAGAGAATTGTCTGAAGCTATATATCAGAGGTTCTATGGAAAAACAAGAGTTGAGCTGTAACAAGGCTCACAAAAATGTACATATTTGAGGATTTGACAATGAATATTGAAAAATATGGTTTTACCAGTTCCTATGGATATGGTTGTCTAAGAGAATCATTAGTCATTGGTGATAGAATTAATCCTAATGTATTAATTGTGGCAAAATCAAAAGTATACTCAAAATGGGTTGGGAAAAGAATTAAAGCCAAAGGGATAGAAGAACAAACATTTGTAATGGGAGAATCACCATTTAGTGGGGCTTATTCTCCAAAAACTGGTTTTAGTGGGGTATTTTCATCAAAGAATTCAGGAATTGGGATTTTTCTTAATAATCGGAGCAATGACAAGAATGTGCTTGGACGGCAGGATCTCTTTGTGGTATTAAATGGAGATGATAGAAAATGGCATGAATATTTTACAGGTATAGAATTGCCTGAGGCATCAGACCCATTTATGATTCATGCGCATGAAATTGGCTTTTCATCTGATTTAATTGTTGAGGCAGAAAAAGGAAAAGTAATTGGACATAAAAATGTCTCTATTTGCAATATCAATATTTGTGATGCATTGAGTTTTTCTGAAAGAGTTAAGAACTTTTCGGATAACGAAATCAGAGAAATGGTGCGACAGTTTAATGTAATGCGTCAAGATGCTCGTAAATGGGGAGAAGTTTATGATAGGGCAATCAATACTGTTTTAAGCGAACGTGATAAATTGGATAAAGGATTAAGTAGCGTTAAGTCGGATGTTGAGGCTGGATTTGGAAAGTATGGGCAAAATGCTGATAAAACAAATGACAGTTCAGTGAAAAAAACGTCTGCAATTAATCCTGGATTTGTGGTTCCTCGTGAAATACAGAAGCTTTGGATTAAGCAAGGGAAGTGTATGTATTGCGGAGGAGAAGTAAAGAAAAATGAACTGGTTCAGAATCAAAGGACATGCTATAGATGTGGAAGAACTTTTTTTATCTAGCAGAAGTATTATTCGTTTTAGGAGTGTATAAGAAGTAACTCTTTATTACGGAGAATGGTGACTTATGGACAGACGTATTGTTTTCTGGGATGTGGAAGCATCCGTTAAAACAAGACAGATTAAAGATATCGGCGCAATAGATAATACAGGCGCTGTATTTCATGATGCCAACATATCTCAATTTGTTGGCTTTATGAGAGGTGCCGATTATATTTGCGGTCACAATATTGTTCACCATGATCTCTCTATTCTCAAGGATTCCTGGCCGGAGGTTATCAGGAGCAGAGCAATCGATACACTCTACTGGTCACCGTTATTGTTCCCACAGAAGCCGTATCATGCGCTGCTCAAGGATGACAAGATTCTTACTGAGGAACTGAATAATCCGGTAAATGATTCAAAGAAGGCGAAGAATCTTTTTGTAGATGAGATTGGGGCGTTCCGAGCACTTCCTTCTGATCTCAAAAAGGTTTATTACTCACTGTTGTCAGACCGGGAAGAGTTTGCCGGATTCTTCCATTATCTGCAATATGAGTACTATGGAAATGTTACAGAGCAGCTGATCAGATCGTATTTTGAAGGTAAGATCTGTTCTAATGCGGAATTGTCAAATTGGATAACCTATAGGCCTGTTGAACTGGCATATGCCCTTGCGGTGATTAATACGGGGGATCGGTTGTCAATCACTCCGAGATGGGTTCAGAAGAACTATCCGGAAATCGACAATGTCCTGCATGAATTATGCAATTCACCGTGCGCGGAAGGGTGTCAATACTGCAATCAGCGGCTGAACATTCACAGGTCTCTGAAAGAGATCTTCGGTTATGATTCATTCCGTACATATAATGGGGAACCGTTACAGGAGAAGGCTGTCCAAGCAGCAGTAGATGGAGATTCCTTGCTGGCGATATTCCCTACCGGAGGCGGTAAGTCCATAACATTCCAGCTTCCTGCTTTGATGGCAGGCGAGAGTGTTCGAGGCCTTACGGTTGTTATTTCGCCTCTGCAGTCTCTGATGAAGGACCAGGTGGATAATCTCGCCGAAAACGGGATTATTAATGCAGTTACGATAAACGGATTGCTTAGCCCGATTGAGCGAAAAGACGCCTTCGAGAGGGTTGAAAACGGCATCGCTAACCTCTTATACATCTCTCCGGAGATGCTTCGCTCTAACACGGTTGAACGTGTACTGTTATCTCGGAATATTGTTCGATTTGTCATTGATGAGGCACATTGCTTCTCGTCCTGGGGGCAGGATTTTCGTGTCGATTACCTGTATATAGGCCCGTTCTTAAGAAGGTTACAGGAACTGAAACAGTTATCGAAGCCGATTCCGGTTTCGTGCTTTACTGCCACCGCAAAGCAGAAGGTAGTAACTGATATTTGCGACTACTTTGAGAAGCAATTGCATGTTCACTTAAAACTCTTTACCTCTTCAGCCGATCGTGAGAATCTACATTATACGGTTCTTTATAAAGATTCCGAAGAGGAAAAGTACACGACTCTTCGAAATTTGATAGAGGCTAAGAACTGCCCGACGATAGTATATGTTTCAAGGGTTAAGACTGCCGAGAAGGTTGCCGAGAAATTAGTAAATGACGGGTTCTCCGCAAGGGCTTTTCATGGGCAGATGGATTCTCAGGATAAGATTGAAAATCAGGAAGCATTTATTCAAAACGAAGTTCAGATAATGGTGGCAACATCTGCATTCGGTATGGGCGTTGATAAGAAGGACGTCCGTCTTGTTGTGCATTATAATATCTCAGATTCTCTTGAAAACTATATTCAGGAGGCCGGAAGAGCAGGGCGAGATCCTTCACTTGAGGCGGATTGTTATATTCTGTTCAGCAACAGTGACTTGGACGCGCATTTTCTGTTGCAGAATCAGACGAAACTCAGCATAGGCGATATACAGAATATCTGGTCCGGAATTAAGAAGATGACGCAGGGACGCGATTCAATCAGCTGTTCTGCATTAGAAATAGCCCGTTATTCGGGATGGGATACGGACACAGAAGAAATTGAGACTCGTGTCAGAACAGCCGTATCGGCTTTGGAACAGGCCGGTTACATAGAGCGGGGAAAGAATACTCCTCACGTTTATGCGACCAGTATCCAGGGAAAAGATATGGCTGAAATGCGTGCCAAGATTGATACAGTAAGAGAGTTTTCCGAACTGGATAAGGATAAAGCGGCCAAGATTGTCTCGAACTTGATGGGAAGCAAGAAGACCAAGGCTTTGGAAGAAGTCGCGGAAACCCGCGTGGACTATATTGCCGATCGGATGGGACTCGAAAAGGCTGAGATTATCAATCTCATTAACACTATGAGAATGCATAGTATTCTTTCTGATGATCAGGATATGGGTGCCTATATTCAGCAGAATGATACGGAGAATCGTGTGCAGGGTATAGTGAATCGTTTCCAGAAACTGGAACAGTATATGGTTCAGTATATCTACAAAAACAATTCAGAGATTAATCTTAAGGAATTAAATGAAAAAGCGGAGGAGGATGACATTAAATCTGCTTCCGGCCGAGAATCGCGAATCAAAGATTTCAGAACCATCCTGTATTTTCTGGCGGCAAAGAGAATCATCGAAAAGAAGGAGAACAGGAACAAGAATACGGTTCAGGTTAAATTCCTTCAGGACATGGATACGATTGCGGATCAGTTCAAGAAAAGAATTGAGCTGTGTCAGTTTGTAATTCAGGAACTGTTAGCGTTAGCGTCTCAAGTTGAGGCACGTAAGAACGGAACGGCTTATGTGAACTTCTCACTTGTCGGACTGTTTAACAAATACAAGAACAGTCCGCATTTTGAACTCTATAATACTCCGATAACAATAAACGATGTAGAAGATGCAATACTGTTCCTGTCAAAGACCAATGCGTTGACTTTGGAGGGCGGATTCCTTGTTTTGTACAATGCGATGAGCATTAAGCGGAAAGTCCTTGATAATAAGATCCGCTACAAGATTGATGATTACCGCTTGCTGGATGAATTCTATAAGCAGAAGATTCAGCAGATCCATATTGTGGGCGAGTATGCCAATCTGATGGTTAAGGATTATGATGCTGCCAGAAACTTCGTCCATGATTATTTTAACATGGATTATAAGAAGTTTCTTTCCAAGTACTTTAAGGGTGAAAGAGAGCAGCAAATCAATAAGAATATTACTCCGGAGAAGTATGACGAGTTATTCGGCGGATTATCCCCGAAGCAGCTTGAAATCATTAACGATTCGGAGTCAAAGTATATAGTAGTGGCAGCAGGACCAGGCAGCGGAAAGACCAAACTGCTTGTACATAAGCTTGCCTCGTTGTTGCTGATGGAAGATATCAAGCATGAGCAGATGCTGATGCTGACATTCTCCCGCGCCGCGGCAACAGAGTTCAAAAGCCGTTTACTTAACCTAATAGGGAATGCTGCTGTTTTTGTGGAGATTAAAACATTCCATTCTTACTGCTTTGATCTGATGGGGCGAATCGGCTCTTTGGAAAAGTCCGACGAAGTAGTTCATCGCACTGTGGAGTTGATTGAATCCGGCGAGATAGAACAGGAGAAGATTACCAAGAGCGTGCTCGTTATAGATGAAGCACAGGATATGGATAAGGATGAGTTTGCGCTTATCCGTAAACTGATGGAAGTGAATCCAGATATGCGAGTAATTGCCGTCGGAGACGATGATCAGAACATATATGAGTTCCGAGGTTCTGACTCGAAATACATGCGGTATTTGGTAAAGGAGAACGGTGCCAAATACTACGAAATGACAGACAATTATCGTAGTCGGAAGGCTATCGTTGAATTTGCCAACCGTTTCGCTCATGAGATGCGTTATCGCATGAAAAAGGAGGACATTAAAGCGGTTTCACAGGAATCGGGAAGTGTTCAATTGATTCATTTTGAATCGGAGAATTTCGAACAGGCTGTGGTCGATGCAATCTGCGATATGCCGAAGCGCAAGAGTATCTGCGTTCTTACCAATACGAATGACGAAGCTATGAGAATTACCGGATTGTTGGTAAAACGCGGAGTACGCGCAAAGCTGATTCAGGCTAATGATACATTCCGGTTATATGATCTTCAGGAGATCAGGTTACTTCTGCAACTCGTAAATAAGTATAGTAAAACTCCGATTATCTCTGATGACGAATGGGACAAAATCATTCAGGATCTGAAGAGAATTGCAGGAAGCAGTACGAGTCTTGAGAATGTGCTGAACCTTATCGCCATGTTTGACGAGGTGAATAAGAAGTATAAGTATAAGACGGATCTGCAGGAGTTTATACAGGAATCCAACTACGATGATTTCTATACGAATAGCAATGATGTTATTTATGTATCAACAATTCACAAGTCGAAGGGACGCGAATTCGATACGGTATTCCTCTTCCTGAATAATGTAGGATTGGGTAGAGATGCGGATTACCGCAAGCTTTATGTCGGCATGACTAGAGCAAAGAGCACTCTTCTGATTTATCATAACATGAACTTTTTTAACCGGCTTGGAGCATACGCCAGCATATTCAGTAAAGAGCAGTATCCGGAGCCGAGAACGATTGCACTCCAGTTTACGCACCGAGATGTTGTTCTGAATTTCTTTAAGAACAAGAAAGAACTAATTAATCAGCTCAGAAGCGGAATGGAATTGGATTTTGATGGAACTTATTTCAAAAAGAGAAGCATTCTTTTGGCAAAAGCTTCTGAAAAGAAACGTAATGAACTGGAAGAACTGATGGCTAAAGGGTATATCCCGAAAAAAGCATGGATTCGCTTTATCGTTGCCTGGCGCGGCGAAGAGGACGAGCCTGAATGCGCAGTCATCCTACCGAATATGGAGTTTGAGAAGGTGGAGCAGAAAGCTGACGAGGAAGAGACAGGAAAGCAGAATGATGGGGAAGAGTGAGAAGGATAAGATGGATGCCATCCGCGATAAGGTTCAGCATCTGATCACAATCGTCAATGAACTGGAGCAAGATTTCCCGGAGCGGCACTTTACACTTGACGGGCATCTGGTCGGAAGTATTGGCGAAGTTCTGGCCAAATACCATTATGGAATTGATCTGGCAAAGGAGTCAAATAAACTGTTTGATGGCAAAACACCTGATGGACGTGAAGTACAGATCAAAATTACGCAGCAGGACTACATAGTTATAAGCGGTAAGCCGGAATGCCTTCTTGTGATGTACTTAACTCATTCCGGAGAAGTATACGAAGTATTTAATGGTCCGGGCGACATTGCATGGAAATGCGCAAGTAAAAATCCTGACAGTCATAACAATTACCATATGTCAGTGAATAAACTTATGAAGCTCGATGCTGAGGTTGCACTCAATGAGCGGATTGCGATGGTTGAGGGACGGGATATTGAGAAAATGAGGAAAGAGTATAAGAATAAAAAGTAAAAACATCTGCAGAGAATGATAATGAAAAGCGGTTATCAAGCGAGAAGATTGGAGATGATATAGTGAATGAGATTATACAAATAAATGAGAAGGAAAAAGAAGAAATAAAAGAATATATTACTCATAACGAACTGGCTGGGGCAGTTTTACTGACAGGGAAATGGGGATGCGGGAAGACGTATCTGATAAAGCAAATCGCACAAAAATATTATGATGACAAAAGTAATGTAAGGATTGCGGTTATATCGCTTTTTGGATTGGAAAGTGTCAATGAAATAAGGGAAAGAGTAAAAGAAGAGTTTTTGTATTTATCTTCGAATGATGTGGGAAAACAATTAAAAAATATAGATAATAAGGCTAAAGAGATAATTGGAAAAAGGTCTGAAGCTATAGAAGCGGTGGCAGATATGACTCCGGTTGTTGGACCTGTAATAAAAGGTGTTGCTACATTTTTGAGCATTGATTACATGAAGTGGTTTTATAAAGTGGGGAATACTCTTAAAAATGGGGAGAGATTTGTTATTGCCTTTGATGACTTTGAACGTAATAAAATTGAAATGAGTGCGTTGATGGGGGCAATTAATGACTATTTAGAGAACGATAGGATTAAAGTAATTATTTTAGCTGATGAAGATAAAATTGTGCATAGAGAAGAATACGATGAATATAAAGAAAAATTGATTTCGAAGACAATTAGAATGGAGACAGATATTGTACAGGTTATATATGCTTTGATTAATGGGTATGTGGAGACTGCAGAAGGGTACAGACAGTTTTTATCGCACCATGCGGATATACTGATACAAGTATTCGATGAAAGTAATTCAAACAACATAAGAATTATGAAGATGATTCTTGCTAGTTTTGAAAGGGTGTTTGAGGCGTGGAAGAATACGAGGGTTCCTGAAGAAAAAATGGGATGGGTGCTGTATACTTTTGCAGCAAAGACTTTTATCACAAAAAACAAAAGAAAAGAAGAAAATCATGAAAACAATGGTCAGAGTTCTTCGCACGTCGAAACACATTTAAGATTTAGAGATTATAAGAAGAATTTTAGTTATTTTTTTTCGTTAGAAGGGTTAATTGGTGAAAGTGTATGGGACAGAGAGAGATTTAAACGGGACCTGGAGGAAAGATATATTGCAAAAAGTGAGAAACCAGTTGATAGATTCTTGACTTTGAATTTATGGTCTACAGAGCAGAAAGACATTGATGAAGGATTCCCAGAAGCAATTAAGTTGGCATACGAAGGTGAACTTTCTAGAAAACAGCTAATTATCTTGTTGCAAAAAGTTCATGCTTTATTGGACGCAGAGATAGCGTTACCTTGTGAAATAGATTATAAAAGAATTGAGCAAGGTCTGAATATGCGGATGAATAAGATTAAGAAGGGGATAATAGTGGAGCCGGAATGTAGCATCTTCACTACAGATGAAGAAATAGATAAAGAAGCAATACCTATAAACAAAAAAATAAAAGAATTAAGGAGTAAAATAGAAGCATGGGAGAGGCGTAGCTTTTTTATCAAATATCTTAATGAGGAAGAAGTAGAATCAGCAGTCTTGTACGGAAGAGTCAGTTTAGAAGAGTTTGATGATGAACTGTTAGAGGGAGTAGAAGACCATTATTCCAAAATCAACAACGGAGGAAAAGAGGCTTTTGCTCGCGTGTTTTTGAATATTGATTTTGGAGATTATATTTTCTCTAAAGCACATAACATTCAAACGACAGTAGATAATATAACTGAATTAGTAAGTTGGATTAGAAAAATGGATGTCCAAGACTCTGTTACGAAATTGATTAATAAAGAATTTATAGTTAAATTGTTAGAAAAAACAAATGAGCTTAAAGCACGCTTTCCAGAATCTGTATGAATACGCTAAAAGAAAACAAAGATGGAAAGGAAGGTCTTCCCATGTCAACTCACACCCAACGAATAGAAGTATTTAAAGACACCATGGCTTGGATCGGCGCGGATGCGGATTTGGCGGCGTCGGTCGATGCGGCCAAGAAGAACACGCAGGTGTTTTATGAGGATGATTATCCGGCATTTGACGCAGTAGGGACCGGGGAGATGGTTGTTGCGGTCAGCGGTGACCGGAGCTTCCAGGCGGCGATGCGGCTTAAGAGGGAGCATCCGGATGCGAAGGTTGCGGTGATGAATTTTGCCAATGCGTTCCATGCCGGCGGAGGCGTTACGGAGGGGGCGAGTGCGCAGGAGGAATGCCTGTGCCGGACGTCTACGCTGTATCCGATTCTCACCGATGATTATCTGCAGGAAACGTATTACAAGCATCACGATGACCTGGATTCGCCGAAGGCGACCGATTCGCTTATTTATACGGAGGGGGTCGTTATCTGTAAGACCGATGAGGATTTGCCGAAGCGCATGCCGAAGGAGGACTGGGTGACGGTCG
This sequence comes from Paludibacteraceae bacterium, assembly GCA_017557345.1. Lineage (GTDB taxonomy): Bacteria > Bacteroidota > Bacteroidia > Bacteroidales > Paludibacteraceae > Colicola. Next base: position 5,750 of record JAFYZR010000037.1, on the reverse strand, counting down.
ATGTGATCACCATCGCGGCGCCGGATCTTCGGGAGAGGTCCAATGTGTTCTTCTCACTGGTGAACGGCGGCGCCCGCATGAGTGACGCGGAGCTGTTCGGCTGCCATGTGAAGCGCGCGATCCACATGCTGACCTGCGCGGCCGCCAAAGGAGCGGATATGCTGGTGCTCGGCGCATTTGGCTGCGGTGCCTTTCAGAACAACCCGGAGGTTGTGGCGAGGGCGTTCAAGACCGCCCTGCAGGAGTTCCCGAAGGTGTTCCGGCGCGTCGAGTTCGCCGTGTACTGCCCGCCCGGAGGGAGCAGGAATTATGAGGTGTTTAAGAGGGTGCTGGGGTAGTATATGGAAGTGTTATTCCTTGTTTTTGGAATTATATTTGTCTTGCTTCTGGTCTGGGGATTCTTCTGGGTGACATTGAATGTCTTCCAGTGGAATTTTGAATCACCGCAGAGAACTGCCGGAAGGCGAGGCGAGGACTACGCCCGATCGGTTATCCGAAGTATTATGAAAGAAGGCGATGTCCTGATTAGCAATGTCTCGCTGGCAGTGGAAGGGAAGCCGACCGAATTCGACAATATCGTAGTGAATGACAGCGGCGTGTTCATCATTGAGGTGAAGAACTATGTCGGACAACTCTACGGAACGGAAGACGATTATGAATGGATAAAGTACAAAACCACCGGCGGCGGCAATACTTATGAGAAGCAGGTCAAGAATCCAATCAAACAGGTCAAGCGCCAGATATACATTCTTTCCCGCTTTTTTAAGAATAACAATGTAAATGTCTGGATTTCCGGCTATGTGTATTTCGTTCATGCGAACAGTCCGATTGCCAGCTCTTATGTTGTAGCCTCGCCCGCTGATATCGACAAGGCCATTCACGGGAAGAAGGCAAAAGGCTTTGGGGAGAGAGAAAAGAGGATGGTTGTTGAGTTGGTGGAAGGGCTGAAGAAGGAGGAAAACAAGTTAAATGAAAGGAGATGAAGAATAATGGTAAATGAACAGAAAAGACTTGTAGAAAAAAGCGTTGAGGCTTTTATTGTAGGGTTAGAACTCTACAACAAGCCCACCATTAAATATCGGGTTGAGGGCTTTAGTTTTTTTATTGTAAATGCTTGGGAATTGATGCTTAAGGCAGAAATGTTGAATCGGGGAATGTCAATATATTATAGGGATAGCAACGATAGAACGATAAGCGTTGATGTGGCTGTAAGGAGTATATATTCGGATAAGAAAACAAGAATTCGTTTGAATTTGGAGAAGATAATAGAATTACGGAACATTAGTACACATTATATAACTGAAGATTATGAGCAGAAGTATGCGCCGTTGTTTCAGGCGTGTGTCTTGAATTATGCTAATGAGCTGAAGAGATTTCATAATGTGGATATTTCAGATTATATTTCTCAAAACTTCTTGACGATTACTTCTTCATATGAACCATTGGATAATGAACAAATCAAATTGAAGTATACGCCGGAAGTGGCAACCAGGTTTATTCAACAGGCAAACGAGGTTGATGTTTTAAGAGAAGTATACAATTCAGATAAGTTTTCAATTAATATTCGGCAGAATCTATACATCACAAAGAAGAATGATACCGCTGATTTTGCGGTTTCGATTGAAAAAGGATCTGATAATCATGTTGAAATAGTGAAAGAACTCAAAGATCCTTCGAACACGCATAGGTATTCTTATCAATCGGTTATCACCGCTATTCAGGAGAAAATGTCAAAGGATAATCTGCATATAGATTATCCGAAGGGGTTCAATTCATATGTGCTAAATCTTGTTATAGATTTCTATGGAATCAAGGATGAACCGAAATATGCATATAAGCACACTATTGGGAACCAAGAGCATTATACTTACTCACAGCAGTTTATAGACTTTATCCTGTCTGAGATTAAAAAGAATTCAGATGTCTTTGTAGAAAGCCTTAAGAAAAGTAAAAAGATAACCCCAGGCACATAGGAATGCTCAGCCTTACGGCTTACCCCATTTTGGGACCCAGTGTTGATCCTTCTCGAGTTATCTCTCTAACCATATTATAGCATATTTTTGTCCTTTTTCAAGATGGAAATGATTGAAATGAGGATTGTTGAGGTATCCACCATGTCCACACCCATCACTCTCTATGATGTCGTATTTGTCCCCGGCGGGAAGCGGTACAGTTACCTGGCGGGAGCGGACGGGTATGCGGTCGGCGAGTGCGTGGTCGTGCCGGCGGGCAGGGACGGCCGTGAGGCGGTTGTGCAGATCGCGGCGGTGAGAAGCTGCAAGCCGGAAGGGCTTCTTGTGCCGCTGAAGACAATCCTTCGGCGGGCGAGCGAGGCGGAGAGCAAAGCGTTCGGGAAGCCTGCGGCGGCAAAGGCGAAGGCGCCGAGAACCCCTGCGAAACCGGACAGTTCGTACATCGCGGAGGGGCTGCAGCCGGACGGCTCCCTGATCATATGTTATGAGGATTACGGGGTGGAAGCCTTCAGCGGAATGGACTATGAGGTCACGTACAGGCTGAATCCCGAGAACACGGCGAAGCTGCGCGCGTACCTGTCCGCCCGATACACCGGGGGCATTGAGTACATGATCGTGCAGGAGTGCGGCCCGGGATACCGCAGAAAGGCGCTCACGGAGCTGTTCAGCGAGGCGGGAGTGGAGTTTGAGCAGTTTACGTGGATAGCTTAAAGACTTTCAAAATGGATTCAGGAGGACCCTACCCATAGACCTTAAAGCATACAGAAAGAAAGTGATCCTTCGCACCCTCAGGCGGTGCCTCTTAACAGCCCTCGCGCTGGCAGCCCCGGGCCTCATCATGGGGCTATTCCGCCCGGCACTGTTTCTCTGGGTTTTGCCGGCGGCGATTCCGCTCATCTATCTTGCGGCAAGGCTTTATAAGTGTCTCTTCTGGGTGCTGACGGAGGGCAGGATCGAAGAGGTCTGGCTTGACGTGTACGACGACTCGGGAGAGGCGGCGACGTCGGCGCGCGTCACCTGGGAGCTTCGTGACGGGACGCCGCAGACGGGCAGCCTGACCGTTTCGCACTGGGAGGGCGAGGCCGACGAGGAATCGCGGAAGCTGTGGCAGGAGCAGGCGGCCGAGTTCACCGGCAGTCTGGTTCCGGTCTTCTACAACGTGAACAATCCCGAAAAATTCATCGGATATATCGAAGATTCGCGGAAAATGTGAGATTTTCTGCGATTTTCCGAAAAAAGTACTTGACTGTAAACCTTGTTGATAGTCTATTGTGGGCCGTGAAGGGAGCGGAAAGCCCCCGACAGACTATCTGAGGAGGACAAGATTATGACGATTAAAGAAGTGGAGGAGCAGCTCGGGATTCCGAGAGCATCCATCCGATTTTACGAAAAGGAGCGGCTGATCGACCCGAAGCGCGAGGACAACGGCTACCGCGAATACAGCGAGCAGGACGTTGCGACGCTCAAGAAGGTGATCATATTCCGGAAGCTCGGCCTCGCGGTGTCGGAGATCGAGGACATTCTTGACGGCTCGAAGCCGTTTGCGGACGCCCTCGCGGCAAATGTGACGCGCCTCGAGGAACAGCTCGCCGAACTGAACGGCGCGATCGCGCTGTCGAAGACGATTCAGCAGTCGGCGGCGGATATCGCTTCCTTTGATGAGAATTATTATTTCGCGGAGATCGGGCGCGAAGAGCAGCGCGGCAGCCGGTTCATGGACATTGCGAAAGACATCGCGCAGTACCAGAAGTCGGCCGTTCTCGACTATTTCGGCGTTGCCGACACCGAGGGCAACCTTGCCGTTTCCGCGAAACAGGCAGTCTTCACGGTCATCGGCGCGTGCCTCCTGTGGGGCTTCGTGCGCTGGCTGATTATCGAGCGCACGCTCGGCAGCTTCTGCACGGGTTTCGTGACCCCGCTTCTGACCGCAGTGCTGCTCGCAATCGTCGGCTACCCGTTCCATTGCATTTGCCGCAGGCACCCGAAGCTCGCCAAACTCGAGAAGTGGATCATCCTTGCGGTCGCCATCTTCATCTGTATCGTGGTGATTGAGCTGTGCGAGAAGTACGGGTGGTGAGGAGATGAGCTGTTTGAAAACGGCATTCCGTTTCAGACGCCTATATCAGAAGAGGAGAAATAAATGTACGGAGCGATTTTAGGCGATATGATCGGCGCGCCCTACGAGTTTGACCAGGGCGATAAGACCAAGGATTTTGAACTGTTTGATAAGGGAAAACGGGTCCGCTACACGGACGATTCCGCGATGACGCTCGCGATTGCGAAGGCGATTCTTGAGGTCGGAATTGACGCGGACGAGAAGACGATGAAAGATGCTATGGTCTCCTGCATGCAGGACATCGGGCATCGTCATGCGGGCGGCGAATACGGCGGCCGTTTCGCGCAGTGGCTCCGCTCGGACAATCCGCAGCCTTACGGCAGTTTCGGAAACGGTTCCGCGATGCGTGTGTCCGCGGTCGGCTGGCTCTATGACTCGATGGAGCGGACGCGCGAGGCGGCGCGCTGGACGGCTGAGGTGACGCACAACCACCCGGAGGGCGTAAAAGGCGCCGAGTCGGTTGCGGCTGCGATATTCCTTGCCCGCACGGGTGCGTCCAAGGACGAGATCAAGGCTTATATAATTGACGAATTCGGCTACGATCTGAGCCGCACATGCGACGAGATCCGCCCCACATACCATCATGTGGAGAGCTGCCAGGAGACCGTCCCGGAGGCACTGACCGCCTTCTTAGAAGGTACCGATTTCGAAGACGTGATCCGTACCGCCGTATCGCTCGGCGGAGACTGTGACACGCTTACCTGCATCGCCGGCGGAATCGCAGAAGCATACTTCGGCGTGCCTTCGGACTTCATCGCCGAATGCAGAAAACGCCTGCCGGACGAGTTTTTAGAGATACTCGACGAGTTTGAGAAGGTGAAGAAGGGGAGGAAGCCATGCCTTTAGTCAGAATTGATATCGTCAAAGGGAAGAGCCCGGAATACAAGAAGGCTTTGCTCAACTGTGTTCACGAAGGGCTTGCGGAGGCGCTCGGGATAGAGGACTGGGATCAGTTCCAGCGGATTGTTGAGATTGACAGGGAGGACTTCGAGTTCCCGGAAGGAAAGACCGACGCATTTATGATCATTGAAATCACGATGTTCGCGGGGCGCACAAGGGAGCAGAAGCGTGCCGTGATAGAACATATTACTGCGCGCATCACGGAGCGGCTCGGAATCCCGGCGGCCGACGTATTTATCGTGCTGCACGAGCCGGCCGATGAGAACTGGGGATTTGCCGGCAGGCAGAAGGGGTGAAGCGCATGAAGAATGAAGGGATTGACGCACCCCGAGTAGCGCAGGATGACCGCTATGTTATTCGGGAGATGCGCCCCGACGAGAGGCCGCTTATGAAGGATTTCCTGTATGAGGCGATCTTCATCCCGGAAGGCGTGGAGCCGCCTGCACGGGACATTGTCGAGCTGCCGGAATTGAGAGTGTATACGGATGGATTCGGCTCGGGAGCGCGCGATTACTGCCTCGTGGCGGATCTTGACGGGCAGCCGGTCGGCGCGGTCTGGTCGCGCATCATGAACGACTACGGGCATCTGGATGACGACACGCCGTCCCTGGCAATCGCCCTCTATAAGCCGCACCGCGGGCGCGGCCTCGGCACGCAGCTCATGCTGCGCATGCTTTCCCTGCTTTCGGCACGCGGCTGCCGCACGGCTTCGCTCGCTGTCCAAAAGGCCAACTACGCCGTGAAAATGTACGAAAAGGTCG
>JAFYZR010000036.1 GCA_017557345.1 Paludibacteraceae bacterium | reverse complement strand
TTTGTCCGCCACTACCTGAGCTGGCTGCGGTGCCGCTTCAGCCGGCAGAGTAGCCGCCTGGACCGGTTTTCCACATTTAGGGCAAAACTTCGCGCCCTCCTTCAGCGGAGTGCCGCAGTACTTACAGAATTTCGCCATCTTTTCGCAAGGAATTGGTTATCACTTACAAACTTACATAAAAATCTTGGATTTTTACGCCAGTGGAGATAAAAATCAAGACCGTAACACGTTATATTTGTGGGCGAGTGGTCGTTTTATTCCTCACGGATACGCCACAATGATTTCTATGTGTAACGAGGTCTATGCCTCAATAATTTTTGTGCCCTATGAGACGTGTTAGCGGTCTTGACGTCCACAAAGATAGCGTATTTCTTTGTATTGTGGACGATGACGGTGTTGTTTTTCAGTCAAAGTACGGTGTTCTGACCCCGGAGTTGGAACAGATGGCCGGAGTGATGGTGGATTACGGTGTGGAAGAAGCCGCCATGGAAAGCACCAGTATTTACTGGATGCCCGTATGGCGGGTTCTTGAGCCCTACTTCTCGCTCCGGCTCGTGAACCCTTTCTTCATCAAGCAGTTGCCTGGAAAGAAGAGCGATGTAAAGGATGCCGAGTGGATAGCAACTTGCCTTCAGAAAGAACTCATCAAAGGGAGCTATGTTCCCGATGAGCTTATCCAGCAACTACGCCAGTATGACAGGCGCATCTTTGACCTGTCGAAGGACATCGTGTATAAGTTCACCAAGTTGGATGCGGCCCTTCAGCGCTGCAACATCCGTATCAGTAATTATATATCTACGACCAAGGGTAAAGCCTATCAGGATATTGTTCGTCTTGTCAGCGAGGGGATTACTGCCCCGGAAGAACTCGTCAAGAAAGTTCACGGTCGTACTGTTAACCGCATTGGGAAAGACATCCTGATCAGCGCTCTTACCGGAGTAGTCACCGCCGCAGATATTGACACCATAAGACAGCTTCTTGACGAAGTTGAGCTTGCACAGCGGCATAAGGATGAATGCCAGGCCAGGATGGATGAGCTCTGTAAACAGTATTATCCCGAACAGTACAAGAACCTCCAGACCATTCCGGGCGTTCAAGCCCGTTCTGCCACGGCCATTATCGCCGAAGTTGGCACATCGATGTCTGCTTTTCAGACCGCGGCTCACCTCGTATCATGGGCCGGGCTCAAACCACGTAATGAAGAGAGTGCCGGCAAGATCAAGTCCAGGAAAGTCACCCACGGCAACAAATATCTGCGGAAAACGCTCATAGAATGCTCTTGGTCGGCCAGTAAGACACATGGCAGCTATTACAATCGCTTCAGCTATATCCAGTGCACAGTACGCCACAAGAACAAAATGAAGGTGCAGGTCGCCATCGCTCGCAAGATATTGACTGCAGTGTGGTATATTCTTCATGACAACGTCCCGTACAGGGACTTTACGCCCGATATTGTCCCTTCCGAGTAATCGGTCGGTCCAATATATACCGCATATTGTAAGGTCACTATCTTTGTGGTGGTTCGACCCCGTTTACAAACTGACTCACCCTTTATGCGGCTTAGGACGCCAGTGTAAGGCCATAGAGCCCGAAGAGGAAATTGTTTAATTATCTCCTTCCCACCCGTGAAAAGCATCGCGGGAAAGGCTGTTATGGAGTGTGCTGTAGGCACATCACTCGCTAGACACGTCTGTGCTGCGCGGAAACTGGATTTATAGAGGAAAGATACATTTTTCTCGTGAATACTTCGATAAGCTGAGTGATTCATATTCTTTTTGTGTAGGTTGTAATGAAAATTTATTACCTTTGCAAAAAAGAACAATATGATTTATTTGGAGGAGAAAGGGGAATACCTGATTGCAATGAGAGGAATGACCAAGGCGGTGTTCGCCGAAAAGATGGGCATTCGCAAACAGAATGTAAAAACGCTGTTGAAGAGCAAGAACTTGTTGACTGTTCGCCGTATTGCCAAGGTCCTGGAGATCCCGTTTGAGACACTGATCGCTTCGACCGAAGAGCCCGTAATAAACGAGGAGCACTATGAAGCGGAGCCGTTTGTCTCTGCTTATAATATCGGCGAAGTTACTCCACTGGATATTCCAGTAGGGGATTCGGTTGAAGAAGTCTATATGCGGAATCAATTGATCCGCTCTTATTATGACATATGGCGACAGAACAATCCCGACCAGTGGCGGTATAATGTCAATCTTCGCGACTATATCAATATCAAGTCAGTCTCCATAGAAGAAACGGCCGTCCATGCGTCCAAGCGGTATTTATCTACTCTAGCGGTCCTTCAGTTGGATGCCATCTTGTCTAATGCGTGGTTTATCAAGAAGGTCCCCAGCAAAGCAACGACAAAGAATCAGAATCTATTTGAGTCTTTCCTGATCATGCAATACAACTGCCCAGGCATTGGTCCGGTTAAACTGATGGTAGGAATCAAGCGTAGCGATAAGGCGAAGGTCCAGTATTGTATCACTTCGCTGAAGTCCGACGAGTTATAAATCAAAAAAGGCAGCCAAACGGCTGCCTTAGATTTTGCCCCAAGAATGCGTGTGGGAATCACTTCAAGAGCGAGGGCCTCGCGGGCGGGGACTTTGCGCGAATCGATCACCCATCCTTGACACGTCTAACATCTCGATGCAAAGGTACAGCGAAAAAATAAGAATACCAAATAATGACACGAGGACTATCAAATGAGGATAATGGCCGCTCCCGTTCGTCGCGGCAAAAGTGTCTTCCGTCGCGTTTTTCGCGAGATTTGCGTGCTTTTTTGCGTATTTCTTTGATTAGTGAAAAAGAAGTCCTAAATTAGCATCGATTATAGGCTAATGTCTAAAGACATTGTCCCGCCCTTAGGGGGAAGCTAACAACGTGAGTATTTAACACAAAAAACACAATAACTAT
>JAFYZR010000035.1 GCA_017557345.1 Paludibacteraceae bacterium | reverse complement strand
TTTGACTTCAGGCGAAATTAACCAGCTATTGGAGCAAATCAATAACGCAGCGACGCCCCTTCAGAAGAACGAATTGATTACTGGCGGTGAGTTAATGATTGTTCGTGATAATCCTGATCACCGCGAGATGTTGGGACAGACCGTCACATTATACATCTTCGACCGCAATGAGATTGCAGTAGGACGCTCCAAGTATCAAATTGCTCGACAGCCTCAGTTCCCCACCGACGACCCGATTATGCATAACCGCCGAGGCGATATAATGCTGCTCATAAACGGTATGCCGGTCATTCACGTAGAGTTAAAGAGCTCAAAAGTTAAACTGCACCAGGCAGTTGAACAGATACAAGCCTATAGCGATTTGGGCATCTTCCAAAGAGGTCTTTTCTCTCTTGTTCAGATTTTTGTTGCAATGAATCCTGAAGATATGTGCTACTTCGCAAATCCAGGATTCGGTATCAAATTCAATAAGGATTATATCTTCAAATGGGCGGATGCGGATAACATTCCGCAGACTCACTGGAAGTATATCGCTGAGACATTCCTTTCCATCCCGATGGCTCACCAGATGATTGGTTACTATACTGTAGCTGACAAAGGCGACAACACAATGAAGGTCCTGCGCTCGTACCAGTATTATGCAGCTGATCGCCTTGCTAGAAAAGTGGAAAAGGTGAACCAAATGCATTGGGACGGGAATGACATATATGGAGGTTTCATCGAACACACCACGGGAAGCGGAAAAACTCTGACCAGTTTCAAGGCGGCTCAACTTATTGCCAAACGCAAACTGGCAGATAAAGTCGTGTTTCTGGTTGACCGTATAGAGTTGGGGAACCAGTCTCAAGAAGAATACGCCAATTTCACGGATGCCACCATTGACATCCATGATACAGACAATACGGATGCTCTGATCGGAAAGCTAAAGTCTCCGGAAGAAGACGGCGAGATACTTATTGTCACATCTATCCAGAAACTTAGTCGCATTCGCCGGGACAACACAAATCGGTACGACCTCGATAAGATAAACTCCAAACACATCGTGATCATCGTTGATGAGTGCCATCGCAGCACTTTCGGCGATATGCTCATCAATATCAAGCAGACTCTTGACCATGCGATTTTCTTTGGCTTTTCAGGCACCCCTATACGCGAAGAGAACAACCGTGGAGGTATGACCACTGCTGACATCTTCGGATCATTACTCCATCGTTACAGCATTGCCGACGGTATTCGCGACCATAATGTCCTGGGGTTTGATCCCTATATGGTTGAAACGTATCCTGAATTCGATGTCCGGAAAGCTGTAGCACTTGATAAAGCAAATGCTGAATCCGAAGAAGAAGCCTTTGCTGATGAACACAAAAAGAAGGTATATCTCAAGTACATGGACGATGTTCCGATGGCGGGCTATACGGATGATGCAGGGATCTATCACCATGGAATAGAAGACGAATTCGGGGCAGTCAACTATGACCGCGACGAGCATCGCCGGGCTGTAGTTTCCGACATAAAAAAACGTTGGATGCACAACAGCCTTGGCAATAAATACCACGCCATTCTGGCAACTTCCAGCATTGCGGAAGCCGTTGATTATTATCATCTTCTAAAAGAAGAATTGCCTGGCCTGAAGATAACCTGCTTATTTGATCCGACCACGATCGATGGTGAGGAGAATGAAGATGGTAATGGAAGGAGGCTCACGCCGGCAGAAAAAGAACGAGCTCTCGTCGAGATATTCAAAGACTACAAGAAACAATTCGGAGTAGATTATAATCTGGCCCAGCATAGGCTCTTCAAAAAGGACTTAGCCCAGCGTCTGGCTCACAAGAAACCTTATCTCAATCTGGAGCCGGAATTGCAATTGAACATACTCGTCGTCGTATGGCAAATGCTCACTGGTTATGATTCCAAGTGGGTAAACACTCTTTATTTGGATAAAGAGTTGAAGAATGAGCACCTGATTCAAGCGTTCTCACGTACGAATAGATTGAACGGCATCGACAAACAGAACGGCATCATCCGTTACTATCGCTATCCCCACTCAATGAAGCGCAATGTTGAGGAGGCCTTCAAACTATACTCGGGTGAAAAGCCTTTGGATCTATTTGTTCTTAAGCTACCTGATAATCTTCGGGGAATGAACGACACTTTCATGGAAATCAGTGAACTTTTCAATACCTGCGGGATTGAGAACTTTGAGAGATTGCCAGAAGACAAAGCTGATAAGGCGAAATTTGCTCAGCTATTCCAAGAATTCAACAAGTTCCTCTACGCATCTCGTTTGCAAGGATTCTCTTGGGACGAACTCTCCCAAAGAATGCCTGACGGCAGTGAGATAAATGTACTGATTGATGAGGAGACATACATCATCCTACTACAGCGTTATCATGAACTCGCAACCGGCAGTGGCACGGGAGTCGACGAGATCCCCTATGACATTGATACGCAAATATCGGAACTTGCTACGGGGAAAATCAATACTGATTACATGAACGCCAACTTTACTAAGTATGTGCGCTCACTGCAGGCCAATGATCCAACGGAAGAACAACAGCGCCTCCTAAACAGTCTACACAAATCGTTTGCGACGATGTCGCAGGAAGAACAGACCTATGCAAACCTCTTCCTTACGGACTTTATGAACGGAGAGATTCAATTGGAAGATGGCAAGACACTTCACGACTATATTGTTGAGTATCAAACACGAGCCAGGGATAATCGCACTCAGCGCTTTGCTGATGCCCTTGGGTTGAATGTTGACCTGCTGCGTGATGCCATGCGTAGAGTCACGTCTGAATCTAGTATTACCAATGCCATACTGAACCCCATCAAAGATTCGATGGATCGTGAAAAGGCCAAGTCCTATTTCGAATGGAAAGAGCGCGTTTCTCTCTCGATGCGTAAGGTCATAACCAGAGTTGATGACCTGCTTCGTAGATTCCTTATTCAGGGCGGCTTTGATATTGAGTTAATGCCACAGTACGGGTCTTCGATAGGCTCAACAATCCGTGTCTTCACTGATTATCTCCTTGGCAGGATCCCTCTTTATTCGCTTAGGGCAGCCTGTGGTTACTTTGAGGACGGAGAGGTACCTGAACCTCAAGGATGGATTGACGCTTCTGGTCTGGGATTTACGCCAGACAAGGACAAGTTCTTTGTGGTACATGCAAAAGGTGATTCGATGTTACCAAAGATCAAAGACGGCGATCTGTGCGTATTTGAATGGTATCAAGCCGGATCGAGAAATGGGGAGATTGTTCTCACTCAAAGCAGCGAGGATGATATAGACTATGGTGGGAAGTATACCATTAAGAAATACTGCAGCGAGAAAATCGAGAATGATGAAGGATGGCAGCATACGAGAATCACATTGCAGCCCCTTAATCCAATCTACGCTCCCATTGAACTAGATTCAACCGAGAGTAATCAGTATAAGACTGTCGGCATTTTTAAAACCGTGATTCCTAACGCAGAATAAAAGGATATATCAGATCGATTAATAACATACCATGAGTTCAAGTTCTCAGAATCGGGCGATAACATATAGCCTTCTAGCACACATTAATTCTTCACGGTCTTTAAGTAGTGGACCACTTGATATTTTTGCCCCTCTAGTAAAAAAAGCCCTTCACGTGTTTTTGTCTGAAAAAGGGAATAAAGGTGCAGAAAGTATCTCTGAACTGGCAGGCGTCATTTCTGAATTATATGGCATAACTATGCCAACACCTGTATTGAGTACTATTTTGAGGAGAATTGCTCAGGATATTAATGACCCTGAACAAAGGTTAACTGTTTATTCGGATAATAGTTTTTATATAAAACAGTTCTCTTTTGAGGACTATGACGAAGAAATCTCACGTTGCCATGCAAGTTATAAACAACTCGAGAATAAGTATATTAACTTTTGCAATCTATATGGATATTCAGAAAGGCCATATTCGTCTGTTGTTGATTTGATTGAAAAGAATAAGGCTTCTGTTTCACGCTATCTTACTCATGAAACGGAGGATATTCAACCTTCGGATGTAATAGCTGCTGAATTTATTAATTATTGCAAAAATGATCCTGTTCCATATGATCAGCTTCGCAATCTTTATTTGGGATCAATGCTTACTTGCTATCTAGGATATAATCCTAGTGAAGCTAGATTGTCTGTCACCCTTTTATTAGATACGAATTTCGTTGTTAGTCTTCTTGATTTAAATACCCCAGAATCTACGATGACATGCAGAATGCTACTTGATGTTTGTAGGAATCTTGGGTATTCTTTTCATGTAATGTCAGATACGATTGATGAGATAAAGGCACTATTCTCAGCAAAAGCTTCTACGTTTGAGTCCAATTTTTTGTCAAAAGCTATTTATAAAGAAGACATCCTCAATGCATGTTCTAGAAGGAAATTAAACGCCGCCGATTTACTGCGAGTATCGGATAACTTGGAAAATAATCTCGAAAATTATGGAATAAGCATTATTAAAGACCTTTCTAAGCAGCGAAACAAAGCAAAGTTCTCTAAAGAGTATGAACAGTTCCGAACAATTCGAAGATCGCAAAGCGCAGCTCTTCATGATGCGATAGCTATCCAATACGTCAAAGACTTTCGTGGTGGGAAAAGAATACAAAGATTCGAAGATGTTAATTGTTGGTTTGTAAATAATACCATCTCACATTATGAGGATGAAAAGCATAGGGATTCCCTGGTGTTTTCATCAGACAATTCATATCAACCTGAATTCATTAAAGCAGATGACTTGCTAAGTATAATTTGGCTTTCTTCCCCCGGAATAGATATTGAACAAGCTAATTCAATCGCTGAAATTGGTTTAACTTCTTTGGCCGCCTATACAATTAGTCAATCGCTACCAAGGAAGAGGGTTATTCGTGAATTAGAGGAGAATATTGAGAAATACTCTAAAGAGGATTTGACTGATCGTGATATTGTTTTGCTCTCCTCAAGAATAGCAAGCAGACAAATAGACGATATTGAAGGACTTAATGCGCTTGCCAACACTGATTCAATGCGTTTTAATTCTTCCTTGACCTCGGAGATTGACAAGGAAATACAGAGGCAAGAGGCTATTAAGGAACACTATCAAAAGATGGAGGCCGACATTCGGGAAGTAAAGAAGAATTATAAATCTTTAGAATCTGCAATTCAAGGGAACAGGCAACAGTTGAAAGAAAAAGATGATACTATTCAAAAACTTAGTAAAGAGAAAACTGAACTTGAAGATAGCTCTTCGAAACGACTTTTAGAATCTGAAAACAAATACAAAGCAGAACAAAAAAAGTCTCAACAATTACAGTCAAAGATCATTGCAGAAAATGAAAGACGACAACTTCAAAGGGAGAAGTATACCGATAAAAAGCTAAAAAAATGGCAGAACCGGCCAATTCTTGGGATTGTTATCTTTCTTTTGGCGTTAGTAGGAGGAGTATGGTGGATGATTAGAACGGGTTTTATTGGGGAAGATAAAGCATTCAATAATTCGGTTATTATTCCCGTGCTGATAAGTCTAGCTTCTTTATTTCTGGATGGGTATCTCATCAAACTTTTATTTGTGAGAAGAAACTCTCCCGATCTGATAGAGTATTTCAAGAAGAATCTTTGTATTCCTGAGGAGTTCTTGCCTCTTAAGTAGTGTATTTATTATAACTTTGCATTATTATGAACACGTTGATTCAACGCACAGACAAGGAAATCCTGATGAGTTTTGTGGCTTCCTGCATTGAGGATGCTGCAGAAAAACTTGGTTTGGATTACGCGGAAGTATATGAGCGGATGAGGGCTGTAGGAATGATTGAAAACTATATCATTCCGCACTATGATGTGCTACATACGGAAAGCCGCGCGAATGTAACAACCGGTATTATCGACACATTAAAACGCTGGGAGGAACAACAATGATTCTATATCACGGAGCGACCGTTCGGGTAGAGCACCCGCTATGTGATTTTGGCAGGCCGGACCTGGATTTCGGTCGGGGCTTCTATTTGACAGATTTGCGGGAACAGGCCGAAGAGTGGGCCGCACGTCAGGCTGATTCTCGCAAGGAACCTGGTTTATTGAATCTCTATGAGTTTGATAGAGAGCCTGCCATTCAGGAGTATCGCTATCTGCTCTTTCCCGCATATGACCGGGCTTGGCTTCACTTCATTGTCGATAGTAGGAACGGGCTGAGACCCTGGGCTAAGTATGACATCATTGAGGGCGGCATTGCAAATGACCGCGTCGTTGATACTGTCAACCTGTTTTCGCTTGGGTTGATGGATGAGGAAACAGCCCTTTCCCGTCTTTCAGAGCATCAGCCAAACAATCAAATCTGTATCCTGAATCAGGAAGTCATTGAGAAATATCTTTCTTTCAAGGAGGTAATTGCATTATGAGTGCAGAAGAACATAGGCAAGTCCGCAACATCATCCGATGGAATCGGATTGGTTGCATCGTGGTCAAAATGTCTGAGCGTTTCCACATTTCATTGACGGATGCGCTGGATATCTTTTATAAGAGTAATACCTGCCGTCGTTTCCATGACGAGAAAACCGGTCTGTACCTTTACGGGGATAATTACGTTGTCGAAGAGCTAGTTCGGGAGTACCAGAATTAGCCCACTATAGTATTTCAGACGAGGTTTTGGGACGTTTTTTCAGACAGAAACTTCTGGGGTTTGATTTGGATGCTGTGACGGATGCGGAAATGATAAATGAGCTCGTATTCATTTGGTTCAGATGCAATTCATAGACGTAAAACATCAACTGTCACGAGTTGGGTTAGATGAATAGACAAAAATGTTGGATAAGTATCAATGAGACATTATACTCTTTTCTATTCTTGGTAAGCCGATAATCAAGAGGTTAAAAATACTATTCGCAAGTCTATAGATATCTCGGTTAAGGAACTGAATAAAAGGGGAGTTTGTATTCATGTAGATCAGGACACCCGTGATAGAATAGGGACGACCAGTATCGATGATGAAGTTTTAAAAAAGATACGTGAATGCGATGTGTTTCTAGCAGATCTGACACCTGTAACAGAATATGAGAGTGATGGAGTAACTAAACTAGTCCCAAATTCAAATGTGGTTTTTGAGTATGGTTATGCGAAAGGGACCATTGGAATGAGTCGGTGTATTTTGGTGGCAAAATTAACCAATAAACAGAGTATCGCTCAATTTCCTTTTGATATCAACCATGATTCGATTTCCATTATTAAGGAAACATCTGGTCTATCTAACCTAAGCAATTGGATCCTAAAAATCGCGGAAGACGTTGACAAGTGTAAGGATGCTCAAATGCAAAAATATCATTGCCAACTTCTATTTGACAACTTCGACACATCAACGCAACTCATCCCGGTTTTTAAAAGATCTTTTTACGGTATCGAAACAGCAGATGATGCCCACCCACAGGTATATCTTAAAGACGGATGGTCTCATCGAGAGGTCCCAATGTTTAAGATGTCGATGAATGGCGTATTGGCAAGTCCAGTTTCAGAGATTATTAATAAAAGTCTTTCTCGCATTTCACTCTGGTTCATTAATGATGGGGAAGAAGCTCTTGAAAACTGCGAACTAACTATCATGCCTATAGAGGATGGAGTGAGATTTGAAGATAGTGATTTCAAATCGACATTTAGTAATTTGCATATGGTTAGAAGTCTATATGATCCTTTTTCTCTTTCAAACCGATGTGTTCATGAGGCATTGAAAGATGTGAACCCTAATGCCTCAAAAGAGATTGATTCTTTTTTTCTGTATGTGCCAGCGAACCTCTCACATGTGCAGCTATCGTGGAAAATGACCTCGAAACATTACTCTCAAGAAGGTATCTTATCAATCGACGTTCATGCTCAGTTTAAGGATTCCTACGAGGAAAGTGATGAGCAGAAAATCATTATTGAAGACTATATTGTATCGAAATAGATTCTCAGAAAGGCGGGAACTATATCTATCTGTGATTAAGAACAAAGCCGCCCTAAGTCGCCAAAATGTCGCCAAAAATTGAGACACAAAAAGAGCTAACCGCTGAGAATCAGGCAGTTAGCTCTTTTCAAGGTGCCCCGGGCGGGAATCGAACCCGCACGGCCGTTTCGGGCCAAGGGATTTTCTTGCTGCTATGGCTTTCGCCACCGGACGCGCCATCAATAGCGTCGTTTCCGTTCGTAGTCCGGACTATTCCTTCACCATGGATGAATCATCTTTAGGTGTGTCGTGTCTAGTCTCTGCACCTTCCTCCACCGGGAGGCTTGGCTCAAGATTACCATCGGCATTACCCGCTAAGGCTTCCTTGAATTTACGACATTCTACTTCCCTCCTTTCGGAGAGAGCACTCAAATGCTTAAGTCCCTCGTGTCTACCATTTCACCACCAAGGCGGTAAAGCGGGCCAGCGGGCGAAGGCAAATGCCTCGTGCGCCGGAACTTTATCGTTGCAAATATAATAAAAACCCGTGAATTCCGGGAAATCGGTGCGGGAAATGGGAAAAAACCCGCACGATCTGCCTTAATTCGACCTTTCCGTGCGGGATTTGGCCGGAAACTCGCACAAAGGCGGAAAGTTAAGAGCGGAGTAATTCGACGCGGGCACAAAAACGGCATTCTACGGCACTTTTTGCTCCTAAGGCCACATCGCAATCCCGCTTTAGGAGCATTTTCTGCTCTCAGTGGCCGTTTTTGTGCCCGCGTCGAATCGGAGAGGCCTAACGGTGAGGGAAGAAGACAGGGCAGCGGGCCACCGGTGAGGAAAGAGACAAGGGAGAGTGCCACAAAGTGAGGGAAAAAACAAAGGCGAAAAGTGGAGGGCTGGGCAATTTGCCGGGAGCGGGAAATTGCGTATCTTTGTGTGCTTAACAGACAGACAAGGAATGATTAAGGCGATAGTTTTCGATATGGGCGGAGTGATCGTGAGGCTGGACATGGACAGATGCATCTCCAACTTCAAGAAACTCGCCGGTTTCGAGGATATAGAGGAGTATCTGGACAGGTTTCACCAGAAGGGATTCATCAGTGACCTGGAGGAGGGCAAGACGACGCCGGAGGATTTCGACCGGGAATGCCTCAGGCACAGCCGGCCGGGAACGACGGCGGAGACGGTGCGCTACTGCTTCTGCTCACTGCTTGACGGGGTGGAGGAGGATTCGGTGGAGCTGATACGCTCGTTGAGGGGCCGGTACGACCTGTACGTGCTGAGCAACAACAATCCCATCTCGCGGGCGTATTTCTGCGATATGCTGAAGGCTCGCGGAATGGATCCGGACGAGGTGTTCAAGGAGCAATTCTATTCGTACGAAATGCGTATGCTGAAGCCCGCGAGGGAGATGTTCGAGTGCGTGATCGGGAGGATCGGGGCAAAGCGGGAGGAGATCCTGTTCATCGACGATGCGGCCGACAATGTCGAGGCCGCGGCCGCAGCAGGCATCACGACGCTCTGGCTGCGGCCGGGGATGGACATCGCCGCAGAAGTGGAGAAGAAACTGGCGGAGTAGATTCTTTGCCGCGCACAGAATGACAAGAGAGCGTTCGGAATGACAAAAGAGGATAACGAAAAAGACAACACTTAACGATATGGCAAGCGAAATCAGGAACGCGGCCCTGTGGCCGGACGGAGAATTGAAAATAGAATGGGTCAGGCATCACATGCCGCTGCTGAATGGCCTGGAGGACGAGTTCAGGGCTGAACAGCCCTTCAAGGGCCTGAAAATAGCCCTCTCGGTCCACCTCGAGGCCAAGACGGCGTACCTCTGCGAGGTCCTGGCCGCCGGAGGCGCCGAAATGTTCGTCACCGGCAGCAATCCGCTGTCGACGCAGGACGACGTGGCCGCGGCGCTCGTACACGCGGGACTGAACGTCTTCGCGTGGTACGACGCGACTCCGGAGGAGTACGCGCGGCACTGCCGCCGCGTAATCGAGGCTGGCCCTAACGTCATCATCGATGACGGCGGCGACCTGGTCCACCTCCTCCACACGGAGTTCCCGGAGCTTATCCCGCAGGTCATCGGCGGCTGCGAGGAGACCACTACGGGTATCCTCCGCCTGCAGCGCCTCGACCGCGAGCACAAGCTGATGATCCCGATGGTGCTGGTAAATAATGCGGAATGCAAGCACTTCTTCGACAACCGCTACGGCACCGGCCAGTCCGTCTGGGACGGCATAAACCGCACCACAAACCTCATCGTGGCCGGCAAGACCGTGGTCGTGGCCGGCTACGGCTGGTGCGGCAAGGGCGTCGCGATGCGCGCCAAGGGCCTAGGCGCCCAGGTCATCGTCACGGAGGTGAATCCCGTCAAGGCAATGGAGGCCGTTATGGACGGCTTCAGCGTGATGAAGATGCGCCAGGCGGCCCCGCTGGGCGATTTCTTCATCACTGTGACCGGCTGCGACGGCGTCATCACCCGCGAGGATTTCCTCGCGATGAAGGACGGCGCCATCTGCTGCAACGCCGGCCATTTCGACTGCGAAGTCGATGTCGCCGGCCTGGCGAAGCTGGCCGTCGAGGCCAAGCCCGCCCGCCGCAACATCATGGGCTACACGCTCCCTGACGGCCGCCGCATCTATATCATCGCCGAAGGCCGCCTCGTCAACCTCGCGGCTGGCGACGGCCACCCGGCCGAGATCATGGACATGTCCTTCGCCATCCAGGCGCTGAGCGCGCGCGGGCTTGTCGCGCATCGCGACAGCATCGCGCGCGAGCCCGGCCGCATGGCCATCGACGTGCCGGAGGAGATCGACCGCACGGTCGCCGAGCGCAAGCTCGCCTCCTGGGGTTGCGAGATCGACGTCCTCACCCCCGAACAACGCG
>JAFYZR010000034.1 GCA_017557345.1 Paludibacteraceae bacterium | reverse complement strand
TTGATACAGGAAATTTTGAAACCGCAAATCGAGAAATGATTCACTTAGTATATGAGCGTATAAAGAAACATCCTATTTTATGGAGATTGTTCTTTATGATTGGTTAATCCAACGTGGGTAGAAAGCGAGGATAAGGAATGAACGAGATTAAATGTCCACATGACTTAAATCAATTTCTTTTGGGAGAGCCGATATTTGAAAATCCATTTCCTGAAGAAGAATGTGAACAGAGAAAATTTTATGGAGATTGTTACCACTGTTTTTCGACTGCAATAGCAAGTCGAGACCATCAACTAAAAAATGCTATTAACAAGATAAGAGAGATTGTTGATGAATGGCAATCAGATACATGGACAGACAATCTTTCTTATGAGTGTATGGTTAAGATTGCTGAGTTGGTTGAGCCACAGGAAAGTGGGGAATAAAAGATGATATGTGTAAATGATAAGGGAGAATACTGTAAGTATTCTCATGACGGGAAGATTGATGGGAAAATAAAGATATATTGTTTAGCTTGTTGCAGAATGTATGGATATAACTCAAGGGAAGAAGCAGAGGAAATGGATTATCCTAAAGCCGATTTATTTGAATTAGCAGAAAGTGAGGATAAGGAATGAACAGTCAATTTGAACCACTTGAAGATATGATCGAGATTAAAGACAGTGGAAACCGCAGGACTTTTGATACCGGGGCCGTGCGTGATATGCAGACCGGCAAGGGACGATTTGATCTTTTACCAATGTGCGTGCTGATGCGGTTGGCAAGGCTTTATGAAAAAGGCGCAATTAAGTATGAGGAAAGGAATTGGGAAAAGGGCATCCCGGCTCACAGTTTCGCAGACAGCGCAATGCGCCACCTGGTTAAATATCTCGATGGGTGGAATGACGAAGATCACCTTATCGCAGCAATTTGGAATCTGATGGGGTTGGCATGGACGGAAGAAAAGCGTCCTGAAATGATGGATATCCCGGCGAGAAAGCAAAACAAGCTGGACGGTGATCCTTGGTGCGTTGGATGCACAGAAAGGGGAACAACGGAGTGTGTGTTGTGCTGCAGAGGTGATAGAAACAGAAATTTATTATAAAGGGGGGTTCAGTATGTCACAGAAAGAAACTATATTAAAGCACTTGAAAGAACACGGCAAGATAACAGACCTCACAGCATACCGGCTTTATGCAATCCGAAGGCTGGGAGCGAGAATATGGGACCTCAGGGATGACGGGTATATCATCCGAACAGAAGACACCAAAGCAAAGAATCGATTTGGTAAAATAACCAGGTTTGCAACATATATTTTCGAGGGGCAGGTAGCAAATGGATCAGAAAACTGAATGTTGCGGTCGGTGCAAGTGGTCGGAACGGGATAAGAAATTCAAGGAAGATTATATCTGTGTAAATGACGAAAGCGAACATTGTGCTGACTGGGTAGAATACGAGGATTATTGCGATAATTTTGAGGAACGAGAACCAGCAAAACGGCGCAAGAAATAACAAAGGGGTTGGGATGAGCAAAAAATCATTGACAGAATGCGGAAAGAGAGAGTATGATGATTATATACCGATAAAGTGTAAGCATGGACACGTACTGGGACTTCGCCGGAGAGACGATGAGCCGGTGGTAATGGGTAAATTGTATGTGCGATGCCATCGTTGCAAGGCCTGGTACATAATATCGGATCAAGCCAAAGTCCAGTAATATCGAAGGGCGGCTATAGACATACTCTTAAAGTATGCCTTTAGTCGTCCTTTTTCTTTTTATCGAGGCGAATATGGGCAAGACATTTACAAACCTAACCTGGGACGATTTATGCGACCTGATGTGCGGCGTTCCCGAGGAAGAATGGGAAGACGAAACAGCGGAAGAACTGGCAGAGGACAAGGATGAAAATAGAAATGCTGAAGACATCGGCCGTAGTGCCGTATGAGAAGAACGCAAAAAAGCACCCGGATGAGCAGATTGCGATCATTGCGAACAGCCTGAAGAGATTTGGCTGGCAACAACCATTAGTTGTTGACCGTCATAATGTGCTTGTTGTGGGACACGGAAGGCTTATGGCGGCTAAACGATTGAAGATGAAAGAAGTGCCGGTTGTGCGTGCTGAGGACCTTACAGACGAGGAAGTGAAAGCTTACAGACTCGCAGACAACAGGACGGCAGAATCGGGCTGGGATGATCTTTTACTCGGTGAATCTTTGGCAGAGATACCTACTATCGATATGGGCGATTTTGGTTTCACCTTTGGTAGTAGTGATGATGAAGAATCAGATTGGCAATGGGTCGATGACCGTGATCCATCCTGTCAGCATAATGTGTTTGAGAACCAGGAGAGAATGCAGTTCCCTATCGAGAATTACTACGGAATCCCTGTTCTCGCACCTACGCAAACGACCGGCGACAAGATGCTTCGCTTTATGGACTGGAAAGAAATCGACAATCCTCAGGATTACATAGCTCACTTTTACTACGATGATTACAAGTTTATGTCAGCGTGGAGAGAGCCGGATAAATACATTGAGCGGTTAAAGAAATTTAAGGCCGTAATAACACCTAACTTCTCAACATACACGGACTTCCCAAGGGCATTGCAGATATTA
Organism: Paludibacteraceae bacterium; assembly: GCA_017557345.1. GTDB lineage: Bacteria > Bacteroidota > Bacteroidia > Bacteroidales > Paludibacteraceae > Colicola. Next base: position 11,557 of record JAFYZR010000034.1, on the reverse strand, counting down.
GCTTGTTATCGGTCGAACTGGTGCGGTGCATTTTGGCAGTCTATGGGGATCGATGTTATCCCGGATGTATGCTGGGGAGATCGTGAATCCTGGAACTTCTGTTTTGAGGGCATACCTAAGGGCGGAACGGTGTGTGTATCTTCTGTCAGCGTAAGGAACGACAAGCTGTTCAACGGCAAAGAGGATACGCTTTTTAAGGACGGTTTTGATGAAATGATGCGGAGGCTGGAGCCGACAACGGTTATATACTACGGCTCTATGATAGACGGACTTGAGGGCAACATAATTAGGGTGCCCTCATACTACGAGGAGAAATTCAATGGCAAAAGGAAACAGCAAGCTGAGTAAGGGCGGCGGTGGTTCTACGCCGGTTCAAAGTGTTCGAGTAAACGACTTTGACGTATCAAAAGCAACTGGAGAATACATCGCTCAAACAATATATGCAGTTTATAGGGACAGGGCAAACGGAAAAAGCATTGTTGGAGATGTTAATCTTGTAAATATGACATCAGGAAAGCGCAAGAATGCAATAAGCAAGGCTGAGAAAAATATAAATATCATAGAGAGAAACTTAGATGCAGGCAGAGGAGATGCTGCTGATCTTCAAAGACAGTTAGAACTATGGAGACGGGTTATAAATAAACTAAATGGATAAGGAGCGAACATGGCGAAAGGGGCAAGTAAACTGAGCAAGGGCGGCGGAAATGCCGGTAAAAAAGACCTCTATGCCGGTCTCAATACTGAAGGAAGTGCCGCCAATCAGGAAAACGCCGATAAAATAGTCCAAGGTGCAAGAGATGTTCTGTCGGATTTTGGCGTTGATGATGCCTTTAGAAGTGTTCGTTATGGGAAGTATAGCGGGGATGCTGGAATGAATGCGGTTGGCGATCTTAGCATATCAAATGAGTATATTGCTAAAAACAAGGAAAATCAGCGATCCGATGTAGTCAGCGATACATATTATGGTACGGGAGCGCATGAGGCCGGTCATTTGGTCGTATCGGAATTAACACGGCGTTATCTGATGCCGAATGCCTCGAATCTGGAAAAGGCAAGCGCACGGAAGTATGACAAAACTGAAAAAGAAGTCCTTAAAGAAGCCAAGAGAAGATTTGGCAGCAATCCTGTTATATCAAAATATGGTTCGACAAAACCCGGCGAGAAAGTTGCTGAAGCAATCTCTGACGTATACGGAAACAAAGGAAGAGCTAATCCCTACAGCAAGGTTATTGTGGAAGTGCTGAAAGACATTCAGAGGGGCGCATTTAGACCTACGATAACGGTTACTAAGCGAGAAATGGGAATATAAGGAGCAAATATGGCAAAAGGGACGAGTAAAGCCGGTGGCGGTGGTGCGAAGTCAAAAGTGGATGCTTTACAAGCTCACTTCGACAAAGAGAATGCTAGGGTTGAGGAGTTCTTGAACGGAAGAGGTGCAGACGATATTACCATGGATAATGGGCAGATTATAGAGCGTTATACCATGAAAGACATGAAAAACCTCATTCTAAAAGAGGCCAAAAACAATCCCGACCAGACACTCACTGATGATGATGCCATTGTTATTCAATACACGGACGGAACTATTGCATACTACGGTGGCGGTGATGATACGAGCAAGATGAAACTCACCAACATAAACGGTGTTATATATGAAAATGCGAACACATCGGCTTATGCCGGTAAGGGCGTTAAGATAGAGAACTACAAGCAGCTATATCCGAAAGATTATCCAGATTCTAAGGGATATGAAGATGATTGGCGGCTGGACTTTTACTAAGGGGGCAATGATATGGCAAAAGGATCATCAAAAGCTGGCGGCGGTGCAGGTGGCATTGTTAAACAGGCCACAGAGAATGTAAAGGGCATAAATGGTTATGAGGTCACAACCGCAAACGGAAATAAGCTGGAATTCTTTATGAGAAAAGTTGATGGCGAGACATTTTATTCTAATCAGTTAGGGGCCATACCTGAAAGCACTCCAAACGGTATGAGCGAACAACAGATGCTGGATGCAATCACACGGAACGGCGGTACGGTGAGGAAATACAGCAAACAGGAACTTGTCAATATGGAATCCCAAAGACTGAAGGATCGCCAGGAAACAAACGAATTTCTTAATCAGCAATATGCAAGAAACAAGGGCGGAGATCAGGTAAACAAGGCATATAGAAATACCAAAAAGGCAAATAGGATGGCGAAAAGAAGATAAGGGGAATCAGATATGGCAAAGGGTACAAGCAAGGCTGGCGGTGGCGGTGCTTATAAGCAAGTTGTCAATTACATAAAGAAGAATGGAATCCCAGGATATTTTATAAACGCCGGGGAAGAACAAACAAAGGCTGTATACCGTGCCATATCAGATCAAGGGAAATTGACCGCTGCGGAACAAAAAATATATGACAGTATTCGATATGACGCAGAAGAACAGTCGCTATGGCACAACGGCAGGTATGAGAGCGTTAAAGGATACACTGAAAAGGAAATTGATGGAATAAAGAAATTCTGGGCGCACAGCAGTAGCGTAAATAGGAGGTAAAGGATTATGGCGAAGGGAAATTCAAAAGCCGGTGGCGGTGGTGCTAAAGTGCCGGCACAGACAGGCCCGGCAAAGGTCGAGGGAGATAATCATGTTGTAAATGTCAGAATGGATGATGGAACCCACAAAGAAGTGAATGTCAGCATCCAAGACACTTCACAATATGATGATCTTGAGGGCAAAGATTATATATCACGAGTAGATGGCAGACGAGAGGTCGGATCGCTCAATAGAAGCCTTGCAAGCGAAGCGGAAAGAAATGCGCTTGACGATAAAAGGGAAAATTTCATGACTGAGCCGGAGACCAAAGCTGGTAAGTGGACAAAGACTGCTGATGTACCGATTCTTAGAAACACAGGAACAGCAACAGTTCTTGAAAAAAGTAATGGATATGTCACAAAGTTGGGAAACGAAAATCTTTACTTACAAAAAACCGGCGATGGATGGAAATACAATTTTAAGGGATTGACAGTAGGACAGACGTTCAAATCATTAGCGGCTGCAAAAGCTGGGGTTAACGGAATTACTCAACAGCTGACAAGTTCATCCCTATCTGAGGGTATAAAAGGCGCAAGGGCACAATTCAAGGCGTTGAACAAAAACAAAGGGCGTATTTCTAAAGGTGTTTGGAAAGAGATGGACTTTAAGCATATAGCAAATAGAACATACGATTGAGAGGCAGATTATGGCAAAAGGATCGAGTAAAGCTGGCGGTGGTGGAACAAAAACCAAAGTCGCAACGGAAAGCTATGTATTCAAACCTATGGGCGGCGATGAGGTTGCTGACCGTTTGAATTCGGCAACCGGCATCCAGATATCCCGGTCTACTATTACTCTGAAAGATGAAAACGGGAAAACTCAGGGCATGATCCGAGGATTCGAACGTATGTCTGAAATGTCGAGCAATAAACTATTCTCAGCATCAGAAAATCTGAGGAAAGCCGGGGTATCACGGCAGGATGTTATGGAGATCGGACAGAGCAATATCTTTTTCAAGGACGGAAAGACTTATGTTCTGAACAATACGAGGAGCGCAAAGTTCCTGGATAATGCCAGGGCAAGCCGTAAGGGATCAGAGTTCACAGACGCATTTGCATCTGATATTAGCAAGATACAGAAGAAAAACGAGATTCTGAAGCGTATGCAGAGTGCCGGTGCAAATATTATAAATTATTAAGCACTCAATGAGCGTTATATGGTATAATGAAAGAGGCAAGTTATGGCTAAGAGTTCGAGTAAATCAAACGGCGGCGGTGGCAAGCTGCTTATGGTGAAAGAGTTGAATCTCGGTGATGATAATATCGATTTATCAGAGTCTCCATTGACTTATGGGCAACCCGATGCCGCATTGACCGGCAAAGCACGCCAGGTCATAGAGGAATTCGAGAACAAGCGATATAACATGAAAACCGAGTACAGCACATTCATTGATGCTGACGGAAACGTGATCGAGAACAATCATGGCGGCAAAAAGTCTGTGGGTGCCAGCTTGAAAGCAAGAATGACAGCCGATGCGATGTCGCACAATCATCCCAGAGAGGCCGGAGTTCTCAGCGGTCCTTTGTCAGCCGGTGATGTATCAAACTTTGTTCGGTTCCATCAAAAAACATACAGAGCAACCGGCAAAGAGGGCACATATAGCATGAGCAAGGGTAAAGACTTCAAGGGCAAGGAACTTACTGAGGCCTATAAAAAGCAGAGCGATGCGTCATATGCAAAAGGCGATGCGAAAGCTAAGGCGTTGGCTTCAGATTATAGGTCTGGTAAACTCACTCGGAGTGAATACTTATCAAAACTCGCAAAGGCGAACAATGAAATGCTCGTATCAGATCATAACTGGCTCTTAGCAAATCAGAAAACATATGGTTACAGTTACACACTTGAGAGGAGGACAAGATAATGGCAAAAGAAGTTAAAGATTGTGGCGGAATTAAGACTATAAAGCCTGTGCCGCCAAAGAAAGAAGATTCGAAGTCCAAAAAATCGGACTCAAAGAAATCACCAAAAAAGAAATGAGGTAACGATCATGGCGAAAGGATCGAGCAAAATCGGCAAAGGCGGCGGGAGCAACAAAACTCGTAATATGAATAGCGATAATTTCCAGGTCAAAGGACTTCTTGATGTGCTTAATGGTCCGAGCGGAAGATTCACAAGAGAAACATATGCCGATATGACCAATATACTGTTGAATGCAACTGATATAGGGGACAGATTTGAGTATGGTGCTGGCGATAATTCTATCGTGTTTACTAAAACCGCAAAAAACTCATGGACAGATAATGCCGGTGTCTCAGATTCTCCTATGACAACCGCAGAATTTGCACGTACAATGGGATGGTTGACAAATTCGGTATCTAATAACGGCGAGATGAAGAATACGTGGAAATATAGGGCAAAATAAGTGAAGAAATCTCGAAGAACTGAGGTGAAAAGGTGAATGATGAAAACTTAATCCCTACAACAAAGCGAAGCAAGAACGAGGCGAGAGAATTAGGTCGTAAAGGCGGCAAAAGGTCCGGCGAAGTCCGAAAAGCAAAAGCTGACCTCAGAAAGATGGCTCAACAGGTGCTTGATGGCATTTATGAAGACAAGAACGGAAACAAAGTTACCGGCACTGAGATATTGATTCGGGGTCTCGTTGCAAACATGGCCGATCCTAAAGGGAAGAACTGGGGAAAAGCTATGGACCTTTTAATCACGCTGACAAGTGCGGCAAGGTCTGAGGAGCAGAAGAAACGCGAACAGATAGAGAATGAACTGTTAAAGGCAAAGATCAAGATGTTAGAGGGCGGCGATGATGTGGCACTGACTAAGCTGGATGCGATATTAGGCAACCTGGAGAGGACGGCGTTGGATGGAGAACACACTGAAACTAAGTCCGAAACAGAATGAGTATATCAGAAACGCTCACAGACGATGGAATCTGAAAGTCGGCGCAGTGCGTAGCGGAAAGTCGTATGTTGACATCTGTTTTATTATACCGAGCCGGTTAAGAGCATTAAAAGACCTGCCCGGTTTGAATGTCATTATAGGCGTATCAAAGGAAACGGTCGAAAGAAACGTATTACAGCCTATGCGTGAGATATACGGCGGTGATGTTGTGGGAACGATAAACAGTCGAAATATCGCAAAGGTGTGTGGCGTGCCGGTATATTGTTTAGGTGCTGAGAAAGCGTCCCAGGTTGCAAAGATACAGGGTGCATCTATCAAATATTGCTATGGTGACGAGATCGCAAAATGGAATAAAGACGTATTCAACCTCTTGAAATCACGTCTCGACAAGCCTTACAGCAAGTTCGATGGTGCGTGTAACCCTGAGACACCAGCGCACTGGCTGAAGGTGTTTTTGGATGATCCTGAGATTGACGCTTACATTCAGAAATACACAATATTCGATAATCCATTCTTGCCGAAAGATTTTGTTGATAATCTCTGTACGGAATATCGTGGGACGGTCTTTTATAAGCGTTACATCCTGGGAGAGTGGGCACTTGCTGAGGGTCTTATCTATCCCATGTATCTTGACGCTATTGTAGAGGGCGTGCCGATTGACGACAAGGGCGAACCGATACCGATATCTGATTACTGTGTATCAATCGACTATGGAACCATGAACGCATTTGCGGCGTTGCTATGGTGCAAGCGTGGCGGCGTATGGTATGCAGAGAAAGAATATTATTACAGCGGACGTGCTGAGAACGTGACCAAAACAGATCAGGAATACATGACAGACCTCAATGCATGGATAGAAGAGGCGTGGAGCATTCTGGCAAAAGAGGCACACCATACAGCACTTGCCGGTACATATTATGGTCGAAAGATACGAACGATCATAGACCCATCGGCGGCTTCTTTCATAGCTTGCCTTTATAAAGCAGATTGGGCGAAGGTTGTGCCAGCTGATAATTCAGTGTTGGACGGAATCAGAGAAACAGCGGTTGCAATGCAGCTGGGGCGTATAAAGATCAGGGCATCGCTGACGGCGTGGAAAAAAGAGGCTGAGGGTTATGTCTGGGAAACAGAGACATCAACCGGCAAGCCTATTGTGGAGGACAGACCGATTAAAGTAAACGATCATTGCATGGATTCCATGCGCTACTTCGTAAAAACTATGTTGATTGCGGTCAAAGACAGAAGGTAAGGAGTTTTATGTACAAGGTGTATATGCATACTTGCAAGGCAAACGGCAAGAGTTATATAGGGATGACTTGCAGAACGCTCGAAGAACGTAGCAATTACGGATTAGGCTATTCTTATAACAAAGAGCTATGGAAAGATATCAAAAAATATGGCTGGAAAGAATTTGAACACGTAGTATTGATTGATAACCTTACATACGAAGATGCAGTTGAGTATGAAAAACGATATATAATGAGTTATAACACCAGGGACGCTGAAAAAGGCTATAATATAGCTTTTGGAAATGGTGGCGGCTTTATTGGAGGACATCACTCTCAATCGGCGAGAGAAAAAATTAGACAAGCTCGGATCATAATGGGATTCAGCGATGAACATAAAAAACATATCAGTTATGCGAAAAGGGGAGTTAAACATCATTTTGCAAAGCCGGTATATCAATATTCTAAAGATGGGCAGTTTATAAAAAAATGGGAATATATGAACGAAGCGGCCGATACATTGAAAATTAACAAAGCATCCATTTCATCAAATTGCTTAGGGAAAAGACCCAGCGCAGGGGGATATGTTTGGCGATACGAAAGGGAGTGATTATTATTTTTACCTACCAGGATTATTTACTTGTAAAGGACGATGATACGGCGAAGATGGAGTTTGTGCGTGCGCTCATAGACGAACATAAAAACAGTGAGCTGTACAAAATGGCGCAGATCGCAGACGAGTACGACCGGCATAAGAACCGCACTATCGTAGAGTATCAAAAGTTACTGTACGATGTCACCGGGAATACGGTGCCCGATAATTGGAGTGCAAACTTCAAAATGGCATCAAAGTTCTTTAATCGTTTTGTCACTCAGGAAAATCAGTATTTGCTTGGAAACGGCGTAACCTGGGAGAAAGAAGATACCAAGAAAAAGCTGGGCGGCGATGATTTTGACGTAGAGATGCAGAACATAGGCAAGAAATCACTTGTCGGCGGCGTTGCATTCGGTTTTTTCAACATGGATCATCTCGAAAGTTTCAGCGTGACAGAATATGCGCCACTGTATGACGAGGAAAACGGGTCCTTGCGTGCCGGTGCGAGATTCTGGCAGATAGATTCGACAAAGCCATTGCGTGCTACATTTTACGAGGAAGACGGCTATACAGACTATATCTGGAATAAGCGAGAGGATACCGGCAAGACCGAGGGGCAGGTATTGAAAGCAAAGCGACCGTACAAGGTAAAGGTACGCACTACGGCGGCATTCGGCGATGAAATATACGATGGCGAGAATTATCCTGGATTCCCTATTATCCCTCTGTGGGGCAATCCACACCATCAGAGCGAGCTGGTAGGGCTGAGGGAACAGATAGACTGCTACGACCTCATAAAAAGCGGTTATGCAAACAATGTCGATGAAGGATCGCTGATTTACTGGACGTTACAGAATGCCGGCGGAATGGACGATGTAGACCTGGCTCAGTTCGTGGAAAAGATGAAGACTTTGCACGCTGCCACTACAGATGGCATGGCGAACGCAGAACCTCACACATTCGAGGCACCTTATGCATCCCGTGAAGCGTTATTGTTAAAGCTGAGAACAGACCTTTATGATGACGCAATGGCGTTGGACGTTAAAAGCATAGAGGGTGGGGCCGTAACGGCTACACAGATCAAAGCTGGATATGAACCGCTTAATTCCAAAACAGACCAGTACGAATATTGCGTGAGGGACTTCTTGACAAGGCTGTTAGAGATTGCCGGTCTCGAAGACACTCCCACCTTTACACGGTCCGTGATCGTAAATAACCAGGAAGAAATGCAGCTGTTGATTCAGGCAGCGCAGTTTTTACCTCAGGATTATATGACACGGAAGATTCTCGAACTGCTGGGAGACGGTGACAAAGCAGATGAAATCCTTAAACAGATGGAAGAGGATGAATTGGAACGTCAGGAGCAGGCAATGGAGATGATGGCCGCTCAGGGCGGGAACCCACAACCACAAGGGGCAAATATGGGGCAAGCTAACGCATGAGTAGAAACATGGATGCCGGTCACAAAGAGACCGAGGATGTATTAAAGCAGATAGAGGCAAGGATCACCAAGGAATACGCGCTTGCAGAAAAGGAAGTGCGTGAAAAACTCGATGATTATCTGAGACGCTTTCAGATCAAGGATGAACTGAAACGGAAAGCACTTGCGAACGGCGTTATAACACAGGCCGAGTATGACCAGTGGAGAATCGGTCAGATCATGGTCGGTGAGCGTTGGTCGATGCTGGCTGATACATTAGCGGTCGATTATGCGAATGCGGCGCAGATTGCAAAGCAGATAGCATTCGGTGAGATGCCGCTTGTGTATGCAATAAACTTCAATTTTGGCACATATGCGGCGGACGTGATGAGCGGTGGACGGCTGGCAGATGGTTTCACCCTGTATAACAGGGATGCCGTGGCGGTTTTGTTCAAAGAACAGGAATTCTATCACGCTCCAGGGCGCAAGGTTACAGCTATGATAAACGCCGGTAAGCAGGTTGCATGGGATAAAAAACAAGTGCAATCGGCTATGATGCAGAGCATATTACAGGGCGAGTCCATACCGAACATGGCGACACGGTTGGCGAAGACCGTAGGCGAGAGCGACCGCAAGGCAGCGATTAGGAATGCAAGGACCATGGCGACCGGGGTGCAGAATGCCGGACGTGTGGACAGCTTCAGACGCTCGAATTCCATCGCTGAAAAGTATGGAATGAAAGTGCGCAAACAGTGGCTTGCAACGCTGGACGGAAGAACGAGACACTGGCACGCAGAGCTTGACGGCGAAGTAGTAGACAATGACGAACCCTTTGTAAACGATTACGGCGAGATCGATTATCCCGGCGATCCAGGCGCAGAACCGGCGAACATTTATAACTGTCGATGCTCATGTATTCCCTTTATTGACGGCGCAGGCCTCGACAACAGCCTACATCCAAACGACACGGGGCGAGAGATGGCTGACGACCTGGAAGGCATATCATACGAGGAATGGAAAGAGGGACACTACGAACAACATTCGGATTCCATAACCAAACAGGACGAGATCGCCGAGGCGATGAAATGGCACTATACAGCGGAATACCGGCAATATGCAAAGTTGACAGGTACGCCCAATGATGATAATATAAAGGGTGCGATTAGTGGGGCTCTTGATCCTTATTCTCAAAAGGCAGACGAACACGCTGAAAGATATTATGGACTTGTTCGCAGTATGACTACAGATGTTGAGAGGATTGCATCTAATACTGGCTTTGCTATTGAGGATATCTCAAAAATTAAAAGTTTTATCTTTCTCGATGAACATAATCTTGGCGGCGTGATGGCAAGGTTTGCGCCGGATTATGATATGGCTGAATCGTGGCAACGATTGATTGAAGGAAAGATAGAAAAGCATGACATTACAATGCTTAATCACGAACTGACGGAAATGAAACTTATGGCTCAGGGTATGACACAAAGCCAAGCGCATATCGAAGCAAGCAAGGTGTTTAATTATTCGAAGGAAGTGAGGGAATACAATGATAAGATTAGAAAACATAAATAAACAAAAAGATCACGTCCTTTGCGATATTTATCCTGAAGACAGTGAAAAAAACGGTACGCTGGATGTGAACTTGACGACTGGGGATGTTGATTATAAATTGCCAGAAGGTTATGAATATTGCGAGTCACATATCCACCATGCGTATCGATGGATAAAAGATTTTGACGGTAAAGAATATCCTGAACAAAGAACGATTATGTGGTATTAGCGAGGCAGATTATGGCTGAAAACTACACGATACGGAACGATCATTCAGCCGAGGTTTTACGCAAGGTCAATGAGGCTTTATTCGATGCTCTGGACTTATGCGGACAACAGGCGGTCAGAAATGCAGCGATAAACCTGGAACATGATCCAAGGCGTGTTGATACCGGCTTGCTGAGGAATTCCATAACATACGCACACAGCGGCGAGGGACCAGCTATATCATCGTATAAATCAAACGCTACTCATGGCCATACAGATTCGACCGAACGGCGGGGCATTGCCGGTACGACTGTTACAAATCCTCAGAGTGGATCATACTCAGGGACGGCACCAAACGAGGGCGAGACCGTATACATAGGGACCAACGTGGAGTACGGTATTTACGTGCATGAGGGCACACAGCATATGTCACCGAATCGGTTTTTGCGTGATGCAGTCCAGGGGCACGAGACAGAGTTCCAAGCAATTTGTAAACAGATATTCAGTAAAATTTCATAGCTTATAACGGCATATTGTGTACTTCCTAAAAGCACTGTAAAGGCTGATAAATACAGCTTTCTACAGTGCTTTTTTATTATGCCTGAAAAATTTTTTCAAAAAGTTTCAAAAAAACTGTTGACAATTACGCACAATGAGCGTATATTTAAGATACGCTCAATGAGCGTCAGGGAACAACTGAATATTGTTTACGGAGGACAAAGAGATGACAAAAGAAAACGTAAGATGCTCAATGAAAGTAATGAACAGCGAAGGAACAATCTTAGCAGAGTATGTAACCTACGGCGCAATGATAGACAAGAGAACGATTTTAACACCTGAATACATATTCCATGCACATAGAAACGCCGGATTCGGCAAGACCACAATACTGCACAGAGATGGAAATACAGTCAAGGTCAATATTGAAAGAATCTAAGGAGGACAAAGCAATGAAAGAGACTTACACAAGAACAATGATGATCCCGGACCTTACAAAGGCGACAGTAACACTTGAGGTATTCCTTACAACCAAGTACGAGACCGTAGGGCACGGCGTAGAGGTCAAGTACACAGGAGTTAAGGCATGGTCAATCGTAAGCGGCGAGGATGCCGCAGAGATCGCGGCCGAG
>JAFYZR010000033.1 GCA_017557345.1 Paludibacteraceae bacterium | reverse complement strand
TCCCCTTAGCGTCATCATCCAGGGTGTCTATAATCAGACCGAGTCGGACGGCGACTGGACCAAGGGAAGCGGAAAGACCTATACCTTCCGCATCAAGAAAGCCTTTAACGACGAAGTAACTTACGATAACCTTACCGGCGTATTCGTAGACGGCAAGCCTGTTGAAGCCGGAAAGGATTATACGGCGGCAAAGGGAAGCGCGATTATCACATTTGCCGCAGATTATCTCGAAACCCTGTCGGTTGGCGAGCACAAGATAAGGGTAACCTTCAAGGACGGCGAGGTTACGGTTCCGCTGAAGGTTCTTGCTGCGATTGCCACTCCGGCACCGGCCGCAGACGCCACGCCAACCACGGGTGATACAAGTATGCCGATTCTCTGGGCAACGCTGATTCTCCTGTCCATGGCGGGCGCAACAGTTGTTGTGATGAGAAGACGGAAGAGAGTATAAGTTGGGTCGCAATATTTCGGAATATCTTGCGAGAGATTAATGGAAAACGCACATTTACGCGGAGGAAAATGAAGATGGGACGTATTGGGAAGAAGGTACTTTGTTGGACGTTATGTCTGATGATGGTAGTGGTGATGCTGCCGATTTCAACAAGGGAGGCAAAGGCATCAGAAGATAATGGAACGTGTACAATCAAAATAAGCGTGGTTGATGCTGACGATAGTACAGAAATCAGAGATGCTGAGATTATAGTTACCAAAGATGATGAGGACAATACACTTGTAGACAGCTGGACAACAGATGAAAACGTTACGCATGAAGTTGAAAATGTAAAACCTGGCAATTATATCATAAAAGAGGTTTCATCTCCGGACGGATATAATAAGGTTGAAACAGAGATTAAAATCAATGTGTCAAATGATGGAAAAATAACACTTATGGGGCCGTACAGTACTAGCGATATTGATGTAGCTGATGACGGTACCCTTATTCTAAAGAATCAAAAGAAAAATGTTGTCGATATGGGAGAGAAGTATGACGGAATTAGCTGGAATAAAGAACTTCAGAAATATGAGATAAGCAACTATATCGGATTATTGACTTTTGCGAAGATTGTCAATGGGGAATTGTCCATTAATGATATACTCCCCATAGTTGGTACGAGTGCTTGTGCCTTTATCTCCGATGGCATTGAAGCGATTGATGCGTCAGCAAGCGATCCGCAGAACCCGGGGTATGATGCGACATTAGCATGGACGCCGATTGGAAATAAAGCCCTTCCATATACCGGCACCTTCGACGGAAATGGTTGCACGATAAAGGGGCTTACGATAGATTCTGCGGATAATTACATCGGCCTTTTCGGATATGTGGGGGAGGGCGGATGTGTTCAGAATGTTAATTTGGAAGGCGGAAGTATAAAAGGAAACTATTGTGTCGGCGGCGTGGCAGGAGAAATTTATAAAGGCACAGTATCGAACTGCTATAACACCGGTAAAGTGGAAGGAAGCGGCTACTATGTCGGTGGCGTGGTAGGACGTAATTCTGGCACAGTATCGAACTGCTATAACACCAACGCTGTGAGAAGTGAAAGTGGCGAATATGTCGGCGGCGTGGCAGGATGGAATCAGGGCACAGTATCGAACTGCTATAACACCGGTAAAGTGGAAGGAAGCAGCGAAAATGTCGGCGGCGTGGCAGGATGGAATCGGGGCACAGTATCGAACTGCTATAACACCGGTGAAGTGGAAGGAAGTAGCGACGTCGGCGGCGTGGCAGGATGGAATCAGGG
>JAFYZR010000032.1 GCA_017557345.1 Paludibacteraceae bacterium | reverse complement strand
GACTTAATGAAGATGCTCAATTCCAAAGCACTCAATCTATATACGCTTAATGCGGATAACCAAGAGTTAGCATTCAATGGCCTTTCTGAGGAGAATGCAATGGATCCGATACCTGTTGGCGTGATTTTCCCATCTGCCGGCACGTATACCTTCGCGTTCGATGCTAATCAATATAGTATGGATGGACTAGAATCGCTGGTACTCATAGATAAAGTGGCTGGTACGCAGACTGAACTGCTTCATTTTGAATATGACTTCACGATTGATGGAGCAGCAACGATTAACAACCGCTTCGAACTCCTTGTTCGTCGTGCGCACAAAGTGCCAACAGATATCTCCTTCACTTCAGAGGAGGATCAAGAAGTTTCTGCTCGTAAGTTCATTCGCGAAGGCAAGTTGTTTATCATCCGTGATAACAAGATATACGATGCTACAGGCGCAAGAGTCCAATAAGTAATAAACTCGCAATAAGAAAGTTGAGATATATCAAATACATATTAGTTCTGTTTATCTGCGCCATATGCGCTCAGACTGCCGTCGCTTCTGCTAAACTGGCAAGTTATAACGGAGCGGCTGTGCCTGTGACATCGATGCGGTCTACATCTACTATGTTCCGTTCGTCTGCTCCGCAAGGATATAGAAATACGCAGACTTTCGGAGTGCAGCAGACTAGTATATCGGTTGTTAACTGGCAAACCAATATGGGAACCAAGCGGTCATATAGCGCTGCGCAGTCAGGCACGGTGAATGTGAATCGTGTCTCATTGCCGGTATTGGCTATTACGGAGAGAAATATCGCTTATGCAGAGCAGTCTTTTGCCGGTGAGGAAGAGAACGCTTATACTGCTAAACCCCGTCCGCGTAAAGTAAGCGGTGATAACGATGATGATAACCCCGGAGGTCCTATGGAGGATGGCAATTATACGCCTATCGGTGAAACTCCTTATGTTATGATGTTAATTTTAGCGATTACATATATCATTCTTACTATCAGAAGACGTAAAAAACGTGTTTCTGCATAAGTATACTTATTGTACAGATTTCGGACATGAGTGTGCATTTTCCGTGCATGACTGTCCGATTTTCGTTCATTTTTGTCCGGATTTCGTACACATATAATATATATAATAAAAAATAAAATGATGATAAAAGGTAAGTAGATCGATTCATTTAACCATCCAATTACGTTAGATAGCACCATCAACCATTTTTAAGTTTGATATTTTTCGTTTTTCTCTTGCATATATCAAAAAAATGTAGTACCTTTGCAGTCGTTATTACTCAAACCCTTTAATTCATACTTTTATGGACAAAAAACTCAACGTTATTGCTACCATCAAGGATGGTGTGGCAATTGCTCTTGTTAATTATCTGAGCCTCGTAGCTGCTGCTGCTCTCTATGTAATTACTCTATGGATTCCATATCTCAATGTTGGAACAACGATTGCTATGTGCTCGCTGCCGGCAGAAATGGCAAAGGGGAATATCGTTAACCCGCTGTTTATCTTCAAAGGCGAATATCGCCGTAATATGGGCGAGTTCTTCATCCTTATGTCGCTGATGTATGGCGCTATCGGAGTTGGTTTCATGTTCATGGGCATCCCGGGATTTGTGCTTTCTGTTGCTTGGTCCTTTGCTGCTGTGCTCTTTGTGGACAAAGGTTTGAATGCTCTCGAGGCACTGCGTGAGTCTAACCGTCTCACTTACGGCAATAAATGGCGTATCTTCGGTGCTGAGTTCCTTGTTGCTTTAGCGCTGTGCATCGCTGTCGGCATTGTCAGCGCTCTCTTCGGTATAGGCAACCACGCTTGGCTTGAGACGATTGGTGCTATCATCAACCTCATCCTCATTGTCTTCGCTGTTCCGGCTATCTATGGAGTAGAGGCTTCTATCTATAAACAACTCACCTCCGGCAAGTTCCTTGCAGCTCCTGCTGCTGAAGCACCTGTAGCTGAAGCACCTAAAGCAAAGCCTGCTCCTGAAGCTCCTAAAGCTCCAAAAGCTCAGGCTAAGAAAGCTGCTCCGAAAGCAAAATCATCCAAAGCAGAGAAAAAATAATACGCGCACACGCGTATACACGCACGCGTTCCTTATATATACGCGAACGCACATGCACGTTATAGAGCCTCTTTCGTAAAGAAAGGGGCTTTTTCGCACCATTTTCTATCTTATGCATGAAAAAACCTTAAAAAGTTAAAATTTTAATTTGCTCATTTTCAGCAGTTTATAAAATTGCCCTAAAAAAAAATAAAAAAAAATGCAAAAATATTTGGTCAGTTCAAAAAAAAGCAGTACCTTTGCATCCGCTTTCGCCCAAAAATTTAGGCATGCCCTAAAGGACGAAATGAGATCTTTGAAAAGATGTCTATTATAACAAGATGTAGTACAAGAACTATTCTCGATTAGGGATTAGGGATTAGTGATTAGGGAAAATTCTCTAATCGAAAATCGAAAATCGAAAATCGAACAACGGTTCCCGTTAAATTACACTTTAATAAATCGGTTATTCTGAGCTATCTTATAATTTCTTTTTACAACGAAGAGTTTGATCCTGGCT
>JAFYZR010000004.1 GCA_017557345.1 Paludibacteraceae bacterium | reverse complement strand
GGCATAAGATTGCTCCCCCTATGTTTGACAGTGTTTTTCTTTTTCACTGTCTCTCATAGAGGGAGCATATCACACCGTGCGGGTAAAAGGGTTTTTACAGCAAGTCGGCAGACGAAAAGCAACAGCCAGAACACATCCGATGTGGACGAAATCGGCGGGTCTGCGCTGTCAGTTCGTAATCTATCCCGATTCATGGCAACCGGATGATCACGCAATGCCAATAGACTTGCCTAAATAAGTATAGCAAAATCGGGACTAAAGTCAATCATCTGGACAGATTCCGGGAATTTCAGTCGAAACAAGTCGCCGGCCTGCAGAAAAGCAAGTCGGCGATACCTGGTATTCAAGCAGTTTGCCAAGCGTCAAAAGCAAAGAACCAAAGGATTTGCCGTCATCATTTTGGTCTGAAACAGGAGGTTTTCAAATGGCCAGAAAAGGCGAAAACATCTACAGACGGAAAGATGGCCGCTGGGAAGGACGTTATATTGTCGGCAGAAAAACCGATGGCAGGGCTCGGTACGCATCCTTATACGGGAGAAGCTACCGTGAAGTACGGGACGCCCTGGAACGGAAGAAGGGCGAGCAGTATCGGACCATGCCCAACTGCAGCCTGACGGTAAAAGCGCTCATGGCGATGTGGTTGTCGCTCCGTTCCACGGAGATCAAAGCATCTTCCTATCAACATTATCTGGCGCTGATCGAAAGCCAGATCGTTCCCCGTTTGGGGAATATCCGGGTAAGCAGCCTGTCGGCGGAGATGGTCTCTGCCTTCGTGAAGGAATTATTGGAGCGAGGTCGGCTTGACGGTAAAGGAGGCCTGGCTCCTTCGACGGTGAGCGGGATTATGAGCGTACTGCGCTCGGCCATTCGCCTGGCGGGCAAGAAGTACGCGATCCGGGATATCACACTCTTTGATGTGAAAGGTCCGGTGGTCCGGCAGCCCAAGGTGGAAACGCTGTGTGCCGCAGAATGTGAGGCACTTGCCCGATGCATCATGGCAGAACCGGATCTTTCGGGCGTTGCCTATCTGCTGGCGCTTTGCTGCGGGCCGAGACTCGGAGAGCTATGTGGGTTGATGTGGTCTGATATCCGTTTCTCCGAAAGCGTACTGACCATAAACCGCACCGTGCTGCGGATAAAAGACGGAGACCATACGAAGCTCGTGGTCCAACCACCGAAAACGGAAGCGGCGCTTCGGCCGATCCCGCTGTTGAAGGGCATTCTCATGCTTCTTGTCCGCCTTCGCGGCAATGCGCCTGACGACGCGTTTATCCTCACCGGAACCAGTAAACCCATGGAGCCGAGAACACTGCAGAAACGATTCAAGAGATTCCTGGAGCTTCACGGTCTGCAGCATATTTGCTTCCACGGGCTGAGGCACCCGTATGTCAAGCGCAGGACAAATAAGGCTCTACAAAAGCAGAAATCCCAAGTTACCGTTTTCGATAACTCGGGGTTTCAGTTTTTGTCACGCCAGTAAAGGAACTGCCGCACCAGCTAAAGTTGCTACTACCGGAATAATATCTTTGATGGTTATTCTTTGTTGGTTTTTGAGAAAACTAATTCCTGCCGTAGTAATATTATAGTACTGCACTCCGTCGGCCTCATATGACGCAATATATCCGCCACTAATTAACCCTGATATGTAAGTATTAAAATCTTCCTCAGCGATACCATAAATCCCTGCGCAGATGCCCATTTTGGCATTACAGGCTTTAAGAATACTTTTAATAATACTCTCGCCTGTTTTCGCACGAGCTCTTGTATAAGGCATTCTGGCAGAATCAGGAACATACTCGCCGTAGGCACCAGGAATTAATCCTTTCGATACCCAAGAGATTACTGTACTCTTTTTCGTTTGCGTTCTTGTGGCAAATTCATCTATTGTCATAGTTGTCTCCCGATTCATGCTTTAGATGTCATAGCATTCTTGCCCAGTTAGAGCAGTTCAACGCAGATATATAGTGCAGATAGTGCTAAAACATCCGTTGCTATTGATTTATAAACTGGAAGTATTCCATAATGTGATCAGCTCCAAAGACTCGATTCAGATAGCTCCTAAATTGTCTGCTTATTGGAACCGTTATTAGTAATGCTAGTCTTTTTCTTGGTCGCGAACAACACACATAGAAAAGATTTCGGTTTCGAACATATGTCTTGAGATCATTCCCAGAAAGTGAGCTTTCATCTTTCCAAATAGTGTCTTCAAACTTATATTGGTTCCAACCTCTTCCAATCACCAGCAGAACGTTGTCAAATTCTTCGCCCTTAACCCCATGATCAGTCGAGTATAATCCATCAGTTTTAAAGAAATCAATAGCATGTACAACTTCTTCATATCGAATAGAGTAAAACTCAGCGAGAGTTGTTTTGTGATATTCCTGGGACACACCAGACTCATATAGTTTTATTAGTTTTTCAACTTCGGGCTGGATAGGAATTAATCGACTATCATATGCCACCTTTAGAACATCATATATTGTGCCTTGTCTTGCGGTTTCCAGAGCAATCCGTAGATCTTGCCATTGCCTTTTCTGCCTTTTTGTTTCAACAGGTTGTCTAGCTGTTCCTAAACTATCAAACATCCGCTTTGCGTCGTTAAGAATCAAAGCAGTGTACAAAGGCTCAATCTTATCTCTGAAAAAAACGTAGTGTTTGTCATCCTGCTCTCTTAAATGATCCCCAAGCGCAGCGAAAAAATTGAAATAGTTTTGGTGCTTTGCCAGTATTCTATGAGTAATCATCAAAACCTTAGTGTCACTCGTCCAACCCCTTCTCGTCAGTTTCTCTTGAACAGAAGTAATATAGCTGAAAAGAACGGAATCAGGCAATTCATCTTTGAAGTTTCTCTCAACACTTCTCTGCCCACGGAACTCATTTGTAGTTATGACTATTATTTCTCCGTCATTTTCATTTACTGCTGATATCTGGGGGAGATTTGGCCGGATTTGATTTAAGGCGTCTACAATAACTGCTTGAGATCGGAAGTTTGATCCTTTTTTAATCTCAAAGATTTTTTCGCTTTGAATTGATCCGCATGCTCCATTTGATGCATATATTGTTTGCCAAGAATCTCCAAAGAGCCCAAACTGTGGACCTTTTTCCGGCTCAATGAAATAAGCTAATAGTTTATCTGTAATTATCTTAAATGTATCCTGATATTCATCAATGAGAATTAAAGGATACTTATCAGATAAAAGCATTCGGAATTTAGCATTTTCAAGAAACCAAGCAAATAGATTGATAATATCATCATGGAACAAGTGAAGTGTTCCCGTTTCATCTAAGTATTTAACACCAAGGTCGTAGGTCACTCGCTTTACTTCTTCAGCTGTATGGTCGGTGGGAATAAGATTCAGTTCCTTTACAGCGCTAATTAAGGGAGAAGAAAAGCACCGTAAATTCTCCCACACGAAATTATGGATCGTAGATGGAACGATGGAACTATCTGATGAAATGCGGGATGCTATAACATCTACAGCTGCATTGGTATAAGTTAAACAGGCAACATGCTTCCCGTTTCGCTTATACTCCTTAGCTTTATATTTATCGATCCACTCAACAACACGATGCAAAGAATACGTCTTACCAGATCCTGCACCCGCTTCGACTCTGAAAGATTTACCTGATTGAAGAACGGCTATTATTTCTTGATCAGTTTTATCTGCAAATGCTTTGGCTATTTCATAGTTTGTTTTTTCTTGCATAGTCGTCACGTCTCTTTAATTTGTCGATATCAAACGTTTGTGTTGACGGACAGGAGTTTCCCGGGCGGGCATCTTGGGTTGATTGTTGAGCCAAATGAGACCATCTCTAATGTATGAGGGTATTTGAAAATTCTCGAATTCTGGATCTGTTAGCAACTTAATAGCAAAATCAGTTTTGCTTTCTCCCGAATCATTATCTTCAAATAATGGAATCTCGGTTACACTCTTGTCAATGTCAAACATTTTCCTGTTCACATTTTGTATGGACTCTTCCAAACTTCTTGGATAAGCTCCGTTCTCTTCCTTTTGAAACTCTATATGTCGAAGTGCATTTGTTTTCTTATTAGAGTCCTGGGAAAGCTCTATAACTTTATCAATCGGAATCGGCTTCGATACTGCTATGCCATAAACATCGTGGCACCAACGGTTAATTGCTCCATTTGAGGAATGTAATGCCTGCGACCTCTGACATTTTTTGTTGCGCTCACAAACATAATCAACATCCGTTAGAATTAGTGTCGGGACTTCAAGGAAATCCAAAAAATCATAAAATCTGTGCGCATAAGCACCACCCACTTCAACAAGAGCATAATACTGTGACTGAAGGGGTGGGCTTACTTCTCCAAATTCCCCTGCTTCAGCACACTTCATTATCATACTCGGAATAAGCAGCCTTTCGGCCGCACCTTCAACAAGAATGGCCTTATCACAAAAATACAAGTCACAATAGCTAAGTTTTAGATATTTCTGTACGAAGTCACGGTTTTCTTTTTGCTCATCTGATTGACCACTCTGATAGAATTGCTGCAAATCTTTGCAAATAACCCCATCTATTGTTCTTCTCATATACCTTACTTGCTTGAATTCGACAGTATTTGCTACATGTGACGAGTGTGAAGAAAGAATAACCTGCAAGTGTCTCTTGGTACCAATTGCTTCCTCAAGGAATTTACTCAAAAACCCCACAAATGCTGTTTGCAGTTGAGGATGCATATGAGCTTCCGGTTCTTCAATAAGTAATAGTGGTATAGCTGTAGCATCTGCAACAACAGCTTTAGAAAACTCAGTAAGGATTAAGGATATCTTAATAAGGTTTTTGTACCCTAGTCCATTATGCGTACTTGGCAAGCTTTCACTTTCATCGGAAGATGTATAGGTTAAATCCGTATTGCTTAAAACTTGCTGTTTCAACGAAATATCAGCGTTAGCTTTTAGTTTCAAATCCTCCGCTGAGGGATATCCAAACCGGATCATACTCGCAATGATTTGATTCATGAGAGTGTTTATTTTTTCCTGTGCCGTAAAACTGACATCATCAACATACCGATTGAGTTCATCGATAATCGGACTCAACGCCTCAGCGAGGTCTTCTGTGGGATTAAACACTCGGTTCATCACTCCGGTAAGAGGGCGTTCATTCTTGCTATCAGATTCGTCGAGATTCCTTTCTGCTTCAATACTGCGATAAATAAAAAGTCTTTTTAACATGCTTGATGGTTTCTCTTGATAGTCTTCTTCGTTGTTTGAATTAACTGCCAAAACTTTGAGTGAAAAGAATTTGTTGAAGTGTTCTTTTATTACCGTTGCAGTGAGCGTTCTGTCATAACCTTCTTGTTTCCCATAATTCGGATCATCTTTCTGGCATGCCTGTAGTAACCGATCATATCTGCCTTTGCATTGAGTGAATAACTCCTCGGCCTTCGGTTCTTCAAAAGCGTAAATTGCATCAATCCTGGCAACTGTATTACTTTCATCAATGTCAATGATAAAGGGACTCAGGCCTCCAAGCGGCTGATTATCATCTTCTTCCGAATAGTCAATATAAAACGAGATTCTCGTTTCGGCAATCTGTTGTTTTATCTCTGCTACCTCTATTGCTCCCGCCCAGTATGCTTCTACAGTATCGTAGAGAAGCGTTCTGCACTCAAGCGGATAATCGTTTATTGAGATGGTTTTTTCTTCGTTGAGAACTTTTCTGATTAGATTAGCAACGGAAGTCTTGCCTGTGTTATTCTTTCCCACTATAAGGGTAAGCAAAGGATCTAGTAAAACAGTTACATTCTTGAGCAATCTATAATTCTCGATGTGAATTTTTTTCAAATACATTCTTAATGCTCCTCTTTGCGCCTTTGCTTAATGCAAGCTGATGAGCTCTATGATCACCGTCTTCATCTTGGCGCTTTATATGCTGCGATTCTATTTTACCATAAAATCGCATTTGACGGTAGTTCATTTCATCCCTTTGAAGTGTTTTTTGAAAAACTGCGTCACCGCTATGAGAATTATAGATTGCTGTTTTTGCTCTATAGAAATAAGTCCTGTACATTGTTCACTATTTCAATCCTGCCTCTGGGATACACTCGTACCTTGTCAATCAAAAGGCAAGCCAGTGCAGAGGTTAGCCCTGCGGCCTCGGTCAGCTCTTTTGTGATGTTGCTTCGCCGGGCCTCTTTCTCCTTTACCTCCTGCTCACGCTTTGCCTGTGCCGTCAATGAGGCGTAGGCATTTTTGATGTTCAGGAGTTGGGCGTTCAGCGCCTCTTTCTTCGCCTTGAAGGTATCCAGGTCGATTTCCCGGAGCTGGTACTGCTCGTACAACCGGAGCTTGTTTTCCTCCAAGGCGTTGATCTGACGCTCATACTCCGAGCGTTGAGACACAACCGCGTTTCCCAGCGAATCCCTCTTGATACCGTCTGAGCCCAGCACATCCATCTGCGCTTTCAGCGTGGTAAAAACCGCTTCCTCCAGTGCTTTTGCATCAAAGCGCATTTTGTAGCAAGGCTTATTTTCGTCCGCGTCGGAGTGCCGGCAATAGTAATACGGCGTCCTTCTGGAATAATAGGTAAGGGCATGGCCGCAGCAGCCGCAGAAGATTTTGCCCTTCAACGGATAGTCCCGCGTTTTCTTGTTCGGCTGGGGATAGCGGAGCTGTTTCGCTCTGGCCTGCTCGAAGGTGGCTTGATCCACAATAGCAGGGTGATGGTCGGGAATGATGTACCACTTGTCCCGATCTTTCAGGCGGCTCCGGTTACCACCCACCTCCAGCACGGCGCGTTTGCCGATGACATAGGTGCCGATGTACCGCTCGTCCTCCAACATCCGAAGGATGGTGGAACCACACCATATCCCTTGCGTTCTGGATATATCATGCGTATGGTTTCCGTGCGCTGCCTTGTATTCCCCCGGCGTGGGGATACCCCGCCGGAACAATTCTCTTGCGATCTCTGCGGCGTTTACTCCATCAGCGGAGAGCCGAAAAATGAGGCGCACCACTTCCGCAGCCTCCGGGTCCGGCTCCATGCGTCCATTGGCGCTTTTCCGGTAACCGTAGGGACATATCTTACTCTGATACTCGCCGCGCTGCATCTTGGCATACTTGGCGCTTTTGGTCTTGATGGACATATCCCGGCTGTAGTATTCGTTTATCAGATACTTGAAAGCAACGTCCATGCCCCCCGTATCTCCCTTGTGCCGGTCACTGTCGAAGTCGTCACTGACAGAGATAAAGCGGGTATGAAACAGCGGGAACACGCGCTCGATGAAATAGCCGGTTTCGATGCTGTTTCGCCCGAAGCGGGAGAAATCCTTGACCATGATGCAGTTGATCTGATTGGACCGCACCATCTCGATGAGCTTCTGCACCTGGGGCCGCTCGAAGTTGGTGCCGCTGTATCCGTTGTCGATGAACTCCAGCACCTCGGCGTGAAGGGCCTCCGGCATGGCGGCGGCATACTCATGGAGGACCAGGCGCTGATTCTCAATGCTCAGACTGTCATATTTGGAATCCTCCAAAGAAAGGCGGATATAGAGGGCGATCACATAGCTCTGCATTTCTCCAAGACCTCCCCATAGCTGTCATACTCGCTCCGGAATTTCATCTGCACCGTGATCTGCTTCTCCGGGGTGACGGTGATCCGTTCAATCAGGCGGTCGATCAGCTCCGCTGTCAGTGCCCGGTCCTTGCGGATGCTTTCCGCATCGCGTCTCAATTTCTGCGCTTCCTTGATTTGCGCGTCAATGGCAGCCAGGCCCTTTTCAAGCTGCTGAAGATCCTCGGTAATTTGGGCAAGCCGGGAATCATACCGTTCCCGCAGGGAAAAGTAATCGTCCTTGTCGATCTCGCCCAGGGTCAGGCTTTCATAGAGGCTGCGGGCACGATCCCTGAGTCGGGCCTGTTCTTGCTTCTTGCAAACGATCTTCTGACCCAATTCCTCGCGGGCCTCCCGTTGCGTTGCGGGTGCTTCCAGGCACAAGGCGTATTTCCCCAATACGGCGTCAAGATTATCCAAGATAATGCCTGTAAGTGTTTCCATAAGGGCTTCCTCATAGATGAACACGCCGGGGCAAGCGCCATGTGCGATCCGGCTGTTGGTCAGGCAATGGAAAACATAACGGTCAGCTGTTTTCTTTCTCTGACAACGCTGCCGATGAAGGCCCCTGCCGCAGCAGGCGCAGAACACCTTGCCTTTCAGGATATTTGCTGTGTAGGGTGTAGCCTTGCGGGATTTGTTTTCCTTGGCCGTCTCATCCAATTTCTTCTGTACGGTGTCGAACAACTCCCGGCTGACAATGGCCTCATGGGTATCACGCACGACGGTCAGGTTTTCCGGGCCAGCCGGGACCTGCTTGTGGTCGATGATCGTGGTATGGCCTTGCACCAAATCGCCGGTGTAGATTTCACTGCGAAGGATTTTCTTCACGGTAAAGGTCTGCCATTTTCCACTTCCGAGTTGCTTTTCATTGCAAATTTCCCCGATGCTGAACTTGTAATGGCTGGGCGTCATGATGCCCGCCTCATTCAGCCGGAGGACAATGGTATTCAGCCCCGCGCCTTCATAGGCCCATTGGAACATCTGCCGGACCACCGGCGCGGTTGCGGGGTCTACTACAAGCTGGTGGCAATCATCCTTGGCCTTCAGGTAGCCGTATGGCGTCCGCCCACCGATATACTTTCCGTCCTTCATCATCTGTCGCTGGGATGCCTTGATCTTCCGTGCGATGTCCAAAGCGTAAGCCTCGTTGATCATGTTCCGCAGAGGAATCAGGATCCCGTAAGCCGTATCATCGGGATCGGCGGTGTCGTAGTTCTCGTTTACGGCAATGAAGCGGACGTCCCGCTGGGGGAACCATGTTTCGATGTAATACCCGGTGTCAATGGTGTTCCGCCCCAAGCGGGAGAGGTCCTTTACAATGACGCAGTTGACGAAGCCAGCCTCTATGTCCGAAAGCATCTGCTGGAAGCCGGGACGCTGGAAGTTTGTGCCCGTCGCACCGTTGTCAATATAGGTGTGGTAAACGCTGATCTCCGGATTGCGCTCCAGATACTGCGCGATAATTAGCTGCTGCGTTTCAATGGAAACGGACCTTGTGTGCTTGTCCTCAACGGAAAGCCGGATATAGATCGCGGCGCGGCAGTTCTCATTGGCCTCTGGCACTGGAGCGGATACGTTTTCCTTTCTGCTTTTTCTCGCCATGATCAACCCGCCTTTCGTTCGCTCTGCCGGGCCTGGCAGATCAGCTCCGCGGCCTGCCGGTATTCATCTTCATGGGCAAAGGTGATCTTCAGCTCTTTTTTGCCGAGGACGCGGATGCTCTCTACCATGTGGATCAAGGCTGTGCGGTCAATGGAATCCTGCTCGGAGAATTGAATGAAATGCTGAATCCAGCGATTGCGTTCGCTGCGGTTTTCCTTCACGGCGTCCAGCTTCTCCTTCAAAAGCCGGATGCTCTTTTTGGCGTCCTCCATCTGCCGGGTGTACCGTGCCTTGAATTGGGCGTAATCCTCTTTGGAAATCTCGCCGCTGACCAGGCTCTCATACAGGTTTGCCTTGAACTCCATGACCTGATCCAGTCGGCGCTCATTCTCCGCGATATGGCCGCTGTATTCCGCGATCAGCGCCCGGTTGAGGCTGGATTGGTCGATGGTTTTCAACAGGGCCTCCAGGGAAGCCACGTTGTCGATATAGGATTTCACGGTCTGCCACACCACGGCCTTCAATTCGTTTTCCCGGAGCATGACCGGAGTGCGGCAGCCGTTCTTCTTTCCCGTAGGGCAGTAATAATAGTTATATTCCTTGCCTTTTATGCGGTTGGTTTTCCGTGTCATGCGAGCGCCGCAGCAGCCGCAGATCAGGATGCCGGAAAACAGATAAACCGTACCCTGGTTGGGAGATGTCCGGGTATCCAAGCGGCTGATCCGCTGCACCAGCTCGAAATCCTGCCTGGAAATGAGCGGCTCATGGGCGTCAGGGATGCGCACCCATTCAGAGGAGGGGCGAAGCTCCAGGTCCTTGGTTTTATAATTGCTTGTCCCGCGCTTGCCCTGTACCAGCGTCCCGGTATAGGTTTCGTCCCGCAGGATACGGATCACGGTGGTGGCGGACCATTTGCAATCTGCCCGGTCTGTATAACCGTTTTTGCCATAGGGAAAACCGTTGTTGCGCTTATAAGCCAGCGGGGAGAGAATCCCCAGGCTGTTCAGCTCGTTTGCGATATGCAGGGCGCTGGAACCGGCCATGCGCATACGGAAAATATCTTGTACCACACGGGAAGCGTAGGGATCGGGAACAAGCCGGTTTTTGTTTTCCTCGGATTTGACGTAGCCGTAAACCGGGAATGCGCCTACGAAATCCCCGTTCCGGCGCTTCACATCCAGTGCGGTCCGGGTCTTGACGGAAATATCCCGGCAATAGGCTTCGTTCATGATGTTCTTGACCGATACGGTCAGCTCGTCGCTGCTGTTTTCCCTAGCTGTGTCGATGTTGTCAGTGATAGCGATGAAGCGGACGCCGTAGGTCGGGAAGATGCGGCGCAGATAGCGGCCCGTTTCGATGTACTCGCGGCCCAGGCGGGACAGGTCTTTGACAATGACGCAGTTGATCGCCCCGTCCATGACCTCCTGCATCATTTCCTTAAAGGCAGGGCGGTCGAAGATGATCCCGCTGTACCCGTCGTCGATCTTCTCCGTTACGATTTCAATATCCGGGCTGCGCTCTGCAAAATCCTGGATCAATCTTCGTTGGTTGCCTACGCTGTCGCTCTCGCTGGCCCGGTCGTCGGTATAGGACAGACGGATATAGGCGGCGGCTTTGTATTTGGGCATGAAAAAACACTCCTTTCGTCCCGGAAGTTCCCGCGGCAAAAAGAGTGGGGTAAGGCTTCAGCCTGTTTGATCCTTTTCCGAAGCCATTTTACCGCTCCCTGCGGGAATACGCAAGTTTGTCGCTCACCGTAAGATTCCTTTCAAACAATCCTCTATGGTTGTGTTGCCGGAGGAAAAGCAGGCGTTTATCACGAAATCACCGCAGCGGAAACGATAGGGATTTTTGATCTGCTTGACGAAATCGGCGATTCGTTCCTCCTTGGGCAGATTCTTATTGACCGAAACGTCGCGGATGTCCACAAGCCCGTTGTGTTCTTCGGGCAGTTTGGTAGTATTCAAAGCGAAAGCTCCTTTCCCGGTAGTTTCATCAAGGTCACATGAACGCGCTGGAAGCCCGTGCTGCCAGCGCGTGGTATCTGACTTTGATGGGCAGCCGCGCCAGACTTTTGAAACTCCTGTAAACATAGGAATCGTGTCGGCGCAGCCGGCCTGCTGTCAAAAACCTTTGAATCGCCGTATTTGCCACGCAGTCCCCGGCAAGGGGATGTTATAAGCCGCCTCTGGCAAGGCCGTCATAACTCCGGGATGATGCCGCTTGTAAGGCCGGCAAGCATCCCAGGGCTCCGTCTCTAGTCTGTGGACGGGCGTGAGCAAGTTTCATTATTCCCCGCGCTGTCTTCGCGCCCGAAGTGCCGAATCGGGTCTGAGGCTTGCGGTGGTCGCTCGGACAGCCTTTTTCCTCACCTCCCGGCTGCCTGTCATGGCGTCGCGCCCCATGTCGCTCTTCACGCGGGTCCTGTGCTTATAACACCGTATATTCAGTTTTCAAGGCGTCAGTAAAGAACCACAGAAAAGTGTCCTTCACTAACCGCCGTTTTTAAGGCCGTTTCGTCGGGTGTTTTGAGAAAAAAGATGAAATTTTCTTTTTTGCCTCGCTGATGCTCTCGGAAATGCTGGAGTGGCCCTTGCCCTCCTGCCTGGCGATCTCCTCCACATCAAGACCTTCCACATAGCGAAGCCAGAGGCGGTGAAACTGCTTTTCTGTGAGCTGACCCTTGATGCGGATCACCGTCTCGGCGGCGTACTGATCCTGGGCCTGCTTCTCGATCCGCTGTTCAATGATGACCTCCGGGCCATTCGCAGCGCCGGTCTTTTCGTCCAGGGGCGAAGTGTGGTTGTCTTCCACATGATCGCCCTTTTCCTCTTCGTGATAATTTTCATCGGACCAGGCTTTCCATTTGAGGAAATCTGCCTCCGTATCGAAATCTGCGCGGGTCAGACGGATGATGCGTCTGTCGGCGTCGGTGTAAACAATGGCCTCCGGGTCTTTCTTGTTCAAGGTGTAGATGCTCTTCCTGTCCGGCATCTTATGTACCTCCAATCAGATTTCTTTGGTGAGATCTGATCGGAGGCGGTGGGCCCCGGCAGCGATGTGGACGGGAGCCTATATCACGAAAATAACCGCTGTTTCCTGCCCTACCCATGAAAGCCTCATGGAAGGTGGAAACAACGGTCGATACTATCTGCGCAGACCATAGTCCGGCGCATGGATATACGCTTAGCGAATGGTGAGTTAAGACGTAATCTGATGCAGGTGAACACTCATACTTATCCTGATGGACGAATTGAAATGCTGTTTTGATAATAAGCGCTTATTTGTCTCAATAAGCACTCTCTACCACCACACTTCGACACGCCTGAAAAGCAATATAATCCGTATTTTATGCGTAATATGTCGCCTTTCGTCGAAAGAATACGGATTTTATAATGCTATTCGAGGTGCATTATAATGTATGAGTTTTCGCAGCCTTTGGGAGATGTCATAAAAGAAGGTCGCCGTCGAGCCGGTTTGACGCAAAAGGATGTCTCTATAGCTCTGGATATGGATTACCGCACCCTGCAGAACATTGAGACCGGCAAGGGTAATCCCTGCATGGATAAGCTGTATCCGTTGATCCGCTATCTTAAAGTAGATTCGCAGGGAATCTTCTACCCCGAACTCGTAAAGAATTCACCGATGTTGAACCAGCTTCGATTGCTGATTTCGGATTGTACTGAGGAAGAGGCGGACGTTTTGATCCCGATCATCGTCGCCGTCTTGAGCGGTCTGCGAAAAAAGGGGAACCCACCGATCCAAATTGAATAAGAAAAGAGCCAGCTCCTGATCATCAGGCAGCTGGCTCCGCGTTTTATACGTCTGGCTCGTCGCTCCGTACCATATTCAGTTTTACGAAGTTGATCCTTGTTACCGCTTTGCACTTTGGACAGAACAGGGGGAAGTTCACCAGTGTGGTGTCCTCATGGACCCTTGTTCTCGTTTTTCCTTTGCACACCGGACACGGGAGCCAATATTCTTTTCGTATAGTGTTTGACATGACATTCTCTCTTTCATCCTGGCTCTGCATCTGGTGTCTGGCTCTTCTCATAACGCTCAAATCGAACAACTGTAGAGGCAAATACCTCTTTGTTTGTAGTATACTACTCATAACGGTTGAGCTCCTTTTGTTAGTTTGGTTTGTGGTAGCTTCATTCTAACAAACTCAACCGCTTTTTCTATTCTCTTAGTCTCACATCTATTGTAACGCTACAGGTTTCAATTACAATTGTTGTAACACTAAATCATATAAATCCATTTCCATGTCACGCAATGTCATATATTTATTTATAATATCATCAGATTTAATAGGAACGCTTGCTACCATACTTTTTAAAAGCAAGTTTCTGTTTTGCATAGCTAAATCTCTAATTTTGGTTATTTTATAAATAATATTTTCATCATTTTCTATGAATCCTTCATCTATCATAAACAAAAGTCGTTTTAACATTAATTCTTTATGATCGAAAATTACATGTGGAATTCTTTTGTCTATAGCTCTGCTTCCAGCGCCTACAAGCGTAAGATAATGAAAGAGCAGATCATAGGAACTAATTCCCGTTTTTTCTTCTAATCCTGTATTCATAAATGAATTATCAGTTATAACTGTACGAGTCGTACAATCTAATCCTTTACCATTTATGTAATTTTTCAGATAATACTTTACTAACGCCAAATCAAACTTATACTTAGCCCTTTCATTGAATTTAAGTAAAAACACTCCTTCCCGCCTATGTGCAATATAATCTTCTTCAACATTAACGTCCAAATATCCTTTAACTACGCAATCCATATCAACTTCTTCAAATGAATATTTACCTCTATATGTAAAATCAGCAATATTGAATTTGCCTTTTTCAACATCATATCCATATATCATAGTCTCGTGAATATACTTTCCGATGTTTTCTCCTATTATATTTCTAAACGCATATTGTGTATTAATAATTGTAAAAATATATGCGCCAGAGTCAATTGCGTCTATAAAGAATTGTTTTATATTTTTGTGATTTTTCGATAAATATTCGCGGCTAAACAGCTGTGCATTTATCCAAGGGCATATTGCATAGTCAATTACATTCGGCGAAAAATCAAATGAAGTTACTACATCATCCATTCCTCCAACAAGATTTATATAATTACTATATATCCATGGTTTTGTCTCTTCTCTTGTTTCCAATATGGAGAAAAGAATTGCATGCCATGGCCAGCTTGTTATAGAAGGATATGCAACCGGAAGCACTTTTTCTTTTTTGCTTTTCATATCTAAAACTCCTACTTATTATAAATATTTGAAGTCCGTTTCTTTGGACACCATGCACAGCATAATCGAGTCATAGGCCTCAGAACGGAGGCGAAAGGCGATGAAAAAGCGTTCGATACTGATGGGGATCGTCAAACGGCTAAACGCAACAAGCCACAAGGCGCTGTTCTGCCGCTTTGCCATGAAATCATGTGCGATGGAGGCTCATGTCAAGAGAAACGTGGAATAATGTTTTGCATCCTGCCGCTGGCACCGTCGGGCTATCGCTGGCAACCGCATCAATTGCCGCTGGCCACCGCCGATTGCAATATTTTCGCACTATTCTCTCCAACTTCTACGGTGACACATAATTCGGGCACTCTCCATCTTCGGCAGAGGAAGCCTACTCCACTTTGTAATACTGTGCTTGAGTATTCCACATTTGCGCATATCGCCCATTGTGGCTCAGTAATTGCGAATGAGTACCACGCTCGATAACATGTCCATTATCCACGACTATGATTTCATCGCAGAATTTGCAAGAAGTTAAGCGGTGTGAAATGTAAATGACGCCTTTCATGCCGATCAGATCAGCAAGCCTGGTGTAGGTATCATACTCAGCCTGGGGATCCAACGCAGCTGTTGGCTCGTCTAAAATCACCAGAGAAGCGTCCTTGTAGATTGCCCGCGCAATGGCAATTTTCTGTGCTTCACCTCCGGATATATCCACCCCGTCATTTTCATATTCCCTATATAGGATCGTATCCAGCCCTTTGCCCAACGACCGGATCCATTTTCCCATTCCCGCCCTGTTCAGGGCATCCTCCACGCGATCGGCATCATAAGTCTCAGAAGAGGCAACCACGCTGCCGACAGAAAAGGAGAACAGCGAATAATCCTGGAACACAACCGCCAGCAGATCACGATAGATAGCTTCGTCATAATTCCATATGTCAACGCCGTCCAGCAATATGCTTCCCTGATCCGGGCAATACAGACGGCACAGCAGCTTGATCAGCGTGGTTTTTCCGCTGCCGTTTAAGCCGACGATGGCTGTTTTTCTGCCGACGTTGATTTTGACGTTCAAACCGTTGATTGCAGGATGATCCGAACCGGGATAGGTAAAGGAAACGTCACGGAACTCAATTTCTTTCATGGTTTGCGGCTTGATTGAGCCGACTGCGGCTCGCGGCATGTCCATATCAAGATAATCCAGTGTGCTTGCAAGCCGGTCTGTATCCACTTTCAGCTCGGTTTTTGTTTGCAGGAAAGAGGAAACACCGACTGACAGCTGATACAGAGCCTGCGCGTACTGCACGATATTGCCTGCTGCGATTTTCCCTGTATAGGTGCAAAACATAGCCATGCAGTAGGACAAGCCAAGCAGCAGACCGGATGATCCGCCCTTCATCAATCCACCTATAAAGTTTAGCTTTGAAAGACGTAGCGCATGCTTATGGATGATTTCATTTTCCTTCTCTACGCTGGGAGCGATGAGGGAGATTGCCCCGCAAATAAGGATTTCCTTAATATCCCGATAGCTGATGGCATGACTTCCTTCAGTCATACTGTGAAAACGACTGTTGGTCTCCGCCTGCGTCATGTCACGCATTTCGGCAGATTCACGTTTGCTATAGAAGCGATCAAAGAAACGGGAAATAACCACAGACAGGACGAGCATCAACAGGATTGTTCCGAACAAATACCAGTTACTGTTCGCTGCTGATTCAATCAGAAGAGGAATAAGAATAATTGTTGCAACAATAATGCTCGTCAGTTGCTGAATGATCTGCTGTGTTTTGGCTGTTACGCCGAAAAAGCCGCTTCCCCAACTGCGGTCGGCCTTGATCTGAGACTGCATCTTTTTTGTCTCGTCGCTCTCTATTTGCGCATATTCCATAGACATGGTTGTACGTGAGACGAGAGTTTCAAAACTGTAGGAAATATTCTGGCTTCGAACGTTTACTTCTTTCTCCACCAGTGCTTGAAGCACAGCGATGATCCATATGCCGATCACACCTGCGAGGGCAATTATAATAATCGAGTTAAAATCCCGCTGTTCAGTAATTCTATTGATCACTTGGGCCAGAACAATCACCGGAAAAAAGTTGATTAAGGATTGCAGAATGCCATTAAGAATAGCATATGGGAAAAAAAGAGGATCTATTCGATGAAGCAATGCGAAAGATCTACGAACATTACTGTGCTTATAATGCTTCATTTACATTTTCCTCCCGATAGTACTTGCTTTGAATTTTGAATAGATGCGCGTATTTGCCGTTATTCCGGAGCAGATCTTCGTGTGCTCCGTCCTCAGCGATGCGCCCTTCGTCAAGCAGAATGATCCGGTCAAGAAAACGTGTGCTTGCGAGTCTGTGCGAAATATAGATACAAGTTCTTTCTCCGCACAAAGCATGAAAGAAAGAGTAGGTTTCGTTTTCCACCAAAGCGTCCATTGCCGCGGTAGGCTCATCCAGTACCCAGAGCGACGCATTTAGACGATAGAGCATTCTGGCCATCAGCAGCTTTTGCTGCTGCCCGCCGGAAAGCTCTATGCCTTTTTCATCCACGGCTCTTGTCATTTGTGTTCGTAAACCGGAAGAAGACCTATTAACCGCCTCATAAAGACCGACACACTTTAGGCAATCCTCTACCCGCGGGATATCTGTTTCTTCATATGGCAACATTGAGACGTTTTCCGCTATGCTGTATGGAAGAATGAGACAATCCTGGAAGACTGCACCGATCCAATTTGCCCTCTGAGAAAATGTCAGTTCCTCCGTCGGCTGCCCGTTCAGGAATATCTGACCGGACTGTGGCTTATACAGGCCACACAGCAGTTTCACTAGCGTTGTTTTGCCGGCGCCGTTTGTTCCAACCAGAGCCACTTTTTCTCCGGCTTTAATTTCCAGATTGATATGATCCAGGATATTATTCACACCATCGTATGAAAAACAAACATCCCGAAACTCTATCGATATATTGGGGGTAGAAGCAGGCATGCCGCTGTCCTGGCTATCACGTTCTGGTTCCTCGGTTTCAGAAAAATAGTCACTGACCGAAGAGATTCCCGCGCAGCCCAAACGCAGCGTACCATAACTCTGAATACAATTGCTGACAAATCCCGTCAGCTGATTGATCATTCCAAAATATAGCACAAACTCGCTGATTGTGATGCTGTGATTGCATGCCTGATAAATCAGATAGCCGTAAGCAATACCATCCCGAAGCAACGTTATTCCTGCCGCCACGACTCTGCTGTCCCGGATACGTGCTTGAAATTCATTGTGTATTTCTTGTAATTTACGAAGGCTTTTGTCCATCACTCTACATAGCCAATCACCCATTCTGTAAAGGCGGATGTCTTTCCCGATCTTTGTATTTTGAAAAGCGTTGATCAAGTAAAAGTACTTTCGCATTTCGGCAGCCTGTTCGTCCATTCGCTTGTCATTTGCCCTTTGCGTCCTCTTAAGGGTGATATAGTTTAGGGCAGACAACCCAACCATCACGAAAATCAGCCATGGGGTTAGGCGGCTTAACAGGCTTGAATAAATGACGAAGCTGACAACACAAACGATCAGACTCATGAACCCTTCGAGCAGTTGTCGGACATCCGTACCCCACAGACATACCTGACGGGCTTTTTCATAGGCCTTTTGCCCTGCATCACTTTCCGTGTATTCGTACTTTGCGTTCAGTCGCCGCAAAAACAACCGGTACAGCAAATTCCGCCCGATATAGAGCTGCCGCATTCCTCTTCCATTCTGTATACCTCCAGCAATCATTGATGTGAAAAAGTATACGATTGTAATCAAAATGAGTTTTTTTATCGACGATATTGCTGCACTTCCGCCTATCACTGCTACAGCATACGAAGGGATATATATCAATAGAATGGATGTGGTAAGCGTCAACAGAATGCACAGGATCACCATGACTAGGAGCATAGGTTCTTTTTGCATAATATCTGAAAATAGAAACATTATGCCTTTTCGTAACGAATTATCTTTTTTCACACCGATTTCCTCCCTATGCGGCAGCCGTTCCTTGCAATTTTTCACAATGCTGTTTCACGGCATTGCAAGATGAACTTAAAAAATTCTCCATCCATGGAGTTTGGAATATACCTAAGCATGGAATCTTCAATTTTTTCCCATGTATGATAATGACATACCTCTTTTAGAGCACATACTTCGCAATTAGGACAAGATGGTACTTGGAAGCCTTTCTTATGGATGTTTATCAAATTGTTGACTTCTGCTGTAGTTTTCTCATGTTCTCCAAAACCACTGACAAATTGAAGAATTTCCTCGTCCTTAACACCTTCCATAAACGCTTTGATAACCATCCTGTCCAGTTGTCTAAGAGTTTCGTTTGTTTTGGCGTTTTTGTTATAAATCTCCATGTATTTCGTAGCAATATCATATTCTTTCAGGTATAAAGCAAGATACGCCGTAAACAGATATGGGCTGTACAGATAAGGAGCATCAACGATATTATCCGTAATGACTCCTAAAAGTTTTGTCATGCTGAACTCATATGTATAAGCTGGATAACCAAGTATATCTAGAATGCAGTTTAAGGCTTCCTTCGTTAGCAGTTTTTCCTCGGCAACCGCAGTCCGGAATGCACGGATTGCGGTGATTGTCTGAGATAGACTAGTACCACGATCCGTAGGATAATACAGGGATGCGCATATATTAGGAATGATGATTCTAACACAAGGTATGCCATATTTCGTATAGTTTATCAAACCAACTATGTTTGTTATCTGTTTGCAACGTCCCAGCATGAATTCAACTGCTTCGTCATTTGTCTCAATACTGTCGCAGAATCCTGATATGGCATTAGTCTTATTTTCTATACTTCTGAAGAAAGCGCGTGGCAGACTACCAGTTCCATCAATTTCTGCTCTTATATGATCGTATGCTCTGTTACTGCCATACCAAAAACCTTCTTCTTTCACATCGGAAGAATAGCATTCTTTCATGCGCATACGAAAATTAAGGTCAAAACTCGATCCTTGGAATACTTCGGTAATACAACGTTGGAGAGCAATGTCGACATTCGCGTCAGCACCTAACTTGAAATAGTACCTGGTCATGCTAGGATCGAAAATGAGAACCCCGATGACCGGTAGCTTGCCGCCTAAGGAACAGTCGATCACACGTACATGATACCTGCGTTCTTTTATCGCCTGAATCAGCTTGTATGAATTGAGAGATGCATAAGCCTTCTCTTCTATTACTTTGAAGATGTCATCATATTTTTCTTTGAATATGAATTGTGTTGCATATCGCTCAAACAGTTCGCTGACACCTTGAACAAAAGCCTCTGCATATGTATTTCCTGCTGCTGTGCCATTAGCACCGCACAATACGGTCAGCAGGTTTTCTGGTAGCGTGTATTTTTCCCCTGTAAATATATCTTCACAAATACACACTCCACCGTCCTTGGCATTTGATAATGCCATCTTCCTAGCATCATCTTCTCCGACTGACTGCCAGACCTCAGAAAAAAACTTTTTAAACCCGTCCGCTACATGCTCTATTTCGTGAGACATGTTTCCCCTTTTTCTTTTTAAAGGATAAAGATAGTTTATCAACATTCCGCACTGAAGTCTTTCAAAAAACTCCCCCATAGCGCTTGCCATGGTATATTCCGCTGTTATTCCTTTTCCATTTGTGCCAATAGTAGGCAACCCCTTGATTTCGATTCGGTTTGAATACCAATGATCTTTGTAATTTTCTTCTTGAACTACACAGTATTCAATGCCAAGCGAAGACATAATCTGTTTAAATCTCTCAACACTCTCATATGGTAATGCATCTTTCCGGTTCCAGGAATGTACATCCACCAGCTTAGCCTCCTTCAACGTTATCTTTGACCATATGTTTTCTTCAAGAATAGAAATTCTCAATTACACAGCGTAGCTTTCCTGCAATTTTATCATCGTTTAACGAAAAAGAAGTAATGCTATACTTTTTCTCCATTTCATGCAGCCTCTGCTCCATTTCTTTATTATCTATATATCGTAATAGTTTTGTCTGATATCCACCTTCTATCTGATATACAAGCGGACTAACGACCAAAGCAATTACTTTCGCGGTGGTCACGGATGATAAAAATGATATGGTTCTGTGGATGTATTCCTCATCATCCGTTGTATTCACCAATAATATATACGCATCTGGACATGTTCCTAAGATCAGTTCATGCTGCCTGATTGGCATATAGCCGGTAGATTCAACGCCACTAGAAACTGACTGTGACTGTGATCCTACAATGATGAGATCAGGATTTGTTTCTTCGATGCAGTGTATTCGTTGATTCAAGTAGAGTATTGCATTTTCTCCGGATATATCAACAGTTGAGTTAAACCCGATCGGGTATGTTTCCTCGAATCCAAACAGCATCGCTGTGGGTTCCGTTCCTACATTTGCGACCTTATAACCGGCTTCAGACAACTCTTTGCGCAGTTTCAATTGCAAAGTAAACTTGCCTTGTTTCGGGCTTGTTCCAAATATACCCAAAACCGGGACGGATGAACAGTATAACCTCCCATAACGCTGCTTTGGTACATTTATCGTACTAACAGAAGGGCATATAATGCGAAGTTTTTTTTCATTAACCTCATCAGAGAATTCTCTTGAAACTCCAATATTGTCGAACATGTATATCTGTATATCTGAATCAGTTGCTTTTTTTATTAGTTCATGCTTTATATTACTGTTTCTCGAAGCTGTTTGCAGCATATTCATATGTCCAATAATCAGGGTATCTATGCTATTGAAATCAATCGATTCAATGGGTTCGACAATCATTTCTTCAAGATATGGTTCTAATTTACAGCCTTGATATGTGAGCTGCGATATGCGCTTCCCCACGTTGCCACTATACTTTACGTCATATAAATGTCTAATTTTAAATGACAACATCCCTGCGTTTTCAATCAGTACTTTTGTTTCCTTTGATACTGGAAATATGGATGCATTCATTATTTCCGAATGAGATACTACTGGTTCATAGAAGCCTGAATAACAAGCCTTTGCATGCTTACGCAGGAATTCCATCGGTTCAGCTGTATCCCCTTGAGCTTTCATTTTAGCTAACATTCCAGCAAAGATTGGTGCAACAAAACTTGCGCCCTTTTGTTCTGAATATTGATTCATCAGAGATGGTAGTATTTGTGCGTATCCAAAGCCGCGAATGTTGATCGGCGATTTCTCAATGAAAAAGTAGTCCTTAGGTTGGAAGCATGAGGTGCTTATATCAACACCTATGACGCTGTCAAAACATGCTGGATAACTTAGTCCACCTTCATTATCAAACGCACTGATAATAATCGTACCAGATTGATGAAGTCTATCACACAATTCCTTGAAATATTTTATATTAGAACAATTTTGTACCCCTGCGCTGATATTTATAATATCACATCGAATATAATCCCGAATGTACTCAAATGTATGAATTAGTATATCTTCATCGGCATCTGTATCATTGCTAAACACCTTAAAGATTACAAATTCCGCATCAGAGAAAAATCTGTTGATAATCCAGCAAACACTTGTTCCATGTCCAATTTCATCACTAACGTCCGAATCATGATGGATAGCTCCTTCATAATCTTTAAAAAAATGGTGTTTTTCTACAATCTTCAGATTCCCACCAAATGCCACATGTGCAGCGTTGACTCCGCTGTCTACGATGCCAATTACCATAATTCCTTTTTTCCCCCACCTTTTTCCCATCGTTTCGTACATTTGTGACTTTCACCAGTTCTAAAATAATACAGGAAACCATCCTGCGGTAAAAACAACATATATAATTAAAAATTGGGCAGAGCACCTTGCGCTCTGCCCTGTGTCAGACGCTTACCTAGAATAGAAAGCCATGATTAGGCACCTGCGCAATTGCAATTGCCACCATGGTTTTCACCGTACAACTTCGCGACCTTCTTCATGCGCGGCTTAACGAGCTTCTTCACTTGATTCACCCCCTTTATAGTGATGTGGGAGTTTTGACGCCCCTCCCCAAAGACGAATTTTGTATCTCTGATCAATGCTTACAGCGATATATTTCACCGGCAAAGCATGACCACGAGATCACAAAAATCATTATAGGATGAGAGCATAGCCTGTGACAGATACTGCTCTGGAACCTCAATTTCAAACGTATTCTCTACCGCCACAACAAGAGAGATCAGTCTGAGAGAATCCAAGTCGAGTGATGCATCTTCCTCACCAGGGAAGATGACCAATCCATTTTCTTCAAACATGTCTTTCACCTTTTCACGTATCGTTTCCACACTCACAAAAGTATCCTCCCATGTTTTGGTTTTTAATGTTTCACAACATATATCTTTATTCACACGACCCAACTGTATAAAATTTTTGTTTTTCTATCATTCGCTCAATCTGAGGCAACACAAGATTCTTATATTCCAAGCAAGTTAATGAACCTTTAATCTTTGTACTATAATGGCAGCGATTGGTATAACACATTGGCAGATACACACAGGATGCGCATTCTTCCGTGATTTTGTCATGAGCAAGCCATTTCAACTCTTTTGAAACTTCAAGTCTCATGATTCCGTTTTCATCGATGTATCCTATACAGTTGTTTTTCTCATCCTCCATACACATCGCACATTTATGTACATGGCCGTCAAGGTTTATTACATATCCGTTTTTGTAATAAGCCTCACAGGAATCAGTACCGGTTATGATAGATACCAGATCCGCCACATGTAGCCCCTTCTCTTTAGCATAGCTGATATAATTTGTACAGGCGCTGCTAGTTTCCACGAGATTTTTTTTGTTATGCTGACTGATCCGGCTACCTCCCCAGTCCCTAACCCATTGCCAAATGATAACAAACCGTTTATCACTAGAAAACATCTCAGCCATCTTGTCTATAAAGCTGTAGATGTTTTCCATTTTCATATTCCCTGACACGTTGATTCTGATACCGACCTCAAATCTGCGGCTTTGTGGAAGCTTTGCTATGTTAGACAGATTCTGCATGATCCTGCTATATGAATCCCCATTGGTTTTATGCGGACGCTGCGCATTATGAGTGGGTTCATCTCCATCTACAGTAATCTGGTAATACAGTAAGCCATTTAAGAGCAATTGTTGGAACAGATCAATATTGAGCAAATATCCATTGGTGGTAATGGAGGAAACCATTGCAACTCCATTTCTTTTGCACAATTCTCGTATTCTACTAAGCAGTTTAAGCATTATGTCCGAACATAGCAACGGCTCTCCGCCAAACCACCCCAGATTGAGTTCATCATAATAACGCAGGTTTTTCTCAAACCATTTAAGTATTCTTGCAACAGTCACTTCATTCATGACTGCTGTTTTCTCCGGCTGATAGCAGTATATACATCTGAAGTTGCAAGCGTTCGTTGGAATAATTGTCACCATCAATCGTTTCTGCTCATATTTCTTCAAATCCATATAGATGTTCATTGCTTCTAATTCATCCAATTCTTCATCAACAATGACTCCGAGAAAATGTAGAGTAGCAATATCATCCTCTTTAAGTTTTACTAACTCTGCATCACTTATAAATTCCGGCAACCTAACTAGACTACGTGTTAATGTATTAAACACATATGTGCCATTGTCTGTTTCTCTACTTGTAGGTAAAAAGTAACTAAATCTAGAAAATTTATACTTCATTGTGCACCCTCCTTGATTGCATAAAGAATTGCCTGTTCAAAGGAAATGTACTCGTTACTTGTCATTAATAGTTCTCTTAAAGAAGTTTCGTACTCGATCACATCCTTAGGAGATATGAGTCCCAATATGGACAAAATATTGTTTTCAGCACAATGTACGATTTCGATCTCCGAAAGTGTATAATACTTTGATAGCTGTTCTCGACCAGGATCGATAGTGTCTTTGATAATTTTTTGTACACTAACAGTCATTCTATATTTTTTGGTCAAAATATCCACAAAATGTTCAACATTGAATCCCTTTCTCCCGGATAAGCGAACATAACGCTTATAGGCAGAGATCAATTTATCAGTGTTTTTCAGAAGGTCAGAGCCCTGGGCTGTACTTCTTGTGTTCCCATATACAAGCAATATTCCTTGCGGCTTTAGGATACGCACAATCTCTTCTATTATTTCTTCATGTTTAATGGCTATATCGAAAAACATTTTCGCGACACAACAATCAAAATAACTATCCGGAAACGGCATATGTGTCGCGTCTGTATTTAGAAACACTATTTTTTCATCTTTAAGTAGAGTTGAGGCATACTGTATTGCCTTTATCGAACTGTCAATTCCGTAGATCTCAGCCTTAGGGTAGCATTCCCGAATAATCTGAGTCGAACCGCCTGACCCGCAGCCTATATCAACAATCCTAGCATTGTCAGGTAATAAAAGACTATCCAAACCTTTAAAAAAGTACTGTCTATCAAGTCTTGTTCGTTCATATAATCGCCATAATTCTTCTCTGGTGTTATCTGAATCCATAACATCACTTCCTTAGAGGATTGCAAAAAAGTGCTCCCCTCTTAATGCTTTATCGGTACTATCGCTTTGATCTGGAATACGATTTCTTTCCGCAATATGTAAAGAACAACCTGCTACTATTTTGTTTCTAGAAGAGCTGTCTAAAGAACAATAATTAATGAAAGTAGCATACATGCTTGGGATAAAATGCCTTGCTCATGGGCAAATTATACGGAGCATGTGTAGATTCCGTTGCATGAGCACCACTTGCACGGAGTTTTAGCACCACCATCACGGCGGAACTGCACCACTGTCACATAAAAGAGCATCGGCATGGATTTGTGTGCGGCAGCGGTCAGCGGAGCCGACCGCTGCACGGACACATCAATTATTCGTGTGAGTCAGTTCTTCCGTTTTCACCGAGTTCCTGCTCGGTCCTAAACGCTTGGATGAAAGGCAACTCACGGCCCTGCTCGTCCGCAATATGAGAAGGGTTGCTATAAGGACTGTAGCCTTGCTCTACCCATGCTTTTAGGGCTGCAATCTCATGCTTTCCAACGTCTGGAACAGAAGACAAATAGCTTCGCATCTCCCGCAGGAGATACTGTCCAAGAATCAATTGAAACATGATTAAAGCCAAAACTATAGAGAATCGGTTTAAATTCACAGTAAGTCTTTTCAAGGAAAAACGCCACCCCAAAAGCAAAACTGCAAGAATAATGCGCAGAATTGCTGATCTTCCTTGCTTTATGCCTCGACAATTTCCTGAGAAGACTTCTCAGATTCTCTTCCGCGCTGCTCTCAGTCTAAAGCGACCAATTAATAATAAAATGGATTCCAACCCAAAACTAACGGTACATATATACAGTACAGAGCTCAACCCGAAAACTGCACACAGACACGACAAAAAAGTAACCAAAGATGCTATAAGACAAGTTATACGAGAATACCGTTTACTCTCCTCTGGACTTAGCCTTTTTTCCTCGGTGTCCATTGGGCTGAGGAATACGATGCAGCAACATGCACATACTAATACTATCGACATCAGAATTACATTATCCCACTTTATGCAGATCCCGAGTACCATAACGCATACGAATAACGCCACAGTAGTTGCCGTTAAACAAATGCTTTCCTTAGAGGCGTGGACGCCTCCTGCGTAGCTCCTAATCAGTGAGAAGATTATATACATCAAGATTCCTTGCCAGACTATACCAAACATAAAGGAGAATAGTATAGTTATAATCAAGAAGAATAACCTTGTGTAAAGGACGAAAAAACCATAGATATATAGATCCTTATCCTCTTCACCGATCATCTGAGTGCCGCATAAGGCGTCCACAGTCTTCTGTGCGAGTTTAGTTATCACTTGGAAATGGATTTGAACTTTGCCAGCTTTGCCGGTACTTTGGGCTGAAACACCGCAATGCAGGTTGTACTGTTCGCGTCCCTTTTCAATGCTTGGACAGCGGTAATCTTTGCAAGCTTCCCCGCGAGAGTTTTTACGCTGTTTTTCATTTGTGCTCTCCTCCATTCTTTCGGTTTTAGATAGCCGAAAACTTATAATGTTTCCTGACTTCCAAACTGATAATACCCATGAGATTTCTGCCTTTCAACAGGTACAGCAGAATTGCAGAGATAATACGCATTTCTGCCGAATTTCATTGTATTGCAGAACTGTAATCATTTTTCCTCAAAAAGTCATTACTTAACAGAATTATTCTGTTATACTTTGTGTATATTCACCGCCAGAGATGATACCATTCGCTCGTGTGGTGAAGAACAGTGAATTGTGACGGAAAAC
Source organism: Paludibacteraceae bacterium (assembly GCA_017557345.1). GTDB lineage: Bacteria > Bacteroidota > Bacteroidia > Bacteroidales > Paludibacteraceae > Colicola. The sequence goes on along the minus strand of JAFYZR010000004.1, from coordinate 12,110 downwards.
TCATCGGTATCAGACTCATGCAACGCAGAAAAGAACTTGGGATGACCCAGGAAAAGCTTGCTGAGCAAATAGGAATCTCCAAAAATCATCTGTCAAACATCGAAAGAGGCAAGAATCTGCCAACAGTTCCACTTCTCTTCAAGCTATGTGATGCAATGGGTGAAACTCCCGATTATTACCTGATCGGAAAGTTGTCTGCAGGCGGAGAAGACCTGGTTAAGCTAATTGGAAGAATGCCAGGTCCACAGCAGGAACAGGCGCGAAAGCTTGTCAAAGCTTATTTTGAGCTATAAACCTGCGACCATCTAGATTTGCTGTTATTTAATTAAGCGTCCAGTATTTGTTCTTTTCGTTACCCGGAGAAACCGTGAGGCGCATTACAGAAGTCGGTTACCTTCAAGTTGCGAAGCTTTTCTTGGGGGAAGTCCGTTTTTGACTCAGTTCTCCCAAATCTAACTCGTTTATGTTTACAAATAAATCCAGTCGGCTCCGGTGAAGTCATTCAGCCTGGATCATCGCCTTGCAGAGTGCGGCAGCGAATTCAGTGCTTGCTCCGCCATACAATTCCAGCGACGCCGTGCCGACCCTCATCGCAGCCACCGGTTCATACCGCTCCGACGGTGACGGCAATTCTACAAACCGGCTTTCCGGCTCCGCGGTTTACATCATCTACAATTCCTGCTGCTCGATCATAGCGGCAAACACTTTCTTTTGCCAAGTGTAGTACGTCTTCCGGTTGACGCAGTGCTCTGCGCACCAGCGGCTTACCGTTACTCCGCTTCCACGGCATTTCGCCACCCGGCGGCTCCATTCCAGAAAGTTCTTCTGCTTGCGCGCTCCCCGGATCGTTAGCTCAGCCACTCCGTTTTCTCCGTCTCGATTTGTCTATGCTTGTCCATGGCACAACATGGCACAAGCATAGACGCCTGCAGACTCGCCCTCTTTCTGGCTGCCTGCTGGAGTCCGGGATCATTCTCTCATTCTTGGAGGTGGCCTTCAATCCACCGGCTTATTTGACGCTATTACGTATCAAGGGCAAATTTCACAAAAGAATAACGTGATAAAAAAGCAGGCGTGGGCAGTCAAACGACCGTCCACGCCGTAGTGTTTAGTTCAACATGAGCTAGTTTAATTGCGCTATATCAGAAATACTTATATCCATTCTCTCGCTTCCACAGGTCAACTGAACAGAGCCAACATACTGCCTACCAGATGTGAAGCGAATGCTAAAACTAACTGAATCATCCTTTGTCGCTATCCCGTTCTCATCATACATATGTGAGTTGTCAGAACAGTACAGTACGGTTGGGAGATCATAAGTATACCCAGCATATCGTTTATGGTATACCCATATGAACTTTTGAAGAAAATACCACAGAGAACTCTCCCCATGACCAAACCTTGGATCACAGTATTCTAATCGGTGCTCTCCCTTTTGGAAATCAATCAAACCGAGGGGTACGGTAAACAATTCGAATCCATTTTCATCACGGGCAGAGACAGTTAGACGGGCTTTAATGGCTTGATTCTTCACTAACTTAAATATGTCCCCCATAATCTGTATCTTGGATGTTTCTAGGTAAATAGGTTTCTCATTTACAGAAAGTTGTACTGATATCAATCTTCGATTAACCTCAGTTTCTGCCATTTGGATTAGTTTTTTCTTGACTACATGAAGAAACACTATTGTGAGTGACATCAAAATGATAAGAAGAACGATAAGAACAAGCCCGTTTTTTTTCCGTTGAATGCGCCTCATTACCTATAATTACCATGCCGGATAAATCATTCTGCATAATAGTTGCTTACTATTCTTGTATAATAACACAACTCGTCATATAGATATGCATCATATACGTAGTAAGAAAACTTGCAGGATAAATAACAGCCGGTAGAAGTTGCAGTAGTTAAATCTATTATTGTGTAGTCCACGGAGTAAAAGTCATCGGTAGCTTGTAAAATGAAGTTATTAGGAAATATCGCCTCAGCAGAGCGATGATAATGAGACGGAGCATAATTCGTAAAACTACCGTAATTTTCATTCAAGTCCTTCTGCACAGTGTTACTATATGTTAAATCAAATGAAATGATTGTATAGGGAACAGTGTAGGAGATACCTAGTACAACGCTTACGTTAGAAGGCATGGTTCCTTCGCCGTCTGTTACCATAGAATTGAATTCATGGTCAGAGTTTTGTAGCAACGCTTCAATTTTTGTGCCCGGATCTGATGTTAATGCTCCGTGTCCAATTTCTATCGTCGGGCAAGAATTCGAATAAAGATAACCGTCCCTTGTAGTTCTGGTGCTTTCAACGGAAAGAAAGGCTTTTGCAAGCTGACTTGTAGACAGATTAACCGGTGCCATTACTGTATGGACTACAATCATTTGTTCAACCCACGAATGCCCATTAAAAGTATAACTGTTTACAAAGGCGTTCCTTACAGTTACTAAATCATGCGTCTGTCTGCTTCTTTTTAATCCGTATTCATTAGAGGAGATTTCCTGCGAAGAAAATGACTTGTCTTTAATATGCGCTGCAATCCACAAGATTTGACTTGGAGACGCATTTTCAAAATCTGATACTCCTTCAAATATTCCAGTTTGTTTTATAAAAGAATCTAACAACGAACATTTCTCTAATATCTCTTCGAAAATATAGTATTTCCCGTTCGCTATGTTTCTAAAGCATACTGCTAGAATTGGTGCTTCCTGTTCTAAAAGACTTTCATTGAAAATGATGGCTTTGCTCGAATCAAAATACACTGCAAAGTTTAGGATTTCCCAGTTCCCCTTTTTATCAGTTGAATCGATAAACAAGGCATAGTTATCCCACTTTTTAATGTATCCTACAATTTGTATCGGAATATTCACATCATCAATAACATATCCCTCTAAACGCACTTCATCGTCATCAATCTGGTTTTTGTTAAATACAAGTTTCGTGTTGAAATCTTGTTTGTGCGCACCATATTCTGCATCGGGAAGTCCGTTTCCCTCTGCAGCATTCTTCTGAACAGCAATTCCTTCTAAAACCACACGCGAGAGAATAATACAATCATTGGCGGCGAAGGAAGTGGAAAGAGATGCAAAAATTACCAACACAAGGACAGCTGATATTATTTTAGTGATTCTTCTTTTCATGTTCTTATCTCCTGTTTTTTGAAATGGTATAAATTTTAATTATTTTATCATCGAATGCTCTTATACAGCCGCAGGATTCAACTGACATACAGTTTCCTATTGCTTCTCATAGTCTAATCGATACCATTTCTCAGCCCATTGGACTCACCTCTTTCGATATCTATCTAAAGTTTGGTTCTGATTCACTATTCTTGAGGTCCTGGAGCACACCTTTGTCATATCTGTATAGCTTCAACATTTACATCCTTTTGTTGTTTCTATCTGGCTGCCTCCATATTTTGCATAAGAGAAAGTTTGGAATCTAACCAGATGCCGTCGAAACAATACTACACCAGTGCTACATGGTTACGCCGTTGTAAGCCCTGCTTCAAACTGCGCTAAAGTCAAGTTTTTCAAAGACTACTATACGATATTTCAAAATAATAGCTACCTCAAATGCAGAACTGCAAGATAATATCGCAGAATTGCGGATTTTTCTCGGACTTTGATTACTGAACAAGAGATCTCAAAAATGGCTGTAGCGTTGCAAAGTTTGTATATTCAGGTGCCCGAACGGCAACAGTAGCCGCTCTGATCCACGGCTTAAGGTACATATGCAGGAATAAGCTATAAATAATGTATACGGATTGCGACGCGAAGACATAACGGGAAAGTGGAACGGCAGCATCGGGAGGATGAACGGCGGTTTTATAAAAAGCTGCGGATGTATAGTCTGGATGATGGCCGCAAGCAGTTGAAGAGGTATAACCGTTTCTCCAATACGATTCCAATGGTTTGCCTGGATTTCAAGTCTCCCAACGAAGCGTTGACGGAGTATCTGCGGGAGCACGCAGATACGCGCCGAATTTGAGGAAGAACTCGTCGCCTCCAGCCCTTCCTTCTTCCTCAAATTCGATCCTAAGAACTACGTCCTATTTTTCCGAGGTAAAGTGTCGCCCAACATTGACGACTCTACAAACTTGACACCGACGATTATATGCTTCATTTGACTTTAGTTGTCACCAATGATAAAATGCTCTCTCCTAAGTAGGAGGGAGCATTATTATTTCAGTTGGTGTTTTTATGAATGTGGTTTTGGTTGATGATGAAGTATTCTTTTTGGAAAACCTGCGGCAGCATATCGCTGGATACATGAAAAATCATTTTATCCCCTGTGCAATTACTATAGCCTCGAATCCTGTGGAGGTATTCCACAATAACGAGATATATGATGTTGCTTTCCTGGACATCCAGATGGATGGAATCGACGGTATCTCGCTGGCAAAGGAACTGCGCAACCGAAACAGGAAACTCGCGTTGTTCTTTATAACCAACTACCGGGAGTACCAGGATGACGCTATGGATTTGCAGGCTTTCCGCTTCTTCGATAAACCCTTTGATGTGAACAGGCTCTACTCCAGCTTAGATAAGGCTATGGAATACATCGACAACTCTTATATTGATTTGTACCTTTACAGCGACGGGGCGTATAAGCAGGTTCTGGCCGACGAAATCATGTATATTGAACGTAAGAATCGGAAAGTGTATGTCCATACAACTACGGATGTTCTCTGTGTAAGAGATGATTACGAATCATGCTGCCAAAGGCTCCCTGTGACGTTCTTCTACGGTGTTCACAAGTCCTTCTATGTAAATCTTCACTATGTCCAGAAATACGCTTACTCCGAGTTGTTTCTGACAGATGGAACAAGAATATCCATTGCCTCACGCAAACAATCTGAGTTTCACAAGTTTTGGTTCTGGTTCCTTGGGAGGCATTAACAGCTTATGTTGAACCTGCTCTATTCAAGTCTGGTATACCTGCTTGAATTCCCGATTACCTATTATTTCTTTTACAGCGTCTCTGAAAAACGTCGGCATCCCGTCCTGAGTATCCTTTTGGGATTGGTGATATTTGAAAGCGGCGCTGTGATCAACACCTATTTCAACAACACGATTTGGCTGAATTTCTTTTATCTATTCCTGCTTTTGTTTGCGTTTTCCCAATGCTGCTTCAAATTAAACTGGGCTTTATCGATTCTGTATTCGGTGGTCCTGCTGGTTTTTTGCGGCGTATGGGAGTTTGCAACGATTTTCCTGGTGTCTGTTTTTTCCAATAGCAGCACAACGGATTACAATTCGGATCTTCGTCTGCTGGTGATCATCGTCTCCATAAGCAAACTGCTCTATTCCCTCTCTTGCATTGTCTTTGTCCACTTCATAAAACGCAGGCAAATCACCAAGCGCTATCCGATCAGCTTCTATTTGTATCCTGCTATAGCCTTTGCCTGCTTGCTGACATTCTGGTATGTGAGTGCGAATGAGCCGATACGCCCAATCAGCAAAACGATTTTTGCGGTAATGAGCGTTCTCCTGTTTTGCTCCAGTATGCTGCTGTTTGTCATCTATCATCACAACCTCGAAAAAGAGGGGGAGTACATACGGGTCAAAAACGAGTTTGACCGGCTGTTGGACGAAAAGACGCATTATGATATTCTTGAATATCAAAATCAACAACTCAAAATCTATGCCCATGACACCCGCAAACACCTGGCTGCCATTAAAAGTCTGAACTCTGATCCGAGAATTGCGGATTACATTGAGAAGCTCTCCGAGCAACTGGAAACCTATACAAAGCACTGTCAAAGCGGCAACAAGACATTGGATGTGATAATCGATAAATACGTCACTGAATGCGAACTTGCGGGGGTTCAATTCTATTATGATGTTCGTGCCTGCAATCTCGGCAGCATTGAAGCGATTGATCTTGTCGCCATATTAGGAAATCTGCTGGACAATGCCATTCAGTCTGCATCAAACTCGGCTGGAAAAACCATTTCTTTTGAATCGTTTTTGCGGAACTCGCTATATGTAATAGTCTTGAACAATAGCTGTGATGATGTGCCGAAAACGGATGGCCAACAGCTGATAAGCACAAAGCACGACGCTGGATTGCATGGATTTGGCTTAAAGAGCGTTAGGAAAACGCTGAAAAAGTACGGTGGTGATATGAACTGGGAATACGACAAAGTGGATCACTTGTTTACTGTTACGGTTATGCTTTCGCCAAGAGTAGTATAGTTTCTGTCAAGCTCCATTGTAGAAACCGGCAAGCAGGGCAAGTGTATATACACTTGCGGAAAACCGTCCGGCTTTCGCTTTGCGGGGCCGGACGGTTTGCTGCTTGTTGGGGCGCTCCCCAATCCCCCATTTCGCGCCTTCAGCGCGGCTGCGCGATTTCTGCGAAATCGCTTTTCGGGCAGCTTACCGCTGCTCCGAAGGACGTTCCCTTTGGACGGTTTTATCCGGGGCATCCATACCCAAAATGCGGTCAATATTGGACTTGGCCGTCAGCAGCTCCTTCCATTCTTCACGGGCCTGTCGATAGTCCCCATAGGCCGCTTTCTTGTCTGCCAGCAGTTTTGCGTACTCGGCGTTCAGCACCTTGACTGTGGGGAGCTTCTTCAGCCCCAATGAGTCAAAATGTCTTTTCGCAGCCTGATGCAGTAGAATGTCTGCCTCATGCTCCGCCTTGAACTTCTTGGAATATCCTACCTTTCGGTAGGCCACATAGGTATCACGGGTCTTTGCATAATTGATGATCTGCGTCCGCAGCACAGCGATCTCCGCCATGCGGGTTTCCGCCGTTTTGATCCTGTCAGCCAAATCGTGGTATTTCACGGAAGCAGCGTCGGCCCGCTGGGACAGAGCTGCATAATCCATGAGATCATGGTCCTGCAGATAGGCCACGGTTTGGGCCATCTGCTTCAGATTGAACCGCTTGGCCCAATTTGCGTAACCGGCCCCATTGCCCTGGGCGAGCTTTTCCTGTATGTCGATCAGGAGCTGATTTTTCCGTTGGGGCTGCTTCGGCGTTTTTGCCTTCCGCTTCTTCGGGTTGTGCTGCTGCTCTCCGGCAATGACCGCTTTCAGCTCTGCGGCGGAATAACCGGGGCCCAGGGTGTCCATGCGGACAAAGCGTTTCTGCTCTCCGCCCCGCAGGGAGGGATTCGCCGGATCGCCCTTTATCTCATATCCGGCCTTTCGGAGCAATTCCAGTAAAGCGGAAAAGCTCTCCGGCTTCTGTTTCAGCGCCTCGTCGATCACACAGCAAAGGCGCTCCCGGTGGGAAAGGCCCGCCCGGTCGCCCAGCCATTTGTTGTAGCTCTTTCCGTTGTGCTTTGGGGCCTCCACGACGGAATACCCATTTTCGATGCACAGGGTATCGTTGATCCGGGCAAGGGCTCTGCCGCTGCCGCGGAAGTCACGGAATTTACGGTCACAGTTCAGCGTGACGGCACTGAAAACGATATGATTATGAACATGTGCCTTGTCGATGTGGGTGCAGACGATAAAGGCGTTCCTGCCCTTGGTGAAGCGCATGGCCAGCTCCCGGCCCAGCCGGTTTGCCTCCTCCGGCGTGATCTCGCCGGGAGGGAAGGACTGGCGCAGCTGGTAGGCGATCACGTCGTCCGCTCCGCGCATCCGGCCGGTTTTCTGAATGTACAGTTTCTTTGAAAGCAGGAATTCCTTGTCCGCGATCCGGGCGCTGCATTGATAGCAGGAGATAAGTTGGCCCTGGTTCGTTTTCTCCGGGTTTTCAACGTAGTCGATGATGTCACGAATGGCCGTGCCGACGCTCCGGCCTTTTCCCGTGTGCAGCGACATCAGGCGCGTGGTGGACATGGATGCTCATACCTCCCAACGAAAAAGCGGCCTGCCACGCAGACCGCTTAAAATGGTAGTTCTGTTTCTTCTTCGATTATATCTTCTATGTCAGATTCGTCGAAATCGTCGGCTTCGTTTTCCGGGTAATCTATTCGTCTGAATCTGAGATCATATTGCTCCTGCGCAAGCTCCCGGACCTCCGTGCGCTCGTCGTGGATTCGTTTTTCGAGCCAATCCTTCTGCTCCTTTGAAAGCCGCCAGGGAAGATCAAGGAGGCGGCGGATGGTCATTAACTCAGAGCGTTTTTCCGGGGACAGCTTGGAACAGGCTTTGCAGATGTGGGCAGCGTGGCCCTTACCTGAGAACTTCTCGTTTGCCTTATACTCGCCGCAAATCTTGCAGTAGTGTCCGAGTGGTTTTCGTTTTGCCATAGCATCACGCTCTTTCGCCGTTTATGGAATTTATACCGTATCCGGGCAAAAAAGGCAACCGCTGTTCATAAATTTGCAGATCAATGGAGCAGCTCCTTCAGCGCCATATTCGCCCGCTGCAAGCCTCCCAGCAGCTTCGCCGCAAGCATCGGCAGGCCGATGGGACTGACCGCCAGAGCGAAGCCCAGGAGGATCAGACCGTTTTTGACCGACGTGGTAAACAGGACGATCAAAGCCAGGAGGCCGAGAACGGCACCGGCGATCTGCCAGAGGAATACGGTGCGGGAGAACAGCGCGGCACAGAGCCAGACCAGCAGGGAGACCATCAGCGTGATCGGCGTGATCAGGATTCTCAGAACGGTTTTCATGGGGGAGCCTCCTTTCCTATGCTCTACCGGCATTATACAGACTTGGAGCTGTACCGCAAGGATACGGCGAGCAAGGCGGCAGGAGATTACTGCCGCCCCATCCATTACCGGATCACCGCCAGCTTGGAAATAATCGCATCGGCGGCCTCCAGCAGTTTGTCATATTCTGTCCGCAGGCTCTCCATGTCGGCATCGTAGATACGGGCCGTTTCGTGTACCCGCTTGGTGAGCTGATTCAGGTTATTGCTTGATCGGCGCAGAAGCGCGGTCAGCTCCCGTAGCTCTGGCAAATCCAAATTGACCACATAGCCGTCGATGGCGATCTTCCGCAGATAGGCGCTCATGTTTCCGGTGCCCAGCTGGGCCATTTTCTGCTCGATCTGTTCCTTTTCTTCCTCAGATACCCAAAACAGGATGGGGATCTGCCGTTTGCGGTTTTTCACAATTCCGGCTCCGGGAAATGCGCCGAATTATTCGGCGAATTTTTTTGAAGAGGTCTTTTGAGTTTTTCCAGGATGGTGGGTTTGTCGGCAGCTACGGCAGGTATGGTTTTTGCCTTTTCCGCCTGCATCTCCTTCTCCTGCGCCTGGGCCCTTCGCGCACCTCTTACGAACAGATCGACAAGACCGGGGTTCACTTTGTCCACCACCAGAAAGCGGTTGTTGTCCGCGCTTCCGTCGATCCTGTCCTCAAAGACGGGGACGGATTTCGCCCATTCCTTGTTGTTATGGGAAATGCGCCCGTCTCTTTCCTTGTGCTGGACCGTGACCGCCAGAACGTACAGTGTGCGGTCATAGCCGAAAACATCCACCACCTGCCGCACCGCCGCCGCAGTGTTCAGGCAGTTGTCGGCGTAGTGATCCCCGATGGCCTTTTCTATGGCATCCCTACAGGCGATACTGATCTTTCGGGATTGCCAATACTTTTCCACTTCTCCATTCTCAGCAGCGTATTCGTAAGGGTAGGGATAAACCGGGGTGTTCCGTAATTCCTCCCGGCGTTTCTGCTCCCGCGCGATCTCCGCGTCTGCGCAGGTCTCCAGACTGTCCAGGACCACATCCATATAATCCGTCTCCTGTTTGGAGAACTCCTTGTAAACGTCGGCCAGCGGGCTCTCGGAACGCAGCAGCGCCTCCGCCTGTTCGTCGTAAAGGTCGTTGTTTTCCAGCGTGATAAGGATGTCCTCCCGCACGCTGTACTCATAGGTATGATTCAGGATTTCTTCGGGCGGCTGGGTAAGCAGCCATGCCTTGAACTGCTCCTGCTCCGCAAACATCCTCTGATACAGCGTGGTATTCAATTCTTCGCTCGTCATAAGCTCTCCTCCAAAGAATGAGTTTTCGTTTTGCCCGCCGTTCTCTGCGGCAGGGGCTGTTTCAGCCGCTCCAGGATCGAGGGGCGTTCCCGTTTTTCCACCGCCTGCTCCGGCTGGGGGCGGCCGCCGTTGAGATTGAGCTGCAGGTCCAGCTCCACCAGCCGCGCCGTCTTTACGGTCAGCTCCGCTTCATAGGGGAAGGGCTTGCCCACTTCGGCCTTGGCCGCCTCCTGCTGCTTATACAGATTGTCCAGCTGATTCTGCACCGCCTTCAGACGGTCCGGCATCTTTGCCAGGGCGTTGTCTATGCGGGTCAGGTTGCCCCTGGGGTCCTCGCCCAGCTCCACCCGATGGGACATTTCTCCTTTGAGGGTCAGAACATATCCCGTAATGAAGCCGCTGAACTCCACGGACATGGTAAAGCCCCGGTAGCTGCCGATCTCCGCCGACTGACCGACCTGTACTTCCTTGGCGGCGTCAATCAGGGCGGCACCGGCGTTTTCTTTGTCGGTCAGAGCGTCTCCCCGGATCTGCATCCCGATGAAGCCCTCCTGGGGCAGTGGGTGGGCCTCCAGCGTTTTCATATCCGCCTCAAAGCCCCGGATATATCCCTTGTTCTGCTCGATCTGCTCCGGGAAGTATTTGAGGAGCTGGTCCTCCAAACGGTACTGCTTGCTTTGATGGTCCGCCTTCATGATCTTGAGCTTGGACACCTCCACGTCCAAGTCCATGCGTTCTTTGATACGGGGGTCCCCGGCGCACAGGGCCTTGATCTCCGCAAAGGAGAGGGCGGTTTCGTCGATGTCCTCGCAGGAGCGGACCGGGGATTTGCTGGTCATGATTTGGCTGATAAACTTCTGCTTGTTTTCCACCGTCTGCCAGAGGTAGGCGTCGAAGGTGCCCTCTGTGACGTAGCGGCAGACGTGGACAAGGGGATTCCGGTTTCCCTGCCGCTCGATGCGGCCTTTCCTCTGGGTGAGATCGCGGGGCCGCCAGGGACAATCCAAATCGTGGAGGGCGATAAGCCGGTCCTGTACGTTGGTCCCGGCTCCCATCTTCTGTGTGCTCCCGATCAGGACACGGACCTGGCCAGAGCGGACTTTGGCAAACAGTTCCCGCTTTCTGGCTTCTGAATCTGCGTCGTGGATAAAGGCGATCTGTTCCAGGCGCATCCCACCCGCGATGAGCTTCTGGCGGATGTCCTCGTAGATGGTAAAGGAGCGTTCCTTCGTTTCTTCCAGAGGGATAAGCGATTCCAGCGCATGGATCTCCGGGTTATCCAGCTTGCTGCCCTCCAACTTTGCCGCCATGGGCTCTGCGGTTGTCCTTCCCTTGGGGGTAGAAATGTCGCAGAAAACCAGCTGGGTCAGTTTCTTATCCTCGCCCTCCCGCCAGAACTGCAGGATGTTCCCCACGCACTGATTGACCTTGGTGCACTCCTCGTCGGGGAGCATGGGATTGATGATCCGCTGGTCCAGGCCCAGCTTCCGCCCGTCCGAGGTGATCTTCAGCATATTGTCCTCATGGGCGTCCACGGAGCCGCTGTGTACCCGGCTGGCCCGTTCCGACAGGGCCTTGACCATCTCCTTCTGCATCTCCGTGGGCTTGGACACGAAATTATGGAACTCCACCTCCGGGGTAGGAAGATGGAGCTGATCCGCCGTTTTTATGTCCGCAACTTCCTTGAACATGGTCATCAGCTCCGGCAGGTTGAAGAACTTGGCGAAGCGTGTCCTTGCCCGGTAGCCGGTGCCCTCCGGGGCAAGCTCCAGGGCCGTGGTGGTCTCCCCGAAGCGGGAGGCCCAGCAATCAAAGTGGCCCATGCCCATCTCCTGCAGTCGGTCATACTGTAAATAACGCTGGATGGTGTAAAGCTCCGTCATGGAATTGCTGACCGGGGTGCCGGTGGCGAATACCACGCCGCGCCCGCCGGTCAGCTCGTCCATATACCGGCACTTGGCGAACATATCTGAGGATTTCTGCGCGTCCGAGGTGGACAGGCCTGCCACATTCCGCATCTTCGTATAGAGAAACAGGTTCTTGTAGTTGTCGCTTTCGTCCACGAACATCCGATCCACGCCCAACTGTTCAAAGGTCACGACATCGTCCTTTTTACTGCTGTCCTGGAGCTTTTTCAGTCGCGCTTCCAGGTTCTTTTTCGTGCGCTCCAGCTCCTTGATGGTGAAGCGTTCGCCATTGTTTTCCTTG
>JAFYZR010000031.1 GCA_017557345.1 Paludibacteraceae bacterium | reverse complement strand
CGGCTAAGATTCAAAGGCTAAGGCCGTCTTCGCCCGCCATCCGGCAGGGGCGGCACGAAAACCAAAGGACGGATAAGCGTGTAGAAAGCCGCCTGGTGCGGCGTTTGGACAGCGGTTCGAGTCCGCTCACCTCCACAAAAAACCAGCTCAGGGTATTCTGGGCTGGATTTTTCATTGAACGTATCCCAAATAGTATCCCTTTTTTGGACGTGGTCCGTTTTTTCTCCGGTGAGTATCAAAATGGTACTCTGAAATGATACTCAGATTTTGGAATCAAGTATGAAAAAACCTCTCCCGTCTTGGAAGAGGATAAAACGATGTGCCAAAGATGGCTCCGGTTGATGGACAATTAACGATTTAAGTTATTTCACTTTCTTCGCAATGAGCCAAGAACCGGTTTTTCTGCCTTTAACTCTAATTAAAATCCCTTGTCTCTTTAATACCGCAATATCACGAGTGATCGTGGGGCGTGATACTTTAAAATGATACTTTAATTCATCTATTGTTATCCGGTCATTCTTATCAATAAGATACACGATATCTTTTTGACGCTCTGTTAGTTGAATCTCTTCTTTTGTATCACCTAAAGTATCATTCAATCCGCTTAAAGTATCATTTACAGTGTCATCTTCAATGACACTTAAGAAAACGGGATGAATCGGCAGCGTCACCATGAACCAAGAATAACTGTCATCGAACTCAAAGCGAGCCTCGGGTGAGCCATTATGCTCCATGGTACGCTTGATAGTCGGGATTCCTGTCGATTTACCTTCGGTAATCTCTAATTCTTTGAAGAAATCGCCAATCCTTCTGTTCCGGTATTGACGGGGACGGACAAAACCCTTCGCAAAATCTTCCGGTTTCAAGGAACGATCAGGGCCGCCTGGATTGCTGATATACATCGCATCCGGTTCAATCTCAATAAAAACGCGGCTTATTCGTCCGCAACTTGTGGACGAATTGTAACAGGTGTTACAGTAACGGCTGTTACAATGTAAGCATCCGACGAAGTACGTGTAAGTGACACGGAGTTATATGCAAGTAGCAGCAACTTTTCCGAGGTGACGGTAAGTTGCTGCTACTTACGTTTAGTTGCATGCTACTCTCAACGAGTGGCTGCGACTTTCTGCCAGTTGCATGGGAGCAGCGCTCCAAGATCCCCGGTATATTCCGGCAGGCGCACCATGATGTCTTCCAGCCATTCGCGTGGCTCGATGCCCGCCGCTTTGCATGAGGAGAACAGGGAGTATACAATCGCAGCCCTGACTGCGGCCTCATGATTGCCGGCGAACAGATAGTTCTTGCGCCCCAGGGCCAAAGGACGGATTGCGTTCTCTATGCCGTTGTTATCGATATGATAACGGCCATCCAGTACGTAGCGGCTAAGCCTTGGAAGAAGAGCATAGGTATAGGTCAGCGCCTTGCCCATCCGGCTCTTGGGTTTGAACATTCCTCCGACAGAGTCCATCCACTTCTCGAACTCGCAGATGATGGGATAGGACTCT
>JAFYZR010000030.1 GCA_017557345.1 Paludibacteraceae bacterium | reverse complement strand
TGTTTATAATTTTTGTTTGGTCCGCTGTTTGCGGATTCGCCCACAAAGTTAAACACAAGGGTGTCGCGTAAGTGTTTACACCTTCGAAATATCTACTCTATTTTTATAAAGATTAACAGAATTAAGGTGCATCTGCTCTATTTCTTGAGCCAGATGCAGCGGTTCTATCACTTCAAGGCGATCCGATCGCTCCATCAGTTTTCCTCTGAAATCCATCGAAGGGCGCAAATAGAGTTCAAAATCGCTATAGTCGTCACACGAAGCAATCTCCTTTTGGCTGTGGTGCAGTTTCAGGTCTCTCAGATAATTGGCCTCCGTACCGTAAGCCCTCAGCACAATCCGCTCTGCAGGTTTCGTCTCATCTTTCATCACCCCGAAACAGTCACAGAAATAATCGTTGGCTTTAATCCGCTTGTCATAGGCAAACGTCTCGTCTGTTATCGTCATGGTCTTGATACGATCCAGCGCAAATGTCAGCATAGAGCCATCGTCCTTCCTACCCAGCAGATACCACCGCTGATGATACAGTTTGATAAAATACGGTTCCACCCTGTGGTTCCTGGTCACGGCAGTATCATACCGCTGATATTGAATCTCAATCACCGCATTACTCTTCATGGCATCGATGATATCATTCAGGAAATAGCCCGCCGAGGGTATCACCTCCATCACGATACGGTCGTATATCTCCCTATTATCCGCGAACGACATATTCACATCCATCGTCGACACCATCCAGTTCTGTACCGATTGCTGTTGCAGCACGCTGCTGTTCTCGATATAATACCGGTATTTGTTATCGCATTTGATAGAGATATTAAAAAACTCCTCCAGATCGCACCTATAGTTGAAGAAAGTCTGCCTTACCATACTATTGCCTTCGCTGAGCCTTTCGTCTCTCCATAGATTTAATATTTCCTTATAGCTGATAGGGCCACAAGTACGAATCGTGTTGATAAGCCACGCATAGGTTTTCAGTACTAATAACGGTTTCATAAATTGTTCCTTTCTGTAGTCTTTAGTTACACCTTATTAATATATATGGTGCGAAATTAGCACAAAAAGAGCATAATTCCAAAGAAAAACAAAAAAAACTACATTTTTTCTTCAAATTATTTGGTAGTTTCATGAAAAAGCATTACCTTTGCACACGTGTTTTTCATAGTATTAGATTTAAGGTTAACAAAGGTTTGAGGTCACAGCGGTGACCTTTTTTTATGCCCTTAATCCTATGCACATGGGGTCAGGAACGTTGTGTTTTGGAATTCTGCTTAATAGGCGAACACGGCGCGGACGTAGAACATGTCTTCTCGGGATTCAAATTCGCTAGAAGAGAAAGTATAGACCCAATAATAGCCAAACCCGTTTGTATCTGAACTTGTCCAATAGCCCACATTTTTCAAAATATCATTGCCGCAGGCGGTATTGATGGCTGTGAGCAGAGTACCGCCATTGCCATAATTGCCATGTTCAGTAATAGCCGCAGGCTCGGTGGGGCTGGGGCTATTGCACAGGCCATAGAAGATGTAGCGCCAGTCAGTCACACTCGGCAGACGCCAACCCTTAACAACGGCGGATGTTCGTGAGTTGGAAGTTTCACCACTATCAAAAACGTCGTAATAACTATTACCAATGGCACATGTTTTATAGGTTGTAGTTCCAATGGTGACAGGATGAGCGGCTGCGTATGTCCCTACTTTATAAAGGGCGTCACTCCAAGACTGTGTTTCATCATCCGCATCTATCAGAGCGATGGCGATGAAATCATCGAAATAGTGAGGAACGGATCCCACGTAGGCGATGACGGCATACGACTGGTTTTCGCCGCTCGTCTGTTTGGTTGATGTGATGCTGCCGTCCTTGTTCAGGAAATAACCCACTATTTCAGGACTAACGGTCATCGTTACTGAGCCTTTGTAGAAAAATCCGTTCTCCAATCTCTTGTAATCCTCGTATTTATAGATCAGGCCGTTTGATGCCGTCACCTTAAAGTGGTATTTGTTGGTAGCGCCGTTCTCGTCGCGCAGGGCAAGGAAGAGTTTATTGGTAGCTGTAGCAGGAGTGATGACGAGTGGACTGGCCTCACTGGCATAGGTAGTTGTTCCGTCGATAGCTTTGGTCTTCACCAGCTTGCCGTCCTCTGCCCATATCTCGAGACTTTTAACATTGATGGGCTTGTTGCCGTCGGTGAACGACAGTTCGAGGTAGTCCTGCATGGGTGTGAAGGCCGCGTCACTCATGGAGAGGAACTTATTATCGCCATCGACACTCTTCACGGTAGATGTAGCCGTCAGGTAACTCTTGTTAGTCGATACCCCAGCGAGCGTTCCCACTTGTTCTGTGTAGTCGAGCTCTGCCGTGTGGTAATAAAGCGTCACAGTTTCACCCACACTGAACGTACCTGTCAGCGTGCCGTCCAGTTTTGCATAGGCCGAGTTACCTTCACTCACGTTGGCATGGAGCGTGCCTACAGAGGCACCTCCTTTCACCACCTCTACGACATCGTACGCATCCCAATTATAATATAATGTCTGCCCGTCGTTGCCGCCCACGCTGATGGCACGGGTCTGTGCGGGGCCTGCGTTGATACTTACCTGCCACGTGCGGACATTGGTGTTATCACCAGATTTGACTGCTGCATCGTCTTCGTTCGAGCATGCTGTCATTGTAAATACGATTGTCAGTAACGATAGTGTATAGAATAAAGTCTTTGTTTTCATTGTTGAATCGGTTTTTAAGAGTTAAACACTTGATTACTATCCCATTGGTTAAATCAGAACGGCTGCCCAGGTTGTCCTCCAGGCATACCGCCGCCATTACCACCACTGCTGCCTACCAGCAGACGAGCACTTTGTCTTAGCTCATACACCTGCATCGCAGGCTTCGCATAGTCTCTTTTCTTTTTCATTATTGGTTGGTTTGTTGGTGCTATGAATATTTAATTTGTCACTCAGAGAATTAGTCTTCTTCATTATCGCGAGGGATGATGGTAGGGTCACCAAATAAATCATTTGAACCGCAAAGAAGAGGTTGACGGCCTGTTTTATAGACAACGTATGAGGGCTTGATATATTTTGCTTTCATAATGCTTGTTTTTTTATTGAAAACCATGCAGGCATGATGGGTTATGGGTTGATAATTGGTGTGGATGGTTGATAGAAGGATTTTCCGTTTGAGTATTTCATCTTATCCATTCTGATGTTGATGATATTCGTCTTGCCGAATCCAAAGCCGTTT
>JAFYZR010000029.1 GCA_017557345.1 Paludibacteraceae bacterium | reverse complement strand
GACACCCTGATTAACAGTCAGGTGCTCTGCCAATTGTCACAGGTTCTAAGGGAAAAGACGAAATTTATCAAATCCTCCATAGCAGCTCGGTAAATGACTACGCCACAGGCTCCTCTACGACGTCATCATTCCAGTTCTCAAGGAATTGACGAAACGTCATATTCAACGTGATCCTGATCTTGTACCCTTTTCCGATTTCAATACGGCTGAAAAGCTGACTTGCCATCATCTTCTTTGCTTCAAGCGAGGCGTGGTCAAACTCTTCCGCCCAGCCGCGGAACTGACGGTAAGCGGGAATGATGCTGTCTGTCAAAGCCCTTTTTTCATTTTCTTCGCCTTTCAACGCTTCCAGCCGAGCTTCGGAATCGCTGATTCTTGCTTTCAGTGTTTGAAGCGCGGTGGCTAGGTCTTCTTCGGAGTAAATGCTGTCCCCGGTGAGAGCTTTTCCAATCTCCACCCGGAGCTTTTCGAGCTGTTTATTGTCCTTCTTGAGCGATGTTTCCAGCTTCTGCTGTTCCAACCGATTTGTTGAAATCAGATTATGGAAAGTTGCCTGAATCTTCTCCTCTTCCGGGCATTCCGTAATATGAGCAAACATTCGCTTCATGACGGTTTCAACCATCTGGTCTACGCGGTCTCCCTTGTAGGTAGATGCTCCGTCACAGTCATTGAGGCCACGGCTTCGGTGATAACAGATGTACCGTACATATTCCTTGTGCTCTTCCCTGCCATCCTTGTACCGATAATCCTCTTTGTACCTCGATGTTGCCAGCCGGCACCCACAATGGGCACAGAAAACATTGCCGCTGAGGAGCGCTCTCCCTTTGTTTGTCATGGCGATCGTTCGCTTATCGTCCGATTTGTGAGCTCTTTCGGTCAAAACTGTCTGAACAGCAAGAAATTCTTCGTCGGAAACGATTCGGAGCGCCTCAATCGGTTCAGATTGCGTGCTCCCGTTTACAACGATCCCGACATTCATCGGATTGCGGAGAATCCGCAGCACGTTGTTCACCTGGAACTTTACCCCGGTATGGGTGTGATATCCTTCCCCGTTGAGCCATTCTGCAATCTGATAGGAACCGTACCCCTCATGAGCCATCATCCGGAACATCTTTCGCACCGCTTCTGCTTCAGACGGTTCCACGGCAAAATCCCGCATGGGCTGCCCTTTCTTGTTTCTCCGGCCCTTATCAACCAGCGTGAATCCGAAGGGAACCTTTCCTCCTGTATACAGCCCTTCTTCCGTCATCTGACTGAGACGGGTCTTCACACGGATGGAGGTTTTTTCGGATTCGCCGGATGCCTGCCAGAAACGGATGTAGTTCATGAGCTTGTCCACATGGTTCTCGAACTTCTGCTGACCCTCATTGACGGACCAGACCTCCACACCGTGCTGTGCAAACCATTGAAGCACAAAAGGCGTTTCGTTCTCGATCCTCCCAAGACGGTCAAACATGAACACGAGCAGGATGTCAAATTCATTTCTCAGAGCAGCTTCCTTCAGATCCTGAATGGCGTCGCGCTTATCCGCGGAAACCTTGAATCCAGAGACACCTTTCTCCTCGAACTCCTTTGTAATCATCCACCCCTGCCGTTCGGCAAAGTCATGACATGCGATCCTCTGCATGGGAATGTCGTCCTTGACAACATCCACCTGCTTCACGGTGGATACCCGGTAAAGGGTATAAACTGTTTTCATCTTGAATCTCCATAATTGGATTTACAAGAAAACACGAACTGCTATGTGGTTTTCAATGAACAGGTGAGGTGAACCCTTCCTACATATTATATCAGAAGCAGTCTCGCTTTTCAAGTATGACTGGGTACAAAGGCTGAAAAAACTGCAGCCCTGAGTTTTCCAGTATGAGAAGGGCAGAGGATCATCTCTCCACTCTTCTGGATTTTCGAGGAATCCTCGTCCTAATATACCCGGTACAGATAATCATCGTGGTGGATTGCATCGGCTCTCAGATCCCCTTGGTGATCCACAAACCATTCTGTCATGTCCGTATCGGAATACAGGCAGTCCCGGATATTTCCTGACTCTATCTCCTTGTAATCGCTGAACCGTTCATTCCATCGGCCAAGATCGGCTATAATCAAAAACAGCCGTGACATTTGAATATTCAGGTTGCTCCTCTCATCATTAAGGTAATCGCAGTTGAATTCATGCATCAGGACAAATCTTTCATCCTCCGTCAAATCCGGGTATTCCGCTTCGAGGTCTTGCTTCCAGTCTTCGTAGTTCAGATGAATATCCCCCATATAACATGGCGGTCAGTGTTTGCTTTCATTTTTTCACGTTACTTTGAACAGATCAAAATTATATTCAATGGTTGATACGGCCGTTCATGAAAAGTTCAAAGGTAGTATATATGCAGTAAAACGGAGGTGGGCAAGATGAAACCGTTCCGCGTGAAAGCAAGTCATTTCAAGAACTGCTGCGACGGGTTTAAGATTGACCTAACATCAAAGTCCATGAAGATGGTAGAAGATATTGAGTACGAACTTTGGGAGATTGCTCCCAACCTGCATGTGTTCAACACCGCTGCTTTTATCGGGAAGAATGCTTCATGTAAGACAACAGCCGTTGATCTGCTCGATTGTGCATATTCCATCCTCGAAGATTTCTTACTGGAAGATAATCACTACAGCTACAACGGCGATGAGCTGGGAATCATCTTCTTCCATAAAGGGGACGTTTATCTCTATGAGACCATGCTGTCGTCCGGGGCGACTATGGCAAATCAGGCTTGCTTCCAGAACGAGCGCATCTACCGTAGCCATGGAGCCTGATTGAGCAAATCTGGGTTAAGTATCGTTTGTGCTTCGATGTTCAACTCCCGCACAATCGGAAAAGTACCTTCGGCTATTTCATAGAGAAAATCAAAGTGGTCTGCCAGTGATGTTTACAAAAAATTCAAAAAATAGAACGTCGAAAAAAAGAGAAGCAGAGACTAAGTTGGTGGAGATGGTTTCCACAGCAGAAAAAGAACGCTGTTTCTTGTAGAAGCCCTCGAAAGGGGAGTGGGCGGAACTCATTTTCAATTAACCGGATAAGCGTGTTGAGTCAATTGGCGGGTTGGTAAACCAGAATATAGGTGAAGAAAGAGAGGCGATGAGTATGATTGTGGGAGTGTGATTTCTAAATGAAATACCGATTTTGCCTTTGTTGACAGGATGAGTTCGAAGGAGCACTTTGTCTCTGAAAAGAAAAAATTAAACGACACAACAAGGAGAAAGAAAAATGAAAAAAGCGTTGAAAATTACGTTGTTCACTATCGTGTGTATAGCTCTTTTTCAAGCACAATTCGCTGCCGTCGTGTATGCGGAAAACAGGGAGACCCTCGATACTGAAACACAGCCAATTATAGAAGAAGGCGGAAAGATATCCATCGATTTTATTGTAAATGCGAAGGTTTTCTCCATTGAAACGAGATCCGGCGTTCCGGCGATTTTATTGAGCGGCGATGAGCGGTTGGTAAATGAATACACAAATGCATATGAAAAAAACAATGTCATGATCTATCCGGAGGATGTAGCAAAATATCAGGAAATCATGGAAAACATCCAGAACATGACCAGAACTGCATGGAATAATGACCAAACCGGCTCCGGGTGGTTTCATGGGGGTTCTTTATGTATCGCGTCGACGATCAATTATACCGTGATTGATGATAATACCGAACTCATCGGACGCATCAATTCCGTAAAAGTGGATTGCTCTGTGATCAATTCTACAGTAATCGATTCGATTTCGGTGTGTATGTGTGAACAGGGTTCAGATGTAAACCACCACTATGTAAACTTTACGGATACACAACCCGTAAGCAATCACGGAACTGTCAATGTTCCGTCGTATTTTCCTTTTATCGTGTGGGATACACAGGTATTAGCTCTTGCCGGCTCGATCACAAGAGTCACGGTTCATCGGGGAACGAGTGCCCAATATACCTACAGCTTTGTCAATAACGCAATTGAGGCGTAATGGCTATGAAAAGCAGAACAATCGTTTCCATTATCTCCCACGTCGCGTTTTTGGTGATAACGGCGTTGGGATGTGCATATCGGGTACTCAACAAGAATGATTATTCTTATTTTTCTGCGCGAATGTTTTTCTCCTATTATGCATTGATCGAACCGATCATAGCCGGAATTGCCATTGCGCTTGTCTCTGTGTTGAGGACCGCGCTTTCAACCCGCTTCCGGATTTCCTTCTACGTTATATGTTTGTTTCTATGGTTCTTGTATTTATTCATTCGATATCTCAGAAATGGAAGTCTATATACTGCTTTGTATAAGGAAAGATTGCTGTTTGTTGAGACCTCATTTGTTGTCGCTCAGTTTGCCGAGACGATGTACTGCACTTTCAAATCCAAAAATCGTTCATCATGACCGATAAAAAGTTTTGATTGTTTTTGATTGTCGAACACAGCATAGCAAGTCGGTAAAACTGTAACCTGCGCTGAAACATCGAAAATTTCGAGTCAGTAATAGATCATGGATCCGTCTTCGTTTTTTTGTGGTGCTGCACACCGGATAAATCTAAAGAAGGCCATAATGAAAAAACTATATCGTCATTGTGATTTGAATCTCTCCACTTTGTACAGAAAGTATAAAAAGCCATAGAATAAAATCAAGCGAAAAACTGATTCCGGAATACCACCGGCGTCAGTTTTGTTTTGAACTGAATCCGATCATAGTTGTAGAAGTGTGTGTAATCGTCGATCAAACGTTTCTCCTCACCGAAAGTTTGTAGTTTTGTTCGGTTACTGTCCTTTTCGAAGCGGAAAACCGGTGCGCTTTTTTAAAAATGAAGCAACTCACTTTTCAAGAATGACTGGATACAAAGGTTGAAAAATAACCGCAGCCTTGAGTTTTCTGTATGAGACGGGCAGAAGATCACCTTTCCACACTTCTGGATTTCCGAGGAATCTGAAACCCGTACACCCTGGCAATTTCATCGCCCAGACGCCGTGTAACCTTTGTTATGTCCGATCTCGTTGCTTTATTATCGTAGATTTTCCGTTTCAGCGCTTCCCTCTGGGAATCGCTCGCCTCATCCTTATATACCCGGTACAGATAATGGTTTGTCCCATCGTGGTGTATTGCATCGGCTCTCAAATCCCCCCGGTGATCCACAAACCATTCTGTCATGTCCGTATCGGAATACAGGCAATCCCTGATATTCCCGGATTCAATCTCCTTGTAACCGCTGAACCGTCCATTCCATCGGCCAAGATCGGCGATAACCAAAATCGGCTGCGACATTTGAATATTCAGATTGATCCTCTCATCGTCAAGGTAATCGCTGTTGAATTCATGCATCAGGGCATATCGTTCATCCTCCGTCAAGTCCGGATATTCCGCTTCGAGGTCTTGCCTCCAGTCTTCGTAGTTCAGATGAATGTCCCCCCATATAACATGGCGGTCAGTGTCTGCTTTCGTATTTTTCACGCTCCTTTTTGAACAGGTCAAAGTTTTTATCCGTAATCGAAAAAGACGTTCACGAAAAGTTAAAAACCGTTTTGAGCAAGAATCTTGATTAAAACAACTTTTTGTGGTAGAATATGGACAGTAAGAACGGAGGTGGGCAAGATGAAACTGCTCCGCGTAAAAGCAAGCCACTTCAAGAATTGCTGCGATGGGTTCACGATTGACCTGACATCAAAGTCCAAGAAGACAGCAGAGGATATTGAGTACGAGCTTCAGGAGATTGCTCCCAACCTGCATGTATTCAACACCGCTGCCTTTATCGGGAAGAATGCTTCGGGCAAGACGACAGCCATTGAGCTGCTCGATTGTGCCTATTCTATCCTCGGAGATTTCCGATTGGAGGATAAGCATTACAGCTACGACGGCGTGGAACTTGAGATCACATTCTTCCATGAAGGGTATGTTTATCTCTATGAGACCGTACTGTCGTCCGGTGCGACCATGGCGAATCAGGCTTGTTTCCGGAACGAACGAATCTTCCGAAAGGAGTTTTTCAAAACCAACGCAAAAGAGATCTTTAACTGTGAAGGATATGAGGAACTGACGGATTTGGGCGATCTGCCGGAGGATACCTCCAACGTCTTCTTTATCTTGAAAAAGAAAAAGACCAGAGCCGTTTTCTTCGACAGCTACAGCGGCGGCGCAGATACCTATCCGCTGTTGTTCCGTGCTCTGAAAAACTACAACATTAGCCCCGATGTGCTGGCGAAGATCATCCGAATCTTTGATGAGACAATCAAAGAGCTGACCCGTATCGACGATCACAACTACCGTATCGTGACCGAGAACGGAGAGCGGATCCTGTCCGATACGCAGCTCATCTATTTCCTCTCAAGCGGCACAACAAAAGGCGTGCTCCTCTATACCCTGATGGTGGCTTCCCTTAAAGAGGGCTTCGATCTGTTGATTGACGAAGTGGAGAACCACTTCCACAAGACCCTGGTGGAAAACATGATCAGCCTCTACAAGGACAAGAGCGTCAACCGCAGCAATGCTACTCTGATCTTTACGACGCATTACTGTGAGGTTCTGGATCAGATGGGGAGGCAGGATAATATCTGGATCTGCAACGCGAACAGCCGTATCCATCTGACCAATATGTACGAGGATTATCATATCCGCCCTATACTGCTCAAGAGCAAGCAGTATTACGGCAATGCCTTCCGGACTGCGGTCAATTATGAAGACCTCATGGCGTTGAAGAAGGTGTTGAAAAAATGAAGCGGCTGATACTGTGCGAAGGTTCCAACGAGTTGACGCTGATCAACATCCTGCTGGAAAACAATGCTCTCATTTTCTCGGAAGATGATTTGATCGGCTTGACGGCTTACCACGCAAGGCAAATCAAGACAAATGCCCAAGTGCGTTTAGCTCTGAACCTGTATAACGGAAACGATGTCACGGTGATGCGAGTCGGCGACAAGCAAACCGACCGCCTGATCATCCCGACAGATTTCAAAGAAAAGATCTGTGAAGTTGAGAAATACTGCACTCTTCCGGAACTGGAAATGCTCCTGATCATCTCTGAAAACCTTGTTAAGGAATACGAGAAGGTCAAATCGACGGTCAAACCGAAGGCGTTCGCAAAAGAACACATCTGGTGCAACCGGAAGCGTTACGACAACAGTTCCCAATTCTACCGAGAGTATTACGGAAATGACTGCGGGAAACTCATCAACGCTATACGGGAGTACAAACGGATCAGAGGCTCCCACGAGAAAGATGAGTTGTATCTTTCTGACCTCCTTAAATAGTCAGGAATTGCCTCGACGAGTGTCGGGGCCATTTCTCTGAAAGAACCAATCCATTCAGGTCGGTTCTTCGACTTTACGCTTTTGCCCAATCACCCGGTCTTCGTATGACTGCATGATCAAGCGCATGATTCCCTTCTTTAGATCCGTTTGAGGTTCTTCGTCGGAAAAGTTTACGATTACCTCTACTCCATCCACCCATGTTTGGAGAACCGGTCTGCCGTTCTCCTGCTTGATTTGTAGCCTTTCGTCCATCAGACTCCTGCCTCCTTTCTTTGTATCATTCGCTTCTTTTCAAATAACCCTTCCGGTTTCAGACTGGCGAGAGACTTGAGGAAAGTCAATATCTAACCTGAAGGGATTCTCTGGATTACTGTTTTGCATCAGGTTCCTTATTTGTTTCGGAGAAGGGATTTCTACCCATCAGCTCTTCGCGCCTGGACTCATCCCCGCTGATAACGCAGAGGCACATTGCCCCAAGCCCGACAAAGCCGCCGACGAACATTCCGATTATGAAAGCTGCAAAGATCATCTGGAAACCTCCTTCATTTTGTCCTTATAGCTCATCAAGTATATGAATCCTTCTTTCGCTTCTTTATAGGCTTCTGCGATTTTGCATTGGTCACAGCGGATTTGATACCCGTGCGTACAGCACACCGCGCAAGAGCGGTCGAAACTCCTGCATGCTGTTGCTACATCCGGGCTTCGTCTTATACGCCGCACCCCTTCGTCCAAAAAATCCATAGTGTTTACTTCCCCGCCTTCTTATTAGCCTTTCCTTTCTGCTCAAGCCATTCCTTTACCTGAGCTTTTGCCTTCTTCTCTTTGTATTGATCGACGATTTCTTTGTACAGATATCGTCTTGCACATATGCTACGATCTTCTTCCGTTACATGTTCGTCTGAAATTTTTTGGTTATAGCTTCTCACATAACCACCTTTCCCATTTATAAGTCTTCGATTATGGCCTTCTGTTCAAGCCCATAATAACGGGCTGAATTCCTCGTCCATTAAGGCATGTCCGAGATTCAGCCCTGAATTAAAGGTTTGATATAATTCGTAAAAGGCACTTCCGGCCACCGTGGTGCGGTCGTCATAACTCCGCCATATCGTTTTCTCGTATATGGCAGGGCTTCCCTCAAGTCCAGGAGAGAGCGTGAGCAAGTTTCATTATCCTCTATACCGTCATGGCGGACTGGAGTACCAAAACCAGTTTCAAAACTCCGTAGATCGCTCTGAGGCCGATCCCTCGTCTTCGCGGCGTGTTTAGCTTCGCTCGGATATAGATTTTGTACCGGAAGTAACCTATTCAGTTGTCAACGAACAGTGAAGAAGTCTGAAAAAAGATGCCTTCACTATACGCCGTTTCAGAGGCCGTTTTACACCCTCGTTTTCAAAAAGTTCATAGAAGATTTCCAGTTATTCAAAATCCATTAAAGTTTCCTCCCGTTGGAATCCATACGCTCCAACCTTCGTGATTCATTAGTTTTCAACTCCGATAATCCAAAAGCGATTAACATTTCACATCAATCTTGTCAGCCCCCAAAAAATCAGACTAAAGTCAGCTCATAGCATAAATATAACCACCCAACAATCCCCCCATCTCGCCTCCCGTCGCCCATCGCAGTATAATGAACTCTGACCAGCTATGAAGAACTCTGAGAAACTCTGAGCAACTCGATAGAGTTCATCATAGTCTGTCAGAGTTCTGTATTGTGGAGGAGAGCAGTCATGAAAGAAGACGCGACACGGTCGATCGTTCAGATCAAAACGGGTATTTCGGTTCGGAACTGGGAAGAACAGATCCGGGCATGTCAGGAGAGCGGCAAGACGGTGAAGGAGTGGTGCGAGGAGAACGGCATCCCGGTCGGGACTTACTACTCTCGTCTGCGGCGGATCTGGGAAACGGTATTGACGAAGGAACAGCGAGTATTCCCGCTGACAGTGGAGCGATCGGAGGGGATACATATTGTATTCGGAGAGATCAGCATCAGCCTTCCAGAGGGAGCAAGTCCGGAACAGCTCGTGGTGGTGTTCGGATCGCTGAAGTCATGCTGAAAGAGCTTAGCGCTTTCTGGAAGACGGGTATATCCGATCTTAAACAATCAGGTGGAGAACACGATCCGTCCGTTTACGATCGGCTGCAAGAACTGGCATATCTCAGCGTCGGTCAAAGGAGCCGAAGCCAGTGCGATGTTCTATTCGGTCATCGCAACAGCTTGTGCCAACGGCCTCTCGTTGGAGAACTACCTAACGAGGATATTCTATGCGTCTCTCGGGACCTTGCTATTCTTGTGGTTATCTCATAACATGAATATGCCCCGCCGATCCCGTTCGGATCGGCGGGGTTGTTATAGGAATCACGGGATTGTTTGGCGGTTACGTATAAATACGTCCAGAAACAAAAAATGAAGCACGAATACTCCGTCAAATTGACATATTGAAAGATCTGTCAGAAGCACAATCGATACAGATGATCTCATGTGCTCAAGTCTTTAGTGCTATATTAGCATTAATTGTTAATGAAAAAATACATTCATATTTAATAAATAACTATGGTTCATTATCAAAATTAATATGAATATATTATTGACTTTCAAACGAATCAATAGTTGGAGTTTTAACTTCTTGCTTTGTAATGGATTATCTGTATCGGGTTAAATAAGTCTCTGCCCGACAAATGCAATTGATGTCACTTGTTTGTAAATTTTCATTTGGATGTTTTTTATAGTAATTTCTATTGACTATTCTTTTATTTTTTTCTGCGAGTTAGCGGAAAGACTTCTTTTGAGAGCTTATCAGATCATCGGATCACGAATAAGAATTATTTTACCTTAACATTCCGTCAAGTTATATAGGTGTATTATCTAATTTTTATGTACTTGTTTCCGATCCCGCCGACACTTTCCCACAGACTCTGTCTTCACTCCGGTAAGGAGGTTGAAAAGCCTCGGCGGGAGGATACGTCAGTTGTGCGCTATCTTTGCTCTGTTCGTTGATACGAGGTTTTTCGTTGTTTATGGGGTATTATTCTACTGGTAAATCAAGCAATTCACCTGTACAGCATTTTAGGAGTGTACTAGAAATCTCAGATATGTCATAAAACCATATAACCTCTGCGCCAAGATGCTTTTGAAAATATTCATCTTTTTGTTGTATTATAAAATAAACAGTATCTTCAATTAATTTTTCCAACGTTTTTCTTCCAACATGTACTTTTTTGGGTAATTTGCTTAATTCCACACGAAATGCTTCATCCAGAATACCCTTATAACAGACAAATATATACCTTTTGTTGTCTGTATTTTGCTTTTCCCTGTTCAATTCATGCATTAATCTTCTGAAATTAATGTCTGAAGCTGAAAAACCTATAAATAGAAGTGGGTTTTTTGATAGAAGAGATACTTGTGATCGATTAGACCATCTATAAATCTGATCTGACATCTGGTTATAACTATTTTCGCTAAACACGAGATCGCCACATATTTCTTTGTCTTTATATTTATCATCTTTATGTTTTTCATTAAAAGGGATAAATCCATGAACATGATATATTATATTCATATCATGAGACTGCTCATTTTCGTTTTCTTCTTCCGTAAAAACTTTGTATTTTACATTAAGTATATCAAGACTTTCTTCTAGATAATCATCATAATTATACGAAATGACAACTGCTTTCTTCCCCAATTCATTAATCCATTTTATGTATTCGGACAATTCAACTAAAGTGTGTTTGCCGCGTTGTGTTCTATGCGATTCAATAATTGATCGAGGGTTAATTCCACTAGTACAATTCGAGTAAAATATATCACGAATAGTATAACCTATTATTGTTTCCACCCATTCTTCATCTGCATCTGAAGAAAGAAATCCCATCATGCTTTTACAATACTCAACACATTCCATATCATTAGCGCAATCGAGTATCTTTTTATTAAGGCCATACTGATGAATGAGATTCTTTACATAATTTTTATATTCTTGAATGTCTAGCGATCGAATTGATTTTTCATGTTTTTGGATATAGTCTTCACTTGTTAGATGGTCATATAAAGCCTCTTCCGTTACAGCATAAACCAAATCATTCCAAAGATAACGGCACTTGTTTATTTCAAAATTCACATCTGCAGAAATCCCTGCACCAACACATATTATTGCTGGTGGATTTAAGGCCAATCTCTTTTTCCTGCTACTAGTATAATTCTCATCTACTTTTTGTTTTATCCGAACCAATACCTGTTCACACAATTTTCCTTTAATCATTTTGACCTCCTTTGTTTTTACGTTCAAATCCCATTTCCCAAAGATCATATAATTTATCAGGAGTGTTAAAGAATTCACGTACTTTATAAAGAATTTGATTATTCCCCTCCCAATATATCTCATTATTATTGTTTTTTAATAGATCAATATACTCTCCTATGCTTTTAAGGTATATTGTATCCATCATATAAAAATAATCGGTATAACTCAATAAATCTTTTTCAACACTGCCATCTGCTTTCGTTTTTATTATTTTATGTATACAATCCAAATTCATTTGATAATAATATTTTAGTATAGATATAAACCTAATCACAAAGTCAAATGATGAGAGTCGTTTATAATCGTATGTGCTGTTCAATAATAAGTCTGAATACTGATCCGAATCAATATTGAATACCCTAATTGCAAATATATCTGCATATACATCTTCAAAAACACATGATATCAGATCAATTGAAGCGGAATTAAGACGCTCATCGATATCCATAACTCGTTGTTTTATCCACTCATTTCCATGGTTTTCTAGTCTGTCCATATGGATTCTCGCAGCTATTTGTCGAATTGTTGGTCTTTCAATACGAGAATCATTCAATATATTATCCTTAACTAAAACAGATTGTGATCTAATTTCCATAGCCAACTCTTCAATCTCATTATCATGTTCACGTATAATAATCTGTGGCATACTTTCCCCTCTTTCATTTTTACTTTCCCATATCCTCTTGATTTCTTTCTTTACATAATATATGTATCCACATTTTAGTAGTTCGTGATCTGTTAATCCAGTTGGACTTTCGTCTTTAATAATATTGGTTACTTTTTCAGATATTTTGTCGCTTAATTCACATATTTTTTCTATAATCTTAAATGTGATTAAGTTAATTTTTTTCAACAAAGAGGATTCTTCCGCCTTAAAGAAGACATTATCATCAAGATCTCTCATCAATTCAAGTGCATCTTCATTTATTCTATTAACGTTTTCGAATTGACGCACAAATGGATGTTCTAGCATATTCTTGAATATTCCAGTATATAACATATATCGATAAAATGCTTTTATATATATGCTTACCCTCTCCTTTCTCATTCTATTCCCACAAAAATGACCAGTTTCATGCGCAATCTGAAAAAGTGCATTTTTCACATTGAAAAGCTCATTAAAATTAGTCTCAATTACAGATATATGGTTTGATGGAGGTATTACTGAAAACAAGTTTATACTTGAAAACTGAGATGATCTTGTAGGTAAAATCAGAACCGCACTATCGCATCTTTCATATTTTCGATCATCTATTATCACATCTTTATCTTGTGAGCGTGTAGATTCATACATCAAAAACACTGCTTCATGATATGCACAAATCAATTTAAATGCCGCACTTGCAGATCGCATATATGCGCCTTCTGATTCTGTAAATACTTTAGGTGGAATACTTACTATCCCCATGAATCTTTGGATACATTCTAACAAAAACTTTACATGGCGATTTGCTTCTATCACTGCACGTTCAATCCGGTCTTGGCGATCATTTCTATTAATTATAACTGTATTGGTTTCTTTTATATATTTGCATACATCATTTATTGCTTTTCCCAATGTCCAAAAAACCGGTTTTATTTGATTATACATGTCACTCGCATACTTTGTTTCATCTAGAATGGCCAGGTAGTTCATAAGCTTAATTAAGGAAAGCTTTGTACATTTAAAATCATCCACAAAATGATTCAATCGAGAATCATTTTGAGCCTTCACAATTTTCACCAAACTGTTAAATGAATCATTGAGACTTTTTATAACTTCAATATATTCACGTTCTCTATTATCGTTAACTTCTTGATTCTTTGACGCTATCTCAATATTTATTGGCCTTAGTAATGGTGTTGTTTTTGAAAAAGTATACAAATCATCTAATCCAGCAAAAATTTCTTTGCTTCCCTCTATATTAGATGGATCAAAAACTATCCTTGAATCATAATTTCCAAATATCAAGCTCACATTTGGGTCTGGAAGAATTTTTTTATCTCGACTTGTAAAATCCATTGATACGTTAATACTTCCGTCATCTATGTCTACAAACCATTCGGAGAATCTCTGGAGAAACTCTTTATTCTTTGAATTTCTTTGTCTCATAGCTGATGTATAAGAAAACGGGAAGATCACAATGGAGTAATTTCCAATCACCCATTCGTTTTGTTTGAATCGCGCCATTACAGCATGTATTTTCCCAATATTGTCTGCCGAAAAAAAGACCGCTAGATCAGAGACCCCTAAATTGATTAATGGAAACGATTTTACGTCATCTATATTATCTGATGCTTCTATAAGTAATTTTCTGATCTCCTCCAAAAAGCCAATAGCTCCTTCATTTACATCAACATTCGTATAATCCAATTGAAATATAGATAATACATATATTTCTTTATCAATTTTTGTTATGCCACTTTTTTCTTGTGCAGCCAACAAAGATTCGATAATATTATATTCATCCTTATCGTAGCACAAGAATACAGGTTGTTGTTCTACCCCCACATAACTACACTTATGATTTTTATCATATTGTTTTTTTAAATAATCAAACGTATCATCATCTTTACCGATAATTGGAGCGCATATTTTCAGATATTCATAATTTCCCATGGTTACAAGACTTCTTTTGAAAATATTTTCGTCTTGCTTTTTTTGCGTCAATCTCTTTAGCATTTCAACATATAGATAGTGCATTTTTCACTCCCGTAACAATATATTTCCCCATCTTCGTGGAAACCATCCACTTATGAGGGATTTCTCATTGCCTAACCTGTATAATGAAAGGGAATTTGTTTGCATTTATTTCAAAGAATTTCGCACGCACCAAAAGTCAAATGACTATCCTTCCATAATGCAATATTTGTTTTGTGCGATCAGAGCTACTGGATCTCAGTATGATCGTGCCAACCTCAACAGATAGGATTAGCATTTGGTCCCGCATTCCCTTCCTTTTCTAGTGCCACTTCCGGTCCCGCTCACCACTCTTATTCTTGGTGGAGGATGTCGACTGGATGATCGTTGCGTCTACGACAACATGGCTGTGCATTAATCCTCAAACCGGGTTTTGATGTATTCGAACAAAGCCCTGCAAAGATCGTGGTCTTCAAGAAGATATTGTAATTTCAAAAGGTTCATTGCATCCGTAACCTGTTCCATCGTAAAGTTCAGTCCGAGAAAGCTGTGCATGGCATTGCTGTCGTAGATCGCTTTCTCCGTCCCTTTGTCGGATAAAACCGAATTAGATCTGCATGGGATACAACCATAACATCATCTCAATTCCGCGCCCGGACGGCTGCGTCTCCCCGTCCTGGAAGAACGGATGGATCTTATCCACCCGTTCCGCTCACGGAATGATTTCATTCATGGTTTCAGCAACTCTTCCCGCTTTGCAATGCGTTTCCTTCCGCAACATTCTTCTTTTCTAAAACAGAGCTGGCTCATGTCAGCCTGCTTTCGTCGTCTGTTGCTTTCCTCCAGTTTACCATTTAACACATATTAATTCCCTTTTCAACATATAAATCAGCGGTTTCTTGGTTTTGACTATGCTCTTCCACCTGTTGAGGGAATAAGCTCCCTCCCTGCGGCACGCCCATCTCGCTCTTCTGGAACGTATCTCCCACCATCATCCCGGCGTTCAGATATTTCCGGATGAGTGAAACCACACGTCCGTCCTTGATCTTCCTGACGAGTATCTCCACCAGCTTGTCCTGATTGACGGTATCGAAGAACTTTTCAAGGTCCAGTCCACCGCCCATGTGTACCCCTCTTTGGCGTATTCCAGACATTTCCTGACAGTGTCGTGAGCGCTCCGTCCCGGTCTGAATCCGTAGCTCGTTTCCGCAAACTCCGGTTCATATACCGGCGTTAGCATCTGCGTTATGATTTGCTGGATGACTCTGACTACCACCGTCGGTATTCCGAGTCTTCTTGTCTTTCCGTTCTCCTTCGGTATCTCTACCCGGCGAACGGGATTCGGGCGGTATATCCCGTCCAGTATGGAGCGCACGATTTCACCCCCATGAGCTTTCAAGTATGGAAGCAATTCTTTCACTTCCATCTTATCCACTCCTCCGGCTCCGTGGTTCTGTTTCACCTTCTTGAAGGCTTTGTTCAGATTTACCCTTGCCGTGGTCTCTTCAAGTATCTCCATACTCCTTTCTGCCGACGTTCATGTCCTCTGTAGGTTTTTTTCCGCCAATCGGCGCTTCCGGTTCCCCTTCGGTATTCCGTACCTATCTCTCTCCGGACAGCCCAGGCTTCTCATCCCCGGTTTTCTGCCTTCTGCTCGACTTCGGTAATTTCCTCGGATTCCATACCCTTGGATTCACCCCTTCACAGTGCCGTCGACTGCACGGCTACTATGGGTTCTGCTGACTTCTCACAGCAAGTTTTACTCCGCGTTCTGTCTTTCGACATCCCGCGTCTGTGAGACCTCCCGGGTAAGAACAAAGTCTTTCTCTCCACCTATCTGCCGCATTTACTGAAAGCTATTCCGTGTAGCTTTGTGTTGCAGCCTTATCCTTGCTCTCAGCCTCTATGCGATTCCTGTCCGTCAGACCGGAGATTCGCCTCCACGTACCTTCAGATCCCGCCTCGCGGCAGACACCTTTGGTGTTCGGCCATACCCTTCCCTCTGCGGGGGTGGTTCGGGACTTTCACCCGTTAGACTTTGCCCATGCCAGGCGCACTCCTAAAAAACAAAAAGGCGTAAACGCCTTTTTGTTCTGATATGACAAAGTACAAACAGGATTTTAATCGTCAATGTATCGATGTTTCATAGCTTTTCTTTTATAATAACTGTTTGCTGATTTCATCGCACATTGATCTTCCAGAGGCATCTTGTGTCTCTTGGTGCCATTACCAAACGATTCCCTTCTTGTGCCTTCTGGAATCGTGTAGTTTCTCTTGATTTCTCCAGGTTCACTCATGCCATTTCTCTCCATACTCACCTAAACCCGTAAAGTGTATAGACACTCTTTCCTTTCTAAAAACCAATAAACTCGAAATGTAGTGTTAAACCCGTTGATTGTCAGGCGTAAACTACGAATCAAACATATTATAACACATTCTCATCCGAATTTCAAGTGGTTTTTGAATTTTTCTTTTGTTTTTCCTCGACTTTTTTCTGCAGATTTTATGTTTAAGTTTTTTCTGTTAAAAAATATATCTGCTTGTAAAAGTCGTCTGATTAAAAACAATAAATCGCATTAAAAATCATAATGAGTCATCAGACATAATCGTCTTTCAGTCCTTAACCCAATTGGAACTCTCCCTATTTGACTTTTGGGTTTATTTATCCTTGCGATTATACTCCACATATAACATTCCATATTTCCATTATATAACGCAAATATTTCATCATAATAAAAGCCCACTATTTGTACGATAATATAACATTTCCCTATATTCCTCCGTATATTTTAATTTGGTTTCCAAAACCTTTTCGTAATAAAAGTTCATATGTTCAAAATGCTTCTTCCTAATCCATTTCCCTCCTGTTATTGATGATCAAATATCTCGAATTTCCAACAGGTTAGCACTATTCTGCCCAATCATCTTATATGATATGATCGGCAAACACTATTGTCGTTACTCATTCATTATTAACAGTATATTCTCGAGCTACATAATTGCCACTCTCAATCAAAATGGTTATCTTCTTCATGATCTTCTTCAGAAGTATTTATATTGATGACATTGTGGTTTTCTTTACATGAAAGCATTTATTCTTGTTTGTGTCATATATGATCATGTTCTCATCCCACCCATTTAATCTGCTTTTATAATTGCAGATGTTATTGATTCTGTATTCCACCTCACTATATCATCAGCACTTTTCCTAACCACAGAGGATATTCTTTCCGCTCCCCATGGTGAAACTGCAATTATTCTCTTTCCCATTTCTTTTGCCAATTCAATTTCAATATTAATCCATTTGCTATACGTTGCATATACTCCAGCAAGGATCAGTACACAGCTTGCATGTTTCATCTGATTCCGGATTGCTTCTTTCAACTGCCTGTCATTATTTGCATTATGAATAGGATCGTTTTTGGGTACAGAGTAATCTTTGTAATAAAACCCGTCATCTTCTGCTTTTTTGAGTAATTTAACTAACCCATCATATGCATCGCTATATGTCCAAGAGTGACTTATAAAAAGATTGTATGCCATTTTTCTCACCTCAATTTCTTTTTAAGTTCGTCATAGAATAAACTTGTCTCAAATGCTTTGTTTGAGCGCTGATCAAAGTGTTCATGGAGCATTGTCCGTTCAATTTCATGCCTTGTTCGGACATATGTGTCGATATCAGATATATATTTTAGTCTTGGCCAGTACTGTAAATAATCAGGTAACTCTACGTATGATTTCAAAAAACTTGCCGTAGGCATATCTACTTGTGCTGACATCCCTATCTCAAATGGGACCCACCATGATTTTTTTGTTTGTTCTGACATCACAACTATAATATCAGTACACTTATTAAGCTGTTCCTTAATATGTTCTGTTAATTCTTTTCCGCCTGATAGATTGCTATCTAGTATATCTAAGTATGAGTTTACACCTAATCTGCTAAATTCATTGTATATCTCTTGTGCTGTTGCCCCATCTTCCTTTTTATGTGAAATAAATACATTCATATGCTCTTTTATCCTCCACTTCTCTACTTTTTAGATTGTTTCTTTTTTAACAAGTCTCCAATAATGTTGCCCTTGCGCTGTTAATGCACAGTGCTTATTATGTATTGCTGCATAATACATGTGATCTTCCCCTCTTGGAATCACGAGGCTTAATTTCACATATTTCTGAAGAAGCTTGAATATATGTTCATGTTTTTCATCTTTTGTCTTATCTTCGACCTCATGCTTGTCGGGTTCATATGAAGAATCAAGAGGATATTCATAGCTTGGATCCGGAAACAGTTCAGTTATTTTTCTAAGTTCCTCAATGCTAATCGGAGGTGTATTTTTCCGTAAAGAAACCGACTCCTTTATATTCGCTTTGAAGACCGGGCGCTGTTCCCATGCTCCCAAAGATCGATCAATATACGAATATACCCCACCAGGTGAGACCTCTCCCAGTAAATTCATCGCGCCACCATATAATGCCTCAATCAGAAGTCCGGTATAAACTCCATGCCCATCTTCCTCATTTGCATATCCTGAATTCTCACAAGCAGAAAGTATTACTGTGCCTGAATTGATTACAGTGAACTCTGGCATCAATGGAACGTCTCCCAAAGCTCCACTATGACAACTATCAAGAATTATTATTTTGTTCCTTGCTCTTGATGTATTCACTGCTTTCATTACATCATGTAAGGACAAGCCTTCTTTACCACACTTCACTTCACTAGTGCAAAGATAACCTCCATTGTCATCAATTGACCCATGTCCAGAGAAATACAGTAAGGCAATCTCAGAATCACTTGCAAACAAATCGACGATTGCATCATTCAATTCTTTTTTTGTAACATAAGAATTTTCACTTGTTGCTGTCAGGGTTTTCACATCAAAGTTTAAACTCCCATCTCCGTTCCGAGCCAATACTTCTTTTACACTGACCGCATCATTTACACAGCCATGTAGATCGGATGCATACTGATAACTATCAATACCTACGCAAAGACATTTTCTCATGACTATCTCCTTCTTGTAATTTCAAGTTGATCAGGGCAACATGTGTATCTTTCTTGAAAGTTATTCAAAGCCCCACTCTATAGTGTAATGTCGTTTTTTGCCGTAAAAAGCAATCTTCCTCCTTTTGTTTACAAATTGTTTACATTTTTTTGTTTTACCTCCCTCGTTTCCATTCATACTCTAATATACCTTTTTCCTCAAAACTTAACATGCTTTTCACCAAAATTCGTCAACTTTTGTATCATACATCATCTTTGCGCAACGATTTTCAATATATTATCTAATATCTTCATGTGTTTTGTATCCTCCAAGGAATTCCCTGTTTTTTACAAAAACAAAAACGGGCGCAATCACTGCTTTCCCGTTAATTAGAGTTAACTTTTTACCTATTCTATTAACCGCAATACTAATAGCCACAAATCATTCCTATGCAATCCCCTTCAATATTTCCATTATCTCATACACATTTACCTCCCCGGCCGCACACACATCCCCTCCTTCAAGGTCCCCGACCAGTCCACCGCTACGGCGTCCGACGAAGACAGACCGCCGAAGGCGTAACCAATGAAGACAGTTCCATCCTGCTCCAGCTCGATCTGAACAGGGCAGGCGTTCACCACAAACGCGGGCTCCGGAAATGTGTCCGAACGGCTCACCTTCCAGATATATGTTCTGCCGTCCTCCCCCTGCCAGACAGCCAAGGCGGGAACGGAATTGAGCAGCTGTCCGCCCGCATCCTGCACGACCGGATATGTATACCGGATCTCCGGCGACAGCGCGGCGCGGATCTGTGGGCCAAACGCCATGAAGACGGTAACGGATACAAGGAAGAGGACGAAGACAGAAATCGTGACGATTCTTTTGATTTTCATTTCAATCCATAATCCCCCAATCCTTCCATGACTTCATCTTCAAAGAAACTGAACAACAGCAGCGGTGCCAAGAAGAACATGAGCGTTGCCGCAAATCCCAGCACATCCACCGGCTTTATTTCGTTCAAAAGGATTGCAAGCGGATACTTCTCCCGCGTCTCCATCAGGATGATCGGCTCGGCGGCGGCGTTCCACTGTTCGGTGAACGAGAGCACCCATTCGCAGATGATCCCCGGCCGGATCGTCGGGACGATGATATGCCAGATGATTTTCAGCGTCGATCCCGTGTCCAGCCGCGCTGCCTCGATCAGCTCGTCAGGGACGGATTTCATCACCTGCGTCAAAAGAAAAGCCGCAAACGGGGCGAAAATCCCTGGCAAGATCATCGCCCACGAGGTGTCGTACAGCGCGAACCGCCGCGAGACGATGTACTGCGGTAAGAGCGTCACCTGAAACGGCATCATCATGACTATGATGTAGAGGTAGAGGTAGAAGATCACGCTTCGGCCCTTGAACTTCACTTTGGCGAACACATACGCCGCGAGGGCCGAGACAACCACCGTCCCGAAGCTCGCCGACAAACTGATGACAAGCGAATTCTCCGGCCCGCGCAGATACGTCGGCTTCCAGACGTAGAAATCCACAAACGGCTTCATCCCTTCCGAAAAGGCGCGGACGGCGACAATGATCACCGGCGACACGATAAACACTGCGAAGAGAATGAGCAGGACCGAGGCTGAAATGTCCACAAACTTCCGCTTTACCATATCGACTCGCTCCATTTTTCTTCTACGCGACAAAGACGACCGCGACGACTGTGTACGACAGAGTCATTGTAGCGCCGCTTGCTGCATGTGACCAGATTCTCCGTGAGCGCGCTTTTGTCGATGAGCTTGCTTAGACGCAGGTTGGTTCAGTACCGGTTGTTCATCGTCTCGATGTACTGAGGCTCCAGAATTTCCCGCAAAAGCTACGACGGGGTGAAATCGGCCAGTTGCGGAGACTCAGAGATTTCTTTCTAGTGTAAGGCAGCCAGCGGAAGATTAAGAGCGTCCAGCATCGCTGCAATGTCAATTTTTTTGTTAACTGCGTATCATCCCCTTTCTGCTGTTGCAGGAGATTCTGCAGCGAATATTTCTCATCGTCGTCCTTGTAGATTCCCGTGACCACAGCGTCCTTGTTCAGCGGTTTCAGTGTGCTGCTCAGCCTGTCCGCCGGCGCTTCGGCGGTGGACACGGCGTATATGGAGATGGTACTGGCGATATAGGTGTAATTGCACTTTCCATGGAGGGTGGCATCGTGGCTGTATATTCCGGTCGATGAGCCACGTTTACACGCTCAAATAACCCATGGTACAATTTCGCCGTGCATGTGGGACAGCAGTCTATGAGATTTTTGCATCGTATGTGCTAAACTATTCTCAAATGTTTTGTTCATCTACACCACTCCTGTAGTTTGTGGTGTGGTCGCCAAACCTGTTCCATTTTTCTACTCGAGGAGTCTTTTTTCAACTTGAAGCCAAAGCTTTTTGGTGCTGCACCAGCAGAGTTGGTGGTTTTTGGCTATCACCAACAAGATTTCCCAGATAAAAAAACTATCTGGGAAATCTCATTATGGATGTATGCTATTCTTTTGCACACTATTAATCACAAATTGTCCCATAAATCAAATAAAGTAATCACGCAATAGAATAATAGAAGCACTGATTCGGCTTGCAATGTGTAGAATAGTGTCTCTCTATTGTCTGGTAGCAATATATACACTGAGTAATGTAGACGAGGCAGTGATCTGTATATAAGCCTTCATGACACTCGTGATCATACGTCTGGGCATTAATTCCTGTATGATTCCTACCAGGTATTGTACAGGACTCTCCCTCGACCGGGTAAGCAAAGACGCCTTGCGAAAGAACGGAAAGCATCATGCATATCACAATAAGGCAAAGAATAACCTTTTTCATCGTTTCTCTCCTCCTTTCATTATTTATGCGCAGATTGTTTATGAGGCAAATTGTGATTATGCGGACAAAAGCCTAATGATAAACATAACAACATCTATTTATGCTCCGCCAGCCAGATGGAGACGCGGGACTGGATCTTCTTCGCGCAGTCTTCCGGGGAGGACGCCCCTGCGCTCATGGCAGACAGCTCTTCCGACACGATCTCCGAGACTTCCTCGCTGATCCCGGAAAGATGCGGCGCGCCGACGCTGTCATAGACCTCTCTCAGCTTTTCCGCCTCCGCTTCGTCGAAGGTGCGGCGGATGCCCGGCTTGTCCGGGTACGGATCGGCCTTTTCGATGGGATTGTCCTCCGTCACCAGGAACGACTGCTTCGAGCCGTCCGTGTAATAGGCGAAGGTCTTCCCGAGTTCGGATCGGATCTGCTTATCGTAAACGGATTTCAAAATCGGACCGTGAACGGAAGACACATCCATCCCGAGGAGTATGGTGCGGATAAAAGACCACGCGGCGTCGGGATGCTCGGAGTAGGACGTGACGGCGAAGATTTTTTCCGGTTCGGCGATGATGCCGCTGCCGCCGATCTCCGGCGTGGTCGTAGGATAGCCGATCATGGTCACCTCGTCCGTTAAAAAGAGGGAATCCTTCGACATCCATGACATCGGGTCGTCGAAATCAAGCAGCGCCAGCGCAATTTTGCCGTTGTAATAGTAATCCATGTGGGCTTCGTATCCCTCACTGAAAAACGCAGCGATCGCGGGGGAGACCCGGAGCAACTCTTCGTGCGTGACCGGAAGTGTGGAGATATAGCGGAAGAAGCGAACGGCGTCCGGAGAATCAAAGGAAGCTGTCATCGTATCCATGTCGATGAATATGCGGAAATCGTTCCAGCCCGTGAGCCTGACCGGCGCGAGATCCTGCCTTCTTCCGTAAAATGCTTCGATGTCCGCGGGCAGCGATTCGAGAAAGTCCAGTTCTTCATGAAGCGTCCAGCCCGTCTTTCCGACGTATTCCGGTCCGGCGTATTCCCCTAGAACCGCATTCATCGCGACAAGCGTATAATACCGCATCGACATCGGCAGGCCCCAGATCTCCCCGCCCTTGTCCATCGCCCGGAGCACCGAGCCGAACAGCGTCTCCCGGTTGATTTCGGGGTCCGCGTCGAGGAAGGGGGAGAGATCGCGCGTCAGTCCGTGTTCCGCCATCGGCCGCCAGACCTGATCCGTCACATTCCAGACGATATCCGGCTTGTAGATCCCGGTGACGAGATCACGGGAGAGCGCGGCGTTCGCATCGGCAAGATCCGCGTAGGTGTCCGAATAATTTGTCACATGAATGCGCAGCCCGGGATTCTCACGCATGACGCGGATCATTTGGTTTTTGAAGGCCGCGTCAGGCTCGTAAAACGAGGCGATCTCAAGGGTAAGCGTGTCCGCAGCCTCCGACTCGTCCGTTTTGCGATAATACCAAAGCGTTTCCCCTTCCGTTTGTGCGAAAACGGCGCGTTCCGTGTCGACGAGGGCCAAAAGCTGCATGGAGACGGACGATATACCGGAGCGGACAAAGTCGATCAGAGTCTCCCAGCCTTTCTGCCCGTAGATCTCCGCGCCGCGGGATGTCACGCATCCGAGGGCGTTTTCCGCTCCGTACCGGAACAAATCAGCCGCCCCATCCCCTCCGTCGAGCGCGATCCGTTCCGTGACGGCTCCGTTTTGGTCGAGGTGGTCGATCCCGTCGTCCGTAAGCATCCACAGGCCGCTCCCTCCGTCCGACACGATCGGTCCGAGGAAGCTCTCCGCGGGCAGATCCAGCCGGAGCGAAAAGTCCTTGTCCAGCGCGATCAGCCGGTCGATGGACGCAAGCCACACCGTCCCGCATCCGCCGTTTTCGTCCGGAGTGACCGCCAGATCGAAGGGTGTGAACCGCTCCCCGGCAAGGGATCCGAGATCGCCGCATTCCCCGCGTTCCGTTCGGAGGCGCAGACTTTCGTCCTCCCCGTCCTTCGATAAGATCGCGTACCCGTTTTCCGTCAGACAGCCGCAGATCGGGATACACTCTTCTTCCGTACCGATGCCGATGGGCTCGAAGGACGAAATGGCAAATTCGTTCAGGGACAGCGTCGCTTTTCCGAGCCCGCCCTCGCCGTAAGCCGCGAATGTAAGGGAATCCGCCCGGCAGTACGGCTCGATCCCGGGACAGGGGGTCAGCAAACCGGTTTCGATCCGTGTGCCGACAAACACCGGCACGTTCCGGTCGGCGGAGGGAGTTTCGTCCGATCCCTTCCGGGCGCAGGAGGGGAAAAGACAAAACATACAGCACACGGACAGCAACAGCGAAAACCGCCGAATTTTCTTATTCAAACCAATCATGAGCGATCAGACCGCCTTTCCTTTTTTCACATGCTTCGGTGCAGAAATTGATGTGGGTTATGCGGGGATACTCTGGGGGGAAGAGAGTCAGTGTCTGTTTATGACTTTTCCCATGCGGCCGAGTTCGGTGACAATGATCTTGTGCCAGTAGTTAAGCGTGCTGCCGTTCACTAGAACGAGGTCATCGCAGACGGTGAACGAACTCCAACCGTAGTCAGCAGCATCCTCGGGATCGACGTTGTTCCGCTCATCCCCGGCGTGGATATAAATGCCGCCGTTCACCGGATGAAAATCCTCTGGTAAATATTCCTCGATGGGGAACAGATTCACGTTGATCCGCTCCGCGTCGAAGACCTCGCAGAATAGCCCCAGGGAGGACGTAGCGACGTAAACGAATACTGTTCATACGTGTATTCCGTCCCCTCCTCGTCGAAGAAGGAGCAGGATTCGGACAGCAAAGCAGCCCGCGGGTCAGTCAGAATCTGCGCATAGTTTGATATAATCCCGAGTGTCCAAATTTCTTCTTTCAGGAGTGCCATGCCTGTTCAAGCAATCGACTCAGATTTCATCTGGCTGGTGTTAAACTTTGATGTTTTCTGCTTCCGTTACTGTAATGTCGCAAAATCGGGAAAATAGCAAGATTTCAGTGAAATTTTTCCTTCCTTTTTTATCATACCATGGCCGGAATCCCTTGTCAACAGCATCCTTGACTTTTTTACGCAAACTCGCTGTCCATTCATGGACCAGCCCGGCCTACCCAACGCTAAGCCTCTTTGCCGCATTTACACCGTCTTGTTGTTGTTTTTACACAATGATGAGAATTATAATTTGCTCTGATTTGGTGTATAATACAACAAGATAATATCCGGCGATTTCCCGCTTATTGTCCAGGAGGAACGATGGCCAGTGCAGCTACTACCGCGACAAAGGAATTCAAGAGTTTTCTGAAAGAGATTGGGCAGCGGATCACAAAAACTCGGACTGAACTTGGCTTGAGTCAATACCAACTTGCAGATCGTGCACACCTGACCCAACAGCAGGTATCATACGCCGAACGAGGTGACAGAGGTCTGAGATGTGATAATCTATTAAGCATTGCTAAAGCACTGAATGTAAGTACTGATTATCTGTTGACAGGCCAAGTCAGTGATAAAGAACTCAATAATATGCTTTCTGAAATCCAATACGGCATTGACGAATTGGACGCTGAACAATGCGCTGTTATAAGCGAACTCGTCAAACTGTTTATAAAAGGGAATAAGAATAATCCTTCAACCTCACCATAAGTCAATCTTCATCAATTCGAGGTTCTTATGTCTGAAAATG
>JAFYZR010000028.1 GCA_017557345.1 Paludibacteraceae bacterium | reverse complement strand
AATAGAAAAACCATCCGGCAGTTCTACGTTCCTATATTCATAATCGGAGCATTTCATAATTGTGTTACAGAACGGAATGGTTCTATCAAGCATAACCAATCTCCAAATTCAAATGTGTCCCTAGCCCAACAAACCAAAATACGCCCGTCGGAATTAATTCTTCAAGCAGGCAATTGGAATAATATAAATACCATCTTCACGGCGATATGCATACTCTCCGGTTCCCACAACAATTGCCATAAATGAAGGCTCCCGCATCTTTGTTATGTCAATCTTGTCTCGCAAATCGGTAAGGTTTTTCACGCCTTCCGCTATCAGAGTGCTTCCACCTAGTTTAACTTCAACAAGACCATAGCAGCCGTTTCTCAAATGAATAACCGTATCACACTCCAGTCCTGATTTATCTCTGTAGTGAAACACTTGTCCGCCTATAGCTTCGGCATATACCCTTAGGTCTCTCACGCACATGGTTTCAAAAAGCAATCCCATCGTATTCAAATCATTAACCAGATCTTTTGGACTTATTCCGAGGGCGGCAGTCGCAATCGACGGATCTACATAATACCTTGTATCCGATGTTCTGATTGCGGTCTTGGACCGAAGATTCGGGTTCCATGCGGGCATATCTTCCACAACAAAAATCTTCTTCAGTGCGCTGATATAACTGGCAACCGTATCCTCATTTATCGATTCTGTGTCATTTGCCGCAATGTCGTCCTTTATGAGCGTATTCGCGACCTGTCCACCTTGTATTCTGGCATAAGACCGCATTAATCTTTTTACTCTTTCAGGGTTTTTATTGACTCCGTCGGCCCTGTTAATATCCGATCTCACAATTCCGTCGTAGTAGTCAACAGCCTGTGCAAGTGCCGGTCTTTCTTTCATATCTATCGCACGGGGCCATCCCCCACGGCATATCACATACGACAACTTATCAATATCCATACTGTTCTTTCCGGTTATGGATTCAGGCTCTGAGAAAAGTCCTTCCAAACTTACCTCGCCACTTGACTCGCCCGATTCGTACAAAGACATAGGTCTCATAGTAAGCCAGGTGAATCTTCCCGTACCGGAGTGTTTGATTTCATCAGAATCAACCGGAACAGCCGAACCGGTCAGGATGAACTGACCTTCATCGTCACGCAAGTCTACCTCATATCTTACGGCATCCCAGATTTTGGGGGCAATCTGCCATTCATCAATAAGCCTAGGGGGCTCTCCTTCCAAGAGCCTTCCGGGATCAATCTCCGACATCCGGATATTATCATCCCTTTTATTTGGCTCGTCCATTTTGAGTAAACTTTTTGCTACTTGCAGCGAAGTGGTTGTCTTTCCACACCATTTAGGTCCTTCGACAACTACGGCACCTTTTTCCTCAAGTTTCTCAAGTAACAAT
This sequence comes from Paludibacteraceae bacterium, assembly GCA_017557345.1. Classification (GTDB taxonomy): domain Bacteria; phylum Bacteroidota; class Bacteroidia; order Bacteroidales; family Paludibacteraceae; genus Colicola. The sequence goes on along the minus strand of JAFYZR010000028.1, from coordinate 2,887 downwards.
TTATCTGCAATACGTTTTCTATATTCTTTCATACACTTTCCCCTCTCTTGTTGTATTTCAAGAATAATAGTTATGGGGCGGCTTGTCAAACATTTTCGGCGTTTTGGCGAGAATTTTTTCGGCGCTTTGGCAGAAATTCGTTCGGCATCATGGAGAAAATCTTCTCGGCATAAACGTCACTATAAAATTCCAAACCATTCTCATAATAAAAGTAGTATGCCCGTAATACCCGAATTAGTCGCTTCAAGTCCCTTCTCATTTTTTCATTTTTCAGAGGCTCTTTGCGAAAAATCTCTTTTCATTGTATCATACTGGATTGCTCTTGAACAGAGTTTTCTTCGGAGGAGGGTAAATCTGTGCCCCCATACGGAGGCACAGCCTTTGCTTATCTTTTATTGTTTTTTTCCTCTGGTATCTCGTATTGCTTTGTCCATTTCCGCTTTAAGGTATATTATTGTGTCTCCGCTTTTGAACTCGGTTATTCCTAAGTTCTGTGCAAAAACTCTTCGCAATCCCCATCCATCCATGCCATATACCTCTCGAATCGCCCTTCGAAGCTGTCCGTCCGTTATATATACCGGATTTCCCGGGAAGACTGCCGTCTGCGCCGGAATCCGGTTCCGAATCATCAACGTAGGGAGTACTTGAAAGACCATATCGTCCGTTACCTGGCCAAACCCGAACGCAAGTTTCTGCCCTGCAAACTCCCTAGCGGCGTTTTCGACATAGTTCATCGGATGCTTCGTGTATCCGATTCTACATATCTGATTCCCATCACAAACATAAACAATAAATGACTCTCCTATTGCAGGCAAGGCTTCTACCCGAAAGCCCTGCTTATACTCCTCAATCGAAGCCTTAATCTCTTCGTCGGTTTTTCTGCAAAAATCATACAGCTCATTCCAATCAATCGTGCGAGCCATTTCTAGGGACTGTTTATATTCCGCAATCCGCTGAGCTCTCTTCTCCCGAGAGATTTCAGCCTTAGCCGGTCCAGCGCACCGATTCCAATACCTACAGTTTGAAAAACAGCACACCGTCTTGGGAGCATCCTCCATTCTGATGATCCGCCCTTTTTCCATGCAAAACACCATTTTCATCTTCTTTGTTCCTCTACTTTTCTTCAAACGTTTTGGAAGATAGGCTGTGCCCCCTTACGGAGGCACAGCCTTTGCTTACAGTTTCTTTCTTATCCAGAGGCAGGTACCGATTCCGACCAGCCCGATGGCCGCGATACCGACGATCAGAAGCGTTGGGAAGCTGTCCCCGGTCTTCGGAACATCATCCGGAATCTTCACGTTATAGAACGTCACTTTGTAAGGCGGTTCCTCCGTCGGGGCGATGAACGTAACGTCATCCGACTGTTTATACCCGACCGGTGTGGTCTTCTCATGGATGATGTACTTCTCGCCGGCGGTCAGGATGCCTTTTACTTCGTGAACGGTCCCATCTGTGGTCCATTCATCCATAACGACACCTTTTTCATTCAATACTTGGAGCACGGCATTATATACCGGCTCTGCGGTATCTTTGTCTTTCTTCTCAATCTCGACGCTGGTCGGTGCATCCACCATAGTGATCTCCTGTCTCTTCCCATCAAGCGGAACCGTGAAGGTGATATCTTCCGCAAGGAGGTATCCCGGAGGGGCGCTCTTCTCGTGGAGGGTGTAGGTTTCCCCGGCTACCAGTTCGGCTCCGATCTCATAGGCTGCCTTGGTGGTTTTCCATTCTTTGACGACCTTGCCATCCTTATCGATAAGCTGCAGAACAGCTCCCTCGATGGCTTCGCCGGAATAATACTTTGTTCTCGGCGGTTCTGTTTCCTCTTTCTCTGCTCTGGCATGACGAAAAAAGCAGGTAAGGCCCACCAATGCCATGCAGGATACGCACAGGGCTAAGATCCATTTTCCTTTCTTCATTCTCTTGTCCTTTCCGAAGGAAACGGACACCCATTGGGTGCCCGCTCTTCGATTTCGTGAATTCACTTTTACACACTTTGTTATATGCTGTTTTTCTTTTTTATTTCGCTACCTTACGGATGCTGACGGTCGTAGGCGTATCGTACATGTTTACGGTATCCTCCTTACCATCCGTGGAAACGGTAAACACAACATCCGCAGCTACGGTATGACCGGCAGGTGCTTTTGTCTCGCGGAGAATATACTCCTTACCGGCTTCAAGGAAACCCTCAAATCTTGTCGCGGTCCCGTCGGTGGTCCACTCATAAACCGCCTCGTTTGTTACCGGATCAATGACCTGGAGCGTAGACCCTGCCAGAAGTTTCATGGTTGCGTTGGAATACTTTGCAACCGTGACCTTCGTCCAGTCATCCTTCATCTCAACTTCATTGATACTGCCGTCGGTCGAAACTGTAAACGGAACGTCAGCTGCTACGATATATCCCTTCGGGGCGCTCTTCTCATGCAGAGTGTATTTTGCTCCGGCAACCAGTTTGGACTTGATCACGTGGTCATCTTTGGTCGTCGTCCACTCTTCCACGACGGCACCCTTGGAGTCAAGGATCTGCAGTACCGCCCCGACAACCACGGATCCGCTCTTCACGCTCTTTACGGTGGTAACAGTATAGTTGGTATCATAGGTTCCCTTCTCAATGCCCTTCGTGTCTGCGGGCTCTTCTTCCGCAGCCATCGCCACGGTGGCAACCGAGGCAATCAATACAATGGCCAGTACAATGGCAAACAGTCTGCTCTTTACAAGTTTCTTCATAACGTTTTTCATGGTGTATTACTCCTTTTCCTTTGGTTCATTACTTTGCTGTTTTTCTGATGTTGACCTTCGTTAAAAGGTTCTGAATCGTTTTCGTTACGGTCGTCCCTGCGGTGACCGTTACCTTGCCTTCCCCGACTGCGGTATAGGGAACGGCTTT
>JAFYZR010000027.1 GCA_017557345.1 Paludibacteraceae bacterium | reverse complement strand
GGTGGGGCGTTGGAGTTGATGGCGGGGTGGGTTGTTTTCTCGGGTGGGGTGGTTTCGTTTTCGAGCGGGGTAGGTTGTTTTCTCGTGTGCGTGCGTGGGCGCGCGGGCAGAATCATGAATCAATAAAAAATCTTTTTTCTTATTTTCGTTCAACAGATGTTGCTCTTTTGATAATGAGCTATTGTTAGATTCTTCTGATTTTGGTTCCCTTTATTTTGATTATTCCGTTTCTTTTGCTTTCTTTGCATTATCTTTGATAAATAGACACTATGAGTAAGTTAGAAAATGCTGTACTTGTGATACTGCTTTTTATTATGCCGTGCAAAGCACAGGTCTATACGGCAGGTGACTTTTTCAAGGCAAATATTAAGACAGATGGCACTTTGGTATATGACGTAATGGCCGAGGGAGAAAGCAAGCCTATTGTTTGGGGAATGGATGTGGCTTGGGATAGCGAGACGAATGTGCGAAGGGGAGTTGCCTATATTGGTAGTGATCAGATAGGGCTTGGGCGTGCCTCATTTCAGAGTAATTATGAATTAACATCTGAAGGAGAATTGTGCCAAGATCAGAAAAAAGCATTAGAAAGTCGATTGAAACATCTTGAGCACATTGGTAAACATATTCAGATTGTACTAAATAGCGACCCAGGCGATGGTTCTGATGTAAAGACTATGTATAAGAATAGTGCGGCAATGTGGGCGCAGCTTATATATAAAACCTATCTTTATACACGTGCTAAGGGGTTTAATGTTTGTACAGTATCACCTTTTAACGAACCAGACTTTGGTTGGGGACAGGGAAGCATTGATGACTTTTATGCTATCTGTAAAGAGTTGCGTGGTGGTAATTATCCGCTGCTTGATACGGTGCGTATCAGCGCAGGAAATACGCTTAACTGTGATAAGGCTTCGTATTGGTACAATTATATGAAGCCATACGTAAATGAGGGAAATACTCACCAGTTGGCTGGTTCGTTCAAGAACTATGCGGATTTCTTTGCTGAGGTGCGAGCCGATGGAAACTGTGCTACTGCCGATGAATTGCATAACGTGATGGAAGCGATGGTTGGCGTGGAGTATGGAATGCAAAACGGTATTTGGTGGGGCTTTGACGGACTTGCGCGTGGAGAATTTTGTCGAGCCAGTTTCGGCGACAGGCTTGCTTATGCTGAAGATCGTGCTCATTGGACAGCTGCAAGTGTTTATCGTAATACGCTGGATGATAGAATAGAGGCCTTTATAGGAACAAGTGAGCGACAGGCAAATCCGTCATCATATCGATTTGTTTCAAAGGACAGAGATGTCTATTATGATGGTTATGGTCCTCAGCGCGAATTCGTCGTTCAGATGCCAGGCGGAAAAACAGGAAGCTATCAAAATGGACAAACCAATGCTGAACGTGTGGTTATGATTACATGGGGAGAAGACGTGCCTCCTGCTCCCATTGACGGCACTTATGTAATCATGAATAAAAATAGCCGTTATGTGATGGGCATAGAAAATGGGTCTTCTTCAGATGGCGCGAAGATAGGACAGTATTCTTATGGAACAGGCGGAAAGAAATACTTACAATGGAATATTGTTCCTTGCGGCCCAGACACATACGGGGATCTAAGTTATTATAAGATTACTAGTGTGGCTAATGGCCGTACTCCTGATGTATGGAACTGGTCCTTAGACAAGTGGGGAGACGTGAAACTATTCAATGGCTCCTTTGGCGATAACGAACTTTGGTGGTTCGAATATGTGGGAGATGGTGACTATATCATTCATAATAAGCACAGCAATCTTGTGTTGGAAGTTGCAGGAGGAAGTAAAGCAAACGGCGCAAATATCTATCAGGATATTCGTACTGGTGAAGATAAGCAGCGTTGGCGTCTGATTCCTATTGATGCACGTTGTGAATTGAATGCTCCTGAAACACCCGTTGGCCTTGAAGCCCAAGGGCTGATTGCGGGAATCCGACTGTGTTGGCAAGCAAACAAAGAAACGGATTTGGATGGATATACTGTGCTGCGTGCCGACTCAGAAGATATGGAGTGGAATACAATAGGAAGGAGAATTAAGGACACTATCTTTGTTGATAATACTTGTATTCCTGGGCATACCTATTTATATAAAATAAAGGCAATAGATTACTCGGTGAACAGTTCGGAATCATGCGAACCAGTTGTTGCTACCACAAGCGGTGAAACGGGATTGGTGGCACAATGGCAGTTTGATTCAGATTTGAGTGATACATCGGGAAACTTGTTTGATGCTTCTTGCTGTGATAATCCAGCCTATGCAAATGCAGCTTTGGCTACGTTGCATGCTTCAGGAACTACGTCAATCAATCTTGATGGAACCAAATACATCCAAGTTCCGTATGCGGTTGCTCAGATGTCAGAGATGACAATCTGTGGATGGTTTAAGATGAAGGAGGCAACGCCTTCTGCTCGAATGAGGCTTTTTGACTTTGGAAGTGGGGAGGATGACTGTATGTACCTCACGCCAAATAATGGTAGCGAAATGTGTCTGATGCTAAAGAAAGATGGCCTAGAAGAGAGTATAACATCAAAGAAATTGACAGGGACGAATTGGAGGCACATTGCCGTTACTTTCTCGGCAGAAAAAGTATCTGTTTGGATTGACGGAGAAGAAGTAGCTTCGTCAGATGAAATATCGCTTTCCCCTCTTGATATAGCTCCTGTTATTTGTAACATCGGGCGAAGCCAAAGCAATGCTGATCCATTTCTTAAAGCATACGTAGATGATGTACGTATCTATAACTATTCGCTTTCTGCAGCAGAATTGAGCGATGTCATGAACGATACAGATGTTTCGGAAGTGAAATGGGAAACTATGGGAGATAATTCGTTGAATGAGAGTGACGGATTGTTGTATGATTTAATGGGACGCCGCATTTCTGCAGTAAAGAAAGGAATCTATATTATGTGCGGAAAGAAATACTATGTAAAGTAGAAAGGCTATCTTTTAGCACTTTTTGAATCGGTATGCGCAAAAATTGATATTTTTACTACATTTCTTAATGTGAGTTTTGTGTTATGCCAGTAACTTTGCAGCGCAATAATATAAAGGAGAAAAATATATGGAAGGGATTATTCAAATGTTGGAAGTGAGTCTTCGTCGTAACTGGACTTTGGATGCACTTACTGACTATAAAGGCACTACTCTTCAATATAAGGATGTTGCCCGCAAGATAGAGAAACTGCATATCATGTTCGAGCAGATAGGCATCGAGAGGGGCGATAAGATAGCGCTTTGTGGACGTAACAGTTCCAACTGGGGAGTAGCGTTCCTTGCTACGATTACCTACGGAGCCGTTGCTGTACCCATTCTTCACGAGTTTAAGCCCGATAACATACACAACATTATCAACCATTCAGATCCGAAACTTGTCTTTGTAAGTGACCAAATCTGGGAAGGCCTCCTTCCGGATGCTATTCCTGGAGTGCTTGGTGTTGTGCAAATCAATGATTTCTCTATCCTTGAGTCGCGCGATGAGCGTCTGGATTATGCTCGTGCTCATCTGAACGAGCTTTTCGGACAGAAATATCCTTCCAGATTCACTCCGGAAGACATTCATTATCCGACACCCGATGAAGAAGATTTGGCAATTATCAATTATACGTCAGGCTCAACGGGATTTTCCAAAGGAGTAATGATACCTTATCGCGCTCTTTCGTCAAATGTGGAGTTTGCCTATGGAGTAGTTCTCCTGAATGCAGGCGACAAGGTTGTGTCGATGCTTCCTATGGCGCATATGTACGGAATGGCTTTCGAGTTTCTTTACGAGATGACGGTTGGAGCTCACGTCTTTCTCCTGACGCGCACTCCCAGCCCGAAAATCATCTTTAATGCCTTCAACGACGTAAAACCAAATATCATTGTTGCTGTTCCTCTTATTATTGAGAAGGTAATCAAGAAGATGGTTCTTCCAAAGCTGGAAACTCTTCCTATGAAAATGCTTCTCCGTATGCCTATCGTGAACGATGCAGTACGCAAGAATGTACGCGATCAAATGATGCGCTCGTTTGGAGGAGAATTCTACGAGGTAATCATTGGCGGAGCTGCCTTTAATCAGGAGATCGATCAGTTCCTCCATTCTATTCGTTTCCCTTATACGGTAGGATATGGAGCTACCGAGTGTGCTCCGATCATCTGTTATGAAGATTGGAAGAGTACCGTTCCTGGAAGTTGCGGAAAACCCGTCATCAATATGGAGGTACGTATCGATAGCCCCGATCCTTCCCAAGTAGTAGGAGAGATACTCTGTCGAGGAAAGAATGTCATGCTGGGCTACTACAAGAATGAAGAACTCACACGGGAGTCAATCGACGCTGACGGCTGGTTCCATACAGGAGATCTCGGTATCATGGATGCCGACGGGCGATTGTATATCAAAGGACGTAGCAAGAATATGTTGCTTAGCGCAAACGGGCAGAACATCTATCCTGAGGAGATTGAAGATAAGCTGAACAACTATCCATTCGTTTCCGAGTCGCTTGTTATCGACAGGAATGGAAAACTCGTTGCATTGGTATTCCCTGATTTTGACCAGTTTACAAATACAGAATACACAGAAAAAGACCTTCCTGCCTTGATGGAAGAGAATCGCAAGAAGCTCAACGACGCGCTTCCTTCTTATTCGCAGATATCGGAGTTCGTTATTCAGGCAGAAGAATTTGAGAAGACTCCAAAGAAGAGTATCAAGCGATTCCTGTATAATTGATTTAATGCTCTCTGGCTCCAAGCGAAGTCAAAGCAACTCTTTTGCTGACACTTCTGAGCGAGTGTTTTTCAATGGGGGTTGCTCAACGCGTTGAGCAAGGTTACCCAACGCGTTGAGCAACCTTACCCAACGCGTTGGGTAACCCATGAAGTCAAAGAAAAAATGAAAAGGAGAGATCCTGCTTCTTGAGATGAAGTGTTGCGGCTCTGTCAGTAGCTTCTTTCTCCGAATATTGCGCTTCCGATGCGTACCATATTGGCTCCTTCGCTAACGGCAATCGGATAGTCCTGTGTCATTCCTTCGGATAAAATACGGAAGTGAGGGTCGTCGGCAAAGAATGTTTCCTTGATTTTGAGGAATAGCGAGTAAACGGTTCGGAATTCTTTGCGTATCTGCTCTTCGTCTTCCGTGTTGCTCGCCATAGCCATAAGGCCTGTGATGCGGATATGCTTCAGCTCTTTCCAAGGTTCTGTGCTCAGAAGAGAAAAGCACTCGTCGGGCGTCAATCCGAACTTTGACTCCTCCTGCGCTACATGTAGCTGAAGCAGGCAGTTGATAACTCTGTCGTAGCGGGCTGCGTGCTTGTCGAGTTGCTGCAAAACGCGCATGGAATCAACGCTTTGCACGGTGTCGACAAAAGGGGCCATGTATTTTATCTTGTTTGTCTGAACATGTCCTGTGAAGTGCCATTTGATGTCTTTGGGAAGAATCTCTGCCTTTGCCGCCATCTCAAGAATGTGGTTCTCGCCAAAGCAGCGCTGTCCCGCAGCGTAGGCTTCGGCAATCATCTCAGCAGGGTGATATTTTGAGATTGCTACCAGCTCGACTTCGGGGGGCAAGGTAGAGCGGATGGAAAGCAGATTTTCTGTAACTGACATTTCGCGCAGACGATAGAAGAGTTACGACTCTGAGAACACTATTGTTGGAAAAATGTATTATTTGAAAACATCCATATAGGGTGCTTCTCGTACGGAAGCAATCGTGTAATCCATCATTGAGCCCTTCATGAACGCTTCAAGTCGATTTACCGCATTGCGCAAGTCTGATGCCTGCACGAGTACATCCTGGCGTGTTTTCTTTTCGGCTGCCGTCTTTTCATCAAGTGTGACGAAGACAAGCTTTATCTTGAAGTATCGATCGGCTAGCTCATCATCTGTAAACATCAACTCTCCGTATTTGACACGCTTGATGTCGGTTACCATGAATTCGCCACTTATGTATGACTTCATCTCTTGCGTCATCCTTTTCTCCACTTCGGAACAGCTGATACCGTTCACCAGATAGCTTTCGCCTTTTACCCGTTTGGGGGTGCCGTCTTCTGTCAATTTGTCGTATTCAATCTTCGATTCAAACCATTCGTTTTGCATAGATGTTTCTTTATTGTTTTCTAGGTGCAAAGATACACTATTCCGTTTGCAGAACAAAACGTAACTCCTTCTATTTTTTTGCAAAGTTGAATAATAATCTGCCTGCTATGACAAATATCTGTAAAATGTAAGGTTGTTCGTTTTGGATATGGTTTTTTTGTTGTATTTTTGCAACGAGAGAGAGTTTCTTTTAATTGTTTAGAAGTATCTAACAACATTCCTTTATGCCCCAGATATCAGAACGAGGTACCTTGATGCCCGCATCACCTATCCGCAAGCTTGCCCCTTTGGCTTATGCAGCCGAAGAACGTGGTATTAAAGTCTATAGATTGAATATCGGTCAGCCTGACCTTCCGACGCCTCAGGCGGCTCTCGATGCTATTCGTAATATCGACAGGCAAGTCCTTGAGTATAGTCCTTCGCAAGGCTATCGTAGCTATAGGGAGAAGCTCGTCAACTACTATGCAAAGTACAATATCTTTGTCACAGCCGACGATATCATCGTTACAACAGGAGGCTCGGAAGCTGTTTTGTTCGCTTTCCTCGCTTGCTTGAATCCCGGCGATGAGATTATTGTTCCCGAACCAGCTTATGCCAACTATATGGCATTCGCTATTTCGGCTGGAGCTATCATCCGCACCGTTACGACGACGATTGACGAAGGCTTCTGCCTACCGAAGGTTGAGAAATTTGAGGAATTAATCAACGAGCGTACCAAAGCCATTCTTATTTGCAATCCCAACAATCCTACGGGCTATCTCTACACTCGCAAAGAGATGAACCGGATTCGGGATTTGGTAAAGAAATACGACTTATATCTTTTCTCGGACGAAGTATACCGGGAGTTTATCTATACGGGTTCTCCTTATATTAGTGCTTGTCATCTGGAGGGCATTGAAAACAATGTCGTGCTGATTGATTCCGTATCGAAGCGTTATAGCGAATGCGGTATTCGCATAGGCGCGCTTATCACAAAGAACGAAGCCGTTCGGCAGGCTGTGATGAAATTCTGCCAGGCTCGTCTGAGCCCTCCTCTGATAGGACAGATAGCTGCGGAAGCTTCTCTCGATGCGGGCGAAGAGTACGAACGCGAGAATTATGACGAGTATGTAGAGCGCCGTAAGTGCCTTATCGACGGGCTTAATCGTATTCCCGGAGTTTATAGTCCTATCCCGATGGGCGCTTTCTATACGGTTGCCAAGTTGCCGGTTGACGATGCCGAAAAGTTCTGTGCCTGGTGCTTGAAGGACTTTAACTATGAAGGCGAGACGGTGATGATGGCTCCTGCTTCGGGCTTCTACACGACTCCGGAACTGGGGAAAAACGAAGTACGTATGGCTTATGTGCTGAAGAAGGAAGACCTCCAGCGAGCATTGTTTGTGCTCGGGAAAGCGCTTGAGGCTTATCCTGGGCGCGTGGAGTAGTATTTCGTCTGAATTCTTCCGTCTGACGCTCGTATGAACCTTGAACGCTTCTTAGCCCGACGACTTCACAAAAGCGAGAAGAACAATCGCCGCGTGTCGCGCCCTGCTGTCATCATTGCTGAGGCAGGCGTCGCGCTGGGCTTGTGCGTTATGATTATTACCATTTGCGTTTCGCTGGGTTTCAAGCATCAAATACGCTCAAAGGTTATCGGTTTCAATAGCCATATTCACGTAAGCAGCTTTGAATCAGCTACCTCGTATGAGTCGACTCCTATCGTCGCCGACGATTCGCTTTGTTCTCTCCTTTCTACTTTGGAGGGCGTGGAGCGAGTGCAGCGCTATGCAACCAAGCCCGGCCTTTTCCGCGTAGGAGACGAATTTTTGGGCTTCGTGCTTAAAGGAGTGGGAGAGGAATACGACTTTTCTTTCTTTTCTGACTATCTGAAAGAAGGCTCTGTCGATAGCGTGCTGCATGCGCAAAAAGGCAATCAGGTGTTAGTTTCGCGCATAATGGCAGACAAGCTCGACATCCATGTGGGCGACAGGTTGGAAACCTATTTTATTGAGAATACGATTCGGGCTCGTCGTCTGACGGTATGCGGAATCTACGATACGGGATTCGGTGACTTTGACGAGCTGTTTGCTCTTACCGACTTGGGGGCTGTTCAGTCGCTCAACCGATGGGATAGTACCGAAGTGGCTGGCGTTGAGATAGGGATAGACGATTATGACGAACTCTCGCTCCGTGCTTACGAAATCGGCAGGACGTTGGATGAGTATGGGAATGCTCATAGCACTTCGTACTTCGTTCAGACCATAGAGGAACAGAACCCGAACCTTTTTGCGTGGCTCGATGTCCTTAACGTCAATGTGTGGGTCATTCTTCTGCTTATGCTGGGCGTAGCTGGCTTTACGGTCATCTCTGGCTTGCTGATACTTATCCTTGAAAAGACTCAGTTCATCGGAGTCCTGAAGGCTCTCGGCTCTCCCAATGTGTCTATCCGCAAGGTGTTCCTTTGGCTCTCGGCCTACATTATCGGGCGAGGAATGCTCTGGGGAAACATCATCGGCTTGGGGCTATGCGCCATCCAGAAGTATACGGGCCTTATCCCCCTCGATCCGAAGAACTACTACCTCGACTGCGTGCCCATCGAGTTCAACTGGCCTCTGCTCATTCTGCTTAACGTGGGGATGCTTGTGGCTTCGGTAGCGATGCTTATCATCCCTTCGCAGTTGGTTTCGAAGATATATCCCTCCCGCGTTCTCCAGTTTGAATAAAGAGTCAACGATTTGACATCAAGCGAAGAGGGAGCATTCTCAGCAAATGCTCCTGGAGGGTTGTTTTACAAGGGGGGTCGATCAACGCGTTGATCGAGGTCTAACAACGCGGAGATCGAG
>JAFYZR010000026.1 GCA_017557345.1 Paludibacteraceae bacterium | reverse complement strand
ATTATTGCCATTGCTAACAAACTTATCCGACAAGCTTTCGCTATTGTTACCAACAATCGACCCTATATAGATGGATATGTATCATCATTAGCGTAAAAAATCATTTTTTTGTCACTTTTTTAATATAGTTCGTTAATTATTGATATTTTTCGATAGATTTTAAAAGTCCCATATTTTCACGGTGCAAATTTACTGCTTTTATTGCAAATACTTGTGCACATTTTATACAAAAATGTGTAAAAATTGACATTATGCATTTTTCTTGAATTGTGATCGGTATTAAGTCGGTATCTTATCGGTATCATGTCGGTATTAAGTCGAGGTTTTGTTGGTAGATTATTTCTCATCTTGCTTCATCTTTTGGGCAGCATTTTGTAGATTTTTTGACGAAAATAGGTAAAAAATGACTTTTACACCTTATTTATTTGCATATGTGCGCGAAAAAACGTACCTTTGTACCGATTTTGCAAAGTGAATATAGCAAAACACTATAAAAAAACCCAATTTTTGTTTAACTTAAAATTTAAAACAAATGAAAAAATTATTCACATTAGCCGCTGCCGTACTGGTAAGTTTCGGTTTGATGGCTGCAGAAACAACTAATGTTGGGACTTATTCCACACAAGTTATTTCATCTGATGGATTAACTTCAACATGGACATTTATCACACCAAGTTCGCAAGTAACGGTGCCTAATGAAGAAACTGCAGATGTTGATGTCATTTATATTCCTTCAGGAGGCAGTAAAATGAAATTCTCAAGCAGTAATGCTTTTTCTTGGCAGGCGGAAAGTAGTGGATATTTCTACGTTCCGACTGGAGGAGCAGGAACAATCTCTATGACTGTTAAAAGTTCTTCTGATTCTCGTTGGATTCAGTTATACGTAGATGGAACAGCTGCTGCAGATACAAAACGTCTGTGGTCGAAATATGCAGAAACGCCCTCTTCTGATGGCAAGAAAGGTCCGCAATCGTTTGCTTTTACTGCCAGCGATCTTACAACTAAAGGAGGTAAGACCTATCTGCATTTCAAAGATAACAATACTGAAATGAAGATTGCTTCCATTTCTATAACACTTACATCTGGAACTTATGCAGATTGCAACGCTCCTGATGAAGAATTGTCTATCACTTCTGATGCGCCAGATCCTTTGTACGAAGGAAGAATCATTCATTTGACGCTTGCAGGCGGTAATGGAGGAACAAAAACTCTCAAATTAGATGGTGAGGTTATTACCGATTTAACTTGGTTAGCTGTAGCCGGTGAACATACATTTACCGTTAGCCAAGCTAAGGAAGGCGATTATTGCGCACAAGAAGCAGAACTCAAACTCACCGTTCTGGAGGCAAACCCTGTAACAGCCGTTACAGTAGCAGGAGAAACATCCACTTATGTAGGAGAAGAGTTGACATATGTTGCTACAGCCGCTAATGCTACCGATTTTGAATGGTATTTAGATGACGTAAAACAAGGAAGCGATTCCGCTAAATTTATCTACACTGCTGTTAAAGGAAATCACACTATCGTTTGTAAAGCTCGCAACGAATTTAACGAAGAAGATCAATGGATCGCATCTGAGCCTAAGGCCTTAGTTGTAACAAGGCCATTTGGAGAATTGATTACATTTACTGCTGAAACTGGTTCCAGCTCAATCAATAAAGATATCGTTGTAGCAGTTGGCGAACACAATGTCGTTGGTGGTACTGTTCATCAAAAAACTGATAAAAATGGTAAAATTGGCAGTAATGGCTCTTATATAAGTCTTAAATTAGCGAAAGGTATTTTCCTTGCAGGTGATACTGTTCGTATCGTTTCAAGCACCAGTTATGCACTCTTACATCTCTTTACGGATGCAGGTGTGACATCTTTAGTGTCTAAAGAAACACCAGCTCTTGAAGATTTTGTGATTCTTCCTGCTGATGCATCTATTATTTACCTTTATCGTAATGAGACAGATGGAAGCAATATGAACCCAACAGTAACTTCTATTGCCGTAAGTCGTGGGAAAGAAGTTAAATCTTCTACTGAAACCTTGACGGGTGTTACGATTGATGGCGAAGCTATTTCTGCTGCAGCATTTGAGGGGTTGTTAGAGGCACATAACTTTGGAACATCTAAAGAATATGCAAATGCTCCTACCGTTGTATTCACAAAACATGTAGTTGTTACTTATGAAGATGATACTACAGGCGAGCGCGACGAAGAAATTACAGTTGTAGCAGAAGATAAAGGAGACTACTTCGAAGCAAAAGCCACTATCGGTGGTATAGAGTATTCCATTGAAACAGACAAGTCTACTGTTTATACCGTTGTGTTCAAAGATGGTGAAGATGAACTTGGTTCTGAGAATGTAGAAGTTGGATCTCATCCGACGGCTGAAAATATTGAACTGCCGGCTAAAGAGTTCCAGCGCTTTGCTGCATGGCAGAAAGATGGCTCAGATATCGCACTTAGCGATGTTAGTGCAGCCGCAGGTGAAACGATTACTCTTGTTGCTCGTTATGCAAAAGTTTACTCGCAGTCCATCAATATTGAGCAAATCGTTCTGGATAATAGCACGAAGTACGATATTGCAGCAGCATTCATAGACAAAGGCATTTCGGCTGTGCATATTGATGCGCTTGATACACTTAATGACCTTGAGAAGAAAGATAATCGTAACTATGCATTCTTAGGTTTGAAAGTTAAAAACGCGAGTGGTGCAATTTCTGTACTTTTGGCTAACAACTCCACTATCCGCGTTAAATTCGGCAATGTTGGAGCAAATGTTAATGTTAAGATAGGTGATGCAGATCCAGTTGCAAAAACTGCTACTGATTTGGCAGATCCGTTTGAGTACAAAAATGAAAGTGGCGATGATATTATCGTTCGTTTCTTGAGTTCTAGCAGTAGCACTATCGTTTACAAGCAAATCATGATCGATGAGGCAATTGCAGAAGTTGTGCTTCCTGCTCCGAGCGCATATGCTATCACATTGGAAGCTGGAGAACATGGAACACTTGCTGCAAATTGGGAAGGCAAAACAGACAAGAAAGTAAATGTTCCTGTTTACGCAAACGTTACTTTGAATATTACTCCTGCTGAGGGATATGCAATTGGTCTTGTAGAATATGAAGGCGCAAATGTAGGAAAAATACGTCTTTATCCGGACGAGGGTGTTTATCGATTCACCATGCCGGAAGAAGCAGTAACCGTAAGTGTTGCATTTGAAGAAGCAATTGCATCTGTTTCTTTGGATGTTGTATTCCCGTTAGTCGGTACAGAAATTGAAAATAAAATTTACGGCCCGACAGATAATGTTGCCATTATTACCGTACCGGAAGGTGCTAACTATGAACTTAGCATGTATGATTTCTGGGAGGAAGGCGGTAACGTCGAGCTTGAAGGTGCTCTTGTTGAGAATACGACATACGAGATTCGTATAACTGTAGAGGCCAAAGCGGGATTTGCATTTGCATCGAATGCTCCTATCTTGGTTAATGGTGAAGCTGCGGAGCATATCGCCAATGATGCTGAATATGATCGTCGTGACTTTACAGTTAGCTTCCAACCAAGAGCTATAGAGGAAATTACCGAAGTGGCAATTACTATCCCTTCATTCCCAAAACTGAATGAGACAGTAGGTACGAATTCCTTCGAGGCTTCTGTTCCTGATGACGCAGGATATACGATTGACAATCGTTCTTTCTTTGATGAAGAGAATAATTATTTGGATCATAATGATTATGTCTTCACGGCAGGAACATATGTAGTAGAACTCGGTATCTTCCCGAAGACTGGTTTTGCATTCCCGAATGATGGCACAGATTGTGCTGACGGTACGAAGATTACAATGACCGTCAACGGCGAAGATCCTTACGGCTGGTATGGCGCATGGGCTGGTGTGCCAGTATTATTCGTCCGTGCTCAATTCACTGTCTCAGATCCTACAGGAATGGGTAATACGGAAGTTGAAGGCAAGACTGTTAAGATGATTGAGAATGGTCAAGTGATCATCATCAAGAACGGCATTCGTTATAACGCCCTCGGCGAAATGATTAAGTAAAACAATTAACACAACAAATAATTAAAAACTCAACATTATGAAAAAGATTTTAACATTAGCAGCCGTATTAGTAGCTGCTCTGGCAATGAACGCTGCAGATCCTGTAATGTGGAATGTAGCAGACTGGGATCTTTCCAGCGTAACAAAAGTTGGTGATTCTATTACCTCCACCATTACAGTAAATGGCCTCCAAGTTCTGGCAACCGATGCACGAAACAGCAAAGGCAAATTGGCAGAATATGTCATGATTGATGGTAATAGCAAAACATGGAAATCTGCAGACGAGAGCGAAACCATCAGTTTCTCCAAACGTGTTAAAACAGGCGGTAAAAGTACAGCTACCGGCCGTCAGTTTGTTGTTCCTGTTACCAAAGGCGCTACCATTGAAGTATGGGCTTGCGCTGGTGGCGATGGAGAAAGACCAGTTGTTATTGGTGACGTTCAATGGGATGGCTCTGCTGAAGGTTTGTCATCTTTTACTCCAGAAAAAAGCACACTAGGCTATCACTCATATGTATACAATGGAGAATCAGACAAATTGTATATCTGGGGTAGTGAAAATGGCATAAACATTTATGGCATTCGCGTAACTCCAGCTGCTGCTACCAATATTGATAATACGGCAGTTGAGGGAAAAGTTGTAAAGACTTTTGAGAACGGACAGCTGGTAGTTATCAAGAATGGCGTTAAGTACAACGCAACAGGTTCGGTTATTCGCTAAGCGAAAGCAGACCTCAATAATAAACGGCTCGCAGAAATGCGGGTCGTTTGTTTGTTAGATAGTACATGACACCGAGAATCACGCACTTATCGCGCACTAATAGCGCACTTATCACGCACTAATCACGCACTAATTTTTGCATATATTTTCGTTGGTATTATATACGTAGTATATAATACTGGAGAGATGGGGTTAAACGGCAAAAAATGCAACAAAATTGAGCAGACCAATTAGCAAAAATACAAAAAGATGGAAAATATTTGCATATATGCAAAAATTTTACTAATTTTGCAGCAAATTTAGTTTGGAGTATTATGCACAGATTTTAATTTGGAGTATTATGCACATATTACAACATACGGGTGAATACTTCCTGCTGATGGGGAAAGTGTTGCGTTTGCCGGATAGGCAACGCATGTTCTGGCGGCAGTATAGCCGTGAGTTGGAAAAACAAGGCCTGCAGTCTTTGCCGATTGTATTGCTGATCTCTGTTTTTATCGGCGCAATCCTAACTATTCAGGCCAAGACCAACACGGAAAATCCATTATTACCGACGTATATAACGGGTCTTTTGACGCGCGATACGTTGCTGTTAGAGTTTTCCAGTACCATCCTTTGTCTGATATTGGCAGGCAAAGTGGGAAGTAATATCGCTTCTGAAATCGGCACGATGCGTATCACGGAACAGATCGATGCGATGGAGATAATGGGTGTTAACAGCGCCAACTACCTGATTTTGCCGAAGATTCTGGCGTTTATGACGATGATGCCGTTCCTGTTTGTTATCTCGACCGCCGCAGGTCTGATAGGCGGTTGGGGCGTAGGTGCTTTTACGGATATCATTACCGTTCATGATTATCTGGTTGGCGTTCAGTATGCGTTTAATCCGTATTTTGTGTGGTACGCCATCATCAAAGCGCTTGTTTTTGCTTTTGTGATAACGAGTATGAGTAGTTATTACGGCTATTATGCTAACGGCGGCGCGCTGGATGTAGGTCGCGCAAGCACTAATGCCGTGGTGAACTCAAATATCATGATCCTTTTCCTCGACCTCATTTTAAGTAAATTGCTATTATAGAAAAATGATTGAAGTAAAAGATATAGTAAAGAGTTTTGATGGGAATGTGGTGCTGGACCATGTTTCGACAGAGATGCGTGACGGGGAAGTGAACATGATCATCGGACAATCGGGTTCGGGCAAAACGGTACTGATGAAAAGCATGATCGGCTTGCACGCTTTAGATAGCGGCCAGATTCTGTATGACGGCCGTGATTTGGCGGAGATGCGCAGCAAAGATATTCGTTTGCTTCATCGCGAAGTGGGCATGCTTTTCCAAGGTTCGGCTCTTTTTGACAGCATGAGCGTGATGGAAAACGTGCTATTTCCGATGGAGATGTTCAGCCATAAGAGCCGTGAAGAGATGCAAGCTCGTGCAGAATTCTGTCTGCGTCGTGTCGAGATGCCGGAACGCGTATGGAATCTGATGCCAAGTGAGATTTCCGGCGGTCAGCAGAAACGTGTGGCAATTGCTCGTGCAATCGTGTTAGAGCCGAAATATCTGTTCTGCGACGAGCCAAACTCAGGCCTTGACCCGAAAACCAGTCTTGTTATCGATGCCTTGATTCAAGATATCACACGCGAATATAACATCTGTACGATCGTTAACAGCCATGATATGAACTCCATCATGGAAATAGGCGATAACATCGTTTTCCTGAAAAACGGCAAGAAAGAATGGCAAGGCTCGCGTCATGAGATATTTACAAGCGATAATGAAGCTCTGAATGATTTCGTTTTTGCAAGCGAACTATTCAAGAAAGTTCATAACGCTGCGTTGAAAGTTGAAAGTTAAAAGATAAAAGTTGAAAGTTAAAAGATAAAAGTCGAAAGTTAAAAGATAAAATGTATATGAAACGGATTTTTTTATTGGTAGCCTTAATGGCCACAATGATGGTTGGCGTTAATGCCCAACAACCTGCAAAAGTGCCTGCATATCGCGGAATCATTGAACGCGTGCAACCTAACGGCGATACGATTCGTACGTACCTACGCGGCGATGAGCATATGCATTGGCTGATGATGGAAGATGGCTGGCAGATCATCGAAACCGACAAAGGCTGGTTCAAATATGCCAAAAAGAACCGCAAAGGCGCAGTAGTAGCCGGTTGTCGGAAAGCGCACAATGACGTTGACCGCAGCAAAAGCGAGAACAAATGGTTAGACAAACATGGAATAAGAAAAGATATCCGATGAAAAAAAGTATCATTATCATCCTACTATGCGGCGTAGTGGCGAGTGTTTTCGCCGTTCCGGCAAGAAAAGGTGCGATTATTCGTACTACTGCTGATGGGACGAAGAAAATCGTGTATCTGCACGGCGATGCATTCAGCCATCATATGACCGATGCTGAAGGAAACTGGCTTGACGAGAAGACATTAGAGCCGCTGAATGCAGAAACCAAGGCTGCGCGTGAAGAATTGAATATTCAACGCAGAAACGCACGGCGCGTCTATGAGGCTGAGAAAGTAGGAAACAAGCCAAATATTGCTCCGCGTGGATTGCTCATTCTGGTTAATTTTCAGGACAAAGCCTTCGAGACGCCTTATGACACGATTCATAATATGCTGGACGGTAACCATTTCACCCGTAATTATAGTTATGAATACGAAGATGAGTACGGTCGCTCAAAAACGGAGAATGTTCAATCCGAAGGTAGCGCACGGCAGTATTTCCATGACCAGAGCTACGGCAAATACAATCCGATTTTTGACGTAGTCGGTCCATACACGGTGAGCAAAGAGCTTGCCTATTACGGCGAGAATGACGATGCGAATATCGGCTATTTAATAAAGGAAGCGTGTGAATTGGCAGACGCAGATGGCGCAGATTTTACGCTTTATGACAATGATAATGACGGCAAAGTGGATTTTGTCTATGTGATTTATGCGGGTTACGGCGAAGCGGATGGCGGTCCGGAAGAGACTATTTGGCCTCACAACTATGATTTGCGCTATACGGGTCAGAATTGCAAAGTAGATGGAAAAACCATTCGTAATTACGCCTGCTCCAATGAGATTAGTTACTATAGCCAACAATATAACGGCATCGGTACTTTCTGTCATGAGTTTAGTCATGTGCTTGGTTTGCCGGACTTATATGAAACGAATCCAAACCCGAAAGGCCTGCATACGCCGATGGAATGGGATATATTGGATTACGGTCCCTATAACAACGATGGCAACACTCCTCCCGCTTATTCGTCATACGAGCGATTCTATATGGGTTGGCTGACTCCGCGCATACTTACCACTCCACAAGCCGTTTGGTTGAGTGATCTCAATTATGGCGAAGGCGATGCTATTCTACTTTGCGAAGGTGATCAGCATAACTTAATTGGTTATGATCCCA
Organism: Paludibacteraceae bacterium; assembly: GCA_017557345.1. Classification (GTDB taxonomy): domain Bacteria; phylum Bacteroidota; class Bacteroidia; order Bacteroidales; family Paludibacteraceae; genus Colicola. The sequence continues at coordinate 63,448 of JAFYZR010000026.1, read as the reverse complement.
ATCCCACAGTATTCTATATGCTTGAGTCGCGCCGTAAAAGAGGATGGGACAAACATCTCCCGGGCAGAGGATTACTGATTACAAAAGTTTCCTACGATGCCAGCGACTGGATGAACAACAGAGTAAATAACTCCGCTAGCAAAATGGGTGTGGATATTATTGAAGCCAAAGCTAACTATACCAATTATGCCAAATCCACAGACGCTTTCCCATATGGCGCCAAGCAATGGGTAGACTTTAATGATCATGACGTAACGGAAATCGAGTATAATGTCTCCTACGGAGTAACTATATTCAGTTATCGCGGGGCATATAAAACTGCCATTGAGAATGTGCAGGATTCAGAAGTCAGCGTTCAGAAAATATTGCGAAACGGCGAAGTGATTATTCTTCGCGGCGACAAAGCATACGATATTTTAGGAAGAGAAAAATGAAAATAATCAGTTATAATCTCAACGGAATTCGTTCCGCCATCAGCAAGGGTCTGTTAGAATGGCTGCAAACGGAAAATCCCGATGTTTTCTGTATTCAAGAAAGCAAGGCTCAACCGGAACAGATAGATGTGATGGCGATGAGTGAATTAGGCTATCACAGTTATATCCATTCGGCGGAGAAGAAAGGCTATTCGGGTGTCTGTATCTTTACGAAACGCGAACCGGATAAAGTGGTAGTAGGCATGGGAAATCCCAAATATGACCGTGAAGGACGTATTCTGCGGGTTGATTTTGGCGATTTGACCATCGTAGATGCTTATATACCAAGCGGCACGACAGGCGATATTCGGCAAGATTTCAAGATGGAATTTCTGGAAGATTTCCTTGTCTGGGTGAGCGAATTGCGCAAAGAACGCCCGAATATCGTTATTTGCGGAGACTATAACATTTGCCATAAACCCATCGATATCAATCATCCTGAGCGACAAATCGGTGTTTCGGGATTCTTGCCAGAAGAGCGTGAGTGGATGGATCGTTGGGAAGCAACAGGCATGGTAGATTCATTCCGTGTGTTTGACCAAAGTGCAGAGCGCTATAGCTGGTGGAGTTGGCGCGCAGGCGCAAGAGCACGCAACGTAGGCTGGCGCATCGATTATCATTGGGTAAGCGAGAGCTTGCGTCCAAGACTAAAAGACGCCAAGATTTTAACAGACGCGGTTCATAGCGACCATTGTCCAGTAATGGTTGAAATTGAATAGGTGAATAATATGGATAAACTGAGAACAGAACATTTGGTAAAGAAATACGGCAAACGAACCGTAGTCGATGACGTTTCTATCGAACTGGAGCAAGGTGAGATAGTGGGTTTGCTTGGCCCAAACGGAGCCGGAAAGACTACGACGTTTTATATGACAACCGGTCTCGTAGCCGCTAATAACGGACGTATTTTCTTGAATGACCAGGATATAACGGGTTTCCCGATGTATAAACGTGCGAAGATGGGCATCGGCTACTTGCCGCAAGAGGCGAGTGTATTCCGCAAGATGACCGTAGAAGATAATATTCGCTCGGTGCTGGAGTTAACAGATTTCAGCAAGGAATATCAGGAACAAAAACTCGAGCAACTGATTAAAGAATTCAATTTGGCCCATGTTCGCAAGAATTTAGGCGACCGCCTGAGCGGAGGCGAACGACGCAGAACCGAGATTGCGCGCTGTTTGGCAATCGAACCGAAATTTGTGATGCTCGATGAGCCATTTGCCGGCGTCGATCCTATTGCCGTACAAGAGATTCAGGATGTAGTATGGCGACTGAAAGATAAAAATATCGGTATTCTGATAACCGATCACAACGTAGATGAGACGCTGATGATTACCGACCGGGCGTACCTGCTTTTCGAAGGAAAAATCCTATTCCACGGCACGCCGGAAGAATTGGCAGCAAATCCTATCGTTCGGCAAAATTACCTTGGTCGCGACTTTGAATTGAAACGCAAGAGCAAAGTGGAATAAACGGACACGTGAAGAGAGGATTTTGGTACATAATAACAGGCTTATTGTTGGCCGCTTGTAGCCAACAACCGGAGTTGGAAGTGACACTTCATGAGTGCTCTCCCATCCCTTCTCCGCGTGCGTGCGCTACGGCTTTTGTGGCGAATGGAGATGCCTATATTTTTGCAGGAAGAGATAGTCTTGGCCAAGCGCTTAATGATTTGTGGCGCTATGATGCAGAAACGGACACATGGACTTCATTGGGCCAAACGCCTCTCTCGCCACGCGTGAACGCAACGGCCTGCGTGACGGATGAAAAAGTGTATATCGGTTTGGGATTTAAGGGGAAATACGGTGTCGATTCATGCTATATGCGCGATTGGTGGGAATATGAACCGGCAACCAATCAATGGACGCGTCTGGCCGATTATCCGAATAGTTACACAGATAAAGTAACGTCATTTGCAGGCGATGGCGAGTTATATGTAGGGTACGGTTTCTGCTGGAATTACCGCCGCGACATGTTTAGATATACGATTGCCGAAAACCGTTGGGACTCGATAGATGTACAGGCAGGCATGTTTGACTACCCTACCCGTTCGTTCGGCGGAACAGGCTGCACATGCCAGCATCGTCATTTTATGGGTTCCGGATATTATCGGCATAGTTTGGATTGGTGGGCGGAATTGGTAGATGGCAAACATTGGGAAGAACGTACTCCCATACCCGGCAAGACGCGAACTTTAGCCGCCTCAGCTGCCACAGAGAATCATATTTACGTTACCTGCGGCTTGCATTATGGCGGTGTGAATACGACAGGCGATGTGTTACGAGACATTCGTCGATATGACCCGATGACGGATAAATGGCAGTATGTGGCTGTATTACCAGAAGGAATGTACAACCATTGCTGTTTCGTGATCGGCAAGCGAGTATTCGTCGGTTTAGGAGAAGGATTGGATGAGAAAATAACAAGCAAGTTATATTGGTTTGAAGAATAAACTTCTTATCATATTATGTGTGCTTTGCACGAGTCTGGGTAATGCACGAGAGTTGAGTTGGGCATGGTGGCCGACCGGCTTACGCGACGATGTATCAGCAAGAGAAGATACATTAAGATGGATGGTGGGTGTGAGTGCCTTAGCATCCAGCGGGAAATATGCTCCATTCTGGCTGCAAAGTAATACAAACGGAGATGTCAGCAGCAGTCCTTTTAGCGGAAATCTAACCGCAGGAATCTATAAAGAAGCCGCACATCCGGAACGCTGGTGGGACTATGATTTTGCTGTACAACTGACCGGTCGCTTACAATCGCGTATTCCTGATAGCAAATTTGCGATGCAGCAACGAATTGGTACCGGTTATTTCAATCTGGCTTATGCGCATGTTCGCTTGTTTGTCTTTGATATTACCGCCGGCATCAAGCCTATGATTTATGAAACGCAAGACACAGCACTTACAATGGGAAGTATGGTCTTCTCGGGTAATAGCCAACCGCTGCCACGTGTTACTTTTGGAATTGATAACTTTATTCCATTCCCCGGTTTATTTGGTTATATGGAAGTGAAAGGCGGCTTAACGCATGCATGGCAGGCCGATAATGTATACATGACCGGAAGTTATCTGCATCATAAGTATATAGGTGTGCGTATAGGCGGCTCGTTGCCCGTCAATATCAGTTATGAATTCCACCATGCAGCGCAGTGGGGAGGAATAAGTCCTGTTTACGGGGACATAGGAAGCGACTTGCATTCGTTTGTAAATGTGCTGTTTGCACGTTCAGGTGGTGTAATGCGAAATGACCAATTAAATGCGCAAGGAAATCATGTGGGAAGTCAACAACTAATGCTGACCGGCAAAGGAGAAGACTGGAGTGTTAGTGCCTACTGGCAGAATTTCTTCGAAGATAACTTTGCATTCCTGGGTTTCGGACATAATCTTCCGGATGGTTTATGGGGTATCAGTCTTAAACAGACTCGTTGGCCGTTCATTCAAGGAGTGACATATGAGTTTCTCAATACCACAGACCAGTCAGGTCCATGGCATGATCGGGATGGTTTGTGTTATGCAGGAAAGGATCACTATTATCGTAATAGCGTCATTGTTAATGGATGGAATTATTTCTACCGATCGATGGGAACGCCATTCATCACCTCACCATTATACAATGAAGATGGTACGATTTACACGCTCAATAGCCGTGTGCGCGTGCATCATATCGGAGTTCGAGGTGATATATATGGATTCCAATATCGCGTAAAGGTGAGCCATGCCCGTAATTATGAGAATGATGCGCGCAGCAGAGCTTTACTCAACACCAATACTGCGCTGTTATTAGAGGTGACAAAGCATGTACCCCAAGCATGGGGATTGGATTTCGGGCTTCGTTTAGGGGCTGATTTCGGTTCGCAATTTGGCAATCAATTCGGCGCGCAGATAATGATTAGCAAACGAGGAATTATAAAAGGCTGGTGATGGGTGAAAGTATACATATTATCATGCCTGTCAAGGATTCTTTGCAAACAGCAGAGCAAGCTATTCGTGCGATTGTAACGAGCGGTTACACATTGACCGTTTATGATGATTATTCGGCACCCGAAAATGCAGCAAGATTGGATCAATTGAGCAAGGAATTAGATATCTCCGTCAAGCATATTAGCAAATATTTCGATCATCCTTCTCCTAATTATCGCTGGATTTTGATTGATGCACAACGTGAAAGCATCGCGAAAGGGCAAAATTTACTTATCGCAGAAAGCGACGTAATCACCAATAAATCAACGTTTTGCAAAATGATTCCCGCAATAAAGTCTAGGATTGGTATGATTGCCGCTGTTACAACGGACGAGAATGGTCGTATTAACTTCCCCTATGAATATGCGCGGCATATTAAAGAGGATGGAATTTGTAAAAAGCGACTTTCTTTCTGCTGTACTTTGCTTACAAACGAATTGCTCCGTGCTTACGATTTTAATCAATTAGACGAAAGCAAAAATTGGTTTGATGTGCATATTAGTCATGTGTCGCAGAAATTAGGATTTGAGAATATTCTGCAGGTGGGCAATCCTGTTATTCATAAACCGCATTCCAGTCGTCCATGGAAACAACTCAAATATACGAATCCTATTTTGTATTATTGGCGTAAGTTGACGCAACATCGTGACCGTATATGAAACCGTTTGTGTCCGTCATAGTGCCTTTATATAATGCCGCGCCTTATATTGGTGAGGCATTAGAAAGTATCATCACATCTACTTATCGTCCTATCGAAGTAGTGGTTGTCGATGACGGCAGCACGGATGACAGTCTCAATATTGCTCGGACATTTGCAAAAAATCATCCGGAAGTGCAGGTTGTTCATCAACAAAATGCCGGAGTTTCTGCGGCAAGAAACAAAGCCATACAAATTGCAAAGGGAACATATATTTTGCCGGTTGACGCAGATGATAAAATAAACCCATTGTATATTGAACATGCGGTATCTGCGATGAAAGAAAATGTGCGAGTGGTGGGCAGTCGGGCAGAATACTTTGGAGCGAAACAAGGAGAATGGAGGTTACCGAACTATACCCCGGAACGTTTGGCGCAACGTAATATGATTCATATATCTTCGCTTTTCCGCAAAGCAGATTGGGAACAAGTCGGTGGATTTTGCGAAGAAGAGATATATCGTGAAGATTGGTCTTTTTGGCTGAGTATCATGGAATTAGGCGGCGAATATGTTCGCTTAGACGAAGTAGGACTTTATTATCGCGTATTACCGCATTCCCGTCGCACCAAAGCGAAAACGCAGAAACGCATCATTGTTGATGCCATGAATCGCTTACACCCCGCGTATATGGAGAAATATCTCGGTGGTCCGCTTCATTACCATCGGTCATGGAGTCGATTTCTCAATTATTTCCGGTCTGTAAAGCAAGTAGGAGACTTTAATCGTTGGCAGGAAGGCGAAGTGATTGATGCGAGGCGGAATGTGCTACGCTTGACAAACGGAGTGATTGTGAAACAATTCCGCACACCAAGCATCTTACGGGGCATCTGGTATGGGATGCTATATCAAAGTAAAGCTCGGCGCAGTTATGAGTATGCCTTACGAATGGAGGGATTGACACCACGACCTATTGCCTATCGCGAAGTGCGGATGTTTGGTGTGTTGCGAGAGAGTTGGTATGCTTGTGAGTTATCAGAGTGCACACACACGTTCAAAGAACTAATTGAAAATCCTGCGTTCCCTCATCGAGAGCAGATATTACGCAAGGTAGGCCAATTCACAGCCAAATTACACCAACATGGTATATGGCATCGAGATTACTCGCAAGGAAACATTCTCTTTAATGACGATGGGAGCAAAATCGAGGTAATAGATCTAAATCGAATCCGATGGCGAAAGCATATTAGCGGCTATCCTTTTGCACGATTGGAAAAGATTGGCGCTGCGGGAATACAATTAATGAAGGAGGGATATGAACAAATATAGAGATATAGTTGGGCGTATTAACTACGGACTCTTCCTGGCCGTTGTTTTCCTTCTGCCTTTTCCGCAGATTTGCCTACGGTATGCTTGTGTTGTATGGTTCATCTCCTGGATTCTGGAGTTGCGGTGGTTACAAAAGCCCGCTATCACCCTCCAATTATCGACCATCAAAACCATCCTTCCATTTATCCTTTTCGGGCTTTGGTATGTATGGAAAGGCATCTCGTTCTTCTGGTGTACGGATACAGACGCCTGGTCATGGCATATGGAACGATTCCTTACGTTTTGGCTCATTGTTCCTATCGGAATATGGGGTGTAAATGAACATTATAATTGGCGAAACGTAGGATTGACGCTTATTATCGGTTGCATATCTGCAGTCGTTTTCTATTTAATATTGATGACTATTCTTCATGTCCATCCTTCTTGGGCGGCACAACTCGGTATGCCCGCGGAATGGACATATTATGATAGTTGGCGAATGTTTTTCAAAGAAAACATATCGTTCGTCAAGCATCGTCTTTTCTTAAGTAGCGTTGAGATTCTCGGAGCAATAACAGCTTGGCGGCTCTTTAGAAAACAATGGAAAATACTATTTCCTACCTTGGCTATTATGCTTTCCATTATCGTTCTCAGCGATTCACGCCAAGCGATGATAAGTGCGATCGTATTAGCAATAATGGAATTTATCTTTGCTTTGCCGGAGAAACACAAAATACGCCGAAGTATAGCTATTATTATAATAGGCATCGTTCTTTTAGGTTCTATTTTCGCCATTCACCCCCGTATGAAAGACTTCAATTACGGAGCCTTCACAGAAATTCGCAAAGTCGATTATAATCATGACGTACGCCTGCTTCTCTGGAGTTTTGCATTACAGCAGCCACGTGATTATATGGCATATGGTTTAGGTGCCGGGCAAAGCACACCATATCTCACCGAAAAATACCGAACGTTTGGATATGACTACTTCGCGGATGCGCAACTGGATAGCCATAACCAATATTTGACAGAAATGCTGGAACTTGGTATTCCCGGCTTGCTGTTTTTCCTGCTTGCATGGTTATCTATTCCGCTTTGTGCTCCTAAACAAAACGAGCAAATAGCATGGCTATTTACCGTGCTATTTATTCTCAATATGTTTACGGAATGCATGTTCGGGCGATTTTGTGGCATCGTCATTTGGGCTGTAGGATTGGTAACTATTTATCTATCAGCCCCCGCAGATACGGACGTTTAGCGCCGGACAATTCAGCCATTAGCGGTTCTAATTGAAAACGCACTATCATCTGTTGCTGATGCTGTAGATGAATGCCATCGTAGTGCATATTCCACGAGAAATAGAAATTAACGAACGAACTTCTATATAGGTAGGCAAAAATATCTGTGCGGTTATAGATGCGCGATTGATAAAATGGATCCCCTAAACAAAGAAAAGCATTGCGCGGTCTCAATGGTTGCAAGTTGTCACCATAATAGAATGTATTCTTCAATCCCAAGAACCACCAATTTGCATATAACTCGATTATCAATCCATGATTAAAGAAACTTTCATTGACCTCTCGATCCCTTTGCCAACCGAAAATATAACCTGCTCGGATGGATAGCGAATCAAAGGGCGTGTAACGCGTTAAATCTGCCCCGGCAAAAGCATGAAGATTAATATCATCCATTACATACTCATGCTTAGGTGCAGCAAAAGAAGCTTTATGGTTTATATGTCCCAAACCTCCGACCTGTAACCCTTTATAATTATATTGGCCATTTAGAAGAAGTCTAAACATCTCCCTGCGTTCTACTGTTTGCGCACCACGCCAATCGCACATAAACTCCACGAATCCACGGTCATCTTGATATGCCATGTGCGCCCCTTGTATGTTGGGATGATAATACGCGATGGAGTCATAGAGAAGCCAATCAGGCAAAGGCATGATACGTTGCCGGTAAGGAATGGCACCCATCGCCAATGAGAATCCACGATAATTGAAGCGATAATAAGCTATCGGGTCAAACTGCACATCTCTCCAATCTCCTCCTAAACGTTGCGTATAACTAACTCCTGCAGCTAGGACATGTTTGCCTCCCGCGCGATCCAGAACACGCACACCCACTTCTGGAGATAAACGATAATTGAGAATCGTTTGTGAAATCTGATAAGGGGCTTTATATTCGCGATTATCGAAATATGATGCGAAATCCACGTCATAATGCAATGCCACAGGACGAGTAGCTAATGCTGCCTGCTTGGCGACAAAAGCCGAATCAACCGGTAATTCTTGTGGTTCTTTTGCAAAGCGGGTCCAGAAACCGACTGCTAATATGAAGAAAAATTGCATCATCCTTTCAGTATCGCAATATTATACATGAGTCCTACACGCAACTGATGGAACGGATAATCTTTGATTCCATATTGATATTGCACATAAGGCTCGAAACCTTTAATATGTCCGGCGGCTCGCACTTTGATGCTCATCGGTGCATCGCCATATTTCTCCCATCCTACATATCCTCCCCAGGTGGCCTGCAAGGAAGCATATTCATGCTGAAACTTAGCCTGTAGGCCATACATGACTGCATCATTCTGACGACCATTATCTGTTTGCCAACACAAGAAACCGACCGAGCCGGCAAACCGTAACGAAACAGGTCCAATTGGGATGGATTCGCCTATCGCGAGATCAAAGAAATAGCCCGGGCAATCATAATGCCGTTTTCGCTCAAACTGCCCGCCACTTGCGGTTTTCATGCCCAAACGAATCGTCATTTGCGGGATATATTTTGCTTTGTCGGAATTAAACCATTCATTATGCAACACCTGTACATCCGTTGAGATATACACATCGCCGGCTCCGCTTCCTTTTCCGTCATATTGGTTATACCATTCATATATCGGCATCCAAACGCTGAGATTCGCCCACCGCGTAAACAAAGGAACACACGCGCGCGCAAAGAGATCTGCCGTTTTGTCCCCATTATAACCAAAATAGCCATCTGCGGCTAATTCTATGCGCAGATGGTTAGATGTTTGCCCGTCAGACATATCAGGAATCGGAAAGGCATTGGGTCCAAAATAGGCAGGAGAAATTCCGGTAGGTTGGCTTAAGTCGGGCGCAGTCGTCGGCACTTGCGCGCACACAAGTAAACTAAGGAACCACAACCCAAAACCTATAAGCTGAAATCGTTTCACTATATACCGAAGAGATTTTTAAAGAAGTTCTTCTTATCTGCTGAACCTGGAGCGATATTCGGACTATCTTGCAACTGCTCTATCAGTTTACGCTCGTCCTTTGTCAGCTTCTCTGGGATATAAACACCTACGTTTATTAGTAAGTCTCCCTCGCCGTACCTACGTCCGTATTGATCGATACGCGGCAAGCCTTTGCCTCTCATTCGCAGCACTTTACCTGGTTGCGTACCAGGTGTGATGGTTATCTTCACATCTCCTGACAGCGTTGGAATCTGTACTTGTCCACCTAATACGGCGGTCGGCATATCAAGCAGTAAATTATAGATGATATCACTCTCTTGACGAATAAAATCTTTGTGCTCTTGTTCTTCGATTAGCACGAGCAAATCACCCGGAACGCCACCTCGTGGCGCTGCATTACCTTTGCCGGGCACAGTCAGTTGCATTCCGCCCATAACGCCTGCAGGGATAGTAACCGAGATAACTTCCTCATCGCGAACTACGCCTTGACCGCCACATTTTGGGCATTTCTGCTTAATGATTCGTCCTTCGCCACCGCAAGTATCACAGGCAGACTGGACTTGCATCATACCGAATATACCGCGCTGGGTTCGAGTAACCCGTCCCGTTCCTTTGCATGTCGGGCAAGTCTCTGTCTGACCATCCGCACTTCCCGTTCCGTGGCAGTCCTTGCATTCTACCAGTCGGCGGACTTTGATTTTCTTCTCACAGCCTTTAGCAATTTCTTCGAGCGTCAAGCTGACACGTCCACGCAAATCCGAACCCCTGCGAACTCGCTGACCGCGACTGCGACTTCCTCCGCCCATGAACATTTCGCCTATATCGCCCAAATCAAAGCCTGCTCCTTGGAAAATATCGCCGAAATGACTGAAGATATCCTCCATCGACATGCCACCGCTTGTCCATCCGCCTTGTCCTTGCATGCCGGCCATACCAAACTGGTCGTAGCGTTGACGTTTTTGTGGATCGGACAGCACCTCATAGGCTTCTGCAGCCTCTTTGAATTTCTCCTCTGCCTCCTTATCGCCCGGATTTTTATCCGGATGATATTGTATCGCTTTCTTGCGGTACGCTTTTTTTATATCTTCTGCACTTGCTGTCTTGTCGACGCCAAGCACTTCATAATAATCACGTTTCTCAGCCATAATTTACTCTCCTACCACTACTTTAGCAAAACGAATAACCTTATCGCCTAACTTATACCCTTTTTGCGTGCAATCGATAACTTTTCCCTTCTTATCTTCCCCTGCAGCAAAAGTGGTTACAGCCTCATGCTCATCCGTATTGAAATCCACGCCTTCTGTTTCGATGGCATGTACATCTTCCTTTTCAAGGAAAGATAGAAACTTCTGTTGGATTAACATGATGCCTTCGCGCAAAGCCTCAATATCATCGGTTTTATCCATCGCCGCGACTGCTCTTTCAAAGTCATCAACAAGAGGCAACATCTCTTTAAAGATGCGTTCTCCGGCTGTGGCCATCAGTTCGAGTTTCTCTTTATTCGTACGACGGCGATAGTTATCGAACTCTGCCATCATCCGAAGATTTTTATCCTCCAACTCTGCAATCTTTTCCCGCAACTCTTCGGCGGTTGGTTTTTGTTCTTCTTGAACCTTTTCTTCTTCGACAGGCATCTCTACCTGTTTCTCAACTTTTTCTTCTATCTTTTTTTCTTTTTTCATAGTGCATACTTTTACACTTTGACAACGTCAATAGTTGTGCCAAAGTGCGGAATACTGCCAAAATGGCAGATTAGAAGATGGATTGTTGCCCGTCGGCACTAAGTGGCGTCTTGCCGAGATGCTTGTATGCCAATTCAGTCGCTTCGCGGACACGAGGCGTACGTTTGATGAATCCTTCTTTTACCAAGAACGGTTCATACACTTCTTCGATCGTGCCTGCATCTTCACCCATCGCCGTGGCAATGGTATTCAGGCCAACAGGTCCGCCGCGGAACTTATCGATGATGGTCAATAGTAACTTGTTGTCTATTTGATCCAAGCCGAAGGTGTCTATATTAAGCGCTTCAAGCGCATATTTTGCAATTTCCAAATCGATTTTTCCGTCACCTTTCACTTGCGCAAAATCACGCACACGGCGCAAAAGCGCATTGGCTATACGAGGCGTTCCACGGGAACGGCGGGCGATTTCACCGGCCGCTTTTTCGTTTATCTCCACGCCTAAAAGTCGAGCCGAACGCTTTACGATGCCTGCTAAAATATCCGCATCGTAGTATTCGAGGTGACAATTGATGCCAAAACGCGCACGGAGAGGCGAAGTCAAAAGACCTTGACGCGTTGTGGCTCCAATTAGTGTAAAATGGTTCAAATCGATTTGTATCGTTCGGGCAGAAGGACCCTTATCTATCATAATATCAATCCGATAGTCCTCCATCGCCGAATAAAGATACTCCTCCACTATCGGGCTCAAACGATGAATCTCATCGATAAACAGCACGTCATTAGGCTCAAGCGATGTAAGCAAACCCGCCAAATCTCCCGGTTTGTCCAACACAGGGCCACTCGTTACCTTAAAACCAACGCCTAACTCATTGGCTATGATGTTACTCAGCGTCGTTTTGCCTAAGCCCGGAGGGCCAAAAAGCAGGACGTGATCCAGACTCTCGCCACGTAACTTGGCGGCCTCCACGAAGATTTTCAAATTCGAAGTAACCTTACTCTGGCCTGCAAAATCGGCAAAGCACAAAGGGCGGAGCGCATTGTCTTGCTCCTTTTCGGACATTTGTTGTCGTATATCAAATTCTGCCATAAGTCTTAGTTCTAAATAATTCCTCCAGATCGGCAATTGCTCCGATCGCCTCGTCTGCCATTATCTGACCGTGATCGAGAATAACCACACGGTCGCACATCTCACGCACTTCTTGCATGATATGAGTTGAAAGGATAACGGTTCTATCTTTGCCCAAAGCGCGGATGAGCGCACGAATTTCCACCAATTGGTTCGGATCTAAGCCGGTCGTCGGTTCATCAAGAATCAATAATTCCGGATCGCCTAATAGCGCTTGCGCCAGACCGACACGCTGACGATAACCCTTACTCAATTCGCGAATATGTTTATGCCGTTCAGCCGTCAAACCAACACGTTCAATCAATTCATCTACCACCAACTCGCTTTGGCTGACTTGTGTTATTTTTGCCATAAAACGCAGATATTCAACCACATACATTTCCTCATATAATGGATTATTCTCGGGCAGATAACCGATTCGTTTAGGCACTTCCACGCTTCCGCTATCTGCGTTCCAAAGACCGATTAGAATCTTCATGAGCGTCGATTTGCCGGCACCATTCGGACCTAAAAGTCCTAACACTTGCCCTTCCGGAATATCCATCGTCACATCGCGCAATACTTGTTGTGAACCGAAGGATTTGTTGATATGTGCTATCCGAACTGCCATTATTTGACGTACTGTTTGTATGTCTTCTCAAATAGTTGAACCGCTTGCTGCAACGATGCAAAAAGTTCTCCGCCTGACGCGTTTGCATGTCCGCCGCCGTGGAACACTTCTGACGCCCAGATATTTACCGGACGATCGCCTTGAGAACGGAATGAGATGCGAATCCGTGGTTTGGGTGTGCCCGGTTTGGGACGTTCCTCGCGCATAAACACAGAGTAATAAACATCCGAAATCTGTAACGGCATATTTACCAGGCCTTCCGTGTCGCCCACTTGATAATGATATTGATCCAACTCATCGGCTGAAAGCGTGATTAAAGCCAAATGATGCTCAGGATAAATTCGCATTTTACGATAGAGCGCATAGCCTGTCAAGCGCACACGGTCAATCGAATATTGATTGAAAACGGAATCGTATATCTCATCTTTCTTGACGCCCGCGCGGATAAGGTCTGCGATAATTTCATACAAATCACATCTTGAAGAATTGTATTGGAAATTGCCTGTATCCGTCATCAAACCCGTATAAATACAAGTCGCTATTTCGGTATTTTGGACTTGGTATGCGATACTTTTCAGAAAGTCATAAACAATCTCGCAAGATGAACTCGCTTCCGGGAACGAGAACAGCACATCCGCAAAATCCGTAGGATTGAGATGATGGTCGAAAAGAATTTTCGGTGCGGGATTAAGCAGCATTTTCTCGCCTATTGGACCGATGCGCTTGGCGTCATTAAAATCCGTACAAAGGAATAAATCCGCATCGCTTATCAGTTGGTCGCAAAGCTTGCTGTCCTTCTCATAAATCAATATATCTTGCGCTCCCGGCATCCAGTTGAAGAACGCGGGAAAAGTATTAGGCACAATAACATGCAACTGTCTTGCAACTGGCTCTGACTGCGGCCCCACAACATTAGCAGACTCACTTTTCTTAGCGAAACGGTCTATCACAAAGTGATAAAGAGCCAAAGCCGAACCCATCGCATCGCCGTCCGGCGCCATATGCGTATGAATGACGATCTTTTGGGCCGATGCAAGTAACTCCTGCGCACGTGCCAATAATCCTTTATCTAATTCTATTCCCATCGTCCTTGCGAATTTTGCCTGCAAAATTACAACTTTTTTTCGACATACGCAAGATTTGGGACTAAAATAATACCAAAATCCCTACCTTTACCTTCCTTTTACCTTCTTTCCTTATAGGATTACCTATAACATACCTATAAGATACCTATAAGATAAATGCATTTTTTGTGCTTTTCGCACGTTTTACTATATATATACATAGTATATATATACTCTTTGTTTCATCTTTTTTATTTGCATATATCAAAAATTTTATGTAATTTTGCAGCGCAAAATTGGTTTAATATGAGAAAGATTGTTTTATTTTTTGTGTTACTGGCCTCGTTGAGTGTCGGAGCACAAGTAAAAGCCATATTAGGCGATTGGAAAACCGTAGATGACAAAACAGGCGAGAAACGCTCCATCGTTACTATCTACAAAGGTACAGACGGTCTGTATTACGGCAAAATAAGCAAAATGCTTATGGGCGAACCAGGACTAAAATGCACAGAATGTGTAGATGCAGACCATAATGCACCATTAGAAGGCTTGATTATCATCCGTGGCATGTCTTTCAACGCAGAGAAGAATCAACTGGAAAACGGACGCGTTTTAGATCCGGAATCCGGAAAGTTCTACTATGGCAAAATATATCCTAAGGATGGCAACCTCGTCTTGCGTGGCTCGCTCGACAAACGCGGCTTCTTGGGACGCAATCAGACTTGGATACGATAAGCGCGTGTATGATTCTGGTTTTTGCATCCAATAATGCGCATAAATTAGCGGAAGTGCGGGCTATCATGCCGGCTGGCTTTGAAGTGCTCAGCCTGAACGATATCGGTTTTGAAAAAGACATTGAAGAAACCGGCACAACGCTTGAACAGAATAGTTCCATAAAGGCCGAAACCGTTTACCAATGGCTAAAGGCGAATGGTAACAAATTGCAAATCAATGGTGTTTTTGCGGATGATACCGGTCTGGAAATAGATGCTTTAAATGGCGCTCCGGGAGTGTATACTGCACGGTGGGCCGGTGAAGCGTCATCCAATCGGGCTAAAGCATTGAGGGAACTGAAAGGAATAGATAACCGTGGCTGTCAATTCCGAACCGTTATTACGCTAATTAAAGATGGCAAATCTATTCAAGTTGAAGGCATCGTTCGCGGAAGTATAGCCACCGAGGAATATGGAAAAGGAGGTTTTGGATATGATCCGGTATTTATTCCGGAAGGATACGCTAAAACTTTCGGCGAATTGCCGGCAGAAATAAAAAATAGCATTAGCCATCGTGCGCGAGCGTTAAATGAGCTGATAAAAGTTTTAAAACAGGCACAATGAGCCTTCGGACATTACATAGATATATAGTATTTGCGGCATGCTTCTTACTCTTTGCTCCCGTTAAAGCGGAGAGTTGGAAAACGCATTTTGCATATAATAACGTTACCCAGATAGCCATGACGCCGGACAAGGTGTTTGCTATTTCTGATGGTAGTTTGTTCAGTGTAGATAAAAAAACGGAGCAACTGCAAGTATATAACCGTCAATCCGGACTGCATGCCTCCGGTATCACTTGTATCTATTATGATGACACGTCCAAACAGTTAATCATTTGCTACGCGACAGGCAAAATAGATTTGTTATCCGAACGCGGAGTGCAGTATCTTGGAGAATTGTACGACAAAGATATGACACAACGCAAAACAATTAACAATATCACTATCTCTGGTCGTACTGCCTATTTGTCCACAGCATATGGTGTACAAACGCTGGATCTTAGGACAAATAGATTGGTGGATAGCTATTGGTTGCGCCCGAATGGACAAGAAACGGACGTGCAAGATGTAGTCATTCATGGAGATAGTATTTATGCCTTCACTGTCGATAGTATGTTCAGCACCTCGCTACGCGCAAATATTGTTGATTATACGTATTGGCATCGTGAAATCCGAACGGGACGAATCAGCCCTGATGCAAATAAAGGAGTACATTATCGCGATGCCACGGATCATTGGTATGCGGGGCAAGCAGATGGTATTCGGCGAGTTACTGCCACGAATACCATTAATTACAAACCGCAAGGTCCACTAAGCAACATGCCGTATCGGATGACGGCCGCACAAGGAAATCTTTGGGTAACGCCCGGTGGTCGTTGGGCTGCGCAATATAATAATCCCGGCATCGTCATGCGATATGATGGGCACACTTGGAGAAACATTACCACAAAAGAAATCACTTCCAAATTGCCCAAGAATCAACCTGCTCTGGATTTTATGAATGTGGCTGTAGATCCAAAAGATAAAACCCACTATTTCGTTACCAGTTACGGTACAGGATTATATGAATTCCGCGCAGACACTTTAGTTAATCATTTCATCGCAGATGGGACAAACGCACTTCGTCCTGCCGCCAATAATCCCAGTCGCTACACACGTTTGGATGGTGCTATTTTTGATGCGCAAGGAAACCTATGGATAATGAATGGCGGCGAAGTGGATCATCAATTGGCTTGTTATGATGCGTCCGGACAATGGCATGCCATCAGCATTACCATTGATGGAAGTATTCCTCCTATCCAGACGCAAGCAAATATGACGATCGACCATCGTAATCCGAATTACAAATGGCTCGCTGCAGCGCGTTGGGGTACCGCGCTATACTTGGTTGACGATCAAGGAGCGCCGATGGATGACAGCAAGCACCATGCAATAGCACGCTCAGAATGGATTGACCAAGAAGGGCATGAATTCAAACCTACTTACATTTATCAAATGCTACAAGATAGCCGAGGAAGAATATGGCTGGCTACCGAACAAGGTATTGCTTATATTGATGACATTGATTATTTCACTTCAGATGCCATAGTTCGGCCTGTTGTATTGGACAACAATGGTGAAAACCCGATGAGGACAAGCATTGTAAATGCCATTTGTGAAACCCCGGAAGGAAACTTATGGATTGGCACATCCGCTTTAGGTGTCTATGTCTTGGATAGTACGGCAACACAGATTATTGCACAATATACGACAGAGAATAGTGCTATGCCCGCCAATGGCATATTATCATTAGCATGTGATGCACAAAACGGGATAATGTATATCGGCACAGCGGATGGTCTGGTGGAATATAATCCCAATGGAAGTGGAGAAGGATTGAAGGAAGAACCATTTGAAGAACTGGCAGATGAAGAGAATGAAGGTGCTATGCAACGATGGAAACTGCATTTCTCTTATTCTGGTGCGCAACAGATTGTTGCAACTCCTAGTACGATTTATGCCGTTGCAAATAATTCCCTGTTTAGTGTAAACAGAGCCGATGAAACCATTGGTTATTGGAATAAGTCTACTGGTCTAAACGGAACCACCGTTACACACATCGCCTATGACACGCAATCTGGCAAACTGCTTATTGTTTACGAAGACGGACGTATAGATTTGTTGGATGACACAGGAGATGTCACTCAAATGCCGGACATTTCCATGAAAGCAGGTTCCCTTTCTACTGCTATTAATTGCGTCTCTATTGGTAGCCGGTATTTATATTTGGGCACCTCTTTCGGCATTATTGCTATCAATCCAAAGAAAGGCGAGATTGCAGATACTTACTACATCGGAGAAGGAGCCGCAGCTTTGGAGATTCAACAGATCGTTGAGAATGGAGATTCGTTGTATGCCTTCTCATATGATCGATTGTATAAAGCCTCGCTTCGCGATAATTTAGTAGATTACTCTTTCTGGCATTCAGAAGTGCTTCCTTGTGAAATAGTTCAACAGGCCGTTGTTTTCAACAACAGGATTTATACATTACAACACGATTCACTCTATCGTCGCGAAGGAACGCAATGGCAATTAGTGGTTCCAAATCCATTAGAGTGGATTCACGTAAGTGGAAACCAGTTATTGACATACCAACGTGGAAATGGTCTTTTACGTTTAATGGATGAAGAGCAATTGACAGGCCTGACAGGCGCATATAAAGCCACCGATGCTGTCTATTCAAATGGTCAGTACTGGTTAGCCGAGGAAGGCAAAGGTATCGTGCGTTTGAGTTCCATTGGAGATGAAATATTCCGCCCCGAAGGACCTTCAAACAATTTCGGTTACCGTCTGCACATTGCACACAATCAAGTGTACGTAGCTCCGGGAGGTAGATGGGCTAGCCAATTTGGGCGCGAGAGCAGTTTGAGTATTTATGATGGTCAACAATGGATAGGCATTCCTTGGAGCGATACTTACTCACGGTTACATCGAGACATCCGCGATGCCGTTAGTTATGCAGTTGATCCCAATGACCCAAGTCACTTCTATGTGGCAACATACGGAACCGGAGTGTTTGAGTATAAGGATTATCAAGCTATAAGGTGCTTTGATCCATCCAACAGCACTCTATCGGTAGTTGTTCCGGGTGCTGGAGCTAAATACTTTACGCGTACTGATGGCGCACTAATGGACGAAGAGGGCAATTTGTGGGTACTCAATGCAACGGAAGTCGGTAAACCGCTTCATATACTCACACCAAGCGGACAATGGATTGGATTGAATATTTATAGCGGAGGAAAAAATATCTCATTTGAAACGCCTGGAGAGATTCTAGTAGATCGGCGCAACAAAGACTATAAGTGGATGATTGATCAGAGAACAGAACCAGGGGTTATTTTCCATTATGACGGCGGAACGCCTACCAGAGAGAGTGATGATTACGCCATTAAACGTAACTCGTTCACAGACCAAAATGGCAATACTATTGCTTTGGAATATGTTCGTTGCATTGCACAAGACCTAACCAATCGTTTATGGATTGGCACGCAACAAGGTATTCTGCTTATTCCTGCAAAGGTAGATTTCTTCACATCAGACGCATGCCAACGCATTATCATTCCGCGTAATGATGGCACTGGTTTGGGAGATTATCTGCTGGGCGATGAACAGATCAACTGCATGGCAGTAGATGGAGGTAATCGGATGTGGATCGGCACTGCCAATTCCGGCCTTTACTTAATTGAAGATGACACGATTACTGTAGCGCATTTTACAGAACATAACTCCTTGCTGCCATCCAATACTATTCAATCCATTGCTATTATTCCTACGACCGGCGAAGTTTTCGTCGGCACTAATAACGGCATTGCCTCTTATCGCAGTGATGCCAGCGAGCCACAAGAAGACATGAACAATGTATATGCATATCCTAATCCTGTTCAACCTAATTACACTGGAGTTATTAGCATCACTGGATTAATGGACAACACAGTCGTAAATATCATTGATTCTGGAGGTAATCTCGTTTGTAAGACACGAAGCCATGGAGGTACGGCCGTTTGGGATGGCAAAGACGCTTACGGTCAACGAGCAACACCCGGGGTTTACACTGCCCTTTGCAATGCGGCCGGAGGACATAAAGCAGTGAAAATATTAATCGCAAGATAAAAAATAAAAGCAGGTGAACGCCTGCTTTTATTTAATTAATTTCATGAACTCTTCGCGAGTTTTCGCTTGATTAAAGACTCCGGTAAAATCAGAGGTTACAGTCATCGCGTGCTGTTTTTGCACGCCGCGCATCTGCATACAGAGATGCTCTGCCTCAATAACAACCATCACTCCTAAAGGATCCAAAGTGTTCTGAATACACTCTTTTATTTGTGTGGTTAGGCGTTCCTGTACTTGCAGACGTCGCGCATACACATCTACCACACGCGCAATTTTACTGAGACCGGTGATACGTCCGTTTGGAATATATGCCACATGCACTTTGCCAAAGAACGGCAACATGTGATGCTCACAAAGCGAATAGAAATCGATATCCTTAACCACCACCATTTGACGATAGTCTTCCTCAAAAAGAGCTGAACGCAAGATTGCCTCCGCATCTTCATTATAGCCCTTACATAAGAACTGAAGTGCTTCGCCAACGCGATGAGGGGTCTTACGTAAACCCTCACGGTTAGGATCTTCTCCTATTTGGCGAAGGGTTTCTTCTACAGATTTAGCAATCTCTGCAGATACAGAAGGGTTAGAAGTAAAATCTTGTAAATTCATTATTGCAACACCTGTATCTTATCGCGCACTATGTATGTATCGCCCATCATCTCTGGGTATTGTGCTACAAATAGTTTCTTGTATTCTTTTGCTTCATCGTAGGTCCTGAAATCGCCTAATCGCACTTTCCAGAACGGAGAGATATATTGCACATATACTGTCTGTCCGATTTTATCTTTCAGTTTAGCCTCCAAATCCAGTGCCTCACCTTTTGCTGTCTGTTGCTGGTTTGAAGAATAGATTTGCACACGATAGCCATCCATCTCCACCAACTCGCGTTTACCGTTAATGGCTTCTTCTAAAAGCACGGCCACTGTTGAATCCTGAATTATCTGCACACCGGGCAGAGAATCCAAGATTGAAAGTAATATGACTAAAATCAGTTTCATCTTCTTTAATTTTAACAAATCTTATGCCATTAATAGCGGAATGACGAACCGCCGACGAACTCGCGCAAGAAAGATGTAGGTGGAATCTCTTTCTCCGGAATCGGAATGAAATATTGCAGGAATTTCAGTAGTCTATGTGCCTCCGTGTATTCCTCGCAGAACTTAGGAACCTCTTGTAATATAGGTTCAGCGTGGCGCTTCAAAACTGCGAACTCAAAGATCAATGCTGAATTAAACATCACGTCCGCTTCCTCCTGGAATGGATACACCCATTTTGTTTCTCCGCGAACCACCGATGGGCAACGAGCGATCGTCTCACGGGCAGAGAAACCGCGATATTTATAATCACGCACCACTCGACGTAGCAAACGGATATCGGTAGTTGGAATCCAGTTATGATTATCAATATTGATAGTTGTCAGGGCAGAAACATATATTTTATATGTCAACTCTCGCGGCACATCAGGCAGCACACAAGGATTGAGTGCATGCAAACCTTCAATCACAAGCACCGTATCCTTCTGTAGTTTCAGCTTACGGCCTCTAAACACACGCTCTCCGATAGTAAAATCGTATGTCGGGAGATCCACCTCTTTTCCCTCCAGCAAATCATGCATCTGTTGACGGAAGAATGGCAAATCTACTGCATTTACATCCTCAAAATCATATTCTCCGTTCTCGTCTTTGGGCGTATCCACTCGGTTAACGAAATAATCGTCCATAGATAGCACTTCCGGACGAATACCATCAACCATCAGCTGAATCTGCAGACGTTTAGAGAACGTGGTTTTACCGGATGAAGAAGCACCGGAAATAAACACTACTTTAGGTCGCTTCTCTGCTATCGAATCAGCAATCTGTGCGATTTTTTTCTCGTGAAGAGCCTCCGCCAATTTGATGAGACCGAAAGATTTATTTTGCTTACATGCAATGTTAAAGTCATTTACATTATTGATGCGCAGCAATTTGTTCCAACGGTTGTACTCCTGGAAGATGGAAAACATCTTATCCTGCGACACCTCGTCCTCAAGTACCGTGGGGTTGTTGCGGTTCGGAATACGCAACAAAAGACCATCTTGGAACGGACGAATGTCGAATACATTGATATATCCGGAACTTGGCAACAAAACATTGGTGTAATAATCAATGTAATCCCCCATTCGGAAATAGCGACAGTACGGATTACCAAGAGCCTCGAAGATAGAAGATTCGTTGTTATAACGGTCGGCGAACATACGAATCACTTCTTTAGTCTGTTTCTCCTCTTCGATAATGGGACGATCTTCTGCAATGATCTGTAGCATTCGCTCTTTAATGGCCTTCACCATCTCGCGTTTCATAACGGGAGGCTCTTTCTCATCATCCGGCTCCGTTTCCTTATCTTGATGCCATTGTAGCGTGCAGTAATAACCTTTGCTAATTGGATGCTCCACACGCAAGTCCATTTCCGGATATAACTCATTCACCGCGGCACCCAAAACCATTCCTAACGTTCGAACATACGCACGCATTCCACTGGGTGAACTGGCATCCAAAAACTCAATATCTTTGGGCTTATACAGCAGAAAATCAAGATTCTCCACTTTATAGTTCACATGTGCCGCAATAATCGGATATTTCAAATTGATGCCGATCAAATCTTTAAGTTGAATCAGCGAAATACCGCGCGGCACCTCATGATATGTATGGGTGTTCTTGCAATAAATGGTAATGGTTTTTTCCATATCTTCAAGACGTTAGACTCTCAATTGTTGTATTGTATCCTCTAAACTCTTCGCTTCGCGAAGCAACTTCTCCATATCAGATAGACGCACTTGATTCGCAGCATCCGAAATGGCACGATCTGGATCTGGGTGTGTTTCAATGAATAAGCCATCTACGCCGACAGCTACTGCCGCACGGATCAAATAGGGTACCATCGCACGGTTTCCTCCGGTAATACCTGTTTGAGAGGAAGGCTGCTGTACTGAATGAGTAGCATCAAAAATAATCGGACAACCGAAACGACGCATCTCTACCAAAGATGTCATATCCACTACTAAACGGCCATAGCCAAACGAGCTTCCTCTTTCCGTCAGCCAGATATGCCCTTCTTTTGCAGCGCCCGGAACCACTTGCTCAATCTTTTCTATCGCACCGTTCATATCCCATGGTGCCATAAACTGCCCTTTCTTGACATTCACGATACGTCCCGTCGCAGCGGCTGCTTGAAGCAAGTCGGTCTGTCTGCATAAAAACGCTGGAATCTGCAAAACATCCGCTACTTGAGCCACTGGTTCGCACTGATAACTCTCGTGAATATCGGTCAAGATAGGAAGACCGAATTGTGTCTTTACCTCATCAAGGATACGCAAGCCTGCATCCATTCCCACTCCACGCTCTGAAACAGACGTACGGTTCGCTTTATCGAATGAAGCCTTGAAATAGAGTGTTATGCCTAGGTCATAGCAAAGACGATTTAGCGTCTCCGCTGTCTGCATTACGATTTCTCTATTTTCAATGGCACAAGGCCCTGCGACTAGGAACATAGGCTTATTTGGCTGCTTTCTTTGCTGCAGTTTCTTCTGCTTTGGCGGCAGCTGCATTTCGTTGTGCAAGAGGAGAATCGTCTACTCCGCGATATGCGCGAACCCATTGAACCTTCAATTTGCCTTCGCCGCCCTTCTCGGCTAATGGCAACCAGCTTTGAGCAAAGAAGAACATCTGCTCTTTGGGCAAACGATTCGGTAAACGGAGAATCTCCATATCGTTCACATACCACATCAGTTCGTTCTTGGTCCAGCGGAAAGTATAAACATAGTACATCGACCGTAACATACCCGTCAGGTCGACCATTTTTGTCTTATCTCCATTTACCAAGCCCATCTGATGCGTCTTGCCGTTGTAGTGATAAAGGGCAATCATCGGGCCGTTCGGTTTTCCGGTTGACAAGCCAAAGAAGTGGTGTCCGATTCCCTGACTGCGCACTTTGGCTGCAAACATACCGGACTCTTGCGCGAACACATCTTTCGTATTCATCACATCCGATGTATAATCGAATACTTGCTCTACAAAACCCTTCTTCTCATCCCACGCAACGGCTTTCTTGCTCTCTTCACGAGTCTCAATATCCATACGGCCGTCAACGAAGAAAGCATTCTTTCCATTCACATACGCCTGACGTTCAGAGGTGCGAGAGTGACCTTCTTTCATCGCTGGGTTAGCATAGCCGTAACCGGGTTTCCAATTATCTCCGGATGCCATGTGATCCTCAAACGAGGGGCGGAACAATTCTGCCCAGTCTATCTTTTCTTCACGCTGCTCATAGAAAAATTTAATGTCATCCGATTTCGCCAATTCCAGGAAACGTTGCTCTTTCTGATATTCCTCTGAGTGTTGCCAACGCTTAGCATCTGCCCACAAAGCATGACGTGTTTGGAAATCCTCAGTCTTTACCTCTTGTTCCAACGAAGCCAACTGCTTCAGCTCAAGTGAGTTCTGTACCTTCAAGAAATTCTTGAAATACGACGAGTGGTAAAGAATGTTATACCGGCGCATCACGCTCGATTTAAGGCACTCTTTCACGCTCTGAACCTTCTGGAACTCATCGGTCTCACGGAAAGCGAGGAAGGCCTGGAATACCTCATCGCGAAGCGCTTGCTGATAACGGCGAATGCTGCGAGAATTAACCAAACGCTTATATGCCTCCATCTTACGGCCCTCATCCGTATCTTGATACTTACGCTTCATCAGAGTCTGTTTGCGTTCACGGAAGTCACTGCTCTCTATCAGTTTCTTCAGTTCTACATACTCTGCCAATTCAGGCGATTTCTCAATCTGACGCCAGCGTTTAACGCGAGCCTGCAATTCACTAACGGTCTTCTCGAACGTATCCGTCGAGAGCATTTTACCGGTTAGTCTGGCTGTAAATAGATTCATAGTATATTTTTTTAAACTTTAAACTTTCAACGTCCAACTTTTTCGTACAATTCCTCCAATGAGTTGACAAATATAGGTTGATGGCTTTGCTGTTCTGGAATGAATTGTAAGCTTTTCATTTCCGCTATTTGTTGTTTGAGCGGTTCGTAAAAACCCTTGTAGTTCAGTACATAAATCGGTTTCTTATGTTCGCCTACGATGGCGCTACTTGTAGCATCCATCATCTCGTCCAGCGTACCGTAACTGCCCGGAAGGCAAACAATCACATCCGCTTCGTCGCGCATGCGCTGTTTGCGCTCTGACATATTCGCCACCTCAATCAGTTCATCACAGTTTGTTGCCAATCGTCCGGCTGATTTGATGCGGGGAGGAATAACGCCGATAACATAAGCTCCATGCTTTTTCGCCGATTCGCTTACGCGAGTCATCAATCCGCCCGTCGCACCGCCATAAATCAACGTATAACCTTGCTTTCCAAGCCATGCGCCTAATGCATCGCCTAACGCCAAGTACTCCGCCGGTATGGCATCCTTCGCCGAACAATAAACTGCAACTTTCATATTCCTACACTCCACTTCGCCAATTTCGATTATGCATCGATATTAGCATAAGTAGCGTTTTCTTCGATGAACTCACGGCGCGGTGCTACGTCATCACCCATCAGCATAGCGATGATACGGTCAGCCTCAGCGGCATTCTCTATCGTCACTTGCTTCAGCATACGGCGAGCAGGATCCATTGTCGTCTCCCAGAGTTGTTCATCGCTCATCTCACCCAAACCTTTGTAGCGTTGTGTCTTAATCTGCTTCTCGTCGCCACCGCCATAGGTCTGGATAAATGCCTGACGTTGCGCGTCGTTCCAGCAATACTCGCTGTAGTTGCCTTTCGAGCACTTATAAAGCGGAGCACAAGCGATATAGAGGTGTCCTTGTTCAATCACTTCTTTCATATGACGGAAGAATAGGGTCATAATCAAAGTAGCGATGTGCGCACCATCCACATCGGCATCGGCCATGATGATTACTTTATGATAACGGATCTTGCTCAGATTCAACGCCTTAGGATCTTCTTCGGTTCCAAAAGTGATACCCAGCGCGGTAAAGATATTACGTACCTCTTCGGATTCAAATACCTTATGCTCCATCGCTTTCTCCACATTCAGAATCTTACCGCGAAGCGGCAGAATAGCTTGATGCACGCGATCACGACCGGTTTTGGCTGTACCGCCTGCCGAATCACCCTCTACGAGGAACAACTCGCATTCTTCAGCATCTCTCGACACACAGTCTGCCAACTTACCGGGAAGGCCACCTCCGCTCAACGGGCTCTTGCGAAGCACGCTCTGACGGGCGTTACGGGCAGCGATACGGGCTTGAGCAGCCAGGATCACTTTCTCAACAATCTTCTTTGCGTCATCCGGATGCTCCTCAAGATAGTTCTGCAGCGCTTCGGCTACTGCGCTGGAAACCATACCTGCCACTTCCGAGTTGCCCAATTTGGTCTTTGTCTGGCCCTCAAATTGCGGTTCAGCTACTTTGACAGAGATAACAGCGGTCAATCCTTCACGGAAATCGTTCGGATCGATAGTCGAGTTACCGTCTTTATCTTTCAGTTTGGCTTTCTCCAGCATCTTGCTTTCTTCCGCATATTTCTTCATCACACGTGTCAAAGCAGCACGGAAACCGGCTACGTGCGTACCGCCTTCGATAGTATTGATATTGTTGACGTACGAGTGAACGTTCTCATTGAAATCGGTATTGTAGATCATCGCAACCTCTACCGGAGTTCCGTATTTATCGGTATTGAGATGAATAACTTCCGAAATCAGCGGGGTACGCGTACCGTCGATATAGCGAACGAATTCGCTCAGACCTTTCTCCGAGTAGAACTCTTCCTTCTTGCAATTACCCTCTGCATCGATAACGCGTTTATCTTTCAGA
This sequence comes from Paludibacteraceae bacterium, assembly GCA_017557345.1. Taxonomy (GTDB): domain Bacteria; phylum Bacteroidota; class Bacteroidia; order Bacteroidales; family Paludibacteraceae; genus Colicola. The sequence goes on along the minus strand of JAFYZR010000026.1, from coordinate 37,082 downwards.
ACAATCTTAATGCCCGCATTCAGGAATGCCAACTCGCGCATACGATTCGCCAGAATCTCCCAATGATAAACTGTCTCTGTAAAGATGCTGTCATCCGGCCAGAACTGAACGAAAGTACCGGTCTTACGTTGTTCCCAGTTGCCGATTGCCTCTTCTTCGGTAATCACATGAACGGGCGCTAACGGCTTGCCTTTGGCGTAATCCTGGCTGTGAATCTGGCCATTACGATACACCTCAACATGCATCGATTTGGACAACGCATTCACGCAGCTGACACCTACTCCGTGCAAACCGCCGGATACTTTGTAGCTATCCTTGTTAAATTTACCGCCGGCATGCAGCACCGTCATTACAACCTCCAGAGCACTCTTATGCTCTTTCGGATGCATATCTACTGGGATACCACGGCCGTTATCTTGAACGGTAATCGAATTGTCCTCGTTGATATGAACGGCTATCTCGTCGCAGAAGCCTGCGAGTGCCTCATCAATCGAGTTATCTACTACTTCATAAACCAGGTGGTGCAGACCTTTTTGCGATATATCGCCGATATACATCGCTGGACGTTTACGCACCGCCTCTAATCCCTCGAGCACTTGAATACTCGATCCATCATACTTCTCTTTTTCTTCCATTTGTATTTTTGTATAATTTTATTTTTCTGCCTCTCAATCGGGGTTTTAACGGGCTCTTGTCATGGTCTTGTCATGATTTGAACTCCTTATTCTTTAGCGCACGTATAGGACGCGCGCGCACCCGCGCACATTATTCGGCGACAAAATTACAAAAAAAATCTCACATACGCAAATATTTTTGACAAAAAAGTACGTTTTTTTGCAAATAAATTTACTTTTTCTCAAACATAGGCTTTTTTGCACAAAAAACCAGCCCGAAGGCTGGCTTTTCTATGCGAAAATGTTCAATTTTTCCAATCGGTATCTTATCGGTATTAAGTCGAGGTTATTACCTATGCAACACCTGTCTAAAAATGTTCTATTTTACCCTCGTTCCGATGGCATCATAAATGCGACCGTCACGGATGATATACAATCGGCCGTCAATAACGATTTTTGTACATTGTACAGCACTTTGAACATCTTCGATTCCCTCATCTGGTTTCTTTTCTTCTTCGAAGTATGCCGTGAAAGTAGCTCCGCTGGAAACGGTTATCGGATAAGTCACTTCTTCGATTTCCGTTTTGTTGCCGCTACGCATCCAATAGAGGAACTTATAGCCGTCTTCCGGAGTAGCGGTAATGGTGAACTTCGTCGGCTTGCCTGCTATGAGTTTACCTGCGCCGTAACCGGCACTCGTAATGCTCACTTTTCCCATGCCTTTGCATTCATTCGCCACTTTCACGGAAACGCTCGCAAATTCATTCTCACAATGCAGAGCTTTCAGAACGCCCTGAGAGCCTTTCTTATAGCCTAAATCGCCGCATATATGCGTTTTAGCGGTCTCTGTGTTGATGATGCGCAGATAATCTTCTGCTCCCCAGAATAGCTCGTCGGTAACCAAATCAAATGCGATACTCTGATGGTCCATCGTTACTGCACGACCTATGCTACCTTCTTCTTCGCCTACCGGTTCTACGTGCACTTTCTTATGCTCATCGTCGATTTCCGTTACGCGATATAGCTTACCGGGATCACCTTGCTCGAGAATATACTTTTCAGACGAAGAATTGATGGCTATCGAGTGAGCACCTACGCTTATTCCATGTTCATCTACGAAATCTCCGATTTTCTCTACTTTCTCATCGCCATAGTTAATGCGGTATAATTCCGTTCCGGACACACCGTACATATCGCCGCCTACCATGTCAAATGCCATATCTGTAAAGTCCACAGACATACCTTTGACTACAGCTTCTGCGTCATCTATGCCCGGCAATTCTTCTTTATCAACAACTCCGCTGAATGGAGCCGCCTTTATCTCAGAACCCAACTGATATTCCCAGTTGCCTTCGCGATAATCACCGGCAAGGATGCCTACGGTCGAAGAAGTGGATACTTGCGGATGAGCCGCTTGGTCGCTTATATCAAACGAAACAAAATTGCTCTTATTGATGCCATACCAAGTCTTGCTCGAAGATGCCGTATAATAGAATACCGCCGTATAAACCTCATCTACGCCCAAGGTGGATACTTTTATTTCCGGTCCCCACCAATCACTTTCTTTTTCTTCGTCGCCCCAATTCGGATCTTCTTCCCAGCGAACAAACTCAAAACCGTCTTCAGGAATAGCCGTTATGGTAATATCCGTGCCGCTGGGAGCAAATGCCAATTCGCCAAACTCTTCTGTACCATCGTCATAAGCAATCGTAAACGTTCCTGTTCCTTCTTCTAACGCTTTCGCGCGTATTCTAGGCATAGAACTGAATTTAATGGTAGCGCTATAAACGGAACCGCCTACCTCTATCTGATTGTGCTCTTCATTGAATTCCGCGCCGACCGGCGTTGTTAAAGTGCAATAATTGTATGTGAGTGATTTAAGACTGGTTACAGAACTGTTGAACTCTACATCAGAACCTATAATGGCCATATTCTCTTCGCCTCCGTTGCCTTTCAAGGCTCCGTCATTACCGGAAATCTTCACATTCGTTCCTTCAATCGTCAGATTGGCATTATTAAGATTGCAACCTGGATAGAAAGTGGAAAGCACAGACACATCCAAACTTCCTTCACCTTCAATTTTCACATTCGCATTACAGAAATACAATGCGCCATTTTCAGTAGTCGTGGATACTATCGTATTTGTGCCGACTAACTTAATCGTTACATCTGCCAAATTCTCGGTATCTTCTTGATAAACCTTTAATGCTGGCTCCGTCTGATAATACTCCAGATCCAAATCAGTCAGCGTCAGCGTCTTCGTTTGTGCATTATAGGAAATAGAACCGCCCTTAATAGCATCTAGATTCGCGTTAGTCAATGTGCCTGTATGCGAAGTTATTTGCTTTTTGCCTATATAGATAGGACTGGCCACAATTCCTTCGGCCCAGTCAAATTCTGCCGTATAAGTATACGAAGCCTCATCGCCTATCGTAATGGTACGCGGATTCTCCGTACTTCCGTCAGACCATTTCACAAACCGATACTCGTTCGTCTTCTTGAATGCCTCTATATCCACCTCATCACCAGGCAGATACTTGCCTTCATGCACTCCGCCTTCCAGAATAACAGCGTCACCCATTTCCTCTTGCCCGCTCTTTACTCCTACTGTCAAAAGACGGCTCTCCGGTACCAACTGGAAGATACCGTTGCAATACTGCGTATCCCATCCTTGTATACGAGTTGCCTTACCAGTCTTGACATTTATTGAAACGATACTTAGAATATCCTTGGCGCTATTAGTAGTAGCAATCAACTCGTTCGTCTTATAATCGAAGGCCATAGCGCAGGATTGGCTCTCAAAATAAACACCAGTCCAACCGATAGGAGTGATAGCGGCTGTCGATTTATTAATCCTACACAGCATCGAACCATGACTGTAAGGTGATTTCTCTTCGGCATACTTCTCGCTGAGTCTGAAAATACCGTATAAATCGCCATACGAATTGACAGCAAGCATCCACATTCCGACACTATAATTGATATTCGTATTCGATATTTTTCCAACTGTGGAAATGGCGTTCGTATTAAAATTGATTTCCACCAAATATTGTTCTCCGTCACTCTTGGTGGCTATACCGTAGAAGAACTCGTCCGCCATACTATATGTCAATGCGTAGAATTTCTGATATACATCTTGAGCATTGAAATGCATTTGCACGTCACTCATCTTTCCTGTACTCGGGTCAAACTGCACCGAATAGAAACCTGACTTATCGGTGGCTTCTTGGTCTATATAATAGAGCCTCCCTTCCGCATAAGTAGCACATTTCAGCTTCGTGGCGGACATATCGGACAAGAAACTTTCCGTTACCACCGTCGGCGACTCTGTCCAATCCTCAAAAGATACAATCTTTTCATAAAATTCTGACAACAAATACCATGTTTTCGTCGGCTTCGCGGCATCAGTCTTACGGAAATAACCGATTAACATACCTGTTTGGGCCAATTCCGGAAGACCATATTTATCTTTCGCCGTACCACTATTAACGTAACCATTAAAGGTCCTCCAGTCCTCAAATTCCCAACCTGCATTAGGGGTCGCCTCAATGTCCAACAAGACATTCTCCTCATCCTTTCCGTAGTGATACGGATTGGAAATCGGATTGCCGTCTTTGGTAACGGAAATTGTACCGCCCTCCGGGGCTGCATTGACCCACTGGAAGATATGCTTCGTCGGTTCAAAAGTAAGAGCCGTGCCTTTTAATACATTATTACTTCCATCCACCCAAGTATTCTTGCTCGAGTCATATTTATAACCGGCAGACTCCTCTATAGTAGTCAAAGCAGCATCATTCAAACCGGGATTAATATACGACAGACAGTATTCTGTTCCTAAACTAACAAATATAGCGCAATCAACGTTTACAACCGGTTCAGTAAATAAAGCAGGCATTGCTCCTATTCGGGACTGGAATCCGGGCTCAGAGTAACCGGCGTATACATAAACGCCATCTTTAATAGTAAGCTCATCAGCACCTATATTAAGTCCAATACCTCCATTAGTCATCAGTTTCAAGTTTCCATTGAGACCGGTGATAGTAAAGTTACCTTCACCCAGGAATAGTCCATAGGAATCCGATTTAGAAGATTGAATGATATTCGTTCCAACAATTCGGATTTCCATTTGTTTGCTGCCTTCCGGCATATCAACGCATCCCAATCCTAAACCATAGAGTGCCGTAGTTGATGTCTCTATTAGCACGTTGGTTAAAGTCAGCACATGGTTCTCCGGATCGTAACTCATAGAACCTTCTTTGAGTTCCGAAACACCGCCTGCGAGAAGAATATTCTCCTCCATGTAGTTCTCGCCGATTTGAATAGTGGCGCCATCTGCCATTTTAGGAGCATCTGCCCAAACAACAGCTGCAGAACAGAGAGCGGTCAAGAATAATAAAAACTTCTTCATAACTAAGTATTTTTAATATTTCAGATTTCAGGTTTTAGACGAAAGGAGCTCCCGTTGCAGGGAGCCCTTTCGCTATTCAATTAATGATTTATTTCACGCGTGCTCCGGTGATCGTGAAGATACCGTTTTCACGAACGATATAAATCGTACCGTCGATCATTACTTTGCGAACCTCGTTGGTTACTTGGATGTTATCAAATCCTTCGTCACTCTCCTCGAAGTAAGCAACGTACTTGTTGTTTCCTGCAGAAACGGTGAGCGTAGCTTGATCGTTGTTCTTGAAGTCTTTCTCGGTCTTGCCGCTCATAACAACCCACTTAACGAACTTGTGACCCGCATTTGGAGTTGCAACGATAGTTGCCGGAGTTCCTTCGATGAACGCAACTTTCGTCTTCGAGCCGGTTCCGATAGATACGGTACCCATGCCCTTGCAATCTTCAGCAACATCAACTACAACGTTTACGGTTACATCCATCTTGTGGAGACCCTTAATAACGCCTTGTGCACCAGCTTTCTGACCAAGGTCTCCGGCAATGTGCGATTTAGCGTTCTCTGTAGAGATTACGCGAACGTAATCAGGGGCACCCCAAATCAAGTCACCCGTTACATGGTCGAAGGACATGGATTGAGCGTCTGTCGAAACAGCAGCTTCTACACTACCGCCATCTTTTTCCTCACCAACAAGAGCCAGTTTAACAATTTTACCTTCCTCGTCGATTTCAGAAACGGTATAGAGAACACCCGGATCACCGGCGCCAAGAACGTACTTCGTGCCACTACCGTCGATTGCGATACAGGTAATCGTTCTTTCGATATCTTTGTATTTGAAGGTACCGATTTCCTCGAACTTAGTATCAGAGGTATTTGCGAAATACAACTTTTTGCCTGCAACTGCGAATGTTTCGCCGGCCATCAGGTCATAAGCGATATCCGTTACGCCCGAAGGAGCAGACTTAGCTACAATCTCTGTCTCAGTCTCGAGTTCTGTATCTTTGTCGAAGCCGCCTTCGAATGCCCAGCTCTTCAGGTTCGTACCATCCAATACATACCAGCTGCCTTCTACGAAGTCACCGGCCTTAACGGACGAAACGGTCAGAGCTTTCTTAGGATTAACGCCTTCCTCGCAGTTATCATCGAACGAGAAGGAAACAACCTTATTATTATTGATACCATACCATGTAGAGGTTGTAGACGGCGAGAAGTAGAACAATGCGCTGAAGGCTTTGTCAGATGCTGTCATCTTATATGCATCCGGACGCTCTTCCGGCCAGCGTTGCTCAGCATCTTTCCAATTAGGATCATCACTCCAGTGACCAAATACGAAGCCATCTTCTGGAACTGCAGTAATGGTAACATTTTCGTTCTCCTCAAAGAATCCCTTGTCTTCGAAGGTCTCGTTGTTGACATCACCTGTCAAAGTGAAGTGACCCGAGCCTTTCTCTACCGGAGTAACGGTAATCGATTTCCATGGATTGAAGACAACGTTATCGGTAGCGATTACGCCACTCTTCTTAACGCAGTGGTCATCCTTAACGAAGTCATAACCGGAAGCTAGTGCACAGTGCAGACGCTCCAAGTCATCCAAACCGGTGATAGAACCTGCATTACCCTTTACTTGGAGGTAAGAGCCATCAACCGTAAGAACCTCAGCATCGGTACCAATGATACCACTGCCGGTTGCAACGATTACAGTCTCCAGACCATTGATAGCCAAATTAGAGCCATCCAAAGAAACAGCATTCGAGCCGCTATTGATTGTTAACTTAGCACCGAGGCCTTCGCCTTTGAAGACTACATTGTTAAAGTCAGCAATATCGATAGCATCGGCAGCTGCCGTGATTGCGCAAGTACCAACTACAACGATTGTCAGTTCACCGCTAGCCGTAGTTCCGCCAAATTCCAAAGCTACCGTTGAGCCGGTAACAGTAATCTCTGCAGCGCTGAGCGTTAATGTCTTTGTTGCATCATCGTAGCTGATAGCACCTGCCTTCAATGCCGGGAATTCAGAGTTACCTGCAATAATAGTTGCTGCACCGAAATACATCTCTACACCACCTACCTTAATCGGGAAGATCTTCATATCCGGATCCTCTTTGAAGGTTGCGGTGAAGGTTGCGTTCTCGGTAACGGTTATCGAACGAGAAGCGGTTGTATTGCCATCCTCTTCCCATTGGTCGAACAAGAAGCCCTTGTTTGGCGTAGCGCTGAAGGCGAACGTCTTGCCTTCTGCAATATTCTTCTTGCCTGCTGGGCTTACAGAACCTCTCGATTCTTGACCGGCTTTAACCTTTACTTCGATCTCATACTTCGTTCCGGCAGGTGTGATCGTGAACAATCCTAACGTCGAAACCATTGTTTCTCCCACGAAGTCGCATTTACCATTGGTGGTATTTACAACCAGCATTTGTGAAGGAGCGCCGCCATGCAAATAGAACTCACCACTGGCATCAATTACCGTAGCGGTATATTGCCAATCAGGAACATCCACGCTCAAATCAACAACTTTTGTAAACTCAGCCGTTGTCGGGTTAACCGTACATAACGTGCTCGGCGAACTTCCGGAGATAGCATAGATAGTACCATCTGCAGCAATGGCGATATCGCGCGTCATCATATTGTAGGAATCCGAAAGAACTGCTACTTCTGTGATAGCTCCAGTTTCCGGGTTAACCTGCAGCAGATAGTCTTTATACTCACTCGCTTTTTTAGCGATAGCGAAGAATACGCCGTCATTCTCGCTGAAAGCGAAACCTCTCCAAAAAGTGTAATCATTTTTGTCTTCGAACAACTTAACCGGAGAGCCAACAGTTGTTCCATCAAACTCGACAGTAACCAAGCTCCATTTGGTTCCGAGGTAATCTTTTTCAATGAAGTAGATCTTGCCATCATAGAATGCAGCATGCTCAATATCCTCCAAATCAACAGGAAGATCTGCAATCTTTCCGCCATCTGCTGCACGCAGAACTGGATTGAACTTATAGACGCCAAGATCACTATTTACGAAATAGTACGTTTCGGTTGTAGCCACTCTGCGGGCAAAGACTGCGGTGTATGTTTCTTCATAACCAGCCGTAAGCGAAACGGTACGCGGGCTTGAAGCATAGTCTGGATCGTAAGGATCCATTGCCTTATCAGCCCAATACATGAAATCCCAACCTGTGTTTGCTGCAACTGACAGCTTAACATCTTCATCAGCAGAGAAGATATATGGATTAGCAAGCGGAGCATCGCTCAAATCGGTAATCGTTATCACACCGGCTGCTTCTGGACTTGCATTCGCATGCAAGAGCCACTCCGTTAATTTGAAGTCAACCCACTTATTTTGTACTCGGTTAGAGCCTTCCATTACACTTTGCTCCGTTTCATCCCAGGTATAGGCAGCATTTTCCAGTGCCACACCGTACGGAATCAGTTCAAATCCGGAGAAGGATTCAAAATAACCTTTAGCACTTAACAAGCAATGGTCAATAACCAACTTAGCATCAGATCCTTCGCCTAAAATACCCTTATCATATTGCGACTGTGCGGTTAAGGTACGAGTCTGATTATTTGTTATAAATTCAAGCACATCAGAGAATTTGATTGCGGGCGCGTTATGGGAAGACCAACTCATGTTCGCTCCGTTCAAATTAACAACCACATGGGTATTAGCCTGCAATGCCGGTGCTGAAGATGGACCGGTAATAGAGGATTCCCAATTCGCATCGCCTTTGATATTAATCTTTTCCGTTCCGCTAATTTCGATAGCAGGTACCTCTTCAGAAGCCTCCAATTCAAATCCTCCGGCTCCGGAGAATTGCAAAGTTTTTGTCTCGGGATTATAAGATGCCATACCACTTTTAATGGCTTGCATATCTCCCGAATTAAGTGACGGTTTGCCATCACTCAATTGGAAACCATTGATGTACACAGGATATGCATTCTGATATTTGTAATACGTTACATCTGTCTCCGAATATTTGCAAGCCGAAGTATGCTCTACAACGTCCGAGATTGGATCGAAACTATGGATAACTTCACTTCCTCCGGCATTACCAGCCAGATACATAGTAACGCCATCCAAAATCACGTGGTGGCAGATAATCGTGGCAAAATCACCAGACCAAGAGTTGTTGGCGCTGATTCGCATGCCGCCGGTTGCCTTGAACGTGTACGAATTGGAAGACGATGTCTCAGATTGTGCACAGAGAATAGCTGCACAGTCAACAGAGCCATAAGTCATAATGCTAAGATTTGCATTCTCATCACCCGTAATGGTCAAAGGATAGCCATAGTTGAAACCGACATACTGCAGTGCAGTACCATCAGCATTGATGCTAACGCTACCCGATACTTCGATCGTTACGCCAAAGGTTCCGGCCGAAGAACTAATAAAAACTCTTTCGAGCGAAGCGCCATCTGAAAGATACAAGGTGTGCGACTCTGGATCGTAACTCACCAGAGCATCGTTTGCCGTTCCTTCCAAAACATTAGCTTTGTTCTCGTCTGTAATTGAGGTTGTGCCGATTTGGATAACCGCTTTATCACTTAATTCGGTAGCCCTAACTGTAGAGAAGAACATCGTGCAGCACAACGCTGCCATAAAAGTCAAAACTTTTCTCATAATGTTAGTTTTTTAGTTAATAAATATAGTTAGTTGTAAAAATGATTGCTTGTTACACTAATTTGGGCACAAAGATACAACATTTTTTTGGAATATGCAAGTTTTTTTATAAAAAAAAAGAAATTTATTTATTTTTTTCCAAAAAGTGTATTTTTTGTCCAATTTCTCCTTTTTTTCACCAAAAATACCCATCAAAATGTGTATATATACTACGTATATATACAGTATATGTTATAGGAAATTCCTTCGCAAAATTAGTGCGTGATTAGTGCGTGATAAGTGCGCTATTAGTGCGCGATAAGTGCGTCATTCTCGGTATCATATACCCCCTAATCAAAAATCCCTAACTCGCTAATTCACTAACTCGCTAATCGTTCATCCCTCTAATCAAACGAAAAAAGGGCGCCTAAACGCCCTTTTCTCTAAATATTACCCACTTTCCGCTATTACTCGTCTTCGCCGTTCAGAGCTGCTTCTGCCGCTTCGCGGGCTGCTTGAATTGCTGCATACTCTTCCTGGTTATGAACTGCGAGTTTAGCAAACTCACGCATACCCGTACCGGCAGGGATAAGATTTCCGCAGATAACGTTCTCTTTCATGCCCTCCAGATAATCAACTTTACCGCGGATTGCAGCTTCGTTGAGTACCTTCGTCGTTTCCTGGAAGGAAGCGGCTGACATGAACGATTTAGTACCCAAAGCGGCACGTGTGATACCTTGCAGAATCTGCTTAGCCGTTGCGCATTCAGCATCACGAGCCTGAACGAGTTTCTTATCGCGACGACGGAGAGAAGAATTCTCATCATGCAAACGACGAGCGGTTACAATTTGGCCTTCGCGGAGCACTTCGCTATCACCGGCATTCGTAATAACTTTACGGCCCCAGATACGATCGTTCTCCTCAAGGAAGTCCAATTTATCCACTACATCGCCTTCCAGGAAACGAGTATCTCCCGGTTCGATGATTTCTACTTTCTTCATCATCTGACGAACGATGATCTCGAAGTGCTTATCGTTGATTTCCACACCTTGCATACGGTAAACCGCCTGTGCTTCGTTAACGATGTAATCCTGAACAGCCGTTTGACCTTAAATGGCCAGAATATCTTCCGGAGTGATAGCTCCATCCGACAAAGCCACACCTGCGCGAACGAAGTCTCCTTCTTGCACAAGAATTTGCTTGGTCAACGGAATAAGATAAGCCTTTTGTTCGCCGAGACGGCTGGTAATAAACAGCTCACGGTTACCACGTTTGATTTTGCCGAAGGATACTTCACCATCGATTTCTGCCACAATAGCAGGATTCGACGGATTACGTGCCTCGAACAACTCGGTAATACGTGGAAGACCCGAAGTGATATCACCACCACGGTTGGTTGCACGTGCCATGTTGAACAAAGTGTCACCAATCTTAACTGCCGCGCCATCCGTATACATCAGGCTTGCCTTAACAGGCAAGTTGTAGGAACGGAGAATGTTGCCATCCTTATCCACGATATGTGCCTGCGGCATTTTTGTCTTATCTTTGGTTTCGGTGATGGATACTTCCTTCTTGCCGGTTTGCTCGTCGATTTCAGTCTTGCAGGTTACACCTTCAATAACATCTTCGTAACGGATAATACCGTCTTGCTCAATCAGCAACGGAGCTTTATATTGATCCCATTCGCAGACTTTCGTACCCTTCGGGTATTTCTCACCGGAGGTAACAAACAGTTTGGACGAATAAGGGATATCAAAGGTAGCCAGCACAACACCTGTCTTCTCGTCTTTCAACGAGAGCGTGTTCTTACGGCTAACTGCGATAACTTCACCGGCTGCGGTTGTAATCGTACGGAGATCTTCGATCTCAACAATACCGTCACGGGTCAATTCATAGGTACTCTGTGCAGCAGCACCACCTGCCAAACCACCGGAGTGGAAGGTACGAAGTGTCAGCTGGGTACCCGGCTCACCGATAGCTTGTGCTGCGATAACGCCGACTGCCTCACCTTTCTGCACCATCTTACGAGATGCAAGGTTACGGCCGTAGCACTTCGCGCAAACACCATGCTTGGATTCGCAGGTAAGTACCGAACGGATAACAACCTCTTCAATACCGGCAGCTTCGATAGCCTCGCAAGCTGCTTCACGAATCTCTTCGCCGGCTGCAACGATAAGGTTACCGTCATTATCATGAATATCATGAACAGAAACACGGCCAAGGATACGTTGCGTCAAAGTAGCCACTACGCGGTCACCTTCTTTAATAGCGTGTGCACGCAAACCACGAAGCGTTCCGCAGTCCTCTTCATTAACGATAACATCATGCGATACATCGACAAGACGACGTGTCAGATAACCGGCATCAGCCGTCTTAAGAGCGGTATCCGCCAAACCCTTACGAGCACCGTGGGTTGAGATAAAGTACTCAAGCACGGACATACCCTCTTTGAAGTTAGAGAGGACAGGGTTCTCTATCTCAGGACGCGTATCGGTAGCACCTGCCTTCAACGGCTTCGCCATAATACCACGGATACCTGCTAACTGCTTGATCTGCTGATCATTACCACGAGCACCTGAGTGCATCATCATGTAAACAGAGTTGAATCCGCCATCTGCTTCCGCCATATGCTTCATCAAGATGTTCTTGAGATCCTCATCGATCTTCTTCCAGGTATCAACCGTAGCACGATAACGCTCATCATCGGACATCAAACCGAAATTATAACGCTCGTTGATAGCATCGATAGTTGCATTACCTTTCTCGGTCAGTTCTTTCTTTTCTTCCGGAATGAGAATATCATTGAGGTTGAAGCTCAAACCACCCTTGAATGCGCGGTAGTAACCGAGGTCCTTGATATCATCAAGGAATTGTGCTGCACGAGCCACACCACAAGTCTTAATAACCTTGGAAATAATGCTCTTAACAGCGCCCTTCTTCATCAGTTCGTTCTGGAATCCGATTTCTGCTGGTACATATTGGTTAACAATTACACGACCCGGGGTTGTCTCGATGATTTGACCGTTGACACGCACTTTAACTTTTGCGTGTATGTCTACGCGGCCTTCATTGAGCGCGATGATAGCTTCTTCTTCTGAATAGAAGACAAGGCCCTCACCCTTTGCGCCTGCACGCTCCTTGGTAATATAATAAAGACCAAGAATCATATCTTGAGAAGGCACGGTAATCGGGTTACCGTTTGCCGGATCAAGAATGTTATGTGAACCGAGCATGAGGAGTTGCGCCTCAAGGATAGCCTCGTTGCTCAAAGGCAAGTGCACAGCCATTTGGTCGCCATCGAAGTCGGCGTTAAATCCGGCACAAGACAGCGGGTGAAGCTGAATAGCCTTACCCTCAATCATCTTAGGCTGGAAAGCCAAAATACCATGACGGTGCAATGTCGGAGCACGGTTAAGCAATACAGGGTGTCCTTCCATTACATGCTCAAGAATCTCATAGATAACCGGTTCGCGGCGATCGATGATTTTCTTTGCAGATTTAACCGTTTTTACAGTACCGCGCTCGATGAGTTTGCGGATGATAAACGGTTTATAGAGTTCAGCTGCCATCTCTTTCGGGAGACCACACTCATGCATTTTGAGTTCCGGGCCTACAACGATAACTGAACGAGCGGAATAGTCCACACGTTTACCGAGCAGGTTCTGACGGAAACGTCCTTGTTTACCCTTAAGCGAGTCAGAGAGTGACTTGAGCGGACGATTGGCATCTGACTTCATCGCTGTTGTCTTACGACTATTATCGAAGAGAGAGTCAACTGCCTCTTGCAGCATACGTTTCTCGTTACGCAAAATAACATCCGGTGCCTTGATCTCAACAAGTCGTTTCAAACGGTTATTACGAATAATAACGCGACGATAGAGATCGTTGAGGTCAGACGTAGCGAAACGTCCACCATCGAGCGGAACCAACGGACGCAACTCAGGCGGCGTAACAGGAATAGCCTGAAGAACCATCCATTCTGGACGATTTCTTCCCTTGCTGGCGCGGAATGCCTCTACTACTTGCAGACGCTTGAGCGCTTCCTGACGACGTTGAGCGGATGTAGACTTATCTGCCGTAGCACGCAATTCATAGGACAGCTCGTCCAAATCAGTTGCAGCCAACAGATCATATACAGCCTCAGCACCCATCTTGATGATTACTTTGTTAGGATCGGTATCTTCCAGCAAATCATTACCTTCCGGCATGATATTCAGCACTTGCTGGTACTGATCCTCATCAAGCAGCATCTTCGTCTCGATAGGAATTCTGTTCTTATCTGTCTCATGCTTCTCGCCGATTTCCTGACCTTCCAGCGCTCCGGCACGAACTACGAGATATTTCTCGTAATAGATAACGGTGTCAAGCTTCTTGGTCGGGATACCCAGCAAAGCAGCCATCTTCGAAGGAAGCGAACGGAGATACCAGATATGTGCAACAGGAACGACGAGTTTGATATGACCCATACGCTCACGACGCACTTTCTTCTCTGTAACCTCTACGCCGCAACGCTCGCAGACGATACCTTTATAACGAATACGTTTGTATTTACCGCAATGGCACTCATAATCCTTGGTAGGACCAAAGATGCGCTCACAGAACAGACCATCGCGCTCAGGTTTATAAGTACGATAGTTGATAGTTTCCGGTTTTAACACCTCGCCCGAGGAAAGTTGCATAATCTCATCCGGCGAAGCAAGACCAATAGAAATACTGGTGAAACCGTTACGTTTATTTTCTTGTTTAAAAGCCATAATTGTCCTCCAATCTTATTCCATGTTGATACTAAGTGCGAGACCTTGCAATTCGTGCAGAAGCACGTTAAGCGACTCGGGCAGACCCGGAGTCGGGAAGCTCTCACCTTTGACAATTGCCTCATAAGTACGAGCACGACCTGTAACGTCATCGGACTTGATGGTCAGAATCTCTTGCAGCACATGAGCAGCACCGTGTGCCTCAAGTGCCCAAACCTCCATCTCACCGAAACGTTGACCACCGAATTGAGCCTTACCACCAAGCGGTTGCTGAGTAATGAGGCTGTACGGACCAATCGAACGTGCGTGCATCTTATCATCTACCATGTGACCCAGTTTCATGAAGTAGGTCACACCGACAGTAGCCATCTGGTCGAACGGTTCACCCGTTTCTCCATCATACAACTGAGTCTTACCTCCACGCGGCAGACCGGCCTTGTCGGTCCATTCGTCGAGTTGCTCCATTGTACAACCGTCGAAAATCGGAGTAGAGAACTTAACACCCAGTTCGGCTCCAGCCCAACCGAGAACAGCCTCGAAAATCTGACCGATATTCATACGAGAAGGCACACCCATCGGGTTGAGCACGATATCCACCGGTGTTCCGTCTGCGAGGAACGGCATGTCTTCAACACGCACAATCTTCGAAACGATACCCTTGTTACCGTGACGACCGGCCATCTTATCACCTACGCGGATCTTACGACGCTTAGCCACATAAACCTTTGCCATCTGGATGATGCCATTCGGCAGTTCATCACCGATGGTGATATTGAATTTCTCGCGTTTGAGAAGGGCATCCATCTCTTTGTATTTTGCGATATAATTCATGATACACTGTGCAACGAGTTTGTTCTTGTGTGCATCAGATGTCCAACCTTCAAGAAGAACCGAGAAATAGTCAATCTCTTTCAGACGCTCTTTGGTAAAATGCTGACCCTTAGCAATCAACTCCGTGCCCAGAATGTCTTTTACAGACGCAGCCTGACGGCCGGTGAGCAAAGTATAGAGTTTATCAATCAGCAAGTCACGCAGAGTCTCTGCTTTCTCACGGAACTTAAGATCCAGTTTTTGCAGGGTCTCTTTGTCCTCAGATTTCTGTTTGCGGTCTTTGTTAGC
The DNA here is from genome assembly GCA_017557345.1 of Paludibacteraceae bacterium. Classification (GTDB taxonomy): domain Bacteria; phylum Bacteroidota; class Bacteroidia; order Bacteroidales; family Paludibacteraceae; genus Colicola. The sequence goes on along the minus strand of JAFYZR010000026.1, from coordinate 21,605 downwards.
ACGCGCATAGAGTTTCTTATCGATGATAACACCATCCAACGAAGGACTGCACTTCAACGAAGCATCTTTCACATCTCCGGCCTTGTCGCCAAAGATAGCCTTCAGCAACTTCTCTTCCGGTGACGGATCAGTCTCACCCTTCGGGGTGATCTTTCCGATCAGGATATCACCCGGCTGCACATAGGCACCGATACGAATGATACCATTCTCATCCAAATCTTTAGTAGCTTCCTCGGATACATTCGGGATATCAGCGGTAAACTCTTCCATACCACGCTTTGTATCACGAACCTCAAGCAGTTGCTCTACCACATGAACGGACGTATACATATCCTCACGAACAATACGCTCGCTAAGCACGATAGCATCCTCATAGTTGTAACCTTTCCAAGGGATATAAGCTACCTTTAAGTTCTTACCAAGAGCCAACTCTCCGCCTTGGGTTGCATAACCTTCAGTCAGGATCTGACCTTTCTCTACCTTATCGCCCTTGCGAACAATTGGATGGAGGTCAATAGTTGTATTCTGGTTGGTTTTCTCGAACTTCGGCAATTTATACTCTTTCTCAGCCGGATCGAAGGAGATGAAATCCTCTTCCTCCGAACGATCGTACTTAACGCGGATATAATCAGCATCTACATACGTTACCTTTCCGTCTGCCTCAGCAACGATTTGCGTACGACTGTCATTTACAAGTTGCTGCTCAATACCGGTTCCTACAATCGGAGCCTCAGAAGTGAGCAATGGAACGGCCTGACGCATCATGTTCGATCCCATCAATGCACGGTGCGCATCATCGTGCTCCAAGAACGGAATCAAAGCAGCTGCCACAGAAGCGATCTGACAAGGAGCAACGTCCATTAAGTTCACCTCACTCGGAGCTACTACAGGGAAATCTGCACCTAAACGGGTCTTAACTTTCGTACGAATGAAAGAGCCATCAGGATTCAGCGGTGCATTACCTTGAGCCACCACTTGTTTCTCTTCATCCTCAGCCGACATGTAAACAACATGATCGTTATCCAGATCCACTACGCTGTCATGTACCTGACGATACGGGGTCTCAATGAAACCAAGGTCGTTAATCTTTGCGTAGATACACATTGACGAGATAAGACCGATGTTCGGGCCTTCCGGTGTCTCGATAGGACACAAGCGGCCATAGTGGGTGTAGTGTACGTCTCGAACCTCGAATCCGGCACGGTCACGACTCAAACCGCCAGGACCAAGAGCCGACATACGACGCTTGTGGGTGATTTCAGCCAATGGATTCTGCTGATCCATAAACTGGCTCAGCGCGTTGGTACCAAAATAAGAGTTGATAATGCTCGAGATAGACTTCGCATTTATAAGATCCGTTGGAGTGAACACTTCGTTATCACGAACATTCATACGCTCACGAACGGTGCGAGCCATACGAGCCAAACCAATACCGAACTGGTTGAATAATTGCTCACCTACTGTACGAACACGACGATTCGACAAGTGGTCAATATCATCCACCTCCGCATTGCTGTTAATCAGCATTACGAGGTATTTGATAATCTCGATGATATCCTCTTTTGTCAGGACACGTGTATCCTCCGGAATCGACATGTTGAGTTTGCGGTTGATACGATAACGTCCAACTTCGCCCAAATCATAACGCTTCTGAGAGAAGAAGAGGTTCTGAATCATCTCACGTGCCGTTGCATCATCTGCCGGCTCTGCATTACGCAGCTGACGATAGATATAAAGCACAGCTTCTTTCTCCGTCTTTGCCGGATCTTTCTGCAAGGTATTGAAGATGATAGCGAAATCGTTCTCACGCTCTTCCTGCTTGTGAAGCAAGATAGTCTTGGAACCCGACTCGATAATCGTTTCAAGCGTTTCAGGAGTCAGTTCTTCTTCGCGCTCTACTACGATGGTATTACGTTCGATAGACGATACTTCACCGGTATCTTCATCAACGAAGTCTTCCACCCAGGCTCTCATTACGTCACCGGCTAATTTACGGCCGATGCAAGCCTCCAGCGTTTCACGATTTACCTTTACCTCTTCTGCCAAATCAAAGCAGTTCAGGATGTCTTTGTCAGACTCAAAACCAATAGCCCGGAGCAAGGTAGTAACCGGCAGTTTCTTCTTACGGTCGATGTAAGCGTACATCACCTTGTTGATATCCGTAGCAAACTCAATCCACGAACCGCGGAAAGGAATGATACGTGCCGAATACAACTTCGTGCCATTACTGTGCATCGATGTTCCGAAGAATACACCCGGGGAACGATGCAACTGACTTACAACAACGCGCTCAGCACCATTGATAACAAAAGTGCCTTTAGGCGTCATGTAAGGAATAGTACCTAAGTAAACATCGGAAACGACTGTGTCGAAATCCTCATGATCAGGATCCTCACAGCTCAAACGCAATTTTGCTTTCAAAGGCACACTGTAAGTCAAACCGCGCTTGATACACTCTTCGATGGTGTAACGAGGACGGTCTACCGAGTAATCCAAGAAAGCCAGTGTGAAACTGTTGCGGGTATCCTGAATCGGGAAGTTCTCCGAGAATACCTTAAAGAGTCCCTCTTTACGACGTTGCTCAGGAGTCGAATCCATTTGAACAAAATCCGCGAAGGACTTCAACTGAATTTCCAGAAAGTCAGGATAAGGCATATGCTTTTGCATACGACTGAAATTGACTCTCTGCTCTTTTTTACTTGTAGCCATTATTTTATATGGTTAATAATTGTTTAACAGAACTAAACTGTTGGTAATGAATAATTTAAATCTAAATCAGTGGCTTTAAACTTTATTGTATTTTAATATTCACCTAATAATAATTACCAAATTTTTCAGTTTCTTAATCATTCTGTCTTATTGAGCAGAAAAGGTTTAGACCCCTATTTGCACAGGGATCTAAACCTATTCCACTCGATTAGAGTGGTTGGTTGTTGGGGTATTACTTGAGTTCTACCTCAGCGCCTACCTCTTCGAGAGCTTTCTTCAAAGCCTCAGCGGTAGCTTTGTCAACGCCTTCCTTAACAGTTGCAGGAGCAGCGTCTACGATATCCTTAGCCTCTTTCAGACCAAGACCGGTTTGCTCTTTAACAGCCTTTACGACTTGGAGTTTCTGAGCACCAGCGCTCTTCAAAACTACGTCGAACGAGGTTTTCTCCTCAGCAGCCTCAGCAGCAGCGCCGCCGGCAGCAGGAGCAGCTACAGCTACAGCAGCTGCAGCAGCAGGCTCAATACCGTACTCCTCTTTGAGGATAGTAGCGAGTTCATTTACTTCCTTAACAGTAAGGTTAACTAATGTTTCAGCAATAACTTTAAGATCTGCCATGATCGTATAAATTTTAAATGTTTTTTAATTCGATTAATTTAATTGTGCTATTATGCACGCTCCTCGAGCGTTTTGAGAACGCCGTGGATAGTATTTTGTCCGCTCTGAAGTGCAGAAACGACGTTCTTCGCAGGCGATTGCAGCAAAGCAACCAATTCAGCGATAAGTTCGCTCTTCGACTTAACAGCGCACAAGAACTCGAGATTTTGCTTGCCTACGTAGATAGTTTCTTCTACATATGCAGCCTTGAGTTGCGGCTTAGCCTCACCTGTTTTGTCACCTTTGGTAAACTCCTTAATAAGTTTTGCAGGCGCGTTACCGGTGTTGCAAAGCATGAGAGCGGTATTGCCCTTGAGAGCGCCAAAAATCTCTGCCTCTACGCCTTTTTTCTCGAGCGCTTTCTGAAGCAGTGTATTCTTTGCCACCAAGAGCTTGATGTCTTGTTTGAAGCATGCGCGACGCAGCGTGCTCGTTTTCTCCGCATCCAAACCTTCGATATTAACGAGGTAGAAATGCGAGTACTCAGCGAGTTGTGCGCCAAGGGCTTCAATGACTAGGTTTTTATCTTCCTTTTTCATACTTGTCTGTTGTTTTTAGAGATTAAAGCGATTTGGTATCGATCTTAATACCCTGACTCATAGTGCTGGAAAGATAAACGCTCTTGATGTACTCACCTTTGGAAACAGCAGGTTTCAAGTGCTTGATTGTATCGATGAATGCGAGTGCATTCTCAGCAATCTTATCAGCGCTGAAGCTTACTTTACCGATAGAGGTGTGCACAATACCGAACTTGTCAACCTTGAAGTCAATCTTACCACCTTTTACCTCTTTAACAGCTTTCGCTACATCCATGGTAACGGTACCGCTCTTTGGGTTAGGCATCAAGCCACGAGGACCTAAAACGCGACCCAGGGCACCAATTTTACCCATGATTTGAGGTTGGGTAATGATGACGTCAATGTCAGTCCATCCACCTTTGATCTTTTCAATATACTCATCCAGACCTACATAGTCGGCACCTGCTTCTTTAGCAGCTGCTTCCTGGTCCGGCATACAGAGTGCGAGAACGCGAACAACTTTACCTGTTCCGTTAGGGAGAGCAACGACGCCACGAACCATTTGGTTGGCTTTACGTGGGTCAACGCCCAGACGTACGTCGATATCTACACTTGCATCAAATTTGGTAGTCGTGATCTCTTTTACGAGTTCGGCTGCCTCTTGAATAGTGTACAGCTTACCTGCTTCAATCTTCTCAGCAGCAAGCTTCTGTTTTTTTGTCAGTTTTGCCATAATTGTTGATGTTGATTGAAGAGTTATTTAACTACGATACCCATACTGCGAGCAGTACCTTTGACCATTTTGAGAGCTGACTCAACGGTGAAGCAGTTGAGGTCCACCATTTTGTCCTCAGCAATCTTACGAGCCTGATACTCGGTGATAGTAGCCACCTTGGTACGGTTCGGTTGGTCAGAGCCGCCCTTTACCTTAGCTGCCTCGAGAAGCTGGATAGCTACAGGAGGAGTCTTTACGATAAAGTCAAACGACTTGTCCGCATAAACGGTAATGATAACTGGCAGCACTTTGCCTGCCTTGTCTTGCGTTCTGGCATTGAACTGTTTGCAGAACTCCATAATGTTCACACCCTTCGAACCGAGAGCCGGACCTACAGGAGGAGCAGGATTGGCAGCGCCACCCTTGATTTGGAGTTTGATAAAACCAGCAATTTCTTTAGCCATAGTTTTACTTTGTTAATAGTTTTTGGCCTGATAGCGGATTATTCATCCTCGGCCGGTTAATAATTTGAAACTACCGAGTAGTGACTAACGACCCGTAACAAGATCTCCTACTCTTTTTCTACTTGATTGAAGCCGAGCTCCAGAGGAGTCTGGCGATCAAAAATAGTAACAACTACTTTCAGTTTGTGCTTCTCTTGACTCACTTCTTGTACCGTACCCTTGAAGCCGTTGAACGGACCATCAACCACCTTCACACTTTCGCCAACAAGGAAAGTGATTTCACTTGCCGCGCGTGTCTCGGACTCGCTTGCGATGCCAACCAGCTTGTTGACTTCCGCTTGCGAAACCGGTTCCGGTTTAGCCGATGTCTTTCCACCGCTTAAGAATCCCAGTACGTTAGGGATGTTACGCAACAGAGGGAAGCTCTCGTCGCACAAGTAACACTCAACCAGCAGGTAGCCCGGAAGCAGATTACGCTCTTTCTCCGTACGCTTGCCGTTTTTGAGAGTCACTACTTTTTCCCGAGGGATTAGCACTTGCGATACATACTCGCGGAAAAGGGACGAGGTAACAAGAGCACTATTGATATACTCTTCTACCTTATTCTCCTTACCGGAGATAGCACGCAACACATACCATTGTTTTTGTTTCTCAGCCATAACTAACGATGATCGATTAGTGATTAACGATTAAGATTAGAACAGACCGTAAACAAACGACATGATAGACTCAAAGCACCAGTCCATCAACCATACTATCAGCGCTAGTATTATGGAAGCGATCAATACTATCACCGAACTCTGCGCCAATTCCTTGCGGCTTGGCCAGCTTGTCTTGTGAACCAGCTCGTTGTACGATTCTTTTACATTTTCTACGAACTTCATATATATAGTAGATTTTTTTGTTATCTATGTTTACTTTATTCCGCGCAGCAACTCGGCTCCAGCCTAAGCTAAAGTCGAATTGGAAGCTATGTCTCATATGTTTCCCAAGTCGTAACTCTTGGGTGAGCACGGAAGGCAGGAATCGAACCCACATTAACGGTTTTGGAGACCGCTCTCCTACCATTGGAGGACTTCCGTAAAACGCCCGGGGCTTAATGCCCCAAGCGGTTATCGCTAATAAATATTAGTCGATGAGTTTGGTAATCTGACCAGAACCTACGGTACGGCCACCCTCACGGATAGCGAAACGCAGACCCTCAGAGCAAGCAACCGGATAGATCAACTTAACTTGGATCTCCAGGTTATCGCCCGGCATTACCATCTCAGTTCCTTCCGGCAGAGTGATCTCACCGGTAACGTCCATTGTACGGATGTAGAACTGAGGACGATAGTGGTTGTGGAACGGAGTGTGACGGCCACCTTCCTCTTTCTTGAGGATATAAACAGAAGCCTTGAACTCGCTGTACGGTTTAACGGCACCCGGGTGGGTGATAACCATACCACGCTTAACTTCGTCCTTATCAATACCACGGAGGAGCAGACCTACGTTATCACCAGCCTCACCTTGATCCAGCAATTTGCGGAACATCTCAACGCCGGTTACAACGCTCTTCTTGCCTTCAGCACCCAGACCGATCAATTGAACCTCGTCACCAACTTTGATGACACCAGTCTCGATACGACCAGTTGCAACAGTACCACGACCGGTGATAGAGAATACGTCCTCTACCGGCATCAGGAACGGTTTGTCAACGGCACGTACAGGGAGTTGAATCCAATTGTCAACTGCGTCCATCAACTCAACAATCTTCTCTTCCCACTCAGGAACACCGTTCAGTGCACCAAGAGCAGAACCGCGGATAACAGGAGTATTGTCGCCGTCGAACTCATAGAAGCTCAACAACTCATGCATTTCCATCTCAACGAGGTCAAGCATCTCAGGATCGTCAACCATATCGCACTTGTTCATGAAGACAACAAGACGCGGAACGTTCACTTGGCGAGCCAAGAGGATGTGCTCACGAGTTTGAGGCATAGGACCATCAGTTGCAGCAACAACGATGATAGCACCATCCATCTGAGCAGCACCGGTAACCATGTTCTTTACATAGTCAGCGTGTCCCGGGCAGTCTACGTGAGCATAGTGACGGTTTGCAGTCTGATACTCAACGTGAGCGGTGTTAATAGTAATACCACGCTCCTTCTCTTCCGGAGCATTGTCGATAGAGTCGAACGAACGGATCTCAGACAGACCTTTCTTTGCCAATACCTGGGTAATAGCAGCGGTCAGAGTGGTTTTTCCGTGGTCAACGTGACCGATAGTACCGATGTTAACGTGCGGTTTTGAACGGTCAAATTTTTCTTTTGCCATAGTAATTCTTTAATTTTAATAACGTTATTAAACAATAAAATTGTTTTGTTTTCTTTTCTTTCCTTAAAAAAGGCCGGTCAGTTGCTTCTAACCAGCCTTGTTTTTTTTCGCGCCTGGAACGCGAGAGAGCTGCTTCCGAGAGTTGAACTCGGGACCTCATCCTTACCAAGGATGCGCTCTACCACTGAGCTAAAGCAGCATTTCCTTTTATTAAGGAGAGGTCGGTCTCTCTTGAGCGGAAAACGGGACTCAAACCCGCGACCCCCAGCTTGGAAGGCTAGTGCTCTATCGACTGAGCTATTTCCGCGGTTGCTCCCTTTTTCCGAGGGGAAGCGCGTTGCCGCGCTGTGGGTGCGGATGGATTCGAACCACCGAAGTCGAAGACAGCAGATTTACAGTCTGCCCCATTTGGCCACTCTGGAACACACCCATTTTTCAAAGATCTTTATTTTCGGCGCCGAACGCGAAAGAGCCTCTAGTCGGACTCGAACCAACGACCGCTGGATTACAAATCTAGTGCTCTACCAACTGAGCTATAGAGGCATTTCATGCCGATCGTCCATACACTCCCGACGAAAAAGCGTGCAAAATTACTACAAATTTTTTACATGACCAAATATTTCTTAAAAAAAATCAAAAAAAAAATGCATTTTGTAATGCTTCTATGGCAATTTAGGCCAATTATGCTCGTATAAAATGGTCTGTTTTGCCATAGAATAGGAGTTTACTCTGTTTTTTTTTGATTTTTGTCCTCACCCTCTATATTTCGGAGGGAACCCTCTGGGGCGTGCCGAAATTTTTCTTTCGCGCGCGGGTGAGTAGCCATATACACGCGTTTGATTTGCTCAAAAGTGGTATGCGTATAGACCTGCGTGGTGCTGAGCGAAGCATGACCGAGCAGTTCCTGAATGGTGCGTATATCCGCGCCGTTGTCCAGCATGGTCGTAGCAAAAGTATGCCGTAGCACGTGCGGCGAGTGTTTCTTAAGCGTGGAGACCTCTCCCATGCGCGTACGCACGATATTATATAAGGTGCTCTTGCTTATCGGACGGATTTCCCCTTTGCGCATTTTCTGAATGAAAAACGCGGGCGAATGGCCGTCGGTCAGTTGGTTTCTCGCCTCCATATACTCGCGTATCTGCGCGATAAGCGATTCACCGATAGGCACTATGCGCTCCTTGCGCCTTTTTCCGAAGATACGCACTTGGCCTTGATTCAAGTCCCAATCTGCATCCTGCAAGCCAAGCATCTCCGCCTGACGCATGCCCGTCTGGTAAAGCACTTCGATGATTAGCGCATCACGGATTGCCTCAAAACTCTCCCCCTGTAGCGAAGCGTTCTCTAAACTCTCAACTCTCAACTTTTCTTCAGCCGCTTCCATCTCGGCCGGACGGAAGAAGACAGGCAACGGCTTATCGGCTTTGGGCGGGATAATGCGCGCTGTGATGTCTCTCTTCACTTTCCCCTGGCGCAGCAGAAATTTATAGAACGACCGCAAGGCGGATAGTCTGCGTTTGACCGAACGCGGCGACTGGTGCTGCTTCTCAATCATATCGAGCATCCATTCTTTCACGTCCGTTTCATCCACATTATCCGGATCAAATTTCTCCGGATCATGTCCTAAAAACCGGCAGAAATCGCGCAAGTCATCACGATAGGCCTCTACCGTGCGCTGCGAATACTTCCGCTCAATGGCAATATAATCCAAGAAATGCTTGATCATTTTTCCGACCGCAAAAGTACAACTTTTTTTTGACATATGCAAATTTATTCCTATGCTTTTTTGCCGAATCGGCTCAAAAAAGTAAAATTTTTTGCATTTTTTTGATCAAATTGAGCCGATTATTCAAATATTTTTTGTAATTTTGCACCGATTTTATAAAATAGTTATGGAAACAACTCGAGAAATATTGCAATTTTTGCACTATCATCCATCCTCTTCCCGTGAAGAAATTCGCGCTGGTATTGGTTTTCAAGAAAGTGACGCAACGCTTAAACGACTTATTGCTGCAGGAGTGGAGAATGGCGACATTATGGTGGAAGGGAAGGCGCGTGCGACGCGTTATTCCTTATCCCATCGTGCGCACCTGTTAATGCCGTTGAATCTTGACACATACTTTGCGCAAGAGACAGATGAGCGTCAGGTACAGACGAGTTTCAATTTTGCGCTTATCAACGAACAACTGCCACAAGTGGCGCTTTTTACTAATGATGAATTAGCTCATTTGAATGCGCTACAAGCGGAGTTTCGTGCTCATCTGACGGATATGAGTGAGAACGAGTATCGCAAAGAGATGGAGCGATTGGGTATTGATTTGAGTTGGAAATCATCGCAGATAGAAGGAAACACCTATTCGCTTCTAGAAACCGAACGATTGTTACGTGAAAGCAAAACCGCAGAAGGCAAAACCAAAGAAGAAGCAGTTATGCTGCTTAATCACAAAGACGCATTACGGTTTGTGCTTGACCACCCCGATTATTTGCAGACACTGACGATTGGTCACATCGAAGATATTCATCAATTATTGACCAAGGAACTATCTGTGGATACCTGTTTGCGTCATCGACGCGTAGGTATTACCGGCACGCAATATAGACCGTTGGATAATGAATTTCAGATTCGCGAGGCGATGCAGGATACTTGTGAGGTAATCAATCGCCGAGATAACGTGTTTGAGAAAGCATTGTTGGCTTTGCTGCTGCTCAGTTATATACAGCCGTTTATGGATGGGAACAAGCGTACAGCGCGCATCACTAGTAATGCCTTGTTGATCGCTAATGGTTATTGCCCTTTGTCATTTAGAACGGTGGATTCGATTGACTACAAGAAAGCGATGTTAATTTTCTACGAACAGAATAACTTGTATGCGTTAAAGAAGATATTCATAGAGCAATATGAATTTGCTGTACGAGAATATTTCTAAATAACTATATTTTTCATCTCTCGGGGTCATTATCATAAAAGGGCACATTTTTGCCCTTTTTATATTAACTCTCCTGTATTATATACTATGTATATAATACTAACGAAATCGCATGCCAAAATTAGTGCGTGATTAGTGCGTGATAAGTGCGCTATTAGTGCGCGATAAGTGCGTTATTCACGGTGTCAAATAAATGTCAAAAAGCATGAAAAGCGCCTGCCGAAGCAGACGCTAATCCCTAATACTCTAACTCTCTAACTCCCTAATTCCCTAATTCACTAATTCGTTAATCTTCCATCAACGGTATATACCTTGTCGCCACGGAGGATGGAGAAGAGATAAGAATGGGCTTAAATACTTTGTTGCTTGTACCCAAATTAGATTCGGGAGCAAGTGACAAAGAATAAGCCTTTCCTAATTTCTTTTCATCCCGCCGCGACCTCAATTCCTCGTTTTCGACCTCACCGCTGCCTCATTCTCAATCTTCTTTATCTCCCTTAGGCTCTGTTCCTTGGGTATAGATATCAAATTCGCCCCAAAATTGGTCACGCTTGTAAGACCGCTCACGACCTTCTGGCACATAAATATAGACATAAGCCTTGTTCCCCATATTCTTAAAAGTTCTCTTTGTCAGGAGGGGAGCGTTCTTAGCATTACAGATAATTACATCTATGTTTTTGCAATTCTCAAACGCATAGTTACCCATCTCTTCTACATTGGCGCCTATTGTGATCTTTTGTAAACCGCTGCAATTGTAAAAAACATGATTACCTATCCTGGTTATCTCATCTCCTAGTATATATTCTTTTACTTGAGGGCCAAATATTGCAACGATACCGTCGTCTGATTTATAATCTTTGCTTATTATTACATCTGAATGAATCTCTACAAGATCAATATATCTGCAATCCTCAAAGGCATTGTCTTCAAGAATAGTAACACTGCTTGGAATCGAAACGAAAGTGAGCGCTGTTTTCTTAAATGAGTATGAGCCAATACTCTGAAGGCCTTCAGGGAAATTTATGCTTTCTAATTCTGTACAACCCTCAAAAGCACTTTCGCCGATTTTCTTTATGCAATCGGGCAGTTTTACACTGGTTAATGTTTTGCATTCCTCAAAAGCTCCTTCTCCTAAACTCGTAACAGTGTATGTCGTTCCATTGTTTTGCACAGTTGCAGGGATTTCAACTGCTTCTAAACCGACATAGTTGGAGTTGTTCTGAAGATTCGACACCACCGTGGCTGTCTTTTTAGCCGCATCCAGGTTGTAATTTAAATTACCAATTTTAACTTTCGCACACATCGTGCCTGCAACAAGGGCAAGCAGAACAGTTAACATTTGTTTTTTCATGATATAATACCCTAAATCCGTGTCGGGCACAACCTTAAATGAATAATTTTATATGATTTACACACAAAAAGCGGGCTATAACTTGCTCGCATTGAGGTTGTGGAAGGACCCGTAAAAAAGACAAGTTACGCCCGCACATAACGGACGTTGCAACTTGTTCTAATTTTACATTTAGAAATTTCCACATTTCAATGCTCAGAACAAATAGCAAACGCTAATTTTCAATATGTCCTTCTGTTTAACGTCGGTAAGCGACGGCCGCTATTTTACGTCTAACGGCAGGGACAAGGTTATTTTTCTTCTTTATAAATCGGCGAATTAAAACCCACCGGTGGTAGTGGCTTCTCTTTCGGTTTTGATTGAAGTTCAGCAAGTGATTGATTAATCAGTTCCAATTGCATGCTGGTTTCTTCATTTATAGCGCGCTGTTCTTCATTGATATCATTCTGATCTCGCAAGACTTCGTCAATATATAAATTTAGCTTTTCCACACGCTCGTTGAGTAACTCTATCTTACTTTCTGTTGAAGCTAAAGCAGCAATCGTTTGACGCATAGCCACGAAAGCACGAGTGATTTGTACGCTCATTGTAATAGCAATCTCGCTACGCAATAAAGAGGCTAACATAATGACACCATGCTCCGTAAAGGCATAAGGCATCTTTCGAACACCCATCTTTATAGAATTGGATATCACAATTTGTGATTTCAAGATTTCCCACTCCTCTTTAGTTAGTTGGAACATAAAATCCTCAGGGAAACGCTCAATATTACGTTTAACGGCTTGATTAAGGACACGAGTCTCAACTTGATACAATGCGGCTAAATCGCGATCAAGAATTACCTTCTGACCACGTATTTCGTAAATCTTTCGCTGTATCTGAGCTAAATTACTCATAGTATTTGCTATTATATCTCTTTGCCGGTTTGGTCCTTGGTTTCGAACGGGAAGAGTCCGAAGAGTTCGGCATCGATATGATCCGTGATCCAGCGGAAGTCCTCGGGATTCTCGCCGAACTTAATGCGATCACCTTCAACGATAAGCAGTTTGCCCTTATAATCCTTAATCCAGTTCTCGTATTTCTCGTTGAGTCCCTGGAGATAGTCAATCTTAATCGACTGCTCGTATCCACGTCCGCGTTTCTGTATCTGCGCTACGAGCGTAGGGATGGATGCGCGTACGTAAATCAGCAGATCGGGCATACGAACGAGCGACATCATGAGGTCGAACAAATCACGATAGTTATCAAAATCGCGATCCGACATGAATCCCTGCTCGTGGAGGTTCGGCGCGAAGATACGTGCATCCTCGTAGATGGTACGATCCTGGATGATATACTTATCGGACTTATCTATCTCCACGACATCTTTGAAGCGCTTATTGAGGAAATAGACCTGCAGATTGAACGACCATCTTGCCATATCGGCATAGAAATCGCTTAGATAGGGATTATACTCTACGCTCTCAAAGCGCGGTTCCCAGCCATAATGTTTGGCTAACATGTTGGTTAACGTCGTCTTGCCGCAACCAATATTTCCAGCTACTGCTATATGCATATATTTTATGATTTATTCCAGTTATTTTCGCTGAACAAGCCGAAAAGCTCGGCATCAATCCTATTGATGACCTTTCGGAAATCTTCAGGATTATTTTCAAAGTCCATATTATCCGACTCAATGACAAGCACTCGCCCTTCGTACTGGCGGAAGATAAAATCCTCGTATTTCTCATTGAGTCCCTTGAGATAGTCAATCTGCATGGATTGCTCGTAGTCTCGGCCTCTTTTCTGTATCTGTGCGATGAGTGCCGGCACGGACTTACGCAGGTAAATCATGAGATCCGGCATTTTCATCTTCAGCTTCATGAGGTCAAAGAGCTCCATGTATGTCGTATAGTCGCGATCACTTAAGTCGCCTCGCTCGTAGTTATTGCGCACGAAGACATAGACTCCCTCAAAGATAGATCGGTCCTGCACGATGGTATGCGAAGACTGCTGCACGGCCAGCATATCCTTGAAACGCTCCTTGAGGAAATAGGTCTCGAGACAGAAAGCCCACCTGTTGATGTCGCCATAATAATCTTCGAGATACGGATTGAAGCTCACGCTCTCAAAGCGCGGCTCCCAGCCATAATACTTCGCCAACATCTTGGTTAGCGTTGTCTTACCTGCTCCGATATTTCCTGCGATGGCGATGTACACTTCGATTAGCGAATTTGTTGACCTTGCATGTTATAGACCTTATCTCCACGGAGGATGAGGACTTGTCCATCGCGTAGGATCTTCTGCGCTTTCGGAGTATCATCGATGATGATATTCTCAATGGGCAACATGCTTTCGAGATTCTTGTTAATCGTTGGCATCTCTACTTTCTTGCCGGTATAGATCTTGAGTTCTCCCGGTTGGAGTGTGATGGTTCCGGAAGCTGTCTTGCCATTGTCGTAGTAGTCATACCAAGTGCCGGAAGGCAAGGTTTTCGTCTGTGCGTTGATATCGAAGTTAGCTACGACATAGACATTCGTTCCCCATTGGACATAGCGCACCTTCACTCCCGATCCGATAGACTGGTCCGTCGGGTTTCCGGCAAACACTTCCGGCATGATACGCGTACGCAACTGTATAGCCTGCGCGCATTTCTCATAAGCACCTATACGGTATTGGTCTTTGAAATATCCCTTCGCTTCAGGCCGCGGTTTGGGATCGACACGTCCGGACGTAGCATTCGGGTTACTTGCCGTGCTATTGATAGAGAAATCATATCCAATCTCCTCAAACTGCCACAACATATGCGAACCATTGAGCAACACATTCATTGCCACGCAAGCAGGCACACGCCCTATACGCGTAGCCAGATCCGTCTTGACCGTGCCATTTCCCCATTGCGTGCATTTATACTGCATGCGTTCCTCATCGTGGCTTTCGCAATAGGAGACATAACCATCTTTGTTCGCATCGCCCAGAGCATCTCCGTCTTTCAGCCATCCCATGGCCAGCTGGCAATATGCATTATTGGTGTTATTCCAACACAGCATACCGGCATTCACAAGGGCCGGGCGGTCAGAACCCATATTGTCACCCCAATGCTCGAGAATCATATAACCATCCGAAGCGACAGCCTGAAGGCCTGCGTAATAGTCCTTCAAGTTGGTCACGGCATCATACACATTCCGTCCGCAGAAACCATGGCTAAGGTCAAAACGATAGCCATCCACCTTATACTCCTTCACCCAATACTGGATGGAACGCTTGAACATCTCATGTGCCGGAGCAAAATCATGATTCCAGTCCTCGCCATAGTTGTTATCACTATGTTTCACCTCAGAAGCCAGGTTAAACCAAGGGTTGAAACGCAATTCCGTTTCCGACTCCTTGCTGCTGGTCCACGGATAGAGTTTCGCCATCGGGTTATTGCCGTTGGTATGGTTGAACACCATATCCATGATAACCGCCATACCATGCTGGTGGCACTCGTCGATGAACTGCTTAATGGCATTTTCTGAACCATAAGCCCTATCAGGCGCGAAATAGAGACATGGGTTGTATCCCCAACTCTTGTTTCCTTCAAACTCGCAGATCGGCATCAGCTCGATAGCATTCACACCCAGTTGCTGCAGGTAATCGAGACGTTGACGCACACCCTCAATCGTACGTGCCGGCGTATAATCATACACCCAGAGTTCGTAGATAACAAGGTTATTCTTATCCGGGCGCTTGAATTTCAAGGTTGCATCCGACCAGTTGTAGGCAGGTTTGCCCGGCTGGATAACCGTTACATATCCGCCATCAGCACCTTTTTTCGGATACTCAATCAGCGTCGGGTCAGCCTGTTTGGGCTCCCATTTATCATCCGGGTGAATCACTTTTTCCGAATACAAATCGCATATCTGCTTCTTCACTCCGTCTGCACGCTCAATCGCATATTGGAAACGATATTCCTTGCCCGGCTCAAGATCATTCAGCGTAATCCAGAAATAATCACCGTCTTTGTAAAGCTGATAGTCCTTGCTTAGTTTCCAATCGGTCATATCACCGAGCAAGAAAGCGCGTTTTGCAGATTGCGTACGACTGGCCGCATATGTACAAAGCGTAACCGACTTGCCGTCGTTTCCGTAATAGATACCGTTACTGATGCCGGACGGACGAGTCTTGGTAACTGCCGTTACACCGTCCACCGCATCCCAGATATCCATATCGGAATTCTCTTCTCCGATATAGATGAAGATATCACCTCCGGAAGCCGTCTTGCCTTCCTTCGACCCGCCGGGGCCATCATGGAAGACAAATGCCAGCGCTGTCACTTCTGTGCCGGAAGGAATCTTATAGAAATCATACATGTTATTGATTTCCAATTGCCATTTTCCGTTGACTGCAGTTAGTTTCGGCTGTGCAGAAGTACGCCATGTACCGATTACTCCTTGCCAATCCTTTTGGGCTGTACAATAACCGGTGTGGACATAACATTGCGATGCGCCAACCATTCCGCCATTTCCCTTTGTAGGATCAAACGTGATGGTAATCTTACCGGTATATCCCGGCTCTATAATCGATGGCGAAGTCGTCACTTGCGCACTCACGCAGATGGCGACTAAAGCCAACAAACAAAGACTTAGCTTACGCATAAATATAAGTTTTTCAGTGTTTTCAGGATTCAGAATTCAGATTAGAGTTGACGGCCTGTAGCATCAAATACTTTACCGCCACGAACGATACGGAGCTGACCATCAATAATCACCTTGCGTGCTTTATCATCCACCTGGGTATTTGTGATGCCTTGCGTATCGTCCATCAATTTCTTGCCGGCTAATTGCTCACGAGACAGTTCTACTGTTCCATCACCATTATCATAGAGATAAAGCGTGTGTGTTCCTGCAGGAATCATTAGTTTTTCGCTACCGGTTTTTGTCATCGTCACGTGCGCAGCCTCCGAATAAGCCGCAGCCATATATTGAACACCCGGTACACCGTGAACTTGGTACATAACAAAGATATAGCCCTTGTCATTCACCGTGATCGAAGAAATACCGCCTTCAAAAATACCTCCACCATCTTGGTCACTATTGATATCCTTTCCGTCTACATATCCTTTCCAATACCAGTAGCCGTCTTCGGATCCTCCGCCACCTTGGCCGCCGCCACCGCCTTGGCCTCCGGAGCAAGCACCAATATAGAGTTGGTCTGCTTCATATTTTAACTTGATATAGAAATCATAGCAACCATCTGCAGTACAGTTGTAATGATCTCCATCACGGGAAATACCGGAAGTACTTGCCGGGTCGAGATCAACCGCCCAACCGGCATTGTTTTCAAAATCCCAAAGTTGCAACGTTGCACCGCTGGAAACGGACAATCCTAACACCATGTACTCTTGGAATGAAGGATCAGCTGGATTGGGATTTACCTCACCCGGATGTCCATCTGTTCCATTAATCATGATACCAAACGAAGCGGCAAATGTTCCTGCTGCAAACAATACAGCCGCAAATAATGTAAAAATCTTTTTCATTGTCGTAAAATTTTATGTTGTTATTTGATAATATTACCCATCATGTCGTAAACTTTCTCTCCTACGCGGATGAAGAGTTGACCATTCTCCATAAATTTCTCTCCTTTGACGGTTGATTGCTGAGCACTTACCTCGTCTATTCCTTGTGGTTTACGCTCTTTATCCTTATCACCGCGGTTGCTGTTCGTTTTGTAATAAACACCGTAGTTCTCGCCTTTAACCGCCAGTGTATAACCGCTTGGCGTATTGTCATAGCCGGAATTCGGACCAATCAGCACGCGAATCTCGCCATTTGTTCCGGTGATCGTGGCTTTATAGAAACCATCGCCCGCCTCATCGCTTACCGCACTCTCACTATGTACTCCTGTTTTATAACGAGCATTAATCATCGGTTTGATTTTATCTTTGAATTTTACCCAATGCGGATAGAAAACACACGGAACACCCGGCATGGACAGCATGTATGCATAGCATTGCTGGATTTTACCCGGATATTTCATCGAATTACCTGCTCCACAGAACTCATTGTTATCACGTTGGAATGAGTCATGGCTATCGAGGAAAGTAACGGCATAACGCGCCTTGCCTGCACCAAGCAAACCAGCACCTTTCAATTTCCAATAGTTATTGGCTGCTATACCATCATTGAATGCCGTATATTTCGTTGCGAAGTCAAAGGTCATAGTATTCCAACCCGCATCATTCAGATGCTGCTGCAGCACATCCGGATTACCATCCCACATCTCCATTACTGAGAAATATGCTTTTGCCGCTGAGTTATAATCGTTGATGTGACTATTATGGAAGCCTTTGCAGTAATCATAGCGGAAACCATCAATTCCAATGTCATAACGCAACCATTTCAGATATGCCTTACACATATCGCGCACTTTTGCATTGCAGTGGTCCCAGTCACGACCGGCTTCGTAGTTTGCCTCGCTGCCATAACCATCATCCGCGGCTCCTTTAGCCTTGTTGCGACAGTCTCCCGCCTCCGGATTTGAAAACATCTCATCCGTACTGCATATCCATGACGTTTCCGGTTGGAACTTACCATAAGAGCCGAAATTCAATTCCGAGAATGTACACCAACCGGTACTTCCGGCAACGTGATTAATTACTATATCGGCCACCACTTTTGCACCATTTTGATGCAATGTCTTTATTAAGGTAACAAGGTTAGTCTTTGTACCCCATTGGCTATCCAAGCTGCTGTAGTTTGTCGGCAAATAACCCGTACCGCCAGTTGATTTGGACATTGGAGGAAGCCAAACCAAGTCGAACCACTTACCAATCTCCGTGGCTTGACCATTATTCAGATCCACCCATTTGGTACGGCCGTAACCTTTGTCTGTATAGCTATCCCAATAGAAGCATTGGAACATCACATCCGGACACTTTGCGGGTGCGGAAGTGGAATAGCTGCCACCGCCACCGCCGCCACTGGTTGACTCTTCAATATACCACATGTCGTCTTCATATTTCAACTTGATGTAGATATTATACTTGCCGGCTTTGTTACAAGTCAACGCATCACTTCCGGTCGAGAAATTCTGATAGGCGCCATACTGGTCAATCACAGCGATATTCCATTCTGCGCCTGCGCCTCCATCATAGCAAGTCAGTTTATCGCCTGCCTTCAAACTAACGTCATAGGCCGCATATTGCACGCGCCCCTGAAAATCTTCCTCGCCGGTATTCGTTGCGGGATAATCAGTTTTACCATTCACACGAACCGAAAACGGTTCCGCCATCATTGTTAGGCTGCAAAAAATGCCTAACACAAAAAGAAATGTTTTTTTCATCGTATTGTAGTTTTAATTGATTCTCGTTCCTTGTGCGTCAAAAATCGCCTCGCCGCAACGGATATACAGTTTACCGTCTTGGATAAATTTTTCTCCGCTTAATCTTTCACTTTTCACCTCATCCATTCCTTGCACTCCTTCCACAAAGATGGTATAATTGTCGCCATTCGCGCAGCAACCATAGCCGACAGGAGCAGTCATATCACGATTCTTGCCTAGGCGCAACACTACTTTATGCTTCTTTCCCTCAATTGTTCCGCTATAACCGCCTTGTACGTAACTCTCGTCCGACACTTTTGATTCGGAATGAATTCCCGCCAACTTGCGGATTTGAATCATTTGGTTAATCTCGGATTGATAACTCTTCCAATGCGGCCAGAACACACACGGCACACCCGGCATCATCAAAATATAAGCATGTGCTTGCAAAATCTGAGCCTTTTTCGTAGCATCCTTCAAATCGATATATTGTCCGCCAAACTGGTTGTTGCCGTACCCATCACGTTCAAAGGTATCGTGATTGTCAATAAACGTAACTGCATATTTCTCCAATCCTTGTCCGCGGAATGAATTACTATTCTTCATCAATTTGCTGTAGCTGCCGCCCACAATAGCCTTGTGCAATTCATATTTCTGCTGAAAGTCAAAAATCATCGTATTGTAGTTCGTCTCCTGCAGATGTTGTTTCTGTCGGTCTATTCCGTGCCACAACTCTGAAACGGACAGATATGGATGAGATGCCTCATTGTACATGCTCAGGTATTGTCCGTGGAAACCCAAGGTCATATCATAACGGAAACCGTCATACTTCATAGAATCCAGCATCCAACGCACATAAGCCTTTGCCCAATCCTGCACATACGGGTTTGTATGATCCAGGTCTCGCGCACCATCGAAATTATCTCCGGTATCGGCGGCACCACGCGAAGAACTGCCGTAGCACGATGATTTGGAATCCGTAAATCCCTCATCGTTCTTGCAAATATGCTCTTGTGTAAATTGGAAAGATCCGTAACCTTCGCCGAACTTATCCTCCTCAAAATCACACCAGTTGCTTTTGTTGCCGCGGTGGTTAATCACGATATCAGCCAAAATCTTCGTATTTCCGGCATGTAATGCTGCCATCAGTTCCACCAATTTTGCCTTCGTTCCCCAATCGCCTGACTGATTGCTCAACTGCTTGTGGGTATAACCTACTCCGCCACCCATTGCGCTTGGCGGAAACCACACCAAATCAAAATTCGCGTTAATAGCAGCTGTATCCTTCAGCAAATCTATCCACTTTGTACGACCGTATTTGGTGGAAGACTTACTACCGTCGTAACTATCCCAATAAAACACCTGCAACATCACGTCCTCACATTCTGAAGGAACGCCGATATTCTCTGCACGAAGCAGCGGACTTACAAAAAGAATCGTAAGAAGACTAAGAATAATTTTTTTCATGGTTCTTTTCGTTTTTCGTTAAGCGACTGCAAAGATACTGCTTTTTTTTCGAACTTGCAAGCGCGCGCGTGCTTTTTTTACAAAAAAGTGATATTTTCTATGTTTTCTCGATTTTTCGCACAACAACTTTGTTGTCTTTTACAACAAATGTTACCCGCCAACCGGCATAATCCATCTTATACGCTCGATTCAGATCATCTTGATAAGCCGGACGAGGATCTTGATGCAAAATATACTCGATTTCACGCATTAATTTCTCATCCAATTCGCAATCAGGGGTAATCGGTGTTTCATCGGTATTATGTCGAGGTTTTAACGTGGTCATTTCGGATGTTTCGCCCACATTCCACTCAACACTCAACTGATAGTCTTTCGTTTCTTCTGCAAAGCCGTTTTGGGCATCCGGATGGCTATCCGAAAAACTCAAATAAGGTTTGATATCATAAATCGGCGTTCCATCCAGCAAATCTGCACCACTCACAATCAATTCCAACCGTCCATTCTTTGCGCTTTCCTCTTTCCCCTTTCCGCTTTCTATTTTGATCAGTTTCACGCTTGTCAATCCTAAAGGATTGGGTCTAAATGGACTCCGCGTCGCAAACACACCCATTCGTTTGTTCCCGCCAAGTCTCGGAGGACGAACTGTCGGACTCCATGAATCCACTTCCGAAAATCCCCATATTAGCCATAGATGGCTAAATCCTTCGATGCCGCGCAAGGCTTCTCGGACTGCAAATTCCGGTTCAAACACAATCCGCGTAAGAATAGGACTTTCGTCTCGGCTTTGACGTGGGATGCCAAACTTATCCGTATGCCCGTTACGAGCGTAGGCTATTACTTTTAACTGCATGACTCTATCGATTTTCGACTGCAAAGATACGAATTTTCTGCCAAAAATGCAAGTTTTAACAAAAAAAATGCAAAAAAATTTGGTCAATTCAAAAAAAAGCAGTACTTTTGCACCCGCTTTCGTCCGAAGAGCATGTTTATACCCCTTCCGGCGGAGGCCAGTTTCCCCGATTAACGGGGACACTTCCGGGTGCCATAGCTCAGTTGGTAGAGCAAAGGACTGAAAATCCTTGTGTCCCTAGTTCGATTCTCGGTGGCACCACAGGAAAAGAGATGACCAAATGATCATCTCTTTTCAATTAAGAGTGAAGAGTGAAGAATAAAAAAGAGTGCTAATTATTAGCACTCTTTTT
>JAFYZR010000025.1 GCA_017557345.1 Paludibacteraceae bacterium | reverse complement strand
CCAGTTTTTGGATGTATAAAGTATGGGGACGGAACGTTAATTACGGTTTTAAAACCATCCTAAACTCGGCCTTAATCCATACTTAGATGTTAAATCGGGTGCAAAGATACAAAAAATATTTTAAATATACAACCTTTAAAATACAAACATTATGAGAAAATTCTTAACACTTTTTGCAGCTCTCTTCGCTTCATTAAGTATCTGGGCAGGCGTGACAGTCTTTACTGAAGCATCGCAAGTAACTACAGATGGAAGTTATACCATCTATGGCTCCAATAGTAGTGGAAGCAATCAAGCTAATGTCATTTTCCCTGATCCGGCGGCAGAAATCGGATTTCCTGCTGGCACACAGTCTGAAGGTACCTATTACAGCAAAATATCAGGTACAAGTGATTTAGGCGCAAAATTAGCGGAAAACAAGCGAGTGGCCGTAAAAGGTTTGGCTAAAGGCGACCAAATAACAGTATATTGGTTTGCTACCAATACAACAAATACTACGCTCACACTTTCTTATGCGACTGCTTCGAATAAAGGGGCAAAATTATATGATGGAGAAACGCAAAATCCTGTTGTATCAAAAACAATTTACGTTTCCCAGTTGCCAGCTCTTACCGATGATGACATCGATAAAATAGTTAATGGTTATGCAGAAAGTGAAGGATTGGCATACATTTCGAGTAATAATGCTATTTATGTTTATGCCGTTAAAATTGCTGCTTCTTGCGAAGCGCCGGCAGAGGCTTTGGCTTTGGATGCAGATAAGAAAACGGATATTATTGTAGGCGATGAGATTACTTTCTCGACAAGCGGAGGAAATGGCGGAGATGTGACGATTGCAGGCAAAGACGGCGAAACGATTACCGATAATAAATGGACAGCCACCAAAGGTGAGCATACATTTATCGCTACGCAAGAAGTGAAAGATGGCGTTTGCGGCAATTCCGTAGAACTGAAGTTAACCGTTGTTTCCAACGATCCTGTGACAGCAGCAACGATTAGCGGCAAGACAAGTGCGGTTATCGGCGAAGAAGTAGAGCTGACTTGCGTTGCGGCTGAGGCTACTGCATTCCAGTGGTATAAAAATAATGCGAAGATTGATGGCGCGACAGAAGCAACCTATACATTTACATCAGATGCGAAAGGAAGTTTTGTCTTCTTCTGCGAGGCATCGAACAAGAATAACACCGAACCGATTAAATCCAATGAGTTGACCATTAATGTAACTGAAGTTTGCGGCGAACTTATCAAGGCAACAACACAACAAGAGGTTACAGGTGTTGTCGGCGGCACAGTTGATACCAATTTAAGTAAAGGTGATGCGAAAAAATTGGATAAAAAGAAATATTTCGGAATTTCTTTAGCGGCAGGTACTTTTGCTGAAGGCGATGTATTTGTTATGAATATTACCTCCGCAGCCGGAGCAACGATGGGTACAATGAAATTGTACGCGGATAAAGATGGCACAGAGAAACTCTTTGAATCGTCAGAAATTGGCGAAGAAGGTGAGAATAGTTGGGAATTGCCAGCAGAAGTTGCCGGAAAATCTGCACTCTATGTTCGTCGTGGCGATGGAAATGACTGGAATCCGACGTTCAGTTATGTTGCAGTCAATCGTCCTTGCGATGATGGTGAGGCAAAATTGAATGTTAGTCCTGCATCGATTGAATTGGCAGCTACTGCAAAGAATAACGGCAAAGCAGAGGCAAAAGTTAAATTTACCGGAAGACATTTGGCTGCCGGAACATATAACTTGGCGTTGACAGAAGTTGCAGGTTTGAGTGTCAATCCAACAAGCGTGACGGTTGATGCAGATGGCAAACTGGCAGCAGAAGTGACGGTTGCTTTTGAGAGCGCAGTAGATGTTCTCGGCGCAAATGGCGAATTGAGTCTCACCGTAGGTGAGTTGACGAAGAAAGTGGATATCGCTTATTCGGCAAACCTCAAGAAGACTTATGCAAAATCCATCGATATCGAGCAGTTGGTTATGGATAACGGAGTGAACTTTGACATCCAAGGCGAACTGACCAAACGCGGCTATGATTTTGGTAGTCTGAGCGGTTTGGATAGTTTGAATGATGCTAAAGATTTCAATAATGAACCGTTCCTTGGTCTTAAGATTAAGACTGCAGGCGGTTTTATCGGTTGCTGGATAAAGCAAGATGCAACGGTAGAAGTGAAGTTTGGAAATGTTGCGGCTGATGTGAAGTTTATCGCTAATGGCGCAGAATTGACCAAAACTCCTGCTGAATTGGCGGATCCGTTTACCTATAAGGCAGAAGGCGGAGATGCATATATCGAATTGCGCACAACAACCGGCGGAACAGTAGTGGTTAAGCATATTACATTCGAAGGCGGCGCTCCGCTGAGTAATGATGTAACGCTGAATTGGCTTAAGATTGAAGATAAAGCAGTGACAGCCGATGAGAATAAGGTTTATGCTTATCAAGTGCCGGTTGACTTTAAGGAATCGGATCTGACGGTTACATTCGAATTACATGACGCCAATGCCATGGCTGACAAGAAAAGTCCGTTCCTGGCTTCTGTTCCGGAATTCGGTGCAACAGCTCCAATTGATACCAAACTGACTGTAACAGCCGAAGACGGCGAGACAAAAGCGGAGTATATCATCCGTGTTTCACGCGTTGCTCCAAGTACAGAGGCTTCCATCCAAGAATTGAAGATTGACGGAAAAGTGATTGCAGAGAATGACGGTAAGTTTGAATACGAAGTGGCCTTTGATTCGAAACAGACGGAAGTGGAAGTGGCATTCATTCTGGCAGATAAAGCAACGGCGGATAGAGATAATCCGTTCAAAGTAGCTGTTCCTGATAATCCGGATATGGGTGCGACACAGGCTGTTATCAAAGTAACCGCCGAGGATAAAGTAACTACAAAAGAATATAAGGTGATTGTCACGCGAGCAGAGGAACCGCAGCAAGGAATTGATAGTGTTCAGGCTTCGGAAATCAATAGTCAGAAAGTCATTCGCAACGGACAATTGTTCATTCTGAAGAATGGTGTGCTTTACAACGCTCAAGGCGCAATAATGCGTTAAGCGGATTGTGGAATTAATAGAAAAACGCTCATTTTGGGCGTTTTTTTTGTTTATATCAAAAAAAAGTTGTATCTTTGCACGCTAATTTGAATAAAAATAAAAAATGAGACATTTTTTCACATTGTTTTTGGCGCTACTGCTGGTTGGCATGAGTTATGCTGCAGAGACACAAAAAGTGCGCCTGACTTATCAGGGTTTTCCGTATAAACGTACCACGTGCGAATATCCATCGTATGTACCGGGTGATACGGTTATTTTGGCAAAAGGTAGTCCGAGAAATGAGAATGGCGAAGTGATTGTTGCCTGGAGTTATAATGGCGAGAACTATAAAGCAGGTTCGGAATTTGTGATGCCGGATGAAGATGTGGTTCTTGTCCCTGTTTGGGCAGATGACCAAGGCATAGTAAGTGTTCAGAAGTCAGAAGTCAGTGTTCAGAAAGTTCTGCGTGACGGTCAGTTGATCATCATTCGTGATGGCAGAGAATATAATGTTTTGGGAGGACGGCTGAAATGAAAAAGATATTTTTGATAGCAATAGTATGCGGTCTGGCTATGCTGGCAAACGCCGTTCCGGCTTACCGCGGTTGGCAAACCTATACACAGGCCGATGGCTCGACCATAGAAGTGCAACTCTTGGGCGATGAGTTTTATCATTATATGATAAACCGTGACGGAAAAGAAGTTCGTGAGCGCGAGAATGGTATGTTTGAAGTGGTTGGCAACGCTCCTACGGCGCAACAAGTGAGAGCTCGCCGTGCGCAAGGACAGGCTCGCCGTCAACGCAAAGATGTAGGATTGAAACCTAATCTTGCACCGAAAGGAATCGTCATTCTCGTTAATTTTGCGGATACCGCTATGCAAGCGGAGCATACGCATGAGGTTTTTGACGAACTGTGCAACTCTGATTCTTGTACTGTAAATAAAAACAGAGGCATAGACTATCCGTCCGCAGCAGAGTATTTTGCTTCGCAATCAAATGGCCAATATCATCCGCAGTTTGATGTTTTCGGTCCTGTGACTTTAAGCAGGGAATATGCTTTTTACGGTCAGAATGATCCGGATAACTATGATAACGATAAATATGCGACGGATGCTGTGATAGAAGCTTGTCTTTTGGCAAACAGGCAATTCCCGGAACTGAATTTTGCCGATTATGATTCGGATGAGGATGGTTTTGTCGATTTTGTCTATGTGATGTATGCTGGCAAAGGAGAAGCAAACGGCGGTGATAAAAATACCATTTGGCCGCATAACTGGGAGATCATTTACCATGTGTATCCGTTTAATGAGCAAGGCAGATATGATCCGATATTCGGTACACGCGCATCGTGCTGTTATACGGAAGATAGTATCATGATTGATAGTGTGATGCTGAATAACTATGCGATGTCGGCAGAATTGGACGGCAGAGGTCGTTTGGGCGGAATTGGAACGCTTTGCCATGAGTTCGGGCATGTTATGGGTTTGCCGGATTTCTATGATACAGAGTATGGCGTAAACTATAAGAATAGTTTAACCCCTAACGAATGGAATGTGATGGATGGCGGTAGCTACAACGGCGGCGGGCATTGTCCTCCAAACTACGATCCTTGGGAAAAATATTTCATGGGCTGGATGACTCCACAAAACTTGGGTAATAACGCGCGGTGGCTAAGACTCAAGCCGAATGGCACAGAAGGATACAAAGCATATCAGATTAATACCAGCGGCAAACAACAAGGTCCAACGGATGAGGGACTATGTTATTTCATAGAAAATCGTCAGCAGCATGGCTGGGATACTTATGTACCAGATTCAGGCATGGTGATATGGAAAGTGGATTTTGATGCTCTGGCATGGATGATGAATTCCCCGAATAACACAGCTTATAAACCCAGATATACGCTCGTCATTCCTTCCGGCACACAAATAGGTTATGGAACCGGCGGTCAAAATGTCTGGCCGTATGCACACAAAGATTCATGGGGAGGCGTGAGTGGTAAACCGCTGTTGAAAATTACGCGCGATGGGAACGATATAACGCTGTTCTCTGTAGAAGAAGTGACGAATTATCAAGTGCAGTGGATTGTAGATGGCGAAGTGATCAGCAGTCGTGAGTATGCGTTGGATGGCTCGGAAGATATAGAAATGCCGAGCGCTCCTGATAATTGCGAGGGTGCAACATTTATCGGCTGGACAGAGCATGGCGACTGGTGCAGTCCGTTCTATCAGCCCGATGATCTCTTCGCGGAAATCAGCGGCAAAGTAGAGTCGGTAGCAACGTATTATGCAGTATTTGAAGAATGAAACGGAGTATCTTTATAGTATGTTTGTTGATCCTCTCGCTGGTGGCAAGAGGAGTAGAACATCATTTCAATGAAGGTGCAATAGCATCTTTCCTCATTAATTATACTAAAGCAATAACAACCGATGGTACGATATATACATGTACCGGAAATGCGGCATTTACAAATGCGACGATAGGAGGAAAAGACTATGGAATTTATCTAAAGATTCCGCAAAATAGTGCAGTTATAGTCTCACCAGCCAAGCAAGGATTAAATGAAATCATTATTCATCATATTAGTAATACTGTAAGCATGCAAGTATCCGTTTCTACGGATAGTATTTCATGGACACCGGTTGCAGGTACACAAAACACAAAAAATGTGACAGTAGAAGGATTAAGTGGAAATTATTATGTTAAAATGACTAATACGTATGGTTCCAATACAGATATACAGGTTACTGAAATGGAATATTATATGACCACTTGTCCAAACTGCTTTACCGTTGTGGCGCCATAATGAAGATTGCGAATGATATATTGATTCCGGAACTGGAGCGGTTGATCCGTGAAGAAAAGGAAGTTCGCTTTACACCATCCGGCATAAGTATGCGTCCGTTTATTGAGGGAGATAGAGACAGTGTGGTTATGTCGGTGCTGACAGGCAACCCGAAAAAAGGCGATATTTTGCTGGCACGCGTACAAAACGCAAACGGAAAAGTGAATTATGTGTTGCATCGTCTCATTCGCATTGTGAATGATAAAAAGGGTCAGACATCCTATATACTGCAAGGCGATGGGAATATAGAGGGCGAAGAAATATGCGGACGCGAAGATATTATTGCTCGCGTTATGCGCATTGAACGTCCTAACGGGAAACGCAAATATTTGTCTCGCGGACGACTATGGTACACTTTAAGACCGATTCGCAAATGGCTGTTGAAGATTTATCGCCATACGTGGCTTATTTGGAAATATGAGAACAATTGATGGTTTCCGCCTGCGCAAGTTAGGCAATGAGTATATTTTGGTGGGAGAGTCGATGGCGCTTATCAATTTCAATAAGATGATAACGCTTAATGAGACCGCGGCTTTCCTTTGGAAAGAAGCGGAGAGATTAACCATCGAGCATGGCGTTTTCTCTTCCGATGAGTTATGCAAGGCTCTTTGCGAAGAATATGATGTTCAACCTGCACAGGCGATGAACGATATTGAAAATACCTTGTCTGCATGGCAGGAAGCAGGAGTGATAGAGTGAAAATATATCGATACATATGTTTGCTACTTTGTAGCATGACGATAGCCGTATATGCGGATGATACCATCTTATATACGTTGCAGCAATGCCGTGAGATGGCGTTAGAGCATGGCCCATCTGTTAAGTCGAAAGAGGAAGAACGCTTGGCGGCTGAGTATAACCGCAAGGCGGCTTTGGCAGCCATGTTCCCGCGTATAAGTGCCAATGCCGGTTATTTATGGAATTCAAAAGATGCACATTTGGTTGCTAATCAGACGGAATTTCCGTTTGGTGTAGCTTCTATCAATGCGGAAGGAGTGCCTTCTTTTGAATGGACTAAAGGAAGTGTGCTTTCAGAATATGCGCAGTCGTTGGAAGGAACACCATTTGAGAAGCCGCTTGCTGATTTATCGGATGATGTTGCGCAACGAATAGCAGAGGTATATAAATATGTCTATGATGCAGCAACCGTTGATTTGACGCATGTAGTGGTGGCGCAAGTGAGCGTGATGCAACCGATATATTCCGGCGGACGTTTGACGCAGATGTACAAGATAGCAAAGGCTACGGAGAATATTGCCAATATTGAATCCGACGCACAGAAAGAGTCAATCCTTTATTCGGTCGATGAAGCGTATTGGCGTGTAGTGGCTGTAGCGCAGAAAAAACAATTGGCAGAACAATACCAGCAATTGCTGATTCAATTGGAGTTAGATGTACAAGAAGCCGTTTCGCAAGGTCTGGCCACTCAGTCCGACTTGCTCAAAGTGACAACTCAACGCGGAGATGCGGATGTGAAAAGACTGCAAGCAGAGAATGGACTCACATTATCGCAAATGGCCTTGGCTCAAGTATGCGGCTTATCCTTATCGACACGTTTCAAACTTGACGATTCCGGATTGTCGGAAACGACATTGCCTACAGACTCTTTTGACGCAGAAGGAATGGTGAATAGCCGAAGCGAGATGCAGTTGCTCGAGCAAGCAGAGAAAATAGCGAAGAGTAGTGTCAAACTGGCCAGCGCGGGTTTGCAACCCAATATCATTGCGCAAGCAAGTTATATGTATACCAACCCAAATGCGGAAAATGGAGTGAGCAGTAATTGGGACGGAAAGGGATTTTTCTCTGCAGGTGTTGTAGTGAATGTACCGATCGTGCATGCGGAGGATATCTTACGCTACAAGGCTGCTAAACATGCGGCGAACGTGGTTACTCTAAAGACTGAAGAGACGCGCGAATTGCTCACATTGCAAACTACACAGGCTAATCAGAAATTAGCAGAGGCACAGCAAAAAATAACATTGGCCCAGCTAACGCAAAAGAATGCAGAAGAAGTGTTGCGCATGGCGCAAGAATCATTTGCGGCCGGATTGATAACAGCATCGGAACTTATGCAGGCTCAGACGCTATGGCTATCGGCTGCAACCGATTTGGTTGACGCGCAAGTAGAAGCTAAAACAACCGAGGCACAGTTACAACGATACCTCGGCCATAATAAGGAATAATACATTTTGAACTATGAAATGTTCGGAGATAAGAAAAATAATTGGTGACCGTTTGACGGTTGTAGGGAATGAAGATTTGGATATCCGTTTTCTACTGACCGATAGCCGTCAGTTAGGAAACGAGCCTGAATCGACGCTCTTCTTTGCCATCAAGACGGCAAAAAACGATGGCGCGAAATATATTCCGGAATTGCAGGCGAAAGGAGTTCGTGCGTTTGTGACGGGTGATGCCTTGGCGGCACTGCAAGATTTAGCTGCATATGTTCGTTCGCAGTTTAACGGAACGGTAATAGGTATAACCGGTTCAAATGGGAAAACAGTTGTCAAAGAATGGTTGTACCAATTGCTCAAAGATGACTATACAGTTATCCGTTCTCCGAAGTCCTATAACTCGCAAATCGGCGTTCCATTGAGCGTTTGGCAGTTAACAACCGTTGCTAACCAACCATCGGCGCTTGCTATCTTCGAAGCCGGTATTTCGCAACCTGGCGAAATGGAGAAATTAGAGCGGATTATTCGTCCTACCATTGGAGTAATCACGTATATAGGTCATGAGCATGATGAGAATTTCGAGTCGTTGGAGCAGAAACGCGCGGAGAAAATGAAACTGTTTGTTCATTCAAAGCAGGTGATAGAAGATCCTTCGCATCAAAACGTTCGTACTTGTGCGGCTGTGATGCGTGCGCTTGGCTACGATGAGGAAACAATAGCATCACGTATTCTCCAGCAGACACATGAAACGGTGTTGGAAGTGAATCTCTCGGCGCTGGTGGATAATGTACGTTACTTCAAGAACTTGTTGAAACCGGAAACCAAACTGACATGTATGGTGAAGGCTTTTGCATACGGTGCAGGAAGTGTAGAAGTAAGCAAAGCTCTGCAAGATAGTGGTTTGGTAGATTATTTGGCGGTAGCAGTAGCGGATGAAGGAGTGGAGTTGCGGCGTGCTGGAATTACGTTGCCAATTATTATCATGGATCCGGAAGTTGCAGCGATGGATTTGATCTTGGAAAATAATCTTGAGCCCAATGTTTATTCCCATCAATCACTCAAAACGGTGATGGCAGCGGCAGAGGCGAAGGGTTTGGAGAATGTGCCGATTCATATTAAAATCGACAGTGGTATGCACCGCTTGGGATTTTACAAGGAAGATATACCCTGGCTTGTCAATAAGTTGAGTGGACAGAAAGTAGTGCGTGTGCAATCCATATTCTCCCATTTGGCGGGTAGTGATGAACCGCAATTCGATGCGTTTACGCTCGATCAGATTCGTTATTTTGATAGTTGTGCCGAGGAACTAAAGAAAGGGCTGAGTTATCCGATAATGAAGCATATATGTAATTCTGCCGGTATCGAACGCTTTGCCGACTATCAGTTCGATATGTGTCGTTTGGGAATAGGTCTTTACGGCTTCTCATTTGTTGGTGCCAAATTGCGCAATGTATGTACCCTGCGAACTACTATTCTTTCCGTAAAAACGGTCAAGGCAGGTGAGACTATCGGTTATGGACGACATACAAAACTTAACGAAGATCGTGTAATCGCCGTCATTCCTATTGGCTATGCCGATGGTTTTGATCGTCGTTTCTCTAACTATGGCGGCGAAGTGTGGGTTCGCGGAAAACGTTGTCCGGTTGTAGGAAATGTATGCATGGACCAAGCCATGATTGACGTTACAGGCACCGATGCTCGTCCTGGAGATATTGCTGAGGTGTTTGGGGATAAAATGCCGTTGCAGGAACTTGCAGATAAACTCGGTACAATAACATACGAAATTTTAACATCCGTTAGTCGTCGTGTCCAACGTCTCTATTTCTACGAATAAACTGACGATTGGTTACTCTGAAACCGTCATTCAGTCTGATTTGACTTTCTCGCTACAAGTTGGCGAGATGGTTTGCATGTTGGGGCCTAACGGCTGCGGCAAATCAACTTTATTACGGACACTTGCCGGACTTCAACCGGCGCTAGGCGGAGAATTTACGCATTGTGATGCCAAATCGATAGCACTGGTTCTTACGGAGCGTTTGTCGATGGATAATACGACAGTACATGATGTGGTAGCGATGGGACGTTATCCGTATACATCGTTCTTGGGCGGTTTGGCGGCAAAGGATGAAGAAGTTATTGCTGAGGCTTTGCAGCAAGTGGGCTTTGATGATGAATCCGTCGCAAATACAATGTTTAATGCTCATTCTGACGGAGAAAAACAGCGAATCTTGATTGCCAAAGCGCTGGCACAGCAAACTCCGCTTATTCTTCTTGACGAACCTACGGCGCACCTTGACTTGCCGCATAGAATACTAATTTTGCGCTTGTTGCGTAATTTGGCGCATACACAAGGTAAAACGGTGCTTATTTCTACGCATGAGTTGGATTTGGCGCTTGCGTTGGGAGACCGTATATTACTGATGACACCGAGAAAGGGAGTGCAGTTGGATAGCGCGGAAAATCTTAAAAAGGCCGATGCTTTTACATCAGCTTTCGGAATGGATATTTTCAGTCCGCTCGGCTAAAAACAAGGTAGGCTTATTATTCACACGGCAACCGATAACGAAATCTGTACCTCCATCTTGAAGGTGCAGCTTTTTCTTCAATTGCTCTGGCGTTAAGGGATAATTGCGCGTCAAGATATTTGCACGGTTGACAGCTAATTTATGATTGGATATTTGCTCCTTGACCTTCCAAATCCTTCCCGGAAAATCAGCTATTATCTCATCCGAACAATATAGATGTGTATTGGCGTCTAATTTATACAAACCAAACCGCTCCGCTATTAATTTATACGCTCCGGCTTTAAGAATAGCGGCATTGGGCTCATAAAGATAGTTGAAAGACGAGAGCGGCAATGTGTAAGAAGAATTTTTTTCTTCCTCTTTGGTAAAAACAAAAACTTGGTGCTGCTTATCTAATTCGATTGTCGTAATTATGCCATTTCCGCCACTTAAAAGTAAAACTTCTTTCACCTCATTCTTAATCGCGACAACATAAACATCCCAAGGCACAGCCGAAAGTTGATTTACGGCTTGCGTGATATCAAGCATTGGCGAAAGTTTGAGTAATAAATGTCCGTCGGGCGATAGATGCGATAGCAAATTTGGCAATAACTCTACCACATTCGGTGTGCAATCTTCAAGGCGAAAAACCTTTCCTCCATAGTTGTTTCGTCTTGCCGGATCAAGAAAAATCAAGTCGTATAAACCCGCGTTCTTCAAGAAATCCTCTGCTGGAGTATTATGAATCGTTATCGGTTTGTTCGCAAAATTATGCTTTGCTATACGACATAATTCTGCGTCTTGCTCTACGTAGTCTGTGTGATCGAAAAGTTCGCTGAGAAAGAATGTATCTACACCGTAACCGCCGGTCAAATCGACCATTTGTTTCTGGCGGTTGGCGATTAGCGATGCTTTGTATTTGGCCGCCAATTCTGAGGAGCATTGCTCGCAACTTAGGCGTACGGGATACCACCAATCCTCTATCTCAGCGAAAGTAGGCAACTTATCAGCCGTGCGTTCGCGGCCATCAACTTGTTGCAGCATCCATCGCCATTCAGCATCGGAAAGATGTTTGTATTTATCGCGTTGTAGTGCTAAGTCTTGTGCCCGCATAGTAGTAACTCAGTATTTCTTCGTATGTCTTTCCTTCGCTTGCCATAACCGCAGCGCCTATTTGACAAAGTCCTGCACCATGACCCCAGCCATGACCAATCAAGGTCCAAATGCCGTTTTCGTGCGAAATATCGAACCACGAACTGTATAAACAACTGCGACTTAACCACATGCGAATCTTCAGTTCTTTGCCAATCGTCTCTGTATGCTTCATGCCAACGATAAGCAGGCTGTCGATTCGCCCGGAAACGCCGCGATGGATGGGTTTTAATGCAGTAATATGTCCAAAATCAATACCGGACTTTTCTGCCACGATAGCATCTAATTCTTCGTCCGAATATTGCACTTTCCAATCTCGAAAATCCTTGGTTTCTTGATCATAGTCATTAAGAACCAATCGCAAAACAGATGGCGAAGGATTCTTGCAATAGTCGCATTTGACGGACTGAATATACGGCACATCAATATCTTCCCAGCATGTCCGCCAAATCTCTGTTCGGCCGCCACAACATTTGTAATATCGGCAATCACAAATCTCACCATTATAGGTCAGCACTTGGCCTGTCGTTGCTCGTACGGCTTCAATAGCTCGTTCATTCATCCGTTTGAGACCTTCATAACGCTGGCAATGGTCATCGGCGCAAACATCAAAACCTTCGTGATTGGGTTTCTGCATAGCGCGAATGGCCCAGGAACGGCTGATAACGGCATGGGCTTTAAGCAGTTCCATTGGACTGTTGGCGTTCATCTCAGATGAAATGACAGAGCAAAGATAGTCTTCTAAATCGATGGTATTAATCGCAGTTTGTGTGCCATCTGGGTTATTGCGAATCTCGAGTGTTCCCGCGAATTCTTGGTCTTCTTTTCTGTCCCAATGAAAACCAATTCCTATACGCACGTTCTTCAAAAGGAACGTGTGCGCGCGCGACTCATACGCAATTTTCGGCGCTGTGACTATGCCAACCTTGATAGCAATTCCCATGTGCGCAAGCAGTCCTTGTACCAGTTGTTGCGATTCATCGCCACGATGTTACAGTTGGCATCAGAGTTATCTTCCCAACGCCGACAGTTATATACCACGTCATAAATTCGTCCGATTCGCCATTCGCGGCTGATACGCAAACCTACTGCGTAGTCCTCGCCATATTTAGTAGTCGGATAATTGATGGTACGAAGAAGTGGAACGTAGAAACCTCGCGGAGCGCCTAAGCCGTTGATTCTCAGTGCATTATTTCTTCCGTTCTCTTCGGTCCATTCGCGATGATCAATAATACCCGGAGGCAAAACTTCGCCTGCCATGTTCGTCAATTGATATGTGCCAATCACCATGCCGTATTGGGGCGCCGCATGGATGGCTTGCTCCGGTTCTAAACCGGCGAAGGCATCAATAAATTTCTGAACGGTTGTCTCATCAAAATAGGTATCATCCGAGTCCAACTGAATGGCATATTTCCCGCATCGCGGATCATGAATGGCCACATTCCAGTTGCCGCCAATCGCGTGCCAGGTCTTGTCTTGCGCAATATAAATGAGTTTGTCGTCTTTGATGCTTTGAATGGCTTCAGCAGTTCCATCGGTCGAGTTATCGTCCACGACAATCACATTGAATGAATATCCTTCTCGCACTTCTTGGCTCAACGCGCTATGAATGGCATCCGCGATGGTGCGAACGCGGTTCTTGCAAGGAATAATAACACTCGCGGTAACAGGATAGGTATCATCTGCTTTCGGCAAGGATTTATATTTACCCGGCTTCAGATATGCGCCAATTCGTTTGAGATGCGCGGTCACACACGCTTCCATTTCTATTTGCACTTGCCTATTTCTTGGATCGACATAATCAAATAATTTCTCACCCGATTTGCGCGTGTCCTCTTCAACTTCGTAATACAAATATTCCGGAATATGACTGATGGCTGACGGCTGAAGACTGATAGCATGACTTGCCCGCAATCGCAAGTCATACAACCCTGCAAACTCATAGTTCGTATCCATTTGAGCGACAAGAGCTTTCAATTTCTCTGTGTTCCAAAGTAGCACACTTCCGAAATCAAAATCGTCACGCAAAGCGCCAATCTGATAATCAATAACGGGTGCTTCAACAATCGATTCGCCCATCTTGGCAAAATGGTCTGCATAAACCATCGTGGCATCGGTCATTTCCATCACTTGCACCATCCGTTCTTGTCCCAGATAAACCCACTCAATATGGGGTTTGAGACAAATCATCGTGAATTTTGTGTCTGCTTTTGCCGCAATTTCTCGAATCGCAACGGTCGAACATACGCGTCCGGGCAAATAAAAAGTTTTAATCATATTTTAATAGTAGTATTTTCGAAAAATGTTCTATTTTTCCAATCGGTATCTTATCGGTATTAAGTCGAGGTTATTACCTATGCAACACCTATGTAAAAATGTTCAATTTTTCTTTTATTTGGGGTCCCCGATGTAACCTGTAAGGTTGCAGTGGGGAAAGCGTAGAGCAAGGCGTAGTGCTTTACAAGTGCAGAGCACGCAGTCGCACGAGCCTTAGCTTAAGCGCGTTCAATCTGTGGTCGGAACAAGTGCTTCTTTATGATATGCTTTTAGACCTTCGATAGGATCTTGAAGAATAGTTCCTAAAGGCAAATCTTCCGCCTGCATCGCTTCTTCCAAAATGGGACGATAATAATATGCAATCGAACCGACAAAACCAATTGGCGTGGTGGCATTATATTGCTTCAAGTTCCTACGTATGAATTGCACAAAATGGTCATAAACCAAATCATGAATGCGCTTGTCGTCGATATGATCCGCGCAGAAACGCGATAGTTTCGCCAAGAAACGATTCGGGAATGGCTGGCGATACACATTTTCAATAATATCCGCCATCGATGTCTCGTATTCTTTGAAGAATGCTTCTTTGAGATCATCGCCTAACTGGTTTTTCAGCAAATCGCTAACCAGCCGTTTCCCAAGCACAGCCGCACTTCCTTCATCGCCAAGAATATAACCCAAAGAAGGCACACACCATTCGATTTCTTCGCCGTTATAATAACAGCTTCCGCTTCCTGTTCCGAGAATGCATGCTACACCCGCTTTATGACCGAGAAGGCCGCGGGCTGCGCCTAACATATCGGAAGCAACAAACACTTCCGCTTTTTTGAAAACACTCTCCAGCGCTTTTTTCACAAATACTTTCTTCTCCGGAGTACAGCCTGCACCATAAAAGAAAACGTGAGTCAGCGTGCCTGCCCACAGAGAGGATGCTATTTGCGGAAGAAGTTGATTGCTGATACTGTTGCGCATCGCGTCGCATGTCTGAAAAAGCGGATTGATGCCATCCGTAAATACATCTGAACTTTGACCGCTGGCGGTTAACAAACACCAATGCACTTTTGTGCTGCCGCTATCTGCTATTAGAATCATGGTTATTTAGAATTTTGGCACAAAATTACAATTTTTTTTGCATATATGCAAATTTTTTAGTATCTTTGCACCCAGATTTTGTAAAATCGTTTATCACGAATCGCTAATCATTAATCATTAATCGCTGATACCCATGAATGAATTTACTGCACAAGACCTGGAGCAACTGCAAGCTCGAGGCATTTCTGTAGAAAAAGCGGAGGCGCAATTGGAATGTTTCCGTAATGGTTTTCCTCAATTGGACATCGTTGCTCCGGCTTCCACCAAAAAGGGAATTTTGGCTCCGAAGCGCGCTGAGCAGGAAGAGTTTATTGCTGCTTGGCAGAAATATCTCGAAGAGGGACATAAAATCTTGAAATTCGTTCCTGCTTCCGGCGCAGCCAGCCGTATGTTTAAAAACTTGTTCCAATACCTCGAAGATGGTATCGAAACACCGTTTATTCAAGATTTCCTGGCGCATAAAGATCAATTCGCTTTTGGTCCGCAACTGGCAGGAAAAGAAGGCCAAGAGGCGGTGCGTTTCTTGCTGAAAGATATGCATTACGGAGATCTGCCGAAGGGATTGTTGCTCTTCCATAAATATCGCGATGGCGCGCGGACACCTGCATTGGAGCATCTCGTAGAAGGCGCGCAATATTGCGTGGCTCCGGCTAAGAAAGGTGAGAAACCGACGGTTTATCTGCATTTCACGGTTAGCCATGATCATCTGCCGCTTTTCCGTCAGCATATAGCGGATAACTTGCAGAAGTTCGAAGAGAAATTCGGTGTGAAATATGATGTCACTTTTAGCGAACAGTTGCCTTCAACCGATACGCTTGCTGCTAATCCGGATGGCACGCCGTTCAGAACGAAAGATGGCAAATTGCTCTTCCGGCCGGGTGGACATGGTGCGTTGATTGAGAATCTGAATCAGCAAGATGCGGATATCGTTTTCATCAAGAATATCGATAATGTCGTTCCGGATAGACTCAAGAAAGATACCATTCGCTATAAGCAAATTCTTGCCGGAGTTTTGGTAACGGAACAAAAACGGGTATTTGAGGCGCTGAAGAATCCGAATCTCACCGATGAAGAACGCGCTAAACTGAATCGTCCTATCCGCGTCTGCGGTGTGGTAAAGAATACTGGCGAACCTGGCGGTGGACCGTTCTTGGTACGCGATGCCGATGGATCAATCAGTTGCCAGATTCTCGAATCCACGCAAATCAGCGATCCGGCTTTGATGGCGCAATCCACACATTTCAATCCCGTTGATCTCGTTTGTGCTATTCGTGATTTCGAAGGCAAACCGTTTGATCTGCCGAAGTTTGTTGATCCGCAAACAGGATTTATCTCCAATAAATCGAAGGATGGCAAAGAATTGTTGGCACTTGAACTACCGGGACTCTGGAATGGAGCAATGGCGAAATGGAATACCATTTTCGTTGAAGTACCCGTTTCGACTTTCAATCCGGTTAAAACGGTCAACGATCTCTTAAGAGAGCAACACCAATAATTTGTTCCTTAATTATCACTCAACTTGGGTGAAAATCCCTTTGAAGCAAAGAAGAGACCCGAAAGTCTCTTCTTTTTGTTGCTCAACCAGGACTCGAAAAATCAGTCTGCTGATTAATCGACAGAGCGAAGCGGCGGAGAACCTGGGTGAGAGTCGGTATGACAACAAGAAAGAGACCCACAAGGTCTCTTCTATGTTGCTCAACCAGGACTCGAACCCAGACAAACCCACGGTTGATGTAATTTTCATAACTTGCTGTAAATCAGCAATGATTTTGTTCAAAATTAGGATTTTGTGCGAGTTTGTGACACGATTTTGACACGCCAAAAACTCATTTTCGACCGCAAAATTACTACAAATTTTTGACATGACCAAATTTTTTGGCCATAAACTTTAATTTAGGATTGTTTTTTCTCTGAATGGCTATTCCGGGAGTGTTTCTTTGCGGATTTTATCCTCAATTTGCTTCCGCAATTTCTTGTGGATACGTTGCTTCTTTTTCTCTTCCGGAGTTGGGTTTGTATATACATGAGGGTCACCAACTCCTTTCACAAAGGGCACCATCAACGTGAACTCCGGTAGCGGTTTCAACTCCGCTATCGCTTCCGGATGATCTTGAATGTATTTCAATCTACTCTCCAACTCTGCTACACGACGTTTCAGTTGCTCAAGCACAAAGTCATTGGATTCGTTGAGCATTTGGTAAGCGCTCATCTGAGTTTCTTGCAACTTGATGAGTTTCTTCAAGTATCCATTCTCTGCATCCTTCTCCGTTTCATAATCTACGTACGGGTGCGCGCGATTAAATAAGGAGTCAATGCTCACTCCAAAGAAATCCGCTATCTTCTCCAGCGTGGCTGCAGTCGGATTCTTGTATATATGATGCAGACTGCTGTTCGATCTGCCCGTTACAGCTTTCGATAATTCTGTCTTCGACTTGTTCTGCTTAAGCAATAAATGCTTGATTTCTTCTCCGTTGTACATAGTTTTTGTGTTCAAAAATCACTATAGTGCGAAATTGCGTATTATAATGAATAAAATGTCAATATAATACGATTTTGTGCTGTATTAAATTGTGTATGTCACCAAATAGCACTAATTTTGCACCACAAAAGTACTACAAATATCGCAATTATGCAAATATAATGCGCAAATTTTGTACTTTTTTAGGATTTTGTAACAATATTAACATAAAACTATAACCTATTATGAATTATTTACGCAATTTTTACTTGCAGCTCCCCGCTCCGAAGCGCAAGAATTTCAAGCAGACCGTGATGGCACGTACCGGATGGAGCAACTCTACTTTTTACTACAAAAGTGTGCATGGAAACATCACTCGTTTAGAGTATGAAGCCATCTATGACATCATCAATTTGCTCAAGCGAGAGATTCGTGCCGAGCAACGCTTTGTGGATAATTACTACAGAGCAAAGTAACTAACCTTCAACCTTAACTGTTATGTTATCCAACAGAACTATTGAATTAGTCCGTCTGCAGGTCAATGTGCGCGATGTGATTGCCGGCTATGCGAAGTTACAGCAAGCCGGTAGCAGGTCGAAGTGCTGCTGTCCGCTTCATCAGGAGAAGACACCTTCTCT
Source organism: Paludibacteraceae bacterium (assembly GCA_017557345.1). Classification (GTDB taxonomy): domain Bacteria; phylum Bacteroidota; class Bacteroidia; order Bacteroidales; family Paludibacteraceae; genus Colicola. The sequence continues at coordinate 23,666 of JAFYZR010000025.1, read as the reverse complement.
GATGATTGATCCGGCGCGCAACACATGGCATTGCTTCGGTTGCGGCGAAGGCGGTGACGCTATCGCCTTCATCCAAAAGAAGGAAAGTCTCTCTTTCCCGGATGCCGTGCGTTTTCTTGCGAGCCGGAACAATATCTCCATCGAGGAAGAGACACGCGAACAGACCGCCGAGGAACAGGAAGAGGACAGAATGCGCGAAGCTATGCTGGCTACTTACGCCCACGTTCAGAAGCACTACGTTGACAACATTCATAATCAAGACGAGGAAGCTCGTCTCGCTTATAACTATGCTATCAACCGTTGGGGCAAGGAGTTCGTGGAAGAAAGCGGCATCGGCTACGCGTATAATACGTGGGAAGGTCTTATCGCGTACGCACAGAACAATGCGGTATCTCTCCAGATGCTCAAGGAGATGGGGCTCATCAGTCCGTCCAAACGTTCGGGCAAAGATTACGATTTCTTCCACGGTCGCATCATGATTCCCATCCGCGACCGCTACAGTCGTATCATCGGTTATACCGCCCGCACGATGTCCGATAATGAGAAAGAACCTAAGTACCTTAACACTGCAAACAACGTTTTGTATCAAAAGAACCGCTCGGTCTTTGGTATCGACATGGCTATGCGCGCAGCAGCTAAAGAAGAAACCTACATCCTCGTCGAAGGTGCACCTGATGTGCTACGCCTGCAGTCCATTGGTATTCTTAACGCGGTCGCATCACTTGGCTCCGACTGGACGGACGAGCAGTTCAAAGTGCTGATGCGCAATGCCAAACGGCTCATCTTCCTGCCCGATGCGGACTGCCCGAAAGTGGGCACTCCGTATGGAACAGGTATCGCCAAAGTGATGAAGTCCGCCGTCCAAGCATGGAACCTCGGCTTTGAAGTAAGCATCAAGGAGATTCCGCTTGGTCAAGAAGGTCGTAAACAAGACCCCGATTCATTCTGCAAATCGCGGATGCTGTACGACGATCTTGAAACGGAGGACTTCCCCATCTGGTATGCTAATAAGTTGGTTCAGACACCCGGCTTAACGCCAACCGGTATCGTTGATAAGGTAGCAGCACTCCTTGGCCGTCTTGAACGTGAGTATGAAGTAGACCGATACATCAATCTACTTCACGACGTCATCAATGGCAAGTCGATGTGGCGCAAGGCTATCCATGCTGCACAGAAAGATCGCCGCGAAGAAGCGCTCAAGCAAAGTGACATGAACATGCTTAGCGCCAAGCTCTTCGACCAATACGGTTTCCAGGCGCAAGGTCAGACGTACATCTCTATCGGCGTGAACGGTAAGACCATCAAATGGTCTAACTTCACGCTCAAACCGCTATTTCATATCTCCGATGGTAGTACGTCTGCACTGCGTCTGTTCGAGATAGAGAACGAAGATCATGAGAAGCGCATCATCGAGTTCAAATCCGAAGACCTTGTCAGCCTGAGTCGCTTCAAACAAAAGGTTGAGAGTATTGGTAACTATATCTGGCTGGCAAAAGAGGAACAGTTGACTCGCCTCAAACAGTTCCTTTATAAAGCCACCGAAACAGCTGAACCTATTACCCAACTCGGTTGGCAGGAAAAAGGCTTCTTTGCCTTTGGCAACGGCATTTTTGATGGTCGTACGTGGCATAAAGTGGACGACTTTGGAATCGTGCGCTTGGGCGACCAAGGCAACTTCTATCTGCCGGCATTCTCGTCTATCTATGAGAAACAAAAATCGCTATATCAGTTCGAACGGAGTTTCGTCCACCGCAATCTTGGGGCGGTCACTCTTCGCCAGTACGCTGAGCAGTTGATAGACGTCTTCGGCGACAACGCCAAAGTCGGACTATCCTTCCTGCTTGCTGCTTTGTTCCGCGACGTTGTCACGGCACAAACGAAGTCGTTCCCCATCCTCAATCTATTCGGTCCGAAAGGCTCTGGTAAGTCCGAACTTGGTCACTCGCTCATGTCGTTCTTCATCATTGAGAATACACCGCCGAATATCCAGAACTCGACCCTTCCTGCTCTTGCCGATGCCGTTGCCCAATGCGCCAATGCACTCGTGCATATAGATGAGTTCAAGAACACCATCGATATCGACAAACGTGAATTCCTCAAAGGTCTATGGGATGGCACCGGTCGTAACCGAATGAATATGGATAAGGATAAGAAACGTGAGGTTACCCGTGTGGATAGTGCCATTATTCTTTCAGGTCAGGAGATGGCTACGGCTGATATAGCACTCTTCTCGCGTTTTATCTTCTTGCGTTACAATAAGTCAGAATTCACACCACAAGCAAAAGCCAAGTTCCAACAACTAAAAGATGTCCGCAAACTGGGATGCTCGCATCTCACGTTGGAGATTCTTCGTCATCGTAGCCTCTTCGAGGCGGAGTTTGCGCACTCCTATAATCGTGTCCGTCAAGATTTGATTACCGCACTCAATGGCGCTATCGTCGAAGACCGTATCTCCAATAACTGGGCAGCAGCGGTGGCGGCTTTTCATTGCTTGCAAGACCGCCTTGATCTGCCGTTTACCTATCAGGAACTGCTGGCTATCGCGGCCAAAGGTATCATCGAGCAGAACGGCGAGACGAAGCGTAACAACGAGATTGCTACCTTCTGGGATATCGTCAATTACCTCCGTGAGGACGGACAGATAGCCATGGCTTCTGACTATCGTGTGGAGGCGGTACAACGACTCAAGGTCGATAACTCATCCAGCGAAATGGAGTTTGACGCGCCCAAGAAAATCCTGTACTTGCGCTACAAACGTATCTTCGAACTCTATCAGATTCATGGCAAAAAGATCGGCGAAGCACTATTGCCGAAGTCGTCGCTTCCGTATTACATGGAGCACTCGCCGGCGTACTTGGGTAAGAAACGCAGTTGCCGTTTCAAGAACATCATCCAAGGCTTCCAGCAGACAGGTCTTGTCAAGGAAGGAGTCAAAGATACCATCAAACAAGAGTCGATCCTTGACCAAGCGTATTGCTTCGATTATGAAAAGATTGTTGAGCAATATGGCGTCAATCTCGATGTCGAATACGACGATTGATAGATGACTATCTCATGCCAGTGTCGCTTTCGGGCGGCACTTTTTTTATTTCCTCATCTCGATATGATTGCCGACAAAAGCCGTTCAACACATTCAACAATTGCAACGCATTGATTTTACGGCATTTCTGACATATGTCCTTTTTCAACGCCATTCAACACCTTTCAACAAATAAGCACGGAAGATAGTGCCTTTTCAACAATATACTACTATTTTTCTATATTTTCAACAAATATATTATTTATAAAGTACTGTATATAAGGCATTTAGCATATATTGTAGAATGTTGAAAGCGTTGAAGCACTCTATGACTGCTCAAATATATTTTTGTTTTTTCTTTTGGGCGTTTACATGCTGACGCACGTGCTGTACTCTTGTGGCTTTCCGGAAGCGACAGATGGTCCACTCCATAGGAAGTTCATGCTTTGCTGCCGTTGTGCTTGGCCTGCTGATTCTATTTCCGGCGCGAAGTTACTACTTTCTCTCGATAAGCAAGGCTATACAAGTCGTCTCGAAAAATCTCCACACGCAGACGGTTGTATTTGTCGGTTGAGTCTTGCAACCAATCTCACCAAAGCACTTCGGATGCACCGTAAATAAAATTCAGCAATTATGTACAAGCACATTTCACATCAGCAAAGTCAGTTAGAACTCCCTCTTTTATGGAGTGAATCATCCGTAGCCGCTCCCGTTATAGAAAGCACCAAGAGCGAGGTAGTTAAAGAAATGGTACGATACACTTGCAGTGTGGAGGATTTCAAGGCGCAGCAAGAACTCGAACGCGATTTGATGTCCGGTCGTGGTGCTTGGCTGTATAAGCAGTTAGAGCGTGAGCTTGCATGGGAGCGCGCACAACAAAAAGCGCTTGATAATATGATGGCTATGAGAGCCGCCAATATAAACATAATTTAATAACAATCAAATTTTTACAACTATGAACTACAGAGAACCATTAACGAAGAACGAAATTCGTGAGCACGCAGCGCACTATGAGAACAGCAACCCCGCAGTCTATTGCGGCACGTATGCCAAGTATAACAACGGCAGTCTCTACGGCATGTGGATTGATTTGAGCACCTTTGATGAGTACGCAGATTTTATTAAGTTCTGCAACCGCCTGCACGCGGATGAAGCGGATGCGGAGCTGATGTTTCAGGATTACGAGCACTACCCGTCGCAGTGGTATTGTGAGGGCTGCATGGGCGAAAGCACGTTCGATAAAATCAAAGCTTATGCCGAGCTGAGCGAGGAAAAGCGCGAAGCATACGAAGCGTATCTTACCTATTGGGATGAGGGCACGCTCGAAGATTTCGAGGAGCGCTACGAGGGCAAGTACGATAGCGCAGAAGATTTCGCCGAGTACCTGTGCGAGGAGTGCGGCTACTTTAAGAACCTCCCGCAGTGGCTCCAGTGCTGCATTGATTATTCGGCAGTGTGGCGCTCACTCGATACCGGTGGCGATTATACTGAGGTCGATGGCTATATCTTCAGGGCATGAGTAAGGGCAGCGCAAGCTGCTCTTTGACCCATTTTCACCCCCATTTTGGCTCAAAAAAGTGCATTTTCTCAAAAAAATGCATTTTTTTGCATTTTATTAAAGCTTCGGACCTCAAGTGTCATAGGGTATGTAGTAATTTTGCCGCGATTTTCAAGAAATATGCGCGCAAACGCAACAAAATAAGTAAATTACTTGCACATGTCAATAAAAAGAAGTAATTTTGCAGTCGCAAAATTATCAAAATAAAAACGCCATGCAGTTAGGTAACATACATCTAAACAAGACCGAGCAGGCAAAGCAGATACTTGCCATGCGACGAATTGAGCAGGGCGCTATCGATGAATTAGGATTCGGTAGTATCCGCGATGCTTTGGCTGATGAGATGTTCCCCGGAATATCCACCCTGCATCAACATGCCAAATACTTTGTTTTACTGCCGCAAGTGTATCAGAAAGTATGGGAGAAAGCCCGACGGATTGAAGATGTCAGCTTGCGTCAAGTACAACAGATGATTATCGAGGAGGAGATCTCGATGACTCGTCATTTAAGCAAGAACACTCCTAATGCTCCTGGAATCACTGGAGCTGACTCGCTGCGGTCTAATAATCAGTTCGTAAAGTATGACCCTACATACATCTACAATTCTGCGCTGCGCACGTACGGGTTCTTGCAATTAGACCAACGGACGACTATCGCGTCTGCTATACGGTCTTATGCGCTCCAATGGCAAAGCAGACCGGAACAGATGCGAACTGAATCCGCAGATGTCGCCAATGATGCAAACGAGACGATTAGTTACCGTCCGTTCTGTGAGTTCCCGCGCGAATTAGGTTACAAGTTCCCGGAAGAATGTCATCTGGACGTCAATTTTGCTGAGCGTGACTATATCAAGGAACACATGCTCACGGCCATTCATGTTCGTCACTCGTTGCTGGGCTATTTGCTTGAACATGACGAGATCAAGATTGAAGGCGATTTCTTTACGTTGGACAGAGACGAATTCCCGCCGCAGTTCCGTGATATGATTCATCGTAGTTGTGAGATCTCTGAATTTGTCTATCTGCTTTTCCTGCGATACAACGTCATTCTTTCTAACAGCCAAGATGAAGAGATTGTGCGTGAATGGGAAGAATGTTACAGCCGTTTCAAGGAGAACCAACCAGATATCATAGCCAGTCTTTTTCCGTTACACTCTGGAGCAAATAGGCTGCTAAACAATTCCCTGCATTTTGTAGAAGACTGCTATCATTCGTTGCTGAAAGGCGACTTGAATCAATTGGAAAATTTGATTGTCAGCCGTGAGATTGCTATCAAGAGCGGACGAAGAAAAATCAATAACCCGGACTTCGAGTACAAGATGCCTATTCATCATTATTATTTGTCTTACCGTTGGGAGACGGTGCGTCTGATGTTGCAGGAATTAAGAAAGGAGGACTTATGGCAAAAGAGTTAATGGGAGAAGTGCTCTATAACGAAGCTTTGCTGACTCCCGGCTATATAGTAGAAGCTGCTATAGGAACAACGTATAGCCTTGATTTGGAAACGTTGCTGGAAGTGCCTCTTGCTTTAGGCGAATTGACTGCGAGTGCGGAGCAATACATCCAGCGTCCCTATTATTTGCTGGATGTCATCAACAAAGTGTCGAGCAAATTCTGTGTCTATTGTAATGCGGGTAGCATATATAGCCCGCTGCGCAAGGATGAGAATGGAGAGATCCATCCAAACGCTTTATTGGGCGAACGTATTCTGACTCTTCTGGAAGAATCGGTTTGCCAAGTGCAACCGGTTGGTCATCGTAATTCCTTTGCCAGTTTCCATCCGAAAGTATGGATAATCTTGGAGAAACAGAAAGGGGCGGAAGAACGGCAGTTGAAACTCTTGGTCATGAGCAAGAATCTCACGTACTCAACAGACATCGACGTGAGTTGTGTGCTTACCGGTAAAGTGATGAGAAGAAATGCGTCACACCAAGCCCAAGAGAAGCATCAACCATTAGTGGCTCTTTTGGATTGGTTGGAGAAATTCAGCAAGTCCAAGCAACAGAAAGAGATTCTTCGCGTACTGAAAGACGCTATCCCTCGTGTGGAGCAATTTGACATCGATGGAGATACGTTTGGCGATTATGATTTCCATCTTATGGGTGTCCCTGGATATGACGGAAAGGAGTGTCTGGATGACATGCTGAGGTATTCGGGAGACACGATAGTCATCTCGCCTTTCATTGATCTGCCGACAATGGAGCGGATTTCTCAACGCAAAGGTCAAAAGTTACTTGTCACACAGCCGAATAGTTGTTCGCATGATATCCTTGGGTTGTTACCGGACCAGGTCTATTCGACTAAATTAGCACTGGCTACGCCTGATGAGGACGGCGCTATCGTCAACCTGCACGAAAAGATATATTTCACAAGCGACTACCGAGGAAATAGGCTGCTCTTAGGTTCTACCAATGCTACGAAAAATGGCTTCCAACGCAATGTAGAACTGTTGCTATCGCTACGTTTTCAGCCTCATAAGGCCTCGTTTAATAAGATTAAGGAACAATTTATCTTTGAAGGCAAAGATTGTGCATTTGAGAAAGCCACTCCATGCTCCATAGACTCCGCTTCTCAAAATGAACAGCGCACCATACAGCTATGTATTCGCCGTGCGATAGCTGCAATACAATATGCAGAAGTGGAAGAAGAGACGCCGGACACATACCGCATTGTCGTCAAATGCAAGTGCCCGCAGGAAGATGTGTTTATTTCTCCTATCTATAGCCCTTCCCTAAAGCAAGCATTGAGTACGCAGATGGTGTTTGGCGGACTGTATCTCACTGACTTGACTGAGTTATATATCATGGAGTGTCATGATGTGCGTGTCGTTGTTAAAATCAACACGCGTAATATGCCATCCGACCGTAAGCAACGGATATACGATCGCTTGCTGAACACTCCCGACAAGGTGATGGACTACTTAGCGTACATGCTTTCCGGCAATCCCGATGGGTATATGGAGGAAATGACCAATAGGGAACTCGTTGGTAAAAGAACGGATGTACACACAGCTTCGTTCAGTGGATTGTCATTATATGAAGACTTATTGCGGACTGCATATAGTAATCCTGAGCGAATCAAGCGAGCAGTGGAAACGTTGAACAAGTGTCGTATTGCAGCCGAAATTGAAGGATTCAGAACGCTTCTGAGTCAAATGCAACGCGCAATACCGAAGATAGAAAAACTTAAACGCGAATAACTATGGCTGAACCTAAAGATTTTCAAGAAAAAACAGCGAAACGTATAGCAGACTTGCTTATCAATGGTCGCAGTCGCGTTCTTCTGGCAGACGAAGTGGGCTTGGGAAAGACCATTGTCGCTCGACGTGTCATAGAACTGATTCGTGGTTGGCGCGAGGATGCAAAGGATAATTTCTATAAAGTTGTCTATATCTGTTCCAACGCGAACATCTCAAAGCAGAACATACGCGAGTTGGGCGTACAGAATAGTTCGGACTTCGGCGATAGCCGTCTGTCGATGCAGCATCTGCAAATAGCCAAGAACGAATACATCATTTCTAAAGAAGCAGAGAAAAAAGGAGTCATGCCCGAACGGTTGATCCCGTTAACCCCCTGCACATCTTTCCAGATTGTCAATTCAACTGGTACCGCGCGTGAGCGTGCGTTAATGTGCGCGCTTCTACCTAAGATTACGCACATTGAGGACGAGTCCGCTTTGAGTGATTTTTTGAGCATGGATGTGAAATACTGGGAGTGGTACGTCAATAGATATAACCAAGAGATAGAGTCTATCAATGAAAGCGATTATATCAGTAACATGCAAAAGGCATTTGCTGAAAAGGACCGCGAAACCCAACTGACCGATAGACTCAATGCGGCATGCATGAACGGGGATAAAGCAGAACGCAAGTCGGTTCTCACAATGCTGCGTCGTACGTTTGCTGAAATCAGTATGGATATGCTCGAACCCGATTTAATCGTCATGGATGAGTTCCAACGTTTCTCTGATCTGTTGCACCCCGGAGATGATGAGCAGTCCATGTTGGTTAAACGTTTCTTCTCTAATCCCGAAACGAAGATCCTACTTTTATCTGCCACCCCTTATAAACCATTCTCAACGCTGGCAGAAATCAATGAAGGAGACGTTGATGCCTATCGTGATTTCTTGAAAGTAATAGATTTTCTATTCGTCACGAAAGACGAGGCAGGGCAGTTCCAAACTATCTGGAAACGCTTCTCGAATGATTTGCGGCTTATCTCTACGGAGAATAAAGATTGCGTACTGGAGTCCAAAAGCGTAGCTGAAGAAGAACTATACAAAGTAATGTGTCGAACCGAACGCATTACCAACAATATGGATCCATCTGCTCAGACGGTGTTTGATGTCCCTGTAGCAGATGTAGATATGTTATCGTTCGCTGAAGCGCAGCATTTATTGGATACTATTGCAGGCCATACACGCAATGTCAGCTTCAAGAGAGTGCCATTGGACTATGTCATGTCATCGCCATACTTGCTATCCTTCATGGATAAGTATCAGTTGAAGAAGTATGTGATGAACAATGCGAAATGCGTAAGAGAAGCTATTTCCAAACGCAACACCTCTCTGTGTCTCAATGAGCAACGTATCAACAACTACGAAGCGATACCCACCAATAATGGAAAATTGCAGTTCTTGCACGATGCTGTGTTCGGCGAATTAAATGCAAAGAACGAACCAAAGAACCATATTCATCAATTGCTTTGGGTACCGGCTTCGAGACCTTACTACAAAGCTGGTGGTGTTTTTGAAGAAGAGTCATCAAAGAACTTTAGCAAGTTCCTTATCTTTTCTTCGTGGGAAATGGTTCCGCGTATGATTGCCGTGATGATGTCGTACTATGCTGAGCGGTACACCTTAGGCGCATACCGCAAACAGCGTGGTGGCTTCTCATACAAGACCTCACAAAAGTCCAAAACCAAACGTGTCTTTGAGAAGAAAGTGGAACTATCCTTCTTGAATTACCCATGCAAGAAGTTGTCCGAACTATATGCCCCGTTGCTGCATATAGACAAGACGGTTAAAGAAATTCAGGAATATCTGCGGCCGTTAGTAGAGAGTGCCTTGAACCAAGTGGGTATTGTCTCGTTCGATGCCAATATGCGTAATAGCGCTGAGCAAGTATTGGAAATCATGCAACGTCTGGATGGACTTCAAATAGATATTCCGCAAACCATCCACCCCAATACGGTAAGCATACTGGTAGATTCTGCGATTGCTTCTCCTGCTGTATGTGCATATCGTATTGAACAGGACGAGCAGAGCGCTATGCAAGTCGGCACTAAGATGATTACGCTCTTCAACAAACCGGAGAGTGCGGCTATTGTGGATACAATCTGTAAGGAAGATCGCTATTACCAACAGGTGTTATCCTATTGTGTGTTAGGAAATCTGCAGGCAGTTTTGGATGAGTACAAGTTCACAATAGGTGGTGATAAACTTGGCGATGCTATGAATATAGCGGCGTCCAATAATTTGTTAATAGACAATAAAAGTGCACTAATGGGAGGTGATGAGACGCTTAGTATGAGAACCCATTTTGCATCGCAATATGTTGATAAAATAGCAACCGATGAATCTACTCAGCGAACCAAGACTATGCAAGACGTGTTCAACTCTCCATTTAGACCGTTCATATTAGCGACCACTTCTGTGGGGCAGGAAGGATTGAACTTCCATTGGTACGCCCGCAAGTTAGTGCATTGGAACCTTCCATCCAATCCCGTGGACATGGAGCAGCGAGAAGGTCGTGTCAATCGCTATGCATGTCACGCAATAAGGCGCAGTATCGCTCATTTATATGGAGATGCCCAAACGCTACAAAACACTTTCGACGATCAGGTATGGCAAACCTTATTTGAAAAAGCACGAAAAGCTATGGGAGATGGTTATTCACAGATGGTTCCATATTGGTGTATCCCGATTGAATGTCTTACCGAAGAAGAAAAAGCCTGCATGGAGTATGTAGAGCGATTAGTCCCGATGTACCCATATAGTAGTGAACATGCAAAATACAAACATTTGCTAGAGGTCTTGTCGCTGTATAGGTTGACAATGGGACAACCGAGACAAGAGGAACTTTCTCAGATTCTATCCTCGCAAGACCTCTCAGATGAAGAATTGAAGAAGTTGACAATTAATCTCAGTCCATATAATAAAGATGAATAATACAATGGCAGCACAAATTAAACTCTTTCATCGTTTGTTTTGGCTCTTAGACACCATCTATTCCGCCAAACAGATTTCTCTCCCGCAGATAGACAAGCGCTGGGAGCAGTCGCATTACAACGAGAAGCACGAACACGAGTACGGTAAGCGCAATCTGCATCGTCACCGTGAGGACATCGCTGAGTTATTCGGCATTGAGATAGTGTGTGACCGTGCTACCAATTTGTATTCTATCGGTGAACGTGGCGACATCGACCGCAACAGCCTCCGTGCATGGCTGGTGGACACGTTTGCTGTGAGCAACATGGTTAACCTTGCCGGTGACATGAAAGACCGTATCATCTTTGAAGAGACCTCCGAAGGTTCGCGCTATTTATCTACCATCGTTAGTGCTATGAAAGAACACCGAATGCTTTATGCGACGTATCAGGGTTTCAAACGCTCCGAACCTCACTCGTTCCTATTGGCGCCCTACTGTCTGAAGGTATGCCGTCGCCGTTGGTATGTGGTAGGCAAACCAGAAGACCATCCGGAAGAGAAGGAGCCTCGTGTGTATGCCTTGGATCGCATGAAAGATTTGGTGACGGTGGATAAGCCGTATGAGATGCCCAAGAAATTCAATGCCAAGGAGTTCTTTAAGAATCAATATGGCGTAGATAGGACTACCACGGAAGCGGAGAAGATTTTGGTTCGCCTCACGAACTACGATGCTAACTTCATGCGTTCGCTACCTATCCACCATAGTCAAACCGAACTGAAAGAGGAAGATGGGTTTACGTATTTCAGTTTCTATGTAGCACCTACTTATGACTTCATACAGGAGTTGCGCAAGTTCGGTTCGACGCTGGAGGTGCTGGAGCCTGCCAGCCTGCGCAAAAAGTTCCAAGAAGAAGCCGAAAACATGCAAAAAATGTACTGTTAAGCAAAAAAATGCACTTTTTTGACATTTTTTTGCACCTTCGGACTTCAAGTGTCACTACCTATGTAGTAATTTTGCAGCGAAATTAAAAAATCGAGATGTTAAACTGCAAAAAAATACTACTATGGAACTGAAGAAAAACAAAGCAGAGTTCTTAAACTGCAACTTGGCCGGATTCGGTCACACAGAGGGGTATTTGGTATTGGACGAGATGCGTCCGGGTGACAAACTGTACATGGTTCGCGAAGATGAGAACAAGCATGATCTAGATGCCATTGCGTTGTTCTACGTTCCGAAGCACGAGATGCCGAAAGACACACAGCTGTTCAGTATCTCATTAGGCAAGCCCAAGAAAGCGAACGCACAAGAGCGAACGGTGGAAGCGTTGCACGTTGGTTACATTCCCGGTCGTGACAACACCCAACTGGCACAACTGATGGACTTTGGTCACAAAGACATCTTCGAGTGCGTCATCACATACGTTGACAAAGAGGCTCACCCGAACCAGCAAGTGCAAATACGGGTAAACTTGTTAGAGAAGAAATAATAAATTGATACTATCATGAAAACGGTTATTTTGAAATGGAACCCCGCGTTCTCATCGTATAACATGCACCACTATCTCTCCGACTTGATTGATATGGTTACAGAGTACGAACCAGACTATAACTGGTCGGTATGGGATTGGAACCAGATTCACGAAGGAGATAGATTCTTCTGGGTGAAAGTCGGCATGTACGGTCAAACAGGTATCGTTGCTTCCGGAAAAATCACTTCGAAGCCGTACAAAGATGAAGACTGGTCCGGTAGAGGACGGGAGACATATTATGTTAACTTCCTTCCCGACGTTGCAATCAATCCCGATGCGCTTCCTATCCTCACGTGCGAGGAATTGGTAAAAGCCATCCCTGACTTCGAGTGGGATAAAGGTCATTCCGGTTTGGTTCTTACCGATGAGCAAGCAGAGAAATTGGAACAAGTTTGGGCTGACTTCTTGAAGAAGAACGAAGCTGCTTTCTCTGCTGCCATGAAGAAAGACAATTTAGTTGACTTGATTTATATGAGCAGGTAATAATCTGCTCTGGAGCAGGCCTGACAGTCCATTTAGTGACTCCATCTTAGCCTGCTCCTTTTGTTTTTAACCTCTAAAAATAATCGTCATGAGTTATTGCGCTAACATTCGTACCCTTACGAAAATTGAGCCTCAATCATTATTCAAGGCACTTGCCGACGCAGGCGAACAAATAGTAGTCACTTCTGCCGAATTCCCATGTCTGCACTTTGGTTCGTTCAAATACGCGCTCCGTGGTGTGGAAGTAAACCAAGAGGAGGATGGCTATGAGGTGCGTGCGTTCTCCATGAGTTCTATGGCAGACTATCAGTTGTTTCCAAAGGTCGTATGTGCCATTCAGGAATTAACCGGTGGCGATGTATATGACGAGGAGAACGAGAAGCCGCTTAAAGATCCTAAGAAACGCTTCGGACTTAAATGGCGTCGGGAACAAACTGAAGGCTCTTGGAATATCACGTGCGCACTCGTGAAAAATTCAGATGATCCTGTCATTATGAATGGATTGTTTGCTCCTTTTGTTATTGGAAAAGGTCTCTTGAATGCATATTCCATTGATTTAGACAACCCGACCGGAGGTGAAGACTACAAGCGTTTGGGGTATCTACTATTTACTAATCAGTGGGCAGTCAAAGATATGACATCTACAGCCACCCAACTGGCAATTTCCAACCCAAAGAATAAAGAGCAAAAGCTTAGCCTCTCCATGATTGCGTTGAAGAATGGCAAAGTATGTGACTTTGAATACGTGTCATATGCCGACTTAATATGCATAATGAATCAAGATAATAATGATATGGCATTGGCACGCTTCAAATACCTTGCTCATATCTTACCCTTGGATAAATTCCAGCACATTGATGAATGGCAGTATGTCCTTAAAGAGCCACTTACTAAAGAGGATTTTGATGATATGCTCGCTGATGCAAAAGTATATCAAGAAGACGACTTCTTTGCAGAATCATCATGGAGCAGTGCTTGCTTCAAAGGTGATGTACAATATCTTTCCGAATCCGATCACCAACTCGCTATTCCATCCGAATTCAAGAAAACAAAAGACAATGCTGAAATAGAAGGGCAAAAAGCTCCTGATTATATTCTATGGTCAAATGACTTCACTCTATTCTTTGATGTACTTCCTTGCCTTCTCAATGAGACAATTGCAGACAAGGAAGAATCTATTAGAAATTTTCGTGAGCAAGCCAGCGATAAATTTGGCTTAATAGAGGTAGAGGAAGGTCACACTAAAGCGGGCAACCATTTCTGCTATAACCTTATGAAAGGCCATGAGGAAAATGGCGTTATATACCAGCTTACTATGTTGGTACAGGCTGGTAGTGATGTGATGGTTATAGCATGTGCCGGTATCGAAGAGGGTGTAACCGGTCACCGAGATGCAGTAGTCTTTGAGTTAGAGCGCAGAAAGAATAACGTTCAATTTGAGGATGACGGCGTAGTCGGATGGACTAGAGATCCTTACGACGAAAACATCAAAACAGGATTCCTAATGAATTTATCTGAGCAAGCCGAATACGATTCTATGTTTCCGTCACATCCTTTATCACAACTCCGCGAACTTGTACGGTTTATTGTAGAGAAAAATTAACGATGAGGTATAATGCCACATATCATCGGCAAGCAGATAAAATAGCCATAGAACATGGCTTTGAATTTGCTGTGTACATGGGGCACTACCGCACTCGTAAACATAACTGCCTTGCATTTATTCCGCATTACAACACCAATCGTAACGTGCAAACTTCTGGCTTCCATTATATATTACTTACCGAGAAGGGCGGACACTTCTATACACACAGCGAACCTCCGAAAGATTTCCCCGACTATGATTACTTGAAGAAAGGTCGAGCCATCTTAGATGAAATCAAAAGGAAGTTCTTTGCATATGAATTTGCAAACGAAGAAGAGAGGTTGTATTGCAGAGATATTTTTCAAGCTGTGAACAAATATTCTTACGATGTCCCTATCCCAGAGGAAGACATGTGCTTGTTTTTACAAGAAGGTAAACGCTTAGGACGAGCGATTGAGTTCGTAGGAGATGAGATAAACGAACACATAATAGATAGTTGGATAAATTATTTGAAGCTCAAAGAATAATACTTATGGCTGAGCATAACGATTATATGGAAGGCATCAAGCAGTACTTCCTTGTGATACGAGAGTTACACGAAATGGGATACGAACTCATCCGTGTCTGCCCGAGTGTATCTCCGAATGGTGCTAACTGGCGTTGTGCGACGACCGTCAAGAAGTACACCCTCAAAACTTGCGGTGCTATCTATCGAAGCAACGAACCACATACGGCGGCTAATACATCCGCAGGCGAATTCAACTGGGATGGATGGCAAGGCAAAACGCCTCACGAGATAGCAGAGCAGTTTATTGAGCACTATCCGCACTTGGCGAAATGGGGAAAGGGCAAAGATCCTGAATATAAAGAGTGGTTCAAGAAAGCCAATGACCTCGCACAACGCGGTTATATCTTCTTTGCATTTGGCGATATGTGTTCGTGCTTCCATAATGACCACAAGATGTTACTCAGTACAGAACCTCCAACCGGAGAATATTTAGAATTCCCGCCTGCGGGAGAAATAGAGAACAAAGTATGTTAGGTGCAATCATAGGCGATGTTGTAGGCAGTATCTACGAGTATAACAACATCCACACAACGGAGTTTCCTCTGTTCAGTCCGAATAGTACTTTCACGGACGATAGTATCATGAATATGGCGGTAGCGGAGTGGCTACTGACAGATGAACAGCACACCTACTCATCTCTCATCGAGATTATGAGTGATTATTACCATCAGTTCCCAGACCCTATGGGCGGTTATGGAAACCGCTTCGGTGTTTGGCTCTCCACGCCCTCTGCACTCAAACAACCCTACAACTCCTTCGGCAATGGTTCAGCCATGCGAGCCTCAGCCTGCGGGTGGGTGGCACATAGTCGCCAAGAAGCCATGCGTCTTGCCAAAATCTCTGCCGAGATAACGCACAACCACCCCGAAGGCATTAAAGGTGCGCAAGCGGTTGCAGCCGGTGTATGGATGATGCGTCACGGAGCACTCAAATGCGATGTAGCGGAGTTCCTGACGCAAAAACTCGGCTACACCTTCGATGAAGATCTTACTTCGCTCCGTAGCACTTATTCCTTCGACGAGACCTGTCAAGGAACTATCCCTGCTGCTTTCACCGCCTTTGGTGAGTCAGCCTCGTTCGAAGATGCCATCCGCAATGCCATCTCCATCGGTGGCGATAGCGATACTGTGGCCTGTATCACCGGTGCTTTTGCAGAAGCTTTTTACAAAGTGATACCAGCCGACATCATCCATGAGATGTACAAACGGTTGCCATCCGAATGGTGGCATATCATCTGGCGCATCAAAGCTTTCGAGAACCACAAAGTCTCGCCCGATAACATCGACTTTCTCAAATCGGAACAGATCTTTGTCTTCGGCAGCAACAAAGAGGGTCAGCACTACGGAGGTGCGGCTGCGTACGCCCATAAGTATTTCCATGCGGAATGGGGTGTGGGTGAAGGCATCACCGGCTTATGCTATGCACTCCCAACGATGGAAGGAATAGTAGAACTGGATAATGCTGTGCAACGTTTCACGGAACATGCCTTAGCCGACCCAGACCATAACTACCTCGTCACTGCTGTAGGTTGTGGTATCGCCGGTTACACACCCGACGAGGTAGCACCGATGTTCCTTGAAGCAGCTGCGCTGCCGAATGTCTATCTGCCGCAGTGCTTCTGGGATGTGATAGACAAGTACAACCGGATTGTGTAAGACGGTGATTATACAAAGGTTGATCGTTATATCTTCAGAGCATGAGCACAGCGGGGCAACCCGCTTTTCATTTTGACCAGACTGCCGAAAATGACCGTTTCGCAGCGCAAATTTGTGGATTTCCACAAAAAAACTCTGAAAATCGAAGTACGCCTATACTACCACAAAATACCCACAAAATCGGAAAAGTGCGCGATCTTGGATGATATTTTATAGGAAAAGCGTGTATTTTTGGTGTAAAAATTACAGAAAAAGCGTGTAAACTCTTGCATAATTCGAAAAAAAGTAGTAACTTTGCGGCGGATTTTATAACAGAAATATGTTACAACGTAAATTTACTACAGAGTTATCTCGTTTTTTGCAGGAAGAGCCGGACAAGATCATGCTTGTAAACGGAGCCCGTCAGATTGGCAAGTCATATCTTATCCGTTATGTGAGCCAACAACTATTTGCTCACTATATAGAGATTAATCTACAAGAAGACAAGGATGGTCCACGGACGTTTGCGAACGTTCATTCCGTGCAGGATTTCTATGTGCAATTAGGCATCTTTGCCGGCAATGAGTTAGGTAGTCGCGAGGACACCATCATTTTCCTGGACGAGATACAGGCTTACCCCCATCTGTTGACTATGCTCAAGTTCCTTAACCAGGACGCACGTTACCGCTATATAGCCAGCGGTTCGCAATTAGGAATAGCATTGAAGATGACCCCTTCCACACCGATGGGTAGCGTGGCCATTAAGCAGATGTACCCGTTGGATTTTGAGGAGTTTCTATGGGCGATGGGAGCCAACTCGGAGTCCATCTCCGCTATTCGTTCACAGTTCGAGAAACGCGAGATGCTGAATGAATCGCTTCACGAATATGTAATGAGGATGTTCCGTTTCGACCTGATTGTAGGCGGTATGCCGGAAGCGGTTAATCAGTTTGTGCAAGATCAGAATATAACCAAAGTACGTGCCATCCAGCAAGATATTATTGAATTGTATCGTGTGGATGCCTCTCAATACGACGAAGAAAGGAAGCTGAAAATACGTACTATTTACGACCTTATCCCATCGCTACTGGAGAACAAGAAAAAACGCGTCGTTTATCGCGACATCGAGCACAACAAAAACAAACGCTATGAACACTATGAGGAGGAATTTGAGTACTTAACCGCTTCGGGTGTAGCAATGGCTGTGCGCGCAATCAGCAATCCACATTTCCCACTGAAAGAAAGCGAGCAGAAGAACCTGCTGAAGCTGTATATCAATGATGTAGGACTGCTGACATACCTGTTGTACAAAATGAACGTGAATGCTATTCTGGAGGACATTAAGAGCATCAACTTGGGAACGGTATATGAGTCCGCCGTTGCGCAGGAACTGCACGCACATGGATGTCCGCTCTTTTATTACGATAACAAAAAACTCGGAGAGGTGGATTTCATAATCGACGATTATACGAACCTATCCATACTCCCGATAGAGGTCAAGTCGGGCAAGGATTATTACGTGCATAGCGCGTTGGATAAGTTCATCTCCAACAAGGATTATTCAGTAAAGGATGCTATCGTCCTTTGCAACAAACGTGAGGTCAAAACGGACAAAGACGGAGTAACATACATGCCGGTTTATTATTCTATGTTTATACAAGGGAATAATAGCACCGATGATATGATTTTATCCTTACCCAAAATGCCAGTATAACTAACTAAATTAAAACCATGGCACAGAATAAAGGAGCAATCGTACGTTACAGAGCCATCGACCGATGCTTGCGGTCGAAGCACGGCAGATATTGTTAGGAAGACCTCTGCAAAGCATGTGAAGATGCGTTATACGACGCCTTCTCCGAGCGCACGTCTGTTAGCAGGCAACAGAACTTCCTCGACCTCAATCTGGAATTTGACAAGATACGCGAACGATTGGAAAACATCGTTACACTAATAGGATAAGGATATGAAACTATCTCAAGAGAAAATAGATGAGTTACTGAAAGTATTCAGAATATTAGGTATAGTTTTCTGTTTTACCGCTGTTGGCTTATACATTATTGCAAAATTGGTAATGTATTATGACGAAGATGCAGAATGGTGCCAGATGGTAGCGTTTATGTCGGTATATATGGCAGAAGCATTGGGTACTCTTGGTATCCTTATTGCTTTAGGATGGCTTTTCATTAAACTTCGGATTGCGGAACGGAATCAAGCACAAACATTAGACGAGCAACTTCCTTCCCATCTGATTGGTGTAACGCCGGAACAAGAGAAACAGATATTGCGTCTGCTGAAACGCGCAGCTAAACCCAGTGATGGCTCTAATAAAATGAACCGTTCGGAAGTAGCAACACTATTGGCAACGTTAAAGAGTTTGGGACTTTTGGAAGATGCTGGTGACTATAATAATCTTCGTCTGTGGGTGGAGAATGTTACCGGCTTGAAAGACGATGATAAAGTGCATTTCAATGAAGCGTATAAGCGAGCGATGGATAAGAAAGGGGATACTCGTTATACCTCAGATTTGAAGAAAATATTAGAAAATAACGACTAAATCCTGCGATATTTGCGATGTCGCATTTATCGCATCAAAATATTTGCACAGATAGAAAATAAGCAGTACTTTTGCAGCGTCAAACGAAAAAATGCTGTTAACAACTTCCGATAATGTTTGTTATCTGGAACTAAATGAATAGAGACATGAAACCCGAAGAGAAAGCACGAGTGATTATTGACCGTCAGTTGGCAGAAGCCGGATGGTTGGTTATTGATCGCGACGAGTACACGCCGACGGCACATGCTTGCGCAGTGCGTGAGGGATTGATGAACCGCTCCGGAGCCAATCTGGAAGCGGATTATCTGCTGTTTATCGAAGGGAAAGCGGTTGGTGTAGTAGAAGCCAAGCGCGAGGAGAACGAGTTGGGAGATGAGGTAAAGGAGCAAGCGCTTCACTATACGCATAATCTTCCCAAATGGTGTGCGGCATGGTTTCAGCCGCTGCCTATAGCAATTTTGGCCAATAGTAAGACGATCCTCTTTAAGAATCAGAAGTCAGATGGCGAAGATTTTGAGGAGCGTAGCAAGATGCCAACTCCATACGAGTTAAAGAACCAATTAAAACTAAATGGTTTCTTTGCAGGACTTCCGACGCTTGACCCGCGTGGTCTGCGTCAATGTCAGATAGATGCCATTCGCGGATTGGAAGACAGTTTCCGAGAGGGTCAAAAACGCGCTTTGATGGTACTGGCTACCGGTTCGGGTAAGACCTATACGGCTTGCCTTGCTTCCTATCGTTTCCTTTCATACACTCCAATGCGGAGAGTGCTCTTCCTTGTTGACCGAAACAATCTTGGCAAGCAAGCAGAAGGAGAGTTCGGCACATTCCGTTTGACGGAAACAAGAGAGCCATTTAACACTATCTTTGGTGTCAGTCGTTTGAAATCGGCTACTATTCCGAGCGAAAGCAATGTGGTTATATCCACTATCCAACGCTTGTTCTCGTTGCTCAAGGGTGAAGATATCGTTGATACAGACGAAGAAAGCGAATTTGAGGATACCGACATCAAGCCAATTGACATGCCGGACACACCGAAGTTACCGGCAGATTATTTCGACTTGATCATCATTGATGAGTGCCACCGTTCTATATATGGCAGTTGGAAGAAAGTGCTTGACTATTTTAGTTCTGCACGCATCATCGGTTTGACCGCGACACCAGTACCGGAAACGAAAGCATTCTTCAATAATAACATCGTGGTTAATTACACGTTGGAGGATTCTATCCGCGATGGTGTGAATGTTGATCACCGCACATTCCGTATACGTACGGAAGTGACGGAGAATGGCGGTGCTATTCTGCAAGGTCAGCGCACACAACGCACGACACTTTATACTGGTCAGACGGAGGAAGTGGTGTGGTCGGAGAACAAGAACTATACGAAAGAGGAGTTGAACCGAAGCGTTATCAACCCGGCACAGATTAAACTCGTTCTACAAACCTACAAGGACTCTGTTTATACGGAGATGTTCACCGACCCGCAACGTGAGTCCAATTTCGACTATCTGCCCAAGACGCTAATATTCGCACTTAACGAGAAGCACGCCAATAATATTGTGAAGATAGCAAAAGAGGTGTTCGGTCGCAACGATGATAAGTTCGTGCAGAAGATTACTTATTCTGTGGGCGATAGCAATGCGTTGATTCGTCAGTTCCGCAACGATAAGGAGTTCCGTATAGCCGTTACCTGCACGCTGGTAGCGACCGGAACCGATGTCAAACCGCTGGAGGTAGTAATGTTTATGCGCGATGTGGCTTCTGAACCGCTTTATATCCAGATGAAGGGTCGTGGTGTGCGAACGATTGGTGATGCACAACTGCGGACGGTTACACCGAACGCAACGAGCAAAGACTGTTTCTTCCTGATAGACGCGGTCGGTGTTACCGAGCGAATCAAGTCCACCCCACGACCGGGTGAAGGACCGAAAACGAAGTTGCCAACATTGCGTGAACTGCTGGAGCAACTGGCACATGGTGATGTACATGATGACAACCTGCGTATGTTGGCAGCGCGTTTGGCTCGTATTCATAACAAGAGCGACGAGGAGCAACGTACTACGTTTGCAGAGATAGCGATGATACCGATGAAACAACTAGCAACCAATATCTATGGTGCTTTGCAGACCAATTCGCTACCACCGTTCTATGACGTTAACGCGCCGAATACCGCACGCAAAGATATGATTGCGTTGCTCATCAATAACATCCAAGCACGTACGTATCTGCTAACACTTAATTCCGGTTTCCAAGATACGTTAACGCCGGGAGAGGACACGCTTATTTATAGCGGATTCTCCAAGGAGGAAGCCGCCGCCACGACTTCGGCATTTGAGCGTTATTGCGATGAGCACAAAGATGAGATAGAGGCACTGCGTATCATTTATAACAACGATGGTGCTCCAATCACATTTGCGATGCTGAAAGATCTGCAACGTCGTCTGAAGGAGTTTAATAACAAGTTCACCATCTCTAATCTGTGGCACTCGTATTCCGTAGCACGAACAGAAGAAGTGACGGTTTATGACGCAGACCAAAAGAACGAGAAAGAAGCACTGACCAATCTGATTCAGTTGGTGCGCTTTGCATGGCATAAGATAGAACGTCTGGAAAGTCTCTGCACCTCAGCGCAGCAGCGTTTTAACTTGTGGTATGGTCAGATGCAGCGCGAGATTACGCCGGAACAAATCCAATTAATGAAACAAATCGTAAACTACATTGCGTCGAACGGCACATGTGGATTTACGGATATTAAAGACTATGACAAGCCCTTCGCCGCCAAGTTGATCCAAGCCTACAAGGACAAAGAGGCGGCTAACGCGGCATTGGAATCGTTATCAAGATTTATCATTTATAGAAAAGCAGCATAACAATGGCAAAAGAAGCACAACAACGCGAGCAATCGCTGGCACAAAAAGTATGGCAATTAGCCACCGTCTTGGCGGGTCAAGGTATTGGTTTTACGGACTACATCACCCAACTGACTTATCTCCTCTTCTTGAAGATGGATCACGAGAACGTAGAAACGTTCGGAGAAGATTCTGCTATCCCTGAAGGATACCGCTGGGAAGACTTGCAGTCATTAGACGGACTGGAGCTGATTAAGCAGTATGAGGACACATTGAACGTGCTGCAAAAAGAGGATAACCTGATTGGTACTATTTATACCAAGGCGCAGAACAAGATAGACAAGCCAGTCTATCTAAAAAAGGTTATTGCGTTGATTGACGAGGAGAAATGGCTTGTGATGGATGGTGATGTAAAAGGTGCCATCTACGAGAGTATTCTAGAGAAGAACGGACAAGATAAGAAATCCGGTGCTGGCCAATACTTCACGCCTCGTTCCCTTATCAAGGCGATGGTGGATGTAACCGACCCGCAAATCGGTGAAACAGTTTGTGACCCTGCTTGCGGTACAGGTGGTTTCTTACTTGAAGCCTACGACCACATGAAGACCCAATCGCCGGACAAAGACAAACAAGATTTCCTACGAAACAAAGCGCTATCGGGTATAGACAACACGGCACTGGTGGTGACGTTGGCTTCTATGAACCTGTACCTGCATGGTATTGGAACCGACCGTAGCCCGATAGCTTGCCAAGACTCATTGGAGAAAGCACCGGAAGAATTGGTAGATATAGTTCTTGCCAATCCGCCTTTCGGTACACGCCCGGCAGGTTCGGTGGAAATTAGCCGTGACGATTTCTATGTAGATACGAAGAACAACCAGTTAAACTTCTTGCAGCATATCATGGTTCTGCTGAAGAACGGCGGTCGTGCGGCAGTCGTGCTGCCGGATAACGTGCTG
Source organism: Paludibacteraceae bacterium (assembly GCA_017557345.1). Classification (GTDB taxonomy): domain Bacteria; phylum Bacteroidota; class Bacteroidia; order Bacteroidales; family Paludibacteraceae; genus Colicola. The sequence goes on along the minus strand of JAFYZR010000025.1, from coordinate 779 downwards.
TTTGAAGGTAATGCCGGTGAAACGGTTCGCAAGGAGCTGCTGAAGAACTTCAATCTGCATACCGTCCTGCGTTTGCCTACCGGTATCTTCTATGCCCAGGGCGTGAAAGCGAATGTGCTGTTCTTTACAAAGGGCACACCGACCAAGGAAGTTTGGTTCTACGACTATCGTTCGGGTATCAAGCATACACTGGCTACGAACCCTATGCAGCGTCACCACTTGGATGATTTCGTTGTGTGCTACCATGCAGATGATTTGAGCAAGCGTGTTGAGACCTACAATGCAGAGACCAATCCGAATGGTCGTTGGCGCAAGTTCACAGCATCGGAACTGCTGAAACGAGACAAGACCAGTTTGGACATCACTTGGATTAAGCAAGAGGACAACACAGATGATTTGTCATTGTCGGACTTGATCGGCACCATTAAGGATAAGAGCGATAATATCGCTGCGGCTGTTGCACAATTACAAACCCTGTTAGCTAATATCGAGGAATAATGGATACGAAGCAACTCAAACAAAAGATACTCGACCTTGCTATACGAGGCAAACTCGTGCCGCAAGATCCGAATGATGAACCGGCATCGGTTCTGCTGGAGCGTATCCGTAAGGAGAAGGAGCAACTAATTGCAGCGGGCAAACTCAAAAAGTCGAAAGCAAAAGCTTCCGATACGCCACATTATGGGAACGTCCCGTTTGAGATACCGGCATCGTGGGAGTGGACGACGTTGGATGAATTAGCGCAATATAAGAAGGGACCTTTTGGCAGTAGTTTGACT
>JAFYZR010000024.1 GCA_017557345.1 Paludibacteraceae bacterium | reverse complement strand
CTGCCCTCCTGAGTTCCAGATTGGTCAGGTGGTTACGGTCAATCCTTATACGAACTGCGGACATTGTGCATCGTGCCGCAATGGCCGTTACAACGCATGTCAGAACAACGAGACACTCGGCGTGCAACGCGATGGTGCTATGCGTGAATACATAGCTTTACCTTGGCAGAAGATTATCCCTGTCAAGAACATCACTCCGCGCGACACCGCCCTCATCGAGCCTATGTCGGTGGGATTCCATGCGGTGAGCCGTGGTCAGGTGTCGGATATCGATACGGTACTTGTACTTGGTTGCGGCATGGTAGGTCTTGGAGCTATCATTCGTAGTGTGCAGCGTGGCGCTACCGTTATTGCTGTCGATTTGAGTCAGGAGAAGCTCGACCTTGCCATCAAGGCTGGCGCTGCCTATGGCATCAATTCGACCAAGGAGGATATCCTCACCAAGGTGATGGAATACACCGATGGAATGGGTGCCGACGTGGTGATCGAGGCTGTCGGCTCGCCAATTACCTATGTTTCGGCCATCGATGCCGTTTCGTTCACTGGTCGTGTGGTTTGCATCGGCTATGCCAAGAGTGACGTGGCATTCCAGACCAAGTATTTCGTGCAGAAGGAACTTGACATCCGTGGTTCGCGCAATGCCACACCCGACGATTTCCGTGCCGTTCTCCATTACATGCAGCATACCAAGATGGAGATGGATCCCTTCATTAGCGGCATCATTGTGCCCGAAGAGGCCCAGCAGGCCATGGATGCATGGGCTGAAGCACCCGGCAAAGTCTTCCGTATCCTGGTGAAGTTTGAGGAATAATCTCTTCTTTGTTTCTGCTGACAAGTACAAATCTATCTATTTCAAAAGTCTCTTCTGGGAAACTGGAAGGGCTTTTTTGTTGATATAGTCCACTTAGTATAGACAATCGGTATATTCCATCGTGGCATACAGATTTGGTGTACGAAATATGTATTCTCCAACCGCGGCATAACGATTTCGTTTATCAAATATGTATTCTCCAACCGCGGCATACAGATTTCGTTTATCAAATATGTATGCTCTAACCGAGGCATACAGATTTCGTATATCAAATATGTATGGTCCAACCGAGGCATACAGATTTCGTTTATCAAATATGGATGGTCCAATCGCGGCATAATGATTTCGTTTATCAAATATGTATGGTCCAATCGTGGCATACAGATTTCATTTATCAAATCTGTATTCTCCAATCGTGGCATACAGATTTCATTTACCAAATATGTATTCTCCAATCGAAGCATACAGATTCTGTACACCAAATATGTATGCCGCGATTTGAGAAAGCTTTTTTTCTTTTTGGAGTGGACGGTATGAAGACGAAGAACAATCTGCATACAAAATGCCTCATATTTTAATATATAGTAACCACTATACATAGAAACTTTGCTTTTTTTCAAAGAAATGGGCAAAATTTGTAGAATTTGGAACCATTGTATTGAAAAAATTATTATCTTCGCACCCGTGTTCGTGTCTATCAACGATTAAAGTAAATCATCATAATGAAAGGCTTAGTAATGTCATCAATGCTCATGGCCGGTCTGCTGACCGGATGTGCTGTGAATCAGAAGGAGGAG
>JAFYZR010000023.1 GCA_017557345.1 Paludibacteraceae bacterium | reverse complement strand
AGGGTATCCAAAGTTTCTTAGGGTCTACCTTTTTTGGGGTCTTTCCGTGGGGTCTGTTAGTGGGGTCTCTCCGTGGGGTCTGTAAAATTGAGAAAAATACTAAAGGGAAGGGCTTGTTATTGTCCTTCCCTTCCTCTTAGAACTCTGATAGCCGAATACTTTAATTCCGATGAGGAAATCTTTGTAAACTTTGCGAAACTGCTCATTCGCTACAAGGATCCCATCATCAATTCTTTTGTTCTCGTAGAAAAGCAAGGGCCGGGAGGCCAGTATGATAGCCGGCTCTCAAATGGGCCAATTGAATCCCTGAACAGAAAAGTAAAGGACTTAAAGCGCCTCGGACGAGGATACACCAACTTCGAGCACTTTCGGAATCGCTTTCTCTTTGCAACACGCAACAATCCGGTTTTTGACGGAACAGCCGATTCTGATCAGGTTCAATATTTTGACGAAGATGACTGATCAAACCCAGACCCCACTAACAGCCCCCAAATTAGAAGCATAGAATAAGGGTCAGTCCCCACGGACTGACCCTAAATAACTTTGGAAAACCCCACTAAACTTTGGATATCCCCTTTGCCGTTCAAATTGTATTGCGGAGATGTACCCACCGTGTCCTTACTGAACCTTGATATTGGAGACACAATCTACTGACGCCGGAATGAAATCGAATCCTTGGTCAGAAGTAATCAGAACAAGCGCATTGTCAATAACCTTATAGGCAAGGCACTGACCGCTCTTGTCATCGATCGGAGAATAAATCTTCCACCCCTTATATTCAGCAAGGGTCACTTTGCTTCCCAGCATCGCTGCAACGTCCTGTTCGGTCATATTATCTTTAACGGCAACGACCAGGCTGTCATAACCGGTAAATGTTTCAGGCTCAACACCGGAGCGATAACCGATAAAAATGATGGAATCTTCGCCGTAACTGAGAACTTCCCACGAGCCTGCGATATCACAAGTGCAGGTACGTCCGCTGGTCAGCCCGATAACTGCTTTGCCGTTCTCAAACGAGGACGGAGGAATCACAATGTCTGTACCGGTGGGCGTCGGAACTGCCGTCGGCTCGGCGGTAGGTGTAGGGGTCGCCGTGGGCTTTTCCGTAGGTGCTTCCGTCGGAACCGCCGTCGGCGTCGTGGTACTTCCTTCATCCGTCAAATCTTTCCCGCAGCCGGCGAGAGCCGCGCACACAACGAGCAGCAAAGCTAACAATAAAGCGATATGTCTCTTCATAAAATCTCCTTCCACGCATCCTTCCCGGACGCAAAAGTTTTGCGGTCGCACATTCGGATGTCCTGCCGGACCGTCCCGTATCCGCTAAGCGTAGTATAGAGGATGCAAAACACCTGTCAAGGACCGGTCCAGTAATTCACCGGGAAGTCCGGCTTCATCAGGATTCTCAGGTCGGCCACCCTAAGCCAACTGCATAAATGCGACATTTTATCCTCGATGGTTTTCGCAATGTTTTTATTTCTTTTTTGGTAACGATTTTATCCGATATCAAAAATAAGGCGACTGCACATCTGCAGACGCCCGGTAATTTTATTGTTATCTTTTTCTTACAATTCAGTTCCTTCTACCGCCTCTATCACCGCCCGCACGGTATCCTCAATCGTTCCCGTCTCGGTTATGGTAATGTCGCTGTAACGTTCGTACAGCGCGGTCCGGTTTGCGAACATTTCCTCAAGGGTCTCGCCGTCGTGAAGCACCACTCCGCGCCCCCGGATATCGGTTAGACGCCTCCGCAGTTCCTCCAATTCAATCTTCAGATATACGACCACTGCTCCTTCCGACAAATGTGCCATAGCCGCCTCGCTGTACACGACGCTCCCGCCGGTGGCGATGACCGCATGCTTCGCCTGCAGGCTGAGGACCGCCTGCTCTTCCGCCGCGAGAAATGCGTCAATTCCCTTTGCCGCAATCAAGTCGCGTAGTTTGCGCCCTTCCCGCCTCTGCAGCACAATATCCGTATCAACGAAATCCATCCCGAGCATCTTCGCCAGGATCACGCCGACCGTACTCTTGCCGGACGTCGGCATGCCGATCAGGATGATATTTTCCTTCGTATTAGACATCATAATTCCTCCGATAATTTACCAGATCAGGAACCGGAAAATAAGATATTCGATTCCCGCGATAATCAGACTCGCAATCGTCGTGTACACGCAGCCGATCAGAAAGCCTCTGAAATGAAACAAGTAGTCCTTGTACCCTTTGCAGCCTTCCGTACCCGGTATCACCACCCACCGCGGCGTTATCACGCATATAACGAGCCAGTCCATGACGAGCAGGTCCACCGCATTCCACGTCATCGCAATGATAAAGACAAATGCGAACACCTTCCAAAATGACTCCTCATGCGACACGAACTGCAGGATGCTGAAGGCTATAATTGAGCCCAATATCACAATTACTCCTGCCGTACTGAACACTTTCGCATTACGCTTCTGCACGCGCGTCGGTTCAGGCAGCGATGCTGCCTTTTGAATATCTTTCGGATAGTCGTGAAGCATCTCCCACGGGTATTTCTTCACGATTACATAAACATATATGATCCACAGGGCTGACCAGATGAGCCCTTCAATGAGAGCGGTAATAATCATGGTGAGTGCTCCTTTGTGTCAACAGTTAGTTATTGCTAACTATATGATAACACAATTCCACCTGAATGTCTATACTGCTGCCAAATCCGCATGAAATTCATTCGTAATCGCAAGAAAAGCCAGCCGGATTCCCAAATCCGGCTGACTCCCCGCTTATTCTCTTTATAACCTGTCGTCCTTATTGATTCCTCACCGCTGTCGTCTCAAGCCTTTTCTCCAAAACCTTAAACTCTGCAGTCTCTCTGATAAAACCATACTCTTCTTTCTGCATTTCCTTCAGCAGCTCCGCAGTCATATTGTTTCCGTTCATCGTGCCGAATTCGCCGTAGCTGCTGCCGCGAAACACTATCGATGTGTGCTTCATGGTCTTTTCCATGCCGAGGGTCGCCTCCGCGTACTCCGCGGCTTTCGTAAGTTTCTCAAGGGTCTTATCCGCATCGCCGTGCTTTGCGTATATGCGCGCCTCGAAGACGCTGCATCCCTGCAGCTGCGTGTTGAAGAAACCGTAGTCTCCGTTTTCGAACAGAAGAGCGATGATTCCTTCGTATTTGCCGATAACCTGCAGCTGCTCCTCGTCCGTCATGCTGAGGCTTCCGTCCGGGAAGACTATCGGCATGTTGTGCACCATGGAGTTGTAAAGCAGGAACAATGTCTGAAACGCAAGGTTCTGTGTGAGCTCCGCCCTATTCTTTCCGCTGCTCACCCAGCACAGTATATTCTCACGACCGCTGAACATGCTCGGGAGCGTCCATGCGATCTCGTTCGCTTTGCGCTCGTCGCCGAGCCTGAAATACATCATGCTAATGATCTGTTTCGCGGCGATGCGGGCATTCTCGTCCGTGCATTCCTCGAGAATCTTCTCGCCGTAGTGAATCGCCTTCTTACAATCTTCCTCAGCGTTCGGGTTGGTGTCGTCATTTGCCTTGTGCTGATAAAGCGACATCAGGAGGTCCATGATGTCATAGCGGTTCGGATAACGCTTCAGCGTGCCGAGCAGCAGTTTCTCCGCCTTCGACAAATGATGACGGAATATGAGCTGTTCTGCCTCCTTTTTGATCTCGCTGATCTCCTGCTCTTTCTTCTCCTGATCGATGTTCAGCAGTTCGTCCGCCGAGACGTTCAGCACGTGGCAGAGAACCGGGACGGCCGAGATGTCCGGCATCGTCTTGCCCGTCTCCCACTGCGAAATCGCCGAAATCGACACATGCATCAATTCCGCGAGATGCTCCTGCGTAATCCCCGCCTTCTTCCGGTATATTGCGATATTCTTTCCGAGTTCTTTCATGATAATTCTCCTTTTCCGATTCTATCTCGTAATCTCGGCGCCTATGCTCACTATATACTATTTGTCGGGGTTTGAGAAGACAGTGATGCTGAAAAATGATTTAAGCGGGGCTTAAAAAGTTAAATGGCGAAGTGGCAGAAAAAGGACAAGCCTCACACGAAGCTTGTCCTTAACTGCTTCCGCAGTTCCTGTTGGTTTCATTGCACTGACTCGTGAATCTTCTTAATCAGATCAATTTCTATAGTCAGTATACATCCCATAAACGCCGCCACGAAGAAAGTTTACTATTATCTTATTCTTGCAGTTAACCATCTCTCGCGGTTGGAGAATGATTTATGAACACTCATATATCATCACACGCCTAAAAAACTCTTTGAGAAACAGTCAGTATAGAATTACTCCTTCCATTTGTCCCTATCTTGAACAGTAAGACCCGCAGTAACATTAACTGCAGCATGTCTTGTTTCTCCATTCGAATACAGTAAAATATCTCCGGGAAGAAGCATATCTTTATCAGGTAGATTCTCCCCTTTTAAAACTATAAAACCAGCTTTTTTAGTTCCAACTAGATTTTTTTCCATATTACTCGTAGCTGTTGCAGTATGATTCTTCAGCTCATCAATTCCCAAAATATAACCTGCCGCTTTTATGTTCGCGCATATGCCACCAGAGCAATCCTGGTCACAAACATCGACAATCAAACTCGGGGAGCAATTGTATTTCAATAGGCGCATTCTATATGAGTCTCTACCAGAACTATTCTGAGTGTAACCTATTTTATTGTTGAGTGCCGCATCAATGCTTAGTTTTGCCAGTGTTAGCCGTACCTGACGATTTAGCGTTTCGTTGCCGCCGTTATATCGTAAGACCGCATACAGAATCTTTCCATCATGATCATAATAAAACTCTTTCATAGCCCATTCTGTTCCAGTTTGGTCTCCTGACTTTCCATTGTAAACCGCACTCTTATTATGACCCGTAATAACTCTATTATAAAGACCATTTTCATTAGACCCACTGCATGCTACCCAATGCATGCCAGTCGATTGAAGATATTCATTGTACCCACTCCTGTTACAAGTTTTGCAAACACAAACATCCTCCTGATTAACAACTTGTCCATTCTCTTCATATCTATATTCTAAATGTTTCCAAATATATTGATGTTTCTTTACGATTGAAAAATGTACCTTACACACTTCGAAGCTTTGACCATCCGTAGTCGACCCATACACATGCACAATATATTTCCCGAGGTCTAGCCCTTTTATGTTAACGGTTCCGGAATACCGCGCGTTTTTCTCCCATGTTTCCCTTGCTATGCCAGTAACCTCGCTTACCCCTTTTATAGCAGGTTCACCGTTATTTGCATTTAGTTTTCCAGTGCAATAAGTATTCTTGTTATCCGCATCACATATCTTGTAAGAATATGATTCAACTCCCCTATCGTGAATAGCCCATCCTCCGACACTAAAACTATTCATGGAGCCGACCTCAATATAGTCTCTATACCAAATATCACACGGCTCATTAACCTTCTGTTCATGTACAACATCTGGCGCATCGTTGCAAGTAACATATTGATTGGATGTTGAAAGCTTCCTCCAATGAGCATAGACAATAGCTGGCGAACCTGTAACACCTGATTGGTATTGTTTCCCATTAGCATCAAACCAGCCCAAGAAAGCGTATCCCGTTCTATATGCAATATTTCTATTCGCAGAACACTCTAGCCCGGCCGAATAACTTGACGGAGGTAGTGAAACTGTTTTTGTCCCTGGACCATTCACCGACCCGATATGACCGCCCTGTGCATCGAACTTCAAAGAATAATCATACTGCCCCGCCTTAGCTCCCTTTATCATTGTTGGCACCAGGCAAACAATCAATACTAGAACAAGACTCAATGATACTACTTTTTTCATCAAAATAATCCCCCTTGGAATAGTATTCTCCTTTAGTTCAATAGTGGATTCCCTTTGGCTTTTCCACCCAAGGCTCACACTTCTAAACTATTGGATTACAATATTGTAACATACATATTCTAACGATGTAAAGAACTCGACTATCATTTATTTTCGCAATTTTTTCGCAGTTCTTCTTTCGGCACAAGGCTCGTCGTTTCGCACAGTTTTGTCAGATACTCCCATTCCTTTAGGCTGTAATTATCCTGAAATTCCACCAAACTGAACGATTCAGGATTCTCGACCACATTCCGAACTACCGCCTCAAAGATTCTAGCCGGCTTTTTTCTCCCGCAATTTCATCGCCGTAAGGACGATATACACTCCGGTAGGTTGCTCAATGAAGTCTTCCCCCTGCACTTCGTATCAAGCAGACCTTCAGCTCCGGCTCACTGTCATTATACTCGTTTGAGCAGCTATCCATTTCAATCCGCAAAGCACATTTCTCCTGAGAAAGAATCATTTGTTCTCTAAGATGTTTGCATCTGTTAGGATGGACCGGCACTTCCAGTAATTTGTTTTATCGTGTGAAATTGTTACCCTTTATCCGACATTAAAAATATTGTAAAAAACCACCGCTGTCGGGACAAACAGCGATGGTTTTGGTGCTTCATTACTTTTTTTACTTCGAGAAAGTCATGTATCCATTGATGTAATCACCGTAAAAGATATTTTGACTTCTATAGGTATCATATTGTATCCAAGAGATATATAACCGTTCCCCCCATGACGAAGTTTCAAACCATATATCGCTCGGACGATTTGGATCTTTATATACTCCTGTTACAACAAAATAATGTGAATTAACATCTTCCATGGATTTCTTAAGTCTATGATTTTCCAAATAATAAAAGTCTAACCCGTAACTACTTCTAGAATCAAAACTCATTATAACAGGAAGGTTTTTGTTTAACATGCTAACAATATCGTTATACACTGTATCTCTTTTTTTAGCATAACACCAATTAACATTTTTGAAACCTTTCCCTTTTAGATATGTCCGTATATTCTTCGGCGATTCTCCGCTTGAAAGGTTTCTTCCTATCTGTCCGGACGCCAATTGATAGTACGTTACAACCTCATTAATTACTCTATCTGTAGTTATTTGTCTTTCTCCCCCTGCATACATAGCCGTATTAATTGCAGCAAATGTGCCACATGTTTTACCCCTTAAATAGCTCTTTGCAGACGAAGTAGAGTACCCCGTGTTATTAATAAATGCATCAAGGATTGCTTTGTTTTCGGTGTATCCTGAATAACCCTGTTTTGCTCCATATGACCAATACTCCGGGGTTCCATCTTCATGCACTCTAATGAAGATGTTTCGAGTTAAATGGGCGGTCTCATCACCCACAATTTCCATGTATGGTCTCCATACAGCATATAATGTAACATTTCCATTTACTCGAAAGTTGCCTTGCCCACTTTTATATGTTGCGGTAGTAGCTGATTTTGAAGTGCTCCACCCCTCAAACCTGTATCCGTTCCACCATGGGGTTATTTGGGGGATAGATATAGAGCTTCCAGCCCCAGTAGTAACATAGTACTTATGAGAATAGTCTTTCCCGTTTAGGATGCCGCCAATTCCCTGCTGGTCTTTTGATGCGATTTCTCCTCCGTTTGCATCAAAAGTAACGGTATATGTTCCGGCTGCTTCGCTTTTTTTACTCCAAAACGGTATCATCCCTGTTACCATCATAAGCACAAACGCCAATGAAACAATTCTTTTAACCCACTTGTCTTTACACATATTGTCTCCTCACATAATTTTACTCAAATATTTCGAGTTTCGCTTTCGGGGAAGCACCAACCCAAGCGCCCTCTACAATTTGGCAATAAATAATTATAGCACAGAACGGAGTGGTCTCCAACCATATAACCTTGATTTTCCTATTCTTTCATCAATCATCTCCATGCAAATTCCGCTTGAGCGCAATTTGCATATTGCGGCGGATAAGGAGACAGATACCAATAATCATCTTTCTTATTTTTTCGGATACTTTTGGAGCCTGTTTCCAACACAGACTATTACTCATCAGGTCAGGTTTTCAAAGCACTTTTAGTCGAATATCTTGACTATATGGCATTTGTCTTTTCCCGCCACTTAAATAAACAAAGTATCCAATTGTATAATAAAAAAACGAGAAGAAATTCGTTGAAATCTTCTCGTTTCGCCTTGTACTTTTTCGTTTGTTTTACTCCGATTGATACTGAATGAACGCTGAAAAACCCTTCTGCGTCAGTTTCTATGATTACGATAAACAGCAGTTAACTCACGGCTCAATACTGATCCACACAGCAGGACGAACAACCGGTGTCTTTCCCCAGACTCTGGATCCTTGACTTTCGACACCTCCCCAGCCGATGACACCTGCCGCATTATTCAAATCATATCTGGGTGACCGGAGCCACCACCAGCAATTCCCATCAAGCAGATTTGTGGTTTTTGATGCTACATACGCGGTAGCCGGACATATTCTGGCGTCATTGTCAGCAGAATACTGCTTTGCCTCATTGATACTGAACAGAAACACTCTGTCCGTGGTATCGTTACCGGCAGGTGTGCCATGCACCGGATTTGTCTCTGCCGTTACAGTAGAAAGTAAGATAGCACTCTTCTCCCCCAAACCAAACGCCGAATCGTAAAAGTCGGTGTTTAGCCAGGTTCGTAAGGAGCAGTTTTCCCAAGTAACATTTTCCGTGGGATTGTACTCATGACAATCTAATCCGTATCGACTGATCACCAGAATCTTATTGTCTTCTTTTGCCAGAACCAGCCATTCAATGTCTTCAGAACCATTGTTCAAATCGTTATCCTGCTCCTACAATATAAGCATGGTGGTTGGTTCTTAACAGCCAGTTAGGACTAACATTACCATTGCTTAAGCTGTACAATGAGAAGGCATGGGTGTGACATTATCCTACTGGGACCTTTATGTGTCCGAAGCTTCTCTCCTCTGTGAATTAAGAAAGATCGTACTCCGGCGCAGCCTTTCTGCGCAGTCTGACGCATCTTATGATGGAACCAATGAGTACGGCAAGCATAAGAAAGAAAAGAATAATTCCAAAGTCTTCAAGGAGGAATTTCCGAATCGGCTGATTATATTCTATTCCCATTGCATCCAGGATTGACGCCGTAATGAGAATATACAACACCATCAGCACAAACTCCACAGCGGCTGTTACCAATACTGTCCACCATCTCGGAGAACGTTTGGGCTGTTTTTTTCCGCAGAAAGGGCATTGCCTTTCAAGCGAATAAACAACACCTCTGATCCGATTCCTGTTTTCATAAAACAGACCTCGTTTAGTCAGTTTTTTAAACCTTTCGAGTTTTTCAGCAAGAAGCTCTTCCGAACAGGACGTAAATGTATAACCGAACCAATCACTGACCTTTTTACATTTCCTGCTCCTACACTTAAAGCGGTAACGGATCTTCTTTGATATCGGTTCTCCCCAGGCGCATTTATCCTCATTACAATTAGCTATTGCGGCTTTCCACGTTTCACCATCTATGCCAAGCCGAGAAACCTCCTTAAAGGTAGCCTTTCCCGGCTTACGTGCCGATAAAACGGAAACCGGTACCGCTCCGATAAAGCATATTACCGCGAGTCCGTTTCCGACAACGCCGCCCATAGCAGACAATATACCGCCTAAAGCAAACATGCCTATAAGCGATCCGATCCAGCCGATTGCCTCCTTTTTGTACTGCCCTTTGAGTTTCTTATTAACAGCAATCAAGTCATTTTCCGTATACTTTTCCCCATTAGGTATGTGCTTAGGAAGAACCTTCATAGTATTTACCCCTTTCTCAGTACGAGATGCTCTCTCGACTGCTTTCCTATTGCCTTATGAAAAATATAATCCTATATATCATTTTAATATATAGGCTTCCATACATCAATAAAAAAAACGGTCAGATAAAAAATCCAACCGTTTTTTAGCTTGTTCTCTTTGAATTGTTCAAAATCGGTCGCAATCTAGTCGCAATTCCCGTTTTCAAAGTCCTCAAACCATTGATTTTATAGTATTTTACTGATTTAAACTCTTCATAGTAGGGAAAGCCTAATGGTAATCAAGTACCATCCAGTACCATTCAGTACCATTCGATAAATCGCTTATTGTACTAAGACTTCCAACTCGGTACCATTCAGTACCATACAGTACCATCCAACAACGAATATGTTGTACTTTTGTTGTACTTCAACAGTTTTATATGATTTTTGAGGCGGACTCTTTCTAAAAAATCCGCACATTTGCAGCGAAGTTTTCAAACGAACTTTTCTTCTTCGCGTAGTTAACTTCTGCATAGATATCGAGGGTTGTCTCGATACTCGCATGACCCATGATTTCCTGGATCACCTTGATGTTCATCTCGGTTTCGCACAACCTGGTACAAAACGTGTGGCGCAGGTGATGGCAACTGAAATACGGAAGAATCACCGGCTCCCTTTGTTCCTTCTGTGCATTGACAAGTTCTATCGCATTATAGTTTTCCCGAATCCGTCCGATTGCACTGTTGACCGCATGAAGATTCATGACATTGCCAAACCGATTACTGAAGATGAACCCGGACATTCCATCGACGGTATCTTTGCAAAAACCATCTCTTTTCTGTCGTTCGTATTCCTCAAGCAAGGTTTCGCGCACTTCGGGGAGCATCGGGATCAGGCGGGTTCCCTTTTCCGTCTTAGGCTCAGTTATCATAAACCTCGTGATTTTGGTCTTTCTATTGTAATAATACACGAGGCAATGATTGACATCAACATATTCCGACTTAAAATTGATGTCCTTCCAACGCATTCCAAGTGCTTCACCGATTCTGCAGCCGGTGCCGAGCAAAAAACGGAAAATCGTCAGCCAGTGATAATACTCCGGCGAACTCTCTACAAATCCGAGAAATGCCCGCTGCTGTTCGAGCGTCAGCGCATGACGGACTCCTTTATTCTTTCCATCCCTTTTCTTAAGATCTGCCATGACCTTGTCTGCAGGATTCTTACGGATAAGATCATCTCGCACAAGCATGTCGAACGTCGGATGCAGTATGGTATGTATGGTATCCAGCGTATTGATCTGAATCTCACGGTCATTCAACAGTTCCAAATAGAAACTCTGCACATCCGAATACTTGATTGAACCCACCTTCAGTTTTCCGAAGGTTTCCCGCACAAAGTGGTCATACATGTACTCGTAGTTGGCACGGGTGGTGTTCCGCAGCTTGTACTTGTTCTTCATATATCGGTCGAATGCGTCATTCAATGTACAGTCTTTCGAAGCATACACATCGATTCCGGCTCTAATATCCTCCAACAGAATCTTTTTCTTCTCCCGGAGTTTCATTAAATCGCTGGAATAAGTGTATCTTCGATTTCCATATACATCCCGATAAGTGTAGATGTACATCCCGTCTGCGGAACGCTGGGATTCGCCTGTCTGAAGGGCTCTTCCCAAATTGTCCTTTCGGGACTTTACTTTTGCTTTCGACATAGTAATCTTCCTTTCATGTTTCATATGGAAGAAAGAGTTCCTCTGTCTTTACTTGTCATTTCCCTCACCAAAGCAATGCTTCTCAAGAAGCTCTTTTACGATTTCGGAAATGGTCTGATTGCACTGTTCCGCGTACCGTTTCAGACGGTCGTACTCTTCAGCGGTCATGCGGATTCCAATTTGCTTATCCTTTATGACTTCTGATTTGGGTCTTCCCATCTTTGCCATACGCATTACCTCCAATCAAGAACATTATACTTTTCGTTTAGCGAAATGTCAAGTAAAAACAGCGAATACCAAACTCCCACGAACAGTGTGCTTTACAAACGATAGGACTCCAAGAACCTTTCGAACACTTCACAATTTACCAGCACCAATTTATTCAGTTTATATACGGCCCCGGCAGCCTTTGCCATTCGCTCAAATTTGCTTTGCGACATGCTGTAGATTACAGCTCCTTCTTTATAGCGGACGAACTTCTTTTCACTAATTTTCTGTGGCTTACAAATCTCCTTTTGCTCCATAATGTCAACTCCTTAACAAAAACGCGGGCAGAAGGATGTTTCCAACTGCCCGCTCTATCAAACCCTTTCGGGATTATACTCCAATCAACAGTAACTAAACCGGCGCCTTCTTCGCCGATTCCCATGAACACGTCAGTCTGGTCAGGACAATCCGGTATATACCCCCGTGAGCCTTTTGCTATTCCGGTCCGCTTGCGGCGGAGGTGACAACTTAATTAACGTGTACCGATAACGCCCGGGACATTCCGCCGCTCCCTCGCCAAGATCATCGCAGAAGTCAGCCCCTCGTTGTCATTCGTGTTCGGATGCAGTTGTCAAGGTACAAGTTATAATAGCGGGTGATCCCGTCATTATCGGATTAAATTACTCTCCTTCTGTTCTTTCCCCTGTAAGTGCGTCGATACTGTTGCATATAACCCGTTTCAAAAGCTCCGGATCTTCGATGCAGCGGGGCTCTCTCACGACCTCAGTCACGTAACAGGTCACGGGCTTTTGTTCGAGGTTCCATTCGAGGAAACTGTTAATGTCAACGCGCAAGGCCTTACTGATCCTCACTAAGATCTCGATTGTCGGTTTCTGCTTCCCGGTCTCGTAAAGGGAAATCATCTTCTGGGATACCCCCGCCCTGTAGGAAAGTTGGTTCTGGCTTAAATCTCGCCACTCCCGTACCGACCGGATCTTGTCCCCGACACCCCTCAGCTCGGGGCACTCTTCTCTCACGTTCATTTTCTTTTTCCTCCCAGTTACAGTGTAGCGGATTTTCCGACGCTATGTAATGGTCTGAAAGGGATAAGCACTCCTTCGAAGGAATGACTTTTTGCTGTTTTCCCAACTTTTTTCAAAAAAACTCTTCTCAAGCGGGAACATTTCCGTCCTCTCGGCCCCATAATAGCAAAAGTGCTGTCCCCTCTATGAGGACAGCACTGAAATTTGTTCCAATTTTTTTCAAAAATCTTTTAAGTATTCGCTCGAGGGGCTCGGGGTCAATTCTTTTCCGTTAAACCCCCAGACGTTCAGCCTCTTGCTCGGGCCGTATTCGTTGGGAAGTTCGAACATGTCGCAGAGAACCAGGTATGCGGCATACTTCTTACCCTCCTTCTTGGAATGCGCAAAAACGCATTTGCGGATTCCTTCGCTGATGACATCGCAGCTGCATGCCCAGATGGGTTTCCCGTTCTTATCATACCCGAGAGCATCCGGCCCGTTTGACTCATACACCGGCGGCGAGCATCTCTCGTGTTCCGAAAGCTCCTTTAAGGTGTTTACCGCATTAGCCGCGGTAAACTCCGGCAACCGGAAGTTTTCCTTCTCGTATGTACGGATATACTCCTCAACGGGAAGTACCTTTCCGACAATCTTTGCCATCCTTTCCGAGTCCCAGTTGAGTTGCACGGCGCATGCCCCGATGATTGCCTCAAAAAGGTCCGCCTTGATTTTCACCTGTTTGTCGACTTCATTGTTGATGTCCTGCTTTCCGACAATGAGATACTGACAGACATCCCAGGAGTCGATAATGCCTGCGAGGGTATGGTTGCTGACGATCCGACTCTTCAATGCGGACAGGACGTTTTCCTGCGCACGGAACGCATAGTACCACCAGCCGTCACCGGCCGTATTAATTGTTCCGTAGCGTTCGAAGAGTTTCTTTGTGACATAATACCCGATGATAGTGTCCCCGATAAACTCGAAGTTCTCGTTGCTTCCGCCCCCGTAACTCCGGGCGTAGGAGCTTCTCGTGAAAGCCTGAACGAGCAGGTAGTTATTCAGCGAAATCCCTGTTTTCTCCAGAAGAATCTTCCGAAGCTGTTCCATTTCGTGTGTTTTGAAAGCGTTATTCGTTTTCATAGGTTGCTGTCCTCCGTTTTGTTATTTGCCCCGGACAACAAAAAAGACCGGCTCCCGCGAAAGCACACGGAAACAAGCCCGGTCTAAACATCCAAAATGGTCTTTGTAAGGCTTTTCGCTTGACCGTCCGCTTGCACAGACGGGACAAATGATACACATTACGCTACTACTTTGAACGCTTTATTCCGAAGCACCTTCAGTATGCCACAATACGCCTGCAAAATCAAGAAGCATGTTTAATTCACCCCATAACTATCCGCCAACTTTGCCAACGCCTCCCTGACATCATCAATCACGGATTGCGGTGCCGTAGCCTTTACGAACTTATGATTCTGTAACAGCCATCCCGTCAGTGTCGCACCTCGGCGGACACGGAAGAACGCGTGACTGATATTGCTCTGTTTGTCATATCTAGGAACTGTCACCCGCTTCCCTGCAAGGTCATGGACAATCTCCATTGCTTCCGGGCTGTAATAAATATCGAGCTCCAGCATAACTTCTTCACCATCAAAATGGTCCACCATTTCTTCCCTCATTCTTAAAATCTCCCTATATGAATCCCCATCGATATACTTGCCGGGCGGCTCAGCACAAAGCTCCTCGGCACACTCCATCTCTTCCATACGGTCAAGGCGGAAAATTTTCAGCTTCTCTTCGTCAGCATCGGCACCGATCATGTAAAATGTCTCCTTTGCAAAATGGCAGTCGTACGGGCTCACACTGTATCGCTTTCCGTCATGCTTCCGGATTGGCTGCATATACGGGTCAAACGCCCGGTAATAAAACAAAATCCGCCTTCCTTTCCGGATGGCGGTCGCAATGATACCGCGGAATGCAATTTCCGCATTTGTTATAAAGTTATCTGTAAAGGGCCCAGGGAAAGCCTGTAGGGCTTCTCTCGCGCTCGGACAGCCATGCTCTTTCATCCGGTCACGGATATCCTTCTTCTCACCTGGTGGAGCGCAGCGGAGCGAATCCGTAACATCTGCCGTCATCAGCACTTCCGCAGTAGTGTATGGGTGCTCACAGTACCAGCCATCCTTCATATGCTTCGCCCGGAATATGTTCTTAAAGAACATCATAATCAACAGTACGGAGGCATAGATTCCCTTTCTTCCGCCCTTTTTATATGTTCCGTTGATGTTCGTCCGCTTCAAAATCTGCCCCGCATTCACCGGGTGCTCTATATCCGAATCCAGTAACACCTGTAAAACATCCAAAGTCCGTTCAGCAGTTGGGTAATACATATGATTTCCTCCTTAAGACAAAGAACCGGTGCCGCATACAACCGGCACCGGCAGGAAATCAATCTTTTTGTAAAAGCATCTTGTAAAAATTGAGAAGAATATGTCTTCTTTCGGGAGACAGTTCCCCGAAAGTCAGCTCAACCATTTTTATGAACTCCTCTTTATCGGAATCAGCCTCATCCCTTTTCTCTGCCGTCTTGTAAAGAACATAGGTCTCCACGCCTAGGACTTTCGCAAACTTGTTCACCGTATCCAAGTCAGGTGTTTCTGCATTATTCAAGCGGAACACAGACTTAACCGTGGACGAACTAATGTCCTTATCCATGAAGTCACTCTGTTTCATACCTTTTAGTTGTGCCAGCCGTACGATGTTTCGTTTTACATCAAGTCCAGATGGGGCCATAGAAATCGCCTTCTTCCGTGTGTGATACACTAATTGTACACACGGGACTTGCGATTTTATAGGACAGGCTGCCGTCCTAAAGGGTTGTTCTGCTGACCTTCGAGTAATACTGCTATTTCATACTCTTCGTTGACGAGTTATTTGACATTTATTATTCTCCCAAAGCCTTTAGGGGAAATCTTTGAAAACCTCGACTTTATTGCCTTATATCATACTTGCAGCAATTCTTGCCTGACTTCCATCAAGGCAAATCCAAGGCTCTTCAGGAAGTACCCCAAATAAGTGTCAAAGAAAAAATAATGGAATGTCATATTTTCGGAAATAACATATCTCTCCCCCTTAAGCTACGCTAAAACATCCGATCCCCTATCCAGTGTTTCTTGGTACTCCTCTTTCTTGGACTCATCGTAAAACAAGTAAAGCTGCAGCAAGGCTCTTGACATTGCAACATAATTGATCATTCGGTCTTTGACCGACGCAAATCCGTCAACATCTATAAAGAAGACAATTCTTGATTCTAGCCCTTTGAAAGAATATGCCGTGTAATAATTCAATGCACGTTTTTTGAAAGATGAAATGTTACTATTTTCTACAATTTCTAAATTACACAAGGACGGAACATCTGCCAAGCATGAGTTTTCTTTTCTATATCTGGACAGAACAACAATGTCTTCCGCTGGAATTCCGGACGCGAGCAGCGACTGCAATTCTTTTCTCAGTTCCGACACAAGACTCTTTGCTCCATCATATGTTCTAGTAATAACTTTTGGCCCTGCAAGCTTTAAGTTTTTGGCAGGACGTGTTATTGTCAATGCCGCGGTACGACTAGCTATTGGCTGGGTATTTCTGCAGTTAATAGTTAACGGATAAAACACCGGATGGCACAATTCTTTCAGATAGTCTTTCGTCTGCTCGTATTCCTCTGTGGGATTGAAAATGTTTTGATTAGGGTCAAGAAACATCGCCCATTCACCGTTTTCCAGACCATTCTTCAACAATACATCTAATACATCGAAAACCTCTGCGAGAAATAAGTCTTGTCCCTCGTCCACCACAATAACATCATATTTTTCAAATTCCCTTTCAGCCTTCATTCTCATAAACGTACGGCATAGCTCTTTGACAGAGACATCGAACAACGATTTATCATTTAGTGCGTTCATTATGAGCGAGTGAAATGTAGAAACCTTCACTTTATCAGAGGCATCCAAGGACATCATTGCATACTCTGACATATTCGAATTGAAGCAAAGATACAATACCTTTTTTTCTTTTGCCGCACTATTTCTTACCAATTGAAGTGCCAAAAGCGTCTTCCCCGTACCAGCGCTACCTTGAATTACAATTTTAGGATTCTCATCGATTATTTCCAATAAAGCATACTGCTCTTCGGTAAGTTCAATCATCCGCTGATTCACGTGTTGCAGTTCCAGATGCATGGAAGGAACAACACGAAAGTCTCCACATAAAAGATCCCGCAACTGTTTCTGATCAACGATGGTCAACCTTTCTGGATGCACGTTATGCTTTTCCACTTCCAGCTTATCCCAATAATCAAAGGTATCTGAAATGAATCTGGGGAAATCATCCAAATCATATCTCGCGTCAAACATAACCTCCGTCACCAAGTCATTTCCCGATCCGGTAAATCGACACTGCGGGAAAACAACCGCGTACCCAATTAGATAGTCTGCTTGCTTTGATTTCTTACCATAGACCGTTGCTAAGTGCTTTTTCAACGCATAACTACAATCTTTTGCCTGAACAAAGGGATTGTGTATTTCGTTTTCGACATCTCTATGGCTCACAGAATACCACTTACCATCACGCCTAAAAATGTCTTTGCCTCCTTTAACCTCTATGCATAGACATCCTCTGTCGCATACAAGCAGAAAATCCACTTCGCCAATGAGCTTGTGCACATGATTCTTTTGCAAGACTGAGTAGAAAGCCGTGCCCTTTATGCTTTCGTTCGAAAGCCATTCAAAGACCATCCGCTCACCTTCTCTTTTAGGGTCTTCTCGACTTATATAATCTGGAATCATTCTAGCCATAATATAAATACCTCATCAGACAATCCTTTTAAAGAATGCAATATTCTTATTATCCGGCGTGCCAACCACAGCCGCACGATCCAGAAGACAGTTCATCGCCTCACAACTTGTTTCAGGCAACAAGGAGCATGCGTGACAGGCAGAATAATTCAGCCCCATGTATCCTTGACTAGTAGATTCGATACAAAGCGGGTCATTGGAACACCAAGTACTCTCCTGTAACATATTTTCAAATGTTGTAGACAATCGATCCGTATAACCTTCTCGCACCAGTCCTCCCAAACTACCATCTGTATCTGTGGCTGATGTATATATCAGTATTCCACACATTTCTACCCCTTCTCCCACAATTGAAGAGTAGATTTTTTCTTTGATGGACGCAGTAGCATATCCACATTGGGCAGTCAGTTGTTTAATCAATAAATGTGAGAGGGTATGTAACAGAACAAAGCGTGGTTTGCTTGCGTCAAACATTTCATTACCTATCCAATTGGCACGTTCATGTCGCTTACCCATATCAATATATCTGGTGCAATTAGCTCGTTCCCATTCTAAAACCTTTTTCTCGTTAAGTTTAATAAAAATCCCTTCGCCAAACAATTCAATTGCAGGAAGCCAATTCAACGGCTGCCGTGATATCGGCGAAAACATCTGGTTCGATAAGCCTAAGTCCCTCCGTTCTTCTTCATCAGTGATTTCTGCAGGAAGAATA
Source organism: Paludibacteraceae bacterium (assembly GCA_017557345.1). Taxonomy (GTDB): domain Bacteria; phylum Bacteroidota; class Bacteroidia; order Bacteroidales; family Paludibacteraceae; genus Colicola. The sequence continues at coordinate 1,314 of JAFYZR010000023.1, read as the reverse complement.
CGTCTAAACCCTTGGAGAACCATCACTTCCCTGAGTTTTTTTACAAGCTTAACCTGATCAACAAATTCCGCCACAAGTTCTGGAACTTCTACAGATTCCGTACGAAACTGTTCGTCATCCACATCTTGGCCACAGAATGCTCGGTATTCGTTCATTCTCAAGCTTTTTTCGTCAACTTCTTCCTCTCTCTTACCATACCTGAAAAAAGCGGCGTCAATAAATGCCTTCTCGTCATTTCCATAATAATCAGGATGCTTACCGAATTCTCGTTTTAGACGCCGAACAGTTTCATCCTCATCTTCCTCATCAAAAATGTCCTGAAACAATGTATCTTTTGACGCCAATAATTCCTGTAGACGCTCGCTCCAAGGCGGAATCGTAAGTGCACTTTTGTTCACAGAATAATAAACATTGTTAGCGCTTCTTTGAAGCACTCTCGGTGTCGCAAGACATTCAATTGGATCCTTATACCATTGCTTATCCTCAAACCCAAGCCATGGCATCTCTCTGCTACATCTAATGCCTGCCAATGCTTCTTTATCCATGCACCCGGCCATAGTGGCAGAGGCTTTACAAGTTTCGCAAGTCAGAACAATACTATCCAAGCCTCCTGTTGACCCTTTGTACTCAAGTTTTAAACGAGGTTTCTCACATATTCCATGTCTACGATGTGTCCACCATACATAAGGAAATTCAGTAATATGACCATTTAGGCAGGCGACAACAAATCTGGAAGGAACCAATTTGACCGGCTTTGTTGAATCACTACATTCATTACACACCAAGCTGGCATTGTAATCACTATTATTTCCAGAAATAGACTTGGCGATTTTGTTATACTTATCCAACCTGTGGCACTCAGGGCAGTAATACCATGCCGGAAACCTATAAGCCGGAAGCATAAATGTTTCACTCAAAGCATTATCGGGAGATGACACCTGATAGAAGAAATCTTTTCCAAGCAACATCTCAAGATTTCTTTCCCGAATTTTCGCCGACTCAGGCAACTGTTGAATTGTCCACTTATCGATTCCCGCCATTATTCCCGACAATCTCGGAAAATCTACAAGTGCGCCACAGCCAAATGTTGTAAGGATTTGTGATCGCCTTAATTCGCCGGCAATTTTCCTCTTTTCCTTTTTTACAATGTCTCTTGGCATTATAGCCTCCTTTATTCCGAAGTAGATACTTTAACTGACGTCTCCACACTGCGCATAGTATTCAATACACGGAAACGGCTGTTTTCATTATAATCCGGATCAAACAGTGCATCATCTGGACTCATGTATTTTGTCTTTCTGTACCTGAGTTCTT
>JAFYZR010000022.1 GCA_017557345.1 Paludibacteraceae bacterium | reverse complement strand
CGCGGAGAACGGATATGAGGGTACGGGGTTGGAGCAACGGATGATCTCAGGTCCAAGCGCCCGCACCATTGGGTGGGTCGGGTACTTTGTCCACATAACGCGTTATGTTGCTCCGTTTGATCGAGGACGGAAAACCTGAGAATTTTCAACAGCAAATATACGATTTGCCGGATTAATATGCAAGATGTCTTGCATTGAGATTCGCATACGGCGTGAGTGCTAAGAGAGGCTCTTTTGTCGAGTAGCCCTTCCTAGGAGTATAAAAAATCTAAGTACTCATACTATCTTTTTCATGCGCTAAATTGTAGTTGATGAGTTATTTTTAGAGATGCTCTAAATGCGTGATCATATACAAATACTAATTGATTTTTATACTATATTTGACATATATAGTGCAAATTCGTAAAAATATATAACAAAGATTTGTAACTATAAGAATTGATTAGTATTTTTGTCGTGAATACTCAAACAATGCACCAATGGCGGAATCAGCTAAAAGAGCGAGATTTACAAAGGTGGCATCCGCTCGTGTCACCAAAATCATCAACTATCTGAACCTGCTTCAGAACTGTTCCAATCGGAATAACTATGAATACGACTCCGAAGATGTGGAGTTGATGTTCGCTGAGATTGGCAAGGCTCTGCGTGATGCGAAGGCTGCTTATTCTAACGAACTCAACAAGCAGACGGGGAAAGGCGGTTTTTCCTTTAAGAAATAATAGGCTATGGCTATCTCGGAACTTGAGTGCAAGTGGCACTTCGCTCCGTCCTCTGGTGGTATAGACCAGGGGCCAAACGAAGCCATGAGCGAACTCTTCAAAAAGGAGCCCTATGAATCGCTGGTCAGGGAGTCAATCCAGAACTCCTTGGACGCAGTCCAGGACAAACGCAAGCCTGTCCACGTGGTATTCCGGTGGAAACGCCTTACTGAAGCCAATTGCCCCGGGCTGTTCTCAATTCGCGAGCACTTCCAGGAGTGTATCAACTTCTGGAACAACCAGCCTGCAAAGGATAAGTTCGAGCCGAAGATTCGCTACATTGACGAAAATGCCATAGGCGGAATGTTCTGCCTTGAGGTGAGCGACAGTAACACCACGGGAATGGATTACCGCCCTGAGGACCATTCCTGTCCGTTCTATTCCTTTGTACGCAGCGCTGGCAACTCCAGCAAGGCAATGAACAGCGCCGGCGGTTCTTATGGCTTCGGAAAGGCGGCATATTATAATGTGTCCAAGATAAGCACGGTGCTGGTCTCTACACAGACACCGGAAGGCAAGAACTTCTTTGAGGGCGTGTCTTCAATCTGCACCCACAAATATGAAGGGAAGAAGCGGACGCACGTTGGTTATTATGACAACAACGACGGTGAACCTGTTACCGATATTGAGCGAATACCTAAGCGGTTTAAGCGGGAAGAACCCGGCACGAGCGTTTTTATCGCCGGAGTTGACCAGAATGAAGGGTATGAAGAAATTATTACCGCCGTCCTGACACATTTCTGGCTCTCAATTCTGGAAGGAAAACTGACCGTAAGCATCAAACTCAACAACGAAGGGAATCTTTTCACGGCAGAAGAGCCTCTGGAGATCAATAGAAAAACACTTGACGAATTGATTTACAAGACCTTCACAGATGAGCAGGACAACATTCGTGGCCATTCCAATCCCCGCCCGTACTACGAAGCCGTCAAACTTGCAGATTCTGATAAGGCCCATATCCTTATAAAAGACTATCTCCCGAGTCTTGGAAACGTTCGCTTCTACGTCAAGCGAGACAAACACGCTGCAGACCGCATTTCCTATATGCGCTCTCCCCGGATGCTCGTCTGCAATAAGACCAACTCCACCGGCTACGGCTTTTATGGAGTGTTCGTCTGCGACGATGAAAAAGGCAACGAAATCCTGCGCCACACCGAGAATCCTTCCCATTCAGAGTGGGACTGGAAAAACTGTCCTCCACTCTATAAGCCGGCGGGGAAAAATGCTCTGAACGAAAAGCAAGAGTTTGTTGACCAGGCGCTCATACGCATATTCTCATCCAATGGTGCCGAGTTCTTGAACATTGCTGGCCTTGATGAGTTCCTATACATCCCGACCGCCTATGAGGAAATAGAGGATTTCGACACCCAGGCCTTCACCGGAACGCCCACAGGGCAAGTCCAGGAAGAAGGCACTTCCAGCACGACGGAGATCAATGACCCTAAGCCCTTCTCGGCACCGGCTCCGGAAGAAAAGACGTCCACTGGTCACGTTCTGGTTAACTACCGCTCAACAGCCGAGAATGCCGAACTTGGTGAGCTGTACAGCGGTCACACCACGAAACCCCGCAAGGGACATGGTGGAGGAGAGCCTACTTCCAAACTTCCCAGTCAACCTCACGAAGAGAGCGAGGAACGAGGTAAGATTGGCAACTATGCCTATCCTATCGAGGTCAATTATCGTTCTTTTGCCCAGGTTGAAGACGGCAAGGTCTATCACGTCATCATTATCCATTCCGAAATCGAGGTGGAGGATGGCCAGGTTGTAATCTTTACCGGTGGAGAGCAAGACGATGAGCGCATCCGTGTGGTAGATTCCAGCATCGGTTCGGTCTTCGACAACACCGTCTATGGCCTCCAACTCCACCCTGGCAAGAACACCCTCAAAATCCGTCTTGCCGACGATATGAAACATGCCATAAAACTGGAAGCGTATGAAAATAAATGATATATCACTCCCTTATCCGGTTTTGGGTATTAGCGATGACGTACTGCCGTTGCTCAAGAAAGACTGCGTCTCCATCGAGCGCCCGACAATGACAGCCACCTCGCTGCAGTTCAAGATTCACCTCAAACAGAAGAATAAGGAAATATCCCAGTTCATCCGGAGGGGCAAAGCAGAATATGTCTGTGAAATCAACTGCACAAGGACTTTCTATCGGAAATGCTATAAGCAGTCATCGGCCGACTTTGAGATAGAGATTCCCCGAAAGGACGTCAGCGGCCGAATCGAATTTGATATGTTCGTCACTGTCAAGACGCCCATCGAACAGTACCACAATTCGCAGTTCAACCAAGACTACGAAGGCGTCTACTTTGATATGGAGCCTGGGGACGTTCTTGTTGCATTCCCTTCCGCCTCATACAATCTGGACATCAAGTACGATAAACTCTATGCCGCCGGTTCCTTTATGCAGATTGCGAATGGAGGTGATGACAGTCGCCCTACCTGGTTTGACCTCAGAGGAGACAAGATACTCATCATGCTGCCGCCCAAAATGTTCAAGTTGTATGACGAGAAGATAAGGGTGGATCGTGACTACATAGAGATTATCCATTCTTCCATTGTATTCAATGCTTTGGTGTTCGCTCTCACGCGCATCAATAATTCGGAATACGATGGGAAACAATGGGCGGAATCCATCAAATACAGGGTGAAGACCGAACCTGCGCTGAAGGGCTTTGACCTCGAAGATACAGAAAGGGTTTTCGAACTGGCTCAGACACTACTGGAAGACCCGTACCAGCGTATGTTTGACCATCTCAGCATAATGAAAAGACCCGTGGAGGATTAACTATGGCACTACAGAAAGTATTCAGGGAAGCCTACGTTGAGGCTCTCAGGAGCAATATTGATCCTGCAAAGTATGCCGGGGAATCATTTGATTACGAGGAATCCCAGGTTCACTATATGGCCAATGTTCATCAGCCGGAAAACCTGCTTGAACGAATGGACGAGAAAGACGAACTGAAATCGGCCATCGCACTATATGAGGAATATAAAGAATTGACTCCGCTGGCCGCATCAAAGAACGACCTTTGGGCCTACCTTGCCCATGTCGATTTGTTCAGTTATATGCAGAAGAGATTTCCTGCAGTAACCGACGGGACGGCAGATGTTAAATACATTCGTGAGCATTGGTTCCGAAGCGCAAACGGTACAATCCGGTCTTCTCTGGCAGGTCTTTGGTGGTCAGTATATTGTTCGGTGGACGAATCACGGGAAGACAAATATGAACTTACTAAAATGCTCTTCCAGAACGACAATATCCGCACCCACTACTTCGGTCCATCCACCATTTTCCGCCATCGGGAAGCAGTGATTGGAATATTGGAATTCCTCGTAGAGAATCCAGATATATCGAAGGTCCACTTCAATAGCCGATGCATCTACATCGCCCAGTACTTCAACCGTTTGGGCGCTGTCAAACAGCTTGCTTACATGGATCGAAACTTCTTCAAGGGGGAGTTGATGAAGAGGAAAACAATCCTAAAGACCGTGACCAGCAAGGCCCAAGTTCTTAATGGCAATAAATGAATCACATTAAATGAGGTCAAATAATCATATAGCCCCATTCTTTTCGAAGAGCATAACGCCAAGCTTCGGATTGAATCATCTCGGCCTTAGAAATGCTGCTGAGGATCTCTTTACACTTTTAATTCCAGGCCTGAATGGAGTTACACAACGAGTGCGATATTACAGTTTTTATTGTTGGATAACAGGGGAATTCATCAGGCTATATTCGGAACAGAATCATAATAAGGCTGAAGAATATCGTCTTTTTATCCGAAAAAGCGAACTGTTACTAGCTTTGATACAAGCCCATAGAGATCCAAGCATTATTGGAATTCCCGGAATAACATTTGCTTTGAGTACTATAGCTTCGGGAGATAGTATAATTGAT
>JAFYZR010000003.1 GCA_017557345.1 Paludibacteraceae bacterium | reverse complement strand
TGCTGGTTTTTGAGGCATTGGATGTTTTGATTATTCACACCGTAAAAGGTCGGTGTATCGAGGGAGTCCTGAAGTGTTACAATGATTTCCATGTACAAAAATGGTCTGTGGACCGTTATGGAGTATTAAATAAGGAACATTAAGTTTACGATTGTACGTAATTGCCTGATCCAGAGTCTTTTGCGTGAGCGGAACTGTCTCCGCTTTGCACTCAATCAAAACCAGGGGCTGCATCGAATTGTCATACACAACGGCATCACAGCGTTTTTTGACTTCTCCGACCTGAATGGCAATTTCCACGGCAATGAGCGAAGCGGGAAAGTCAAAGTCGCTTACCAACCGATGCAGCAACTGTTGTCTTACCCACTCTTCCGGCGTAAGGCGCACCCAACGTTTGCGCCATTCACAGAAGATTTGCTCCTTGCCGTTATGCAATCGCGTTTGCATTACTTGAGATAATTGTCTTTTAACGAGCACGTTCTGTTCAATACCAGTTTGTCTGCCGTAGTATCTTCATCTACAACGAAGAAACCTTGTTTGAGCAACTGATAGTGATTTTCCTGAGCAATACCGTCTTTCAAAATAGGAGCGTGAAGCTCGGAACGCAAAGAACCTTCAATCTTGATATTCTTGACAACCAAGCTTTCTGGATTGAGTAAGTCGCGGAAATCGCCTTCTTCTGCCGAAGGATTCTCAACGGCAAAGAGTCGGTCGTACAAACGAACTTCTGCTTCCAGAGCGGAATTGCATTCTACCCAGTTGATAGTGGCTTTTGTCTTGCGATTGCCGCCTTCTGTGCCGGATTTGGAATTCGGATCATACGTAGCATAAACCGTGGTGATATTTCCTTCCGCATCTTTCTCACAGCCGGTAGCTTGAATGATGTAAGATGATTTCAGTCGAACTTCACGGCCGCCCGGGCTGAGACGATAGAATTTATTATCTGCTTCTTCAAGAAAATCTCCACGCTCAATCCAAAGTTCGCGGCCAAATTTCATTTCGCGTGTGCCGAGTTCTTCGTGACCGTCAATATTCTCTGCTACAAGCGTTTCGCCTTCGCCTTCATAATTTGTGATAATGAGTTTGACTGGATCGAAAATAGCACAAACGCGCGGAGCGGTTTCTTTAAGAGACTCACGAATGGTATGCTCGAGCAAGCCTTGGTCTATCATTCCTTCTACTTTGGTATAACCGATCTTATCCATGAAAGTACGGATAGCCTGCGGCGTATAACCGCGGCGACGCAAACCACAAACGGTCGGCATACGAGGATCATCCCATCCTGCAACTAATCCTTCTTTGACCAATTGAAGCATCTTGCGCTTTGACATAACGGTATAAGTGATGTTCAAGCGGTTAAATTCACGCTGTTTCGGGCGATAATTCGGTCCGTAAGGTGACAATCCCGCAAAATTTTCACCCGTAAACTGGTCGATGAAATAGTCATAAAGCGGACGATGCACTTCAAATTCCAATGTACAGATGGAATGCGTTACACCTTCGAAATAATCCGATTGTCCATGTGCAAAATCATACATTGGATATACATTCCATTTGCGGCCGGTACGATGGTGCGGATGCGAAGTAATAATACGGTACATAATTGGATCACGGAAATGCATATTCGGATTAGCCATGTCTATTTTCGCACGAAGTACCATCTTGCCTTCTTCTATCTCACCACGTTGCATCGCTTCGAAAAGGCGAAGATTTTCTTCTATCGGTCTGTCGCGGAATGGAGAAGCGACACCTGGTTCTGTTGGTGTTCCTTTTTGCTCGGCTATCTGTTCTGCCGTTTGCTCATCTACATAAGCCTTGCCTTCTTTGATGAAACGGATTGCAAGATCGTAGAGTTGCTGGAAATAATCGGATGCATAGAAAATCTTTCCCCATTTGAAACCTAGCCATGCGATGTCTCGCTCAATAGAATCTACATATTCCACATCTTCTTTTACAGGATTGGTATCATCAAAGCGCAGGTTACATACACCATTATACTTCTCTGCAATACCGAAATCCATGCAAATGGCTTTAACGTGGCCAATATGCAGATAGCCGTTTGGCTCTGGCGGAAAACGAGTCTGAATACGTCCGTCATTCACTCCTTCTGCCAAGTCTTTTTCTACGATTTGCTCAATAAAATTGAGGCTTTTTTCGTCTTGTTCCATATATTTTGTCTATAACTGTTTTGTCTATAACCATGTTTCTTATGCACGAACGATACCTCTGGACGACGTACGAATAAACGTCAATATAGCGTCTCGCTCGATACTTTGTGGAAGCGTTGCTTCAATTTTCTCAAGAGCCTGTGTGGTATTCAAACCGCTATTGTATAGGATGCGATAGGCTTCTTGAATCGTATGTATCTGTTCTGGCGTAAAACCACGACGATTAAGCCCGATAGAGTTAATACCGAAGAAAGCGATAGGTTCGCGTGCTACTACCACATAAGGCGGAACATCCTTGTTGACTTTTGATCCGCCTTGAATCATGGAATGTCCGCCAATATGGCTAAACTGATGCACTAACGTACCGCCGCCAATGATGGCATAATCATCCACTTCTACTTCACCCGCTAACTGCGTACAATTAGACATGATGATGTTGTCATGCAAGATACAGTCATGTGCGATATGGCAATAAGCCATAATGAGGTTATTATTACCGACTACTGTTTTTCCTTTGCTGGCTGTCCCGCGATGAACCGTAACGTATTCACGGAGAACACAGTTATCACCGATAATGGTCCATGTTTCTTCTCCTTGGTACTTCAAATCTTGCGGAACGGCACCAATAACAGCCGAAGGGAAGATATGACAATTATCTCCGATGATAACATTATCATCGATGTAAGCAAAGGCATCAATCGTTACATTCTTGCCAATTTTGGCTTTAGGGCTTACAAATGCTAAAGGGCTTATCATTATTCTGAAAGTATTTGGTTTCTTAATCTGCGGACACATTGTGTATTGAATGTATGTCCGGGTTTATAGGCTACAATCCTTCCTTGGAGTCGCAATCCAAGGAGAGAAAGATCTCCGATGACATCCAGCAATTTGTGGCGAGCTGGTTCGTTTGGATAGTTAAGAGGAGAGAGGTAGCCTAATTTAGTGGCATCCAGATGTGGTTGACCCATTTTGTCGCAAAAATAATCCATACCGGATTGCGACAATTCGGTCTCATAAATGACGAGTGCGTTCTTTAGGTCTCCTCCTTTGATTAGTCCGACACGCAACAATGGTTCAATCTCACGCACGAAGCAGAAAGTACGAGCTGCCGCTATATCTGTCGGATAATCAGCTAAGTTCTCAAGTGTGGCATGTTGTTCACGAAGCAGATTAGATTGGAACGCAATCGTTACATCCACCTCATAGTGATCGCATGGCTCAATACGCATAATATGGCCATGCTCGGAGATATATTCGATAGGTTCACGAACAACATAAACTTGCTGTTCTGCATTTTGTTCTACTAACCCAACGCGTTGTATTTCACGCACAATGAGCTTTGCGCTACCGTCAAGAATAGGCATTTCTGGCGCATCAACATCAATAATGCAGTTATCCACACCCAAGGCGTATAAAGCACTAAGTGCATGTTCTACGGTAGATATTTTCCATTTTCCTCTTTCAAGGACTGTACCTCGCTCTGTTCCGGAAACATAGTCTGCCAAAGCCTGATAGCAAGGCTGATTAGGCAAATCTACGCGTCGTAAGCAAACACCTGTGTTTTCCGGAGCCGGATTAAAAACGGCCGTTACATGAAGACCGGTGTGCAACCCTACAGAACTAAGCGTAAAAGACTCTTTTATTGTATGTTGTTTCATTGTTTTCCCGATTGTTTAAATCTTACAATAGCGCGACGCCAGATAGATGCATCGATAGCCGGAGAACCCATGTATGTCCCGGCTTTGCGGATAGAGCCGGAAACGCCTGTTTGGGCACCGATGATACAATTGTCAACTATTTCAATATGACCTGCAACGCCAACTTGGCCGGCTAAGATACAATGTTTGCCTATTTTTGAACTGCCCGCTATGCCAACTTGCGCACAAAGAATGGTACTCTCGCCTATTTCTACGTTATGTGCTACTTGCACGAGATTGTCAATCTTAACATTCTTGTGGATAATTGTGCTGCCCATCATCGCTCTGTCAACAGTTGTGTTAGCGCCGATTTCTACATCATCTTCAATAATGACATTTCCTATCTGTGGGATTTTCTGGTTCACACCTTGTGCATCTGGTTCAAAACCAAATCCATCCGCTCCGATAATTGCTCCTGCATGGAGAATACAATTAGCGCCAATAATGCAATGAGCATAAATTTTTACTCCTGCATAGAGAATAGTGTTGTCTCCGATGGTAACGTTGTCTCCGATATAGGTGTTCGGATAAATCTGCACTCCTTTTCCAAGACGGACATTCTTGCCGATGTAAGCAAAGGCTCCTACATAGGCATCTTCCGGAATAGCAACGCCTTCACTTATAAAGCATGGTTGTTCAATGCCCTTTTTGCTCGGGTTCATAGCTTTGGATACTAATTGCAATAATTGTCCCATAGCGCCACGAGCATTGTCTACAAGGATTGCAGCTTGGTTTTCTCCTAATCCGCTAATCCCGTCGGTTACTAATCCTTTACTTACCAATACGACTCCGGCTTTGGTGGAAGACAAGAAAGGCAGATATTTCTCATCGGTGATAAACGCCAAATGATGTGCATCGGCTTTCTCTATCGGTGCTACATCGGAAACCAAAGCATTGTGGTTGCCTATTACTTTTCCCCCCAATAAGGCGGCTATCTGTTGTGCATTAAATTCCATTGATGCGATATTTGAATAAGTATAATTTCTTTGGTTTTCTTGTGAGCGCTTCCAAATCGAGAATCTCACTGGCTTCTGCTATATCACGTACAGTTCCATCCGAGTAGATAATATCGATAGAGTCTGCTTTTTCGGAGTAGGTATTACTCGTAGAGACATGTTCACTCCATAGATAGGAAGCATCGCTTTCGCTTATACCTAATTTTGCAGCATACTGCTTATTAAGAGCCTTTTTCTGTTCTTCTGTAAGTGGAGCATCCAATAATTCTCCACGGAAGAGACGGCGGTTGATAAAACTCTCGCTAAGGGCACTCAGCACTTTGTCATCGCTGCTAATCCATGATTTTATAGCGGATAGCACATCATTGTCATCCAAAAGAGCATATTGCTCCAGTGCTTCACTTGTCGGACTGAATAGATCAAATGTCACGGGTTGGTAAAGGAAATACCGTAAAGCGGGAGAGCAGAATAGTTCTTTTCCTCCGCGGGCCAGTTCTTTTGCCCTACTTAACAGTTTGATAAGATGTTGTTCGGCCGCAACAGATGTCTTATGCAAATAGACTTGCCAATACATGAGACGACGCGCTACAAGAAATTTCTCTACCGAGTAGATGCCTTTGACTTGTACAACCAGTTTGTCATCATGAACATCTAACATCTTAAGCAAGCGTTCACTTGCCACACGGCCTTCTTGAACCCCGGTAAAGAAGCTGTCGCGACAGAGATAATCCATTCGGTCAACATCCAATTGACTGCTAATCAACTGATGCAAGAAGTGCTTCGGATATTCATTTTTAAAGATAGCAATTGCGGTATCGAGTTGGCCGTTTAAGTCAAGATTAATTCTCTCCATCATTAGCAGAGAGATATCCTCGTGTGTCACGCCCTCCACAAGCGTATGCTCGAGAACATGCGAGAACGGGCCATGACCGATATCATGCAGCAGAATGGCAATCATTGCCGCTGTTTCTTCTGCATCGGTTATATCTACGCCTTTCAAACGCAACGATTGGATGGCTTCTTGCATCAGATGCATCGCTCCAAGCGAATGGCCGAAACGGCTATGCATAGCTCCCGGATAAACCAGATACGACAGACCTAATTGACGAATACGGTTCAATCGTTGAACATACGGATGTTGCAAAACATCGTAAACCAATTCGTTCGGTATGGACAGAAAGCCAAATACGGGGTCGTTAATTATTTTTCTTTTGTTAGCCATGTTTCTTATTCCAATTAGGTGTATAATCCACCATTAATTCCGATGCATTCTCCGGTGATATAACTTGCATCTTTCGAAGCGATGAAAGCTACAACAGCAGCCACTTCGTCTGCTTCGGCAAAGCGGTTAAGCGGGATTTGTTTTTTCAGTTCGGCTTCGTCTAATCCTTCTACCATATCGGTCTTTACAAAACCCGGAGCTACTGCATTAACGGTAATGTTCTTTTTACCTACTTCTTGTGCCAATGCTTTAGTGGCTGCAATCAAACCGCCTTTTGCTGCCGAGTAATTGCATTGTCCCGGAAGGCCTTTAACACCGGATAGAGATGCCATATTAATGATGCGGCCGTATTTATGGCGAATCATGGATTGCAGTAGCGGACGCGTGACATTGTAGAAGGAAAAAAGATTGGTATTCAATACACGCTCAAACTCTTCCGGTTCCATCCAGATAAGCAAGTTGTCGCGTCGAATGCCGGCATTATTGACCAGCACTTCAATATATTCTTCCGGATGCTCTGCCTGCCATTTTTCCAAAGCGGCTACGGTTTCTTCGCGATTGCTGACATCGAATTTCAGTAATTCGCCATCACTACCAGCTTCGCGAATCAGCGCTAAGGTCTCTTCTGCTGCGGCGTTATTGGACTGATAATTGATAATAATCTTGTATCCCATGCGAGCCAATCGGAGTGCCACTGCTCGGCCTATTCCGCGGCTGCCGCCTGTTACTAAAGCAAAATTCATATTCTATTTTTTTAATTCTTTTACGATTTTATCCATTCCTAAAAGTTGTGCCGAAGTAATGACAGAGGTCATCGACACGCCTAATACTCCGTGGAGATTGAGGTTTTGTCCGGTTAGCAACACATTCTCAATAGGCGTCTTTGGCGCCAAAACAGTCGTAATAGGAGATTTCCAGTCCTTGCGGATACCATATGCCGAACCGTTAAAGGTGCGCGTGTAATGCTGGTACGATAGCGGAGTGGAAGTATATACTTTGTCTATGGCATCGCGTAGTTCCGGCAATCGCGTTTCCACCAGTTGTATGCACTCTTCTGTTTTGCGTTCTTTAAATGCTTCGTAGTCATCGCCCCGTTGTTCTGTCCATTGAGCCACATCGCTCCAACGCATCGGTGTAAGCAGATCGAGTGCGGGTTGACCCGGATAGAAACTAACCATGGCACTGTTAGCAACAGACGTGTCTATATCCCACATATCAACATTCGGACGATGCACGAATATATTACGGTTCAAATACGGTATCATGTCGGGTTTTAAACGGATGTTTGCTGTGAACATGCCGTATGTCTCCTCCAGTGAACCTATTCTTTTGCGATAGATATTTCTTAAGCTCTGACTGTCAGCCATCAATTGCAACACTTCTTTCGGATGAATGTCACAGATGATATCGGTAGCTTCGATAAACTCCTCGCCATTGATCCACACTCCTTTTGCGCAACCGTTTTGTTCTTCTATGCGTGTCACATCCGCGCGCGTACGAATAGTGCCCCCATAGCGCGCAATGTCCGCAGCCAAATGATCAGCAATCTGTTGTCCACCGCCATGGATACGCCAGGCACTCTGAATGAACGAGTTGTTTATCTGGGCATAGACGTACAACGGCAAACTATCTTTAGCCAATTCCAGTTTTAGAGACGTTCCGCATAGTACGTTGCGTAGCAACGGGTCATGTATCGTGTCTGTAAGAAACTGATAAGCCGAACGGGCAAAGAGGGAATTGCTGTAAAAATCCGTTGCTTCACGCGGTTCAAACACATCCATGATGTGATCTCCAACCTCTTTCAGACAATTCGTAAAACGCTGGATTCCTTCTTTTTCCTTTGGAAAAGCCTCAGTCAGTGTTTCTGCAAATCGCTCATGTCCCACAGCGAACTTAAACCGTTGCGTTCCGATATTTACCTCATCAAAGCATTCTTCGTCTAACGCTTGCCACGGCAGGTCCAGTAAGTTGAAATAGCGGAAAAGCGGATATAACGATTCTCCTTCTCTCAGGCCTCCGACATAATGAAATCCCGTGTCAAAGAGTATATCTCCGCGGCGGAAGGATTGCAAACAGCCTCCAATGGCCGGCGCTTGTTCCAATACCGTCACTTCGATACCGTTTTTCGCCAAGATATAAGCGCATTGCAGTCCGCCTAAACCTGCTCCTATGACCACCACACGTTTATTCATCCAAAACCACGTTCGCTTTTAATAATTGATAAATCTCTGCCTCCTTGCCAATGGTTGCATTTAACGTATATGCCTGATTTTCTTTAGGTTGCAGTTCGATGTGTATCTCCAGTTCCGGATGAGTTAACGGAGAAATCAGCGTTGTAAAGCGGCATCGGCTGATTGTCTGGATGCGCAATGTATGTTGGGCAACGCGTTCTGCACACTCAAGCATCATTCGAATATTGCAAACGCCCGGAGACACCTTAAAATCAGGGAAATGCCCTTCATATACTTCGCAGTCCGGGTTCATGCGTACATCGAATATTCCGGTAAGACCGTCGATGTTGCTGTTTGCTATCGAATAATACGCTTTCACTCTTTTATAAATATCTTCATCTGGCACTCAGCAACCGGCATATCGGCCATCGTTGTTTGTGCGCTAACCAAACTGATGCCTTTCACTTCCGCGATCAGCTGAATGGTTGTCCGTAATTCGCTACTGACAGGTGGCAACGTGTGAAATGTGCAGGATTTTATTTCGCCGATATATCCCAATCTCGGTTTTTCGCCTCGTACGTATGTGCCATAGCCGGCAAAAGCAGCCGCGGATTGAGCGATATGTTCTATAATCCCGGGTTCGCGAAAAAGACCGTCACGCACAAACATATTATCCGTACTTACCGTCAGACCTGTTTCTGCGCCATCTTCTGTGGCAGACCAAACGACATCCACCATTACTATTGGCGGACGTTGCGGGATCAAATGATATATCTCTTCTTTCTTAAAAACCACTAACTCACTAACTCACTAATTCGCTAATCGCTAAACACTAATCCCTAATTCGCCAATCGCCTTACCACTAATGTCGCATTCGTTCCTCCGAAACCGAAACTGTTGCTGACGAACGTATCGAAATGCTTCTCAATTCGTTGCGCAGGGATATACAGTTTCTCGCTGTCTTCATCCGGATTTTCGAAATTGATGTTTGCGGCGATAAAATCGTTCTGCATCATCAGCATCGAATAGATGATTTCGCTGGCACCCGCCATCCACATCTCATGGCCTGTCTGGGATTTGGTGGACGTTACGGCAATGCGGCTGTCTCCAATCACGTTGTAAATAGCCTTTGCTTCGTTGGCATCTCCTACATGCGTAGAAGTGGCGTGCGCGTTGATATAACCTATCTCGTCAAGACGAATTCCTGCTTGCTTGATGGCCATGCGAAGCGAATTGCTCGGACCATCAACGTTCGGCGAGGAGATATGTTCTCCGTTGGAGGAAAAACCATATCCTAATACTTCCGCTAAGATAGGCGCGCCACGTTTGATGGCATGTTCATATTCCTCGATGATGACTGTTGCTGCACCTCCGCCAGGCACCAAACCATCTCGGTCGCGGTCAAAAGGACGTGAGGCTTTTTCCGGCTCATCCTCACGGACAGAGAAAGCCGAAATACCATCAAACGAACCTACGGAGAACGGATTGACTTCTTGTGCTCCGCCGCAGACTACGATATCTTGCAGGCCGTTTTGAATCAGCAAGGCTCCTAAACCGATGGCATGAGCACCGCTGGCGCATGCGCCACTAATGGTCAGGTTGATTCCACGCAAGTGGAAGATAGTGCCAAGGTTCATCGTTACGGTTGAGTTCATCGACTGGAAGATAGCTCCTGAACCGCAAAGCATAGTGTCATGTTTCTCGCGCATCGTGTCCACTGCGCGAACGGTCGGCTCTGCACTCGAGTCATTGCCATACAGCAAACCTACGGCATGCGTATCCAGATAATCCTGATCTATATGGGCATTCCGCAAAGCTTCTACCGTGGCGCAGTACGCATATTTCGCTTGTTCGGGCATATACGCGCGTTGCGAACGGTTCAGCTCTTTCTTCAAATCCGGCATCTCTACTTTTGCGGTTAAACCGGAACGAAATCCCATCTCTTTACGGATTGGGTCAAGGATGATGCCCGACTTGCCTGTATACAGCGATTCACGCACTTCCTCCAGCGATGTCCCAAGGCATGACCATATACCCATTCCTGTTATTACGACTCTTTTCATTCGCTTTTCATTAAAATAGGGTGCAAAATTACTACAAATTTTTCAAATTTGCAAGATTTTAGACATAAATTTTCAAATATGCTTGCATAATTTGGAATTTAGGGATAAAATATTGTAGTTTGCACGAAAGTGCGAACGTAAATTCGGGGGAATTGGCATAGCCAAGGCGGCGTCCGAAGGTACTACATTTTGATTAAATTTTTACTACAACTTTTATATCTTTTTGCCATTTTTGTACTAACTATCCGGTATTATATACTATGTATATAATACTAACGAAATTACATGCAAAAATTAGTGCGTGATTAGTGCGTGATAAGTGCGCTATTAGTGCGCGATAAGTGCGTTATTCTCGGTGTCAAGTAAATGGCAAAAGGCACGGAAAAGCGCCTGCCAAACCAGACGCTAATCTCTAATCCCCTAATTGCTATTTTTCTTTTTATTGAAAACTTATAACTTCGGCTTGTGCCTTATATTTTCTTTTGCGAACCGGTTTGTCACGTGTAATATCCTTTCGTATCCATGTGCCGGAAGGCAATTTCTCATCTATTGTCGAGATTTGCTCATGGACAAGTTCCCCATCCAAGAAATACTGAATTTTCAAAGTCACATGATTAAGCAAAAAAGTAGTGCGGTTAACAATCTCAAACGAGTTGTAGAGACACTTTTGGTTATAAATCTCCACCACAACCTTAGGGTCTAGGCTATAACCGAAAGTCCGCATCACCCGAGTTAGCGCTTTCTTTACATCCCAGTCCTCAAAATCTTTATCTCCATGCGCCTCATAAGATGCCACCAGTTCTTGCGTTTTGGCGTTTCTCATTTGCACAATCACTCCTATCGCATCATCCTCTCCAGCCATAGCACCTTGACCCGTGTAACCATAGGTTACAATCAATGTTCTATCTGCATATTCGGGATTAACAGAAGCCACCACATTGAATCCATTCTTCATCAAATAACCTCGTATCACATCAGAAGGAACGACAGAGTTCTCACTAACACCACTTGTATGGTCCACATAGTAATAGTCATAGGCCTTCAAATCGCCTTTCATAATAGCGGTTGGTTCCAATGCCATCACACTCATAGCCATCACAGTCGCAGTAAATAGTAAAAATAGCTTTTTCATAATATTATTGGTTTTTATTTCTCTAGCGTTGCAAAATTACGAATAGTTTTTGCCAGATACTCTTGTTCCGGCTGACCGGGAGTGGGAATTAATTCGATTTTCGATTTTCGATTTTCGATTTTCGACTTTACAAATCCCAAAGCATGCAGATCCATGATGGTGGAATAGCCGGAACGGGCAATGATATGTTTCGCGCCTAAAAGTGCAGCAGTCAATTCATCATCATTAAGATATGGGACAATCGTTATATTCCCACGCTTGATGCGGGTGTTAGGCTTATTCAATAAGCCTTCTACGATTAATACCGTTTCTTTCTTTCCGGCAAAACGCGTCACAATCTCTTGTTCCAATAAGGTGCGATGCGGTTCCAGACCGCTTAAGACAGCAACGATGTCAAATTGGCCATCGGAGATAGACTCTTGATTGTCAAAGCGGCTTAAAGGACCGATGTAACGGATGTATGCGGCAGGATGTTTGATATGACTGAGTTCTCCTGCAAGGGAATGCGCGAAATCTTCATAATCCGGCACCCATACTTCATCAAAATGGCGATAAATACATGCGTGCAATCGCTCTGCAAGCGGTTCTGCCCAACGCCAGCCTTTCGGTAGTTTTATATGCAACTGATGCGTCATATAGACGCAATTGACATCTTTGCAATATAATCCAAACCGATTGTCGGAAATGACTTTATCGAAATGTTCTTCGCGTAGAACGGCTTTGAGAAGCACATGATCTTTGAAAGCCCAAGAGATAAGTTGCGGCAAAGCACAAAGCATCGCGAAAACTTGCCGTTTGCCCTTGCTGTAACGCAGATTTAACGGGGCAAGATAAACATATCGAAGTTTCGGAAAATGCTTTCGCAGGAGCGTGAGACTTTCTCCGTCGCCGCCTAGAATTACTTCGTGTCCTTCATCAAGGAAACGCCGGACTAACGGAACGCAACGGCTGGCGTGTCCCAGTCCCCAATTCAATGGAGCAACAAGATATTTCATGCACTAATGATTACATCATAGCCTTTGGCTATGAGTGGCGCAGCGATGGAGTCCATCTGTTCGCGAGAAATCTTCTCCAGATGTTCTTCAGGAGTCTTGCGGTCGATGACATAAATCATGATTTGCTTCGGACATAAAATGTCCACTGCCTTATACCATGCGGATAGTTCTTTGGATGTTGTATTGTCTAGGATTAGACCGTTGTGCATCCCTTTTAGGAAGCATGTCTGCAAAGTAAAATCGCCATTAAACTGTTTCAGCCAATCGATGATGGTTGCTACATTCAGTTTTTCGTTAACAGGCTGGTCTATGCGACGCATCATGTCATCTGTAGCTGCATCAAGTTTGAGTATCCGGTTGTCGCAAAGCCTTAAGGCTTGCAGCACATCCGGTCGGCCGAGTTGCGTAGAATTGGAGAGAACGGACACTTTCGCCATCGGGCAATATTTGTCGCGCAAAGCAATCGTATCTTCTATGATGCCAAGGAAATCCGGATGAAGTGTTGGCTCTCCATTGCCGCTAAACGTGATAACATCCAAAGGAAGCGTGCTTAAATCCCTTAATTTGGCTTCTAAAGCTTCGCGGACTTCTTCTCTTGTCGGAAGAATAGGATGTTTGACCGGTTCATTCCAACCGCACTCACAATAAACGCAGTCAAACGTGCATAACTTATGCTCTAGCGGCATTAACTCAACGCCAAGGCTTGTGCCTAAGCGCCGGCTATGAATGGGACCATATATGATGCTTTGAAAAAGCATTTTGTTTTCAGGATTCAGTTTTCAGTTTTCAGTTTTCAGACGTTGATAACTCTGTTGCCTAATAACTTACAGATTTCGTTGCGTTGCTTGATAAGAGCGGGTTGATAGGACAAGAGCTGGAGTTGCACGTTCGTATCTCCGATGGCTTGTGCATCTTTGAGTTTCCGCTCTAAATCATCAATTTGATTATTGATGACCGTCAATTTGATTTCGTATAGCAATCGCGTGACAAGTTCGCCTATTTGCATTTGTTCATCCGTCTCTTCATAGCGATATTTAGCCGCAATCATATCGATTGCAAGGGCGCTGATTTCCGGATTCGGATGGAATTTGAAGAACGATTCCGCTTTGAAATCCGGCTCTTTGTAATGTGCCTTGAACTCATCAATAATCGTTTGATAAATAGGCTGCGGCGGTTGAATATGATCGCCTTCCAACGTATAAATGATGATCTCACCGATCTTATAAGGATCATCATCCACTATAATCGGTTGCTCGCCATATTTAACGACAAGTTGCATCAAATTATAGTAATTCTGGTCAATCGGCGTAGCCGGTTTAACCGGAGTAGTTACAGGATTTGCCGTATTATTCTGTTCTGCTTGCTTTGGCTCAGAAGCCGTTTCCTGTTCTTGCTCTTTCTCTTTGGCTTTTGCTCTTTCCTCGGCGCGTTTCTTGCGAATAGCAATCACTTCGTTCGTCAGCACTTTCTCGGACATATGCAGTCTTTCCGCGCAGTCTTTGATATAAACCTGGCGCGTAATCATATCGGGAATGACGGCAATCGAAGAAGTGATATCTTTGATGAGCGTGGCACGTTTGAAGGGATCTTCTCCGGCTTCTTTGCTGAGAAGCGCGGATTTGAAACGGATGAAATCCGTTTGGTTGTCCTTGATATATTGGATAAATTCCGTGGAATCGTGATTTTGTGCGTAGCTATCTGGATCTTCGCCGTCCGGCAAAAGAACTACTTTGACGTTAAATCCTTCTTCCAGGAACATATCGATTCCTCGTAGCGCGGCATGAATACCTGCCGCATCGCCATCGTAAAGAACTGTGATATTGGATGTGAAGCGTTGAATGAGCCGAATCTGCGGTTTGGTAAGTGCCGTTCCACCGCTTGCTACAACATTTTCTATGCCTGACTGATGCATGGAAATGACATCCATTTGCCCTTCAACGAGATAGCACATATCGGTTCGTGCAATCGATTGCTTGGCTTGGAAAAGACCGTACAACTCGTTGGTTTTGGAATAGATAATCGAGTCAGGCGAATTGACATATTTGCCGACATTATCTTTCTTTTTGAGTATACGTCCTGCAAAAGCGACGGGTTTGCCGCTAACGGTAAAAATAGGGAAGATGACACGGTCTCTGAAACGGTCATAGAGTCGTCCGTCTTCGGATTTACCAACCACTCCGACGCCTATTTTGGTATCTACATCATTAGTAATAAATTCGTCCTTGAATCCTTTGTCTTTGAGCGCTTTAGCCAGCGGATTGCCTTTCTCGGGCGAATAACCGAGCTGGTATTTCTTGATTATATCGTCTCGCAGTCCTCTTTCGCGGAAATAACTGAGTCCGATGACTTGCCCTTCTTGCGTTTCCCATAGCTGTTCCTGGAACCACTTATTGGCAAAATCGTTGACAATAAACATCGATTCGCGGTTATCTTGGCGTTGCTGCTCTTCAGCCGTCATTTCGCGTTCTTCGACTTCGATATGATATTTTTTGCCAAGTTGCTTAACGGCATCGACGAACGAACATTGCTCAATCTCCATGATAAATTTGAGCGCATGTCCTGAAGCTCCGCAGCCGAAACATTTGTAAATTCCTTTTGACGGGCTGACGGTAAATGAGCCGGTCTTTTCGTTGTGGAACGGGCAAAGCCCGATGAGATTAGCGCCACGTTTTTTTAGCGTAACGTAATCTGCAACCACTTCTT
Source organism: Paludibacteraceae bacterium (assembly GCA_017557345.1). Classification (GTDB taxonomy): domain Bacteria; phylum Bacteroidota; class Bacteroidia; order Bacteroidales; family Paludibacteraceae; genus Colicola. The sequence goes on along the minus strand of JAFYZR010000003.1, from coordinate 12,200 downwards.
CGATTTTGGCGGCAGCGAAGATTCGATCTATGGTTTCGCGTGGAATCAAGGGAATGTACGATTTACGAATTTACGATGTATGATTTAGTCATTGTACCAAAGGTACATACCTATTTTAATGGTCCATTGGTCAAGCCGTCCGCGTGTATAACGGTCCAATCCTTCGAATTTCTGGTTTTTGTACGGATTGATTAAGCCGAATTCATATCCACCGCGAAGGAAATAACGCTGGTATTGGAAACCTGCTCCAATTCCCCAAGTGACATTGATGCGCTTTAGCGCTTCGTCAGCGGTTTCCGTTGTATAGCGTGGCGTTTTGGTGACGGAAATATCATCTGTCACTTCGTTGCGCATGTAGGATGTTCTGTTGAAAGACAAACCGCATTGGATGCTTGGGCCGGTATAAGCAATCAGATACGTTTCTTTGGCTACTTCAAACTTATACTGCCAATCAACAAACACTTCCAGTTCGTTATAAATCGTTTGTGTGCGTTCGGAGAAAGAGATATTTTTCTGCTCCCATTTGGTGGAATTGCCTGCAAAAGTATAGTTGATTCCTATCGAACTACCGAATCCTGCAATATAACTGGCATCGTAAGTAAGACCGATCTTAAAGCCGTTGAGACGCGTGATATTGACTAACGAGTCTTTGGAATATCGCATGCTGGCATCATTTTGGCGCAAGATAGGCTGTGCGAAACCGATCTGGAGACCAAAACCTTGTTTTGGAATGTCAACGGCATATATGTTGAGTGCCAACAAAAGTGTCAAAAGTGTTAAAATGGATTTCCTCATATTTCTACAAAATCTTAATAATCGTATACTTTTTTGCATAGGTATTGCATAGGTAATAACCTCGACTTAATACCGACATGATACCGATAAGATACCGATCACACCATGTATGGTCAAAATCTTAAAAATCGGCAATTTTTCTAAACACGTCTTGCGGGTCAGTCGGACGAATCTTTTCTGCCCAGAAGAACGTTGCCAACCGATCTCCACCGCTCGGAATCTGATCCATCGGATAAAGCACTCCGGTCGTTTCTTTGGTAAACAATATATGGTGTATTTTTTGCTGCTCTACATACATGCAGATATGGCTGCTTTCGGTTGTATTCATTCCGACAAACGAGCCATCGCTCTCTTTGGCATAATAGATGGTAAGCGCATTTCCGTCCATATCGATGTTTTTGACTTCTCCATCCTTCAGCGTGGATATGACTTCCTTTCCGCTCATCTGGTTGAAAAAGTCCAGCGTATCCGACATGACGCAAAGCGCGTTGCCTGTTCCAATGGTATGATCCACCGTTCCATTGATGATGTAAACCGTCATGCTATCCGCGGAGATCTGTTGGTTTTCGGACCAGCAGATGGGTTTTCGGTACAGATGAATGGTGGAATCCGAACCGAGATAAACCATCGAATCGCATGTCATCTGCATGTCATTCCGGAAGACGCGCACTCCGAAATATGCCCGCACGCGACGATATGTGCTATCCAAAAGGGCACTATCTGTGTAATGCAATTCTTCCGTAAAAAGCGTGTCGGCATGGACATAGGTGATATGTGCAGAATCGGACCAGTCAGTCATCAACGCGCTATCCGTGGCAAAGCCACGGCTGTTTTCCTCCCACATTTGGCCGTATTGGCCTGTAAGCGTTATTTGCTGTGCCGTATCGCTCATCAGCATGTCTCCTAACACTTCTCCGAAACCGATTTGCTTGTCATAGAAAATGGTATCTCCCGTCATCAACCGTCCGTCCTGATGATGGACAGTCGAGCGGTCAAGTAGCATAGAACGCTCATTTTCTGTATTGTACCATCCACGCGAAGTATGAATGTCCGTTTCTTCTTCATAGATGATTTCCGTCGGACTGATGATATCCGCCACTTTGGTTTCGGCGTTGTATAACAACGTATCGCTGGTAAGAACGAACTTAGGATTGGTCAGCTGCACTTTTTTGCTGAAGACGGCTTGTTTGGTATGCGGCGTGTAGTTGCCACGCACAGAGACAAGCGTATTGAGCGAATCGCGTACTTTGCCGTTGTTGAAATAATATGCCACTCCTGCTGCTCGGTCGTAATTCAGACTATCCGTTGTGAGAATGGTCGGATTTTCGTCCGCCCGTCCATGGACTAATTTGACATGCTTGCGCATTCGTGCCAGCTTGGTGTTTCCGTCATAAAAGAGCTTGTCTCCATATCCATGCAACGTGTCGCCTTGAACAAACCGCACATGCCCGAAAGCATCCAGCGAATTGGTCTTCTCGTAGAAATAGGCAGAATCGCAATACATGAAAGCTCCTTCATGGCGAAAGATGACATTTCCGACAAGAATCTGTGCATCCGCTATGCGTTCCTGGTCAAAACTAAGCGTGTTCGAACGCTCGAGATAGACCATCGTCTGAGAGAAGGACAAAGGAATAAAGAAAAATGAAAGGACGAAAAGTCCTATCCATTTTTGATGTGATATTTTATTCCTTTCCCTTTTCATTTTTGGTTGTTTAGTGAATCCATCCCGGATACTCGAAATCACATCCCTGCCACTCCGGCGAGATTTGTACGAAAGTCGATTTCTGCTTCTTCAGAATCCAGTCGTGAATAAATTCAGCACTCATTTTGTTCTCCAACATCGCTTTGATGGTCTGGAAATCATCAGAGAGATTGGCACGATGGATGTCCGTCTTCTTTGCCACACGCACGATAGCACATACTTCGCGGTTTTTGGTCTGGTCCATCATCACGAATGGCTGTGAGATATCTCCCTCATTCAGATTATAAATCTGCTTGGCAATCTCAGGCGCTAAATCCTGATATTCAAATCGGCTGCTTCCCGTATTGGGATTAATCATCAAACCGGCATTCATGACGGTATTTTTATCCTCCGAGAAGCGTATAACGGCTTGTTCAAACTGCAAACTGTCTTTAAGGATCTGATTACGAATGCTATCCAGGCGTTCAAGCGCTTTGATCTTATCTGTGGCACTTATACGCGGCCTAAGAAGAATATGGCGGCAGTTGATGCGCTCGCCTTTTTTCTCGATGAGCTGGATGATATGATAGCCATATTCCGTTTTGACGATACGCGATACACGCTTCGGATCGTTAAGGTTAAAGGCCACATCGGCAAATTCCGTAACCAATTGTCCTTTGCCTACAAAGCCTAATTCTCCACCTCTTTTTGCACTCTCCGTGTCTTCGGAATACAAGCGAGCGAGCATGCTGAAGTCGGTTGAACCGTTCTGCACACGCTCTGTAAATTCGCGCAGCCTTTGTTTGATACGCTCTGTCTCTTCCACGGGCACAGGCGGTTCGAAGCTAAGAATCTGCACTTCTACTTGCGCAGGCATCATGGGGATAGAATCCAACGGCAGCGAGTTATAGTATCGGCGAATATCAGCAGGCGTGGGTTTGATGTCCGATGTCAGCTTGGATTGCATCTGCTGTATAATCATCTGATTACGTACAGCCGTCATCATCTCCTCGCGGATTTCCGTACTGGTTTTGCGGAAATACTCCTCCATCTTCTCTTTCGAGCCGATCTGATTGATATAATAGTTCATTCGCATGTCCACCTGATGGCTAACGGCCGATTCATTGGCCTCGACAGAGTCGATGATAGCCTGGTGCAAGAAGAGTTTCTGCACAGCCATCTGTTCAGGAATGACACAATACGGATCGCCTTGTATCTGTTGCCCTTCATATTGCGCACGCAATCGCTCTTCCTCCACTTCGCTGCGAAGGATAGCTTCATCTCCTACCACCCAAATAACTTCATCAATCACCTGAGCCTGAATAGGAATCAGGAGCAAGGAGTATAGAATCAGGACAAAAATGCTTTTTTTCATAAATAAAAAATCACTTTTCCGCTTTGTATAGCTTCGTTGTAGAGTCTTTCTCGCTCTTTTTGCAGGAATTCGACTTGCCGTTCGGTCAGCACTATTTTCTCGATTTCCGGCCGTGCATACTCGATAGGCATTTGTTCTCCGCGCATATGTTTCTCCGTGACTTGCAAGAGATAGGTCTTCGTTGAGTCAGCCACTTCGATTTGGTTCTTCGCCTTGAGGCGTGCTTCCAAATCTGCCCGCTCGATAGGCATATGTTGCAGCATTTCCGTCGTGGTCAGCCATCGGTCGTTGAAAAGCTCATATCCGCTGGCGTTCTGGTAAGCATATTTCTCAATATCATCCATTGATCCGGAAGCGAGCCACTTGCGCAGTTTGTCAATCTTCGGTGCATCAGTAGGTACTACAACAAGTATGCCATGCATGATACTTTCGTTCAGTTTGAAGCGTTCCGGCATCTGCGCATAGATATGCAGAGCGGTAGAGTCCGCAACTGTTTTCGGCATGCGTCGATCGACAAGATATTCCTCGTATGCTTGCGTATAAAGCGCGCGACGATAATCTTCTACCATGCGATCTATGTTTGCGCCACCTAATTGGGCTTTCCGATTTTGCACTTCTTCGTATAACACAACATCTTTTGCCCATTGGTTGATAAACTGCTGTGCGACGCGCATGCTATCTTCTCCGGATAGTCCGAGCGTGAGCGAATCTAAGGTAGAGAGGTACAGATAATGTCCCTGTACCTCAACTGCCGCGCCTGCCTGCTGTTTTTTCTCCAGCGCCGTGCAAGCGTTTAACAAAAAGCCTGCCAAACTAAGGCAGATGAAAATCTTTTTCATTTAGCAAAATTAGCGAACGCGCTCGCAGTAGGAGCCATCACGCGTGTCCACGCGAACGATCTCACCCTCGTTGATAAAGAGCGGCACGCGAATCTCAGCACCCGTCTCGAGAGTAGCCGGTTTAAGCGTATTCGTTGCTGTATCGCCTTTGAGACCCGGTTCGGTGTATGTGATAGCCAATTCTACCTTTGTCGGTAATTCCGCAAAAAGGATAGTATCTGTGGTAGCATCCGAAACAACATCTACCGTGAAGCCCTCTTTTAGGAAATCTACACCTGTAATGAGGTCATGTGCGATAGGCACTTGCTCAAAGGTCTCGTTATTCATGAAGATATAGTCATTTCCTTCTTTGTAGAGGAATTGATAAGGACGGCGCTCAACGCGAACGTCTTCCAGTTTCTCACCGATGTTAAAGCGGCGCTCGAGAACGCGGCCATCCACTACATCTTTAAATTTAACACGCATAATGGTGTTGCCTTTACCCGGTTTCACGTGAAGAAACTCAATTACGAAATACAGACGGCCGTCCATGCGAATACATACGCCGTTTTTGATGTCTTGAGAGTTAATCATAAATACAATTTATTATTTAATCAATTATAATTTTGTCGATTAATTGTGAAAATTCGCGCAAAATTACAAAAATTCTTGCACATATGCAAATTTTTTTATACTTTTGCAGTCGAATTTAGAACAATTGTACTTAAAAGTTGAAAAAATAGTATGGAAACACTGCGTGCATTTTTCGGGGAATTTGATATTTGGCAAGTGCTATCGTCATTTGTTTTTCTGATTGCTATTATTGATCCGTTTGGTAATATTCCTATTACCATTTCGATGGAGAAAAAGGGGATAAAGATACATCCGTTCCAGGTTTGTATTGCCAGTTTGATCATTCTTTTATCCTTCCTGTTTTTAGGCGAATGGATTCTGAAATTATTCGGTGTGCAGATAGAGTACTTTGCTATCGCCGGTGGCTTTGTCATTTTCCTGATGGCATTGGAGATGATTCTGGACATCGTGATTTTCCAAAATGACAAACTGGAGGGCGAAATGAGTAGTGCCAGCACAATCGTTCCGTTGGCATTCCCTATGTACGCAGGTCCCGGTGCATTTACCGCGTTGCTGGCGATTACGGCGGAGTACAGTATCGGCAATCTGTGCATCTCTTTGCTGCTTTGTATGGTGGTGCTGTATCTGGTTTTAATCGGCACCAACTGGCTCACGAAATACCTTGGCGCAACGGCCTTGTATATCATCCGTAAGTTCTTCGGAATCATTGTGTTAGCCATAGCATGTAAGTTGATGTTCGGCAACCTTGCAGTAGTATTCTAATTAGGCAAAAGATATGAAAAATTTCTCAGAAATGACCATTGCGTTGGCTTCTGATCACGCTGGTTTTGCATTAAAACAACAAGTGCAGTTGTTCCTGGAGGACAATGGCGCAAAAGTAAAGGATTTCGGCTGCTATAGTGCGGAGAGTTGTGACTATCCGGATTTCGCTCATCCATTGGCAGAGGCTGTGGAGAAAGGCGAATATGAATTCGGAATCGTTATTTGCTCTACGGGTAACGGCATCTGCATGAGTGCGAACAAGCATCAGGGCATTCGTGCTGCGTTGTGCTGGGATACCAAGTTAGCAGAACTGGCTCGTCAGCATAATAATGCGAATGTATTGGGCCTGCCGGCTAATTTTATCTCTGCAGTAAAAGCATTGGATATTGTCCGTACGTTCTTCCAAACGGATTTTGAAGGCGGTCGTCATGAGCGTCGCGTTAACAAAATCGCGCTTCATTAATACACTAAGGTGTTATGGAAATTACGCGCTGAGCCGAATCGGTTTGGTGCGTATTTCTCATATGCCGACTTTTGTCAGCGTTGAACCCGCAGCTGTCTGCCAGCTGCGTTGCCCGGAATGCCCGGTGGGAATGGGTAAAGGAGATAGGTCAGAGGTTAAAGGTAAAAGGACGATGCCTCGTGAGGTTTGGGAACGGGTGTTGAAAGAAGTTGCGCCGTATGCACATACGATGCAGTTTTATTTTCAGGGAGAGCCGCTGCTGAACAAAGACCTTCCGCAGATGATTGCTGAGGCGCATGAGGCGGGACTTTATACGATTGTCAGCACAAACGGCCAGGCGATGACGGAGAAGATGGCAGAACAATTGATACGTGCCGGATTGAATAAGATCATCGTCTCGATGGACGGTCTGACGAAAGTGAGTTACGAAGCGTATCGGGTAGGCGGAGATATTGAGAAATGCAAGGATGCTTTGCGGTTTCTGCATGAGGTGAAACAGCGTCTGCATGGCCGAACGACGATAGAATTGCAATGTCTGCGATTGCGGACAAACGAGCAGGAATGGACGGCGTTCAGGCGTCAATACAAAGCATTCGGCGCGAATCGGTTGGCATTCAAAACGGCGCAGTTGTATGCTTACGAAAACGGCCATCCGCTCATGCCGACGAACAATCGCCATTGCCGCTATGAGAAAGGCAAAGATGGGCTCTATCATCGTAAAAAACTAAGCCGCGGATGTCTGCGCGTATGGAGTGGCGTGGTGATAACGACGAATGGCGAAGTATTACCGTGCTGCTACGACAAAGCGCATGAGCATTCGTACGGAAACATCATGGAAAAGCCATTGGCGGAATTGTTTGCAAGCGAGAAAGCGCGGGCGTTCAGGCAAGCCGCATTAAAGGAACAACCTCAAATCTGCAAGGAATGCTGGAAATAAAGAGTTTTTTGTTTGGCTTATTCGGAACGAATACATATGTCGTCCGTAATGAAAAATCGGAAGCCATCATCATCGATCCTGCTTGTTCTAATCCGTATGAGCAGGAGGCGCTTCTGCGGTATATTCAGACGGAGAATCTAACGGTTAAGGCTATCATCGCTACGCATGGTCATTTGGATCATCTCTGGGGCGCGACATGGGTTTGTGAGCAATGGCATTTGCCGGTTCTGATGCATGCGGCGGATAGGCAGATGGCGGAGGCGATGCAGGATCAATACAATCTCTTTGGTGTTCAGCGCACGGCAGAGCCGTTTCCGATAGCAAGTCTTCGGGCGACAGAGAAATCTTTTCGGCCGGAATTTGAGATTATTGAAACGCCAGGTCACACGCCCGGAAGCGTTTGCCTGTATTGGTCGAAAGAGAAAGTGCTGATTTCCGGCGATACGTTATTTCACATGGGTTACGGACGGACGGATTTGCCGGGCGGAGATATAGGTCAACTGATTGATTCGCTGGGTCGTTTGTTCACGTTGCCGCCGGATGTGAGAGTCTATCCGGGTCATGGCGATTCGACCACTATCGGTGCAGAAGCCCGTTAACCTTCCATCGCCTGTAGGCGATTCTGCATTTCCAGCATCTCGTCGCGTAAGAAAGCGGCCATCTCGAAGTCTGTGGCTTTGGCTGCGGCCAGCATCTGCTTGCGTTTCATATCGATGGCTTTGGTCAGTTTGGCGGCATCCATCTTTTGCCATTCGGCATTCTTCCAGCTCGCTTTGATGCTCTCGGTTAGTTTGCGTTTCTCCTCCTCCGGATCTTTGTATAATCCCGCGAGAGCGGATGTGTTGATCTCTTTCTTGATGGGTGTCGGAGTGATGCCATGTTCCGCGTTGTACTTCATTTGAATAGCACGTCTGCGGTTGGTCTCGTTGATGGTCGCTTGCATGGCGGGCGTGATCTTATCGCCGTAAAGCACGGCTTTGCCGTGGATATGTCTGGCGGCTCGTCCGACGGTTTGTGTGAGTGACCGCTGGTCGCGTAAGAAACCTGTCTTATCTGCATCGAGAATGGCCACGAGCGACACTTCCGGCAAGTCGAGTCCTTCGCGCAACAGGTTAACGCCCACCAGCACATCGTATTCTCCCTTGCGCAGGTCTTCCATGATCTTGACACGCTCGATGGTATCTATATCCGAATGGATATAGGCGGACTTGATACGATATTTGCGCAGGTATTCGTCCAGTTCCTCTGCCATGCGTTTGGTGAGCGTGGTGACGAGACATCGTTCGCCCCGATGCATACGGAATTTGATCTCATCCATCAAGTCATCCACTTGATCTTTGGTCGGCCGCACTTCAATCTCCGGGTCTAAAAGACCCGTTGGGCGGATGAGCTGGTCAATCACGATGCCCTCGCTGCGATCTAGTTCATATTCATCTGGCGTAGCGGAGACGTAAATCGTCTGGCCTGTTTTGGCTTCAAACTCATCAAATTTCAGCGGCCTGTTGTCACGTGCTGCAGGTAGGCGGAAACCATAGGTAACGAGGTTGTCTTTTCTGGATTTGTCGCCGCCGTACATGCCGCGTATCTGCGGAATAGTGACATGGCTCTCATCCACCACCAGCAGCATATCATTCGGGAAATAATCGAGCAGACAGTAAGGCGGAGTGCCTTCTGCACGACCGTCAAAATAGCGGCTGTAATTCTCCACGCCCGTGCAATAGCCGAGTTCATCCAGCATCTCTAAATCGTACTTCACGCGTTCCTCTATACGCTTTGCGTATAACTCTTCTCCGATGGAGATGAAATAGTGTATTTGCTTGGCCAGATCGGCTTTGATCTGCTCTTTGGCATTGGCGATGCGTTCCGGTGAAGTAAGGAAGATAGTAGCCGGACTGAGGTTGTATTGCTCAAACTCTTCAAGCACTTGTCCGGTTATCGGGTCAACGGTCAGAATGGCATCAATCTCATTGCCGAAATACTCGATGCGTACGAGATAATCGGCATAGGCCAGTGCGATATCGATGGTGTCTCCTTTCACGCGGAAACGCCCGCGCGCGAGTTCCATATCGTTACGCACGTATTGCGCGCCCACGAGCTGCTTGAGCAGCGTATCCATCGGAATCTTCTGTCCCCGCTTCAACTCAATCACGTTAGCCGTGAAGTCCTGTGGGCTGCCGAGGCCGTAGATACAACTGACCGAACTGACAATGATGACATCTTTTCGTCCGCTTAACAGCGCAGCCACGGCGGACAGGCGGAGACGGTCAATCTCTTCGTTGATGGATAGATCTTTGTCGATATACGTGTCCGTGGCAGGGATATACGCTTCGGGCTGGTAGTAGTCGTAGTACGAAACGAAATACTCGACCGCGTTATGCGGGAAAAAGGCCTTCATCTCCGAATATAACTGGGCAGCGAGTGTCTTGTTGTGACTCATGATGAGAGTAGGCCGATTGACTCTCTCAATCACATTCGCGATGGTAAAAGTCTTTCCGCTTCCTGTCACGCCGAGCAATACTTGCGCGTCTGCACCGGCATTTAACCCGTCAACCAGCGCCTGAATAGCTTGCGGCTGGTCACCTGTCGGTTTATATGGCGATTCGAGCTTGAACATAAATAATTTGCAAAATTACTGCTTTTTTTTGAATTATGCAAAAAAATCTTGCATAATCCAAATTTTTTCACTACCTTTGCACCGTCTTTCATCATTATTGTATCGAAATATACACGAATTATTGACGAACTATTGACGAATTATTGTGCTAATCTAATAATAGGAACAGTATACTATGGCAAAAGTACAACCCTCCCTGCCTTTTGACAATTTCAGTGGAAGACTTTCTTCTGGTGAAAAAATCGTTATGCGCACTCGTTTTGGCCGTACCGAAGCGTACGCCTACCAGCACCCGTACCAAGGGCCTATCTCGGAGAACCGCAAACCGGTTATTAACGCCTTCTCCAAAGCGGTTAAACAATGCAAACAGGAGATGTTCGATCCTGAACGGCGCGCTTTCTGGCAAAACCGTTATGCGCAGTATAATAAACTCGCAAAGCGTAATCTGGCAAAAGCGAACGCGCAATTCATCGGCACTAACACGGACAAGTATTACGTATCTCTCCGGGGGTTCATCATCGCCTCCCTCTCCGTCCAAATCCGTTCTGCAGAATAACCCTTCTCCGTACACTATACACTGTACACCGTACACAGAAAAAAGGGCCTTTTGTGCTCTTTTTTTCTATTTTTCATAGAAAAATTAAGAAAAATCTTGCACATATCAAAAATTATTCGTACCTTTGCCACGGCAAAGGTTTTCGTTCGAACATAAAGAAAATAAACATATGAAAAACAGACTCTTAACCACATTACTTGTAATATTCATTGTAATACCTTTACATGCCATAACTATTGTGTGCTCTCCCTCTAATGGAGGAACGGTTTCGAGAAGTGCCAATTGGGACGGAAAGCAGACCATGACTGCGACGCCTAAAACCGGGTACCGCTTTGTTCGTTGGAAATTAGTAAAGACTAAAGACGGTTCGCAAATTTGGGTTAGCACGAAGAATCCCGTAGATGTTCTAGAGGAATATGTGACACATTATTACTATGAGGGAGGGAAAGAGGTTCAGGCCTACACACTAACCGCATATTTTGAAAAAGACACCTATACCCTAACCGTCAAATCTAATAACACTTCATATGGAACCGTTTCTGGTGGCGGAACATATGAAAAAGGCAAGTCAGTCACAATCAAAGCCACTCCTAAAACAGGGTACAAGTTTGTCAAATGGAATGATGGTAATACTAGTGCTTCACGTTCGGTAACCGTTAATGGCAATGCCACCTATACAGCTACCTTTGAACCAATTAAATATACCATCACTTGGAAACAAGATGATGGAACAACGATAGACCAAACCACGGTTGAGTATGGGAAAACGCCTACTCACTCAAATCCGACCAAGGCTTCTACAGCTGAATATACATATACTTTCAAAGCTTGGTCTCCTGCCATCACGACTGTAACTGGTAATAAGACTTATACTGCTACCTATACTGCTACCAAACGATCATATACGATTACTTGGCTGCAAGATGATGGTACAACCATTGACCAAACATCGGTCGAATATGGTATTACTCCTACTCATTCCACGCCATCTAAACCTGCCGATGCAGAACACACATACACCTTTGTTGGTTGGTCTCCGGATATTACAACTGTGACAGGTAATCAAACCTATACTGCAACCTACACAAGTGCTCAAAATGTATACATTATTACTTGGTTACAAGATGATGGCACTCAAATCGATCAAACAGCAGTTGAATATGGGGTAACACCTACTCATTCCGCACCAACTAAACCGTCTACTGCCGAATACATGTATCTATTTGCAGGTTGGTCACCCGATATCACAAGTGTGACAGGGAATCAAACTTATTCGGCAACATACACGGCTGTTAAACGAGAGTATGCAATTATCTGGCTGCAAGATGATGGAACGGAACTCATCGAAGATAGTGTAGAATATGGTATAACTCCCTCCTATAACGGTGAAACGCCTACTAAACTAGCTACCGTTGAATACTCCTATACCTTTGCTGGTTGGACGCCTGAAGTAGTTCCGGTAACAGGAGACGCCATATATACCGCCAAGTTTGATAGCACAATGATTGTTTATAATGTAAATGTCACTATCCCTGATTCCATCGAGGTCCATGGATCGGTAACTGTCGAAGGGTCTACAACCTTTGGCGATACCATCACCATCAC
>JAFYZR010000021.1 GCA_017557345.1 Paludibacteraceae bacterium | reverse complement strand
TCTATATCCGACGCCCCCATGCACCGCCCAATCACCGTAATATACACCGGGCCAAAGGCTACTCCGGCCAGCGCCGCCAAAGACCATATGCTTTGGGCGACACCGTTTGCAGCAATCTGGTATGTGCCGAAAAGAGCCACAATACTGGAGAGCGCCACCTTTACAAGCTGGAAAATTCCATTCTCAAGGCCGTTCGGAACCGCTATTCGAAATATCTTAGAAAGCAAACTCCCATTAATCTCAAATATCCAGGAAAGCCTGTAACGTATGTCGTTTTTTCTGCCAAAACACAGAGCCGTAATGATGATTGCCGCCACTGACCTGGCAATCAGAGACGGATAAGCGACTCCTGCTACGCCTGCATGAAGAATGTATATACCGATATAGTTTCCGATTACATTTATCACATTGGCAATGACAGAAACGTACATGGTAGTTCCGGTTCTCCCCATGCTTCTGAAAACTGCAGCACCGGCATTGTATATGGCTAATGCCGGATAGGAATAGGCCGAAATCCGGAGGTATGTCACGCAGGCATCCATGACATCGTTTTCCACATTTCCGAACAGCAACCGAAGAATCATTCGATTTCCAATCAGGACCAATGACATTATAATCACGGAAAATGTAACGGAAAACATCAAAAGCTGACCGGAGGCTTCACCGGAGTGCTCCTTGTCCTGATTACCGAAGTACTGACTGATTACAACAGCGCCACCTGAGGCCAGGGCCGTAAACAGGTAGATGAAAACCGTATTAAACTGATTGACCAATGACACTCCGGCCACGGCCGCCTCTCCCGCCTGGCTGATAAAAAATGTGTCCGCTAAGCCGACAAGCATTACCAGCAGCTGTTCCAGAAAAAGCGGAACAATCATTGTGACTAATTCTCTTTTTGTAAACTTTACTCGCATGTGCATCCGTATAGCCCGAAGATCCAAAATATTACGGTCTCTGCTTCAGTGCCAATACTGTCCGTCTGTGAAGCACAGCCGGACATGAAGACCAGGAGACCTATACCGGCAACCATTGCTGCAAAAATATTTCTCATCCGGCTCACACTCCTTCATCTTAAAATCGCTCGGATCCCTCCGGCACCCACTGCCTCATTTCTTCACGCAGGTTTCGGAATTCACCATCTGCAAAGAATGTACCGTCACCGTTTGCATGGAATACCCGGCGCTCGGTCTTCTCAGGTTTTTCCCACAGCTGGATACCCTTCAATATAAGCAGCCCGTGATGCTCTATGTAATCCTCCAGCCTGCACTCGATCGCTGCAAGGCAGTCCGTGATGAGCGGAGCCTTCACTTTTGATGCTTTCGCTTTTCCGAGTTCAAAACGTTCAAATTTATCGCACTCCGATCCATGGACCACTCCGATACCTACCACCTTATCGATCATATCAAAGGTCGGTATGCAGATACAGCACTCCTTTGTCTTAAGGATTGTTTCAAAGGACTCGTTCCACGATCCTGTGGAGATGACGATATGCGGCGTAAAATCCATGACCATCTGCCACGATATCGTCATAACGTTATCCCATTGACCGTCATTGGTTGTGACGAGCAAAACTGCCCCCGATTCGAGATATGTGAACGCACGCCTTATATCCCCCTGCCTCATTGGTATGACTCCCTGTATATCGCGAGTATATCATCATCGGAAAGCTCCGTGGGGTCGGCGCCGAACAGACCGCCCATCTCCCTTGCATTTCGCATCATTGCAGGAAATTCATCGGGGCTTATGCCGTAGTCCGACATTTTAAGCTCACCTACGCCGCAGTCGTTCATCAGCTTATCAAGCGCTGTAATAAAGTCTTCGGCTTTCTCGGCATTGCTCATTCCCAGTGTCCTCGCCAGCTTTATCATCTGCCCGTCGCAGGCGTGTCTTTCCGACATTATCCGATAGTAAGCCTTTGATATCATGATAAGTCCCGCTCCGTGGGGAAGCTCGGGGTGGAATGCGCTCAGCTCGTGCTCAAGGGAATGCTCGGAGGTGCAATTCATGTAGAAGCCCGCAAGGGTGTTGGCAAGCGCCATATATGTCCTTGCCTCCTTATCACTGCCGTCCTTCACGGCTCTTGCAAGATACTTTCCCACATATCCCACAGCCTGCAAAGCGAACATCTCCGCAAAGATGTCCTCATGCTTGTTTATCACGCTCTCCGTGGCATGGAACAATGCGTCAAAGCCCTGATATGCCGTCAGCATCGGCGGAACGGTCATCATAAGATCGGGGTCAACTATCGAATAGGTCGGATACGAGAAAGGCGGATAGCCTATGCCCGATTTTTCATTTGTCTCGGTCTTTGTTATCACGAACCACGGGTCGATCTCGCTGCCCGTCCCGGCAGTGGTGGTGATAGCTATCACAGGCAGAGGCTTGTTTTCAAACTGTCTGCCCTTGCCCGTCTTGGACCAGGTGTAGTTCCAGAGATCGCCCTCGTTAACCGCCGCAAGCGCAATACCCTTTGCGCAGTCCATTGCACTGCCGCCCCCGAGACCTACAACAAGGTCGCAGCCCTCACTTCGGGCAAGCTGTGCACCCTCTCTGACGCTCTGAAGCGTAGGATTTGCCGATACGCCATCGTAAATGATATGGGCGATACCTGCCTTGTCAAGTTGCTCCTCTACTCTTGCGAGATAGCCATTTCTCCTTGTTGACTTGCCACTGGTGATTACGATTAGCGCCTTGCTGCCCGGCAGTGGCAGTTCGCTAAGTCTGTTAAGCTCTCCGCTGCCGAAAAGAAGCTTGGTGGGAATGTCAAATCTGAAATTCATGTTCATAAAGATTCCTCCTTAAAAATTTGTTACATAACCTTTGTTTACCACATACTTATTGTCTGTCAGCTGACCGATCCACATATCACTTGAGATGCCTTTTTCCTTCCTGTAAGCCATGATAAACCCTCCTGCCACGATCAATGCGGTAACGATCCATGTTATCGGCTCTATCAGGCATACGCCGAAGTATCCGAGCATCGGCGCCATGATAAACGCGGTGATGAATTTACCCGCCAGTTCCGTAAAGCTTGCTGCCAGAGGAACAATCTTTCTTCCCATACCCTGCAGGCTGTTTCTCAAAACCAGAAGAATGTTGAGGATAAAGTAAAACGGCACATTTATAAGCAGATATCTCATTGTCGTATCCGCAACCTCGACATTTTGCGTTCCAGTCAACGCATAAACGATCGCTCTCCCAAACAAGAGGCTTACACCTACAGCGACAACCCAAAATAAGTTCTGCTATAAATCTTTCCTAAGGATTATTTTCTCTTTCGTTTTATACGCTTCATAAAATCCCTGTTTCAAAAAAAGCCTGATTGACGCATTGTCGATGGCAATATCATCATAAAGAACCGTAATCCCGTTTTCTTTCGCTGCCCTACACAGAAGCTCAAGGCCCTCAGACCCATATCCCCTTCCCCTGAATTTCGAATAGACAATGACATCAGCAACATATCCATCATATTCAGAATCGTAGTGATACGCTATTTCTCCCACAAATCCATTCTCATCTTTCAAATATCGGTAGTATCTTTGATCCTCGTGATCGACAATCCAATAATCATACCATTCCTTCCATCGTTCTACCGGAAACGGAATCGTCCCTCCCCAGGTATGATTGTATGACATGGTTTCTTCATCGGCTAAAAGCTTCTCTCTAAACCACAGATCCTCAAACGTTGGTATTACAAGTGTTAACAATTTATATTCTCCCACCTAACGAAACAACCAAATGAACCACAGGGACGGGGTTCGTGGTTCATTTTATGGTCCTACAACCCCGTCCCCCTGGACCATTACAGCAATACCAAAATATGTCTTCTATTTCTTTTCATGGCCGAAAATGGTCTTTGTTCACCGCTTCGTATAAATCCATTCCCATCTTCTTCTCAAAATACTCTTTCAGTTTCAGATTAGTGTTCCATTTGTCCTGATCATATGCTCCGTAGCGGTTCTTCACATCGGTCATTCGATCTATGATGTCCATTACACCGTCTGCGCCGGAAATTGCATCGCAAAGCTGAATCAAGCGGTCATAATCATCAACTGGAGCCACCTCAAGCTGCTCCCGGATCAGTGAGGTCTCTTCATCCGTCGTGTCAAATCTACCGACATACTTATCAATCTTTTTCTCGTTGAAAGAATGCGTTAAGCAAATCCGGGCAGCATCGGTATACCCGAGTGACATCATGTATGAGTACCCATCAGACACATGTCCGAGGTGCCTCTTTCCAAACTTTCGACCTATGTCATGCAAAAGTCCCAGCACATATGCTTTTTCCGAATCCATTCCAGAATTAACAGCAATCGCTTCCGCACAATGTGCCGCTGTTCTACTGTGATTACCCCACGGGCCCGGATTGCAGACCTCGGCTTCTGATAGTAATTCTTCAGCTTCTTCTCTGGACGGATATGTTCTTTGTTTCTCCATAAAATCATCTCCCAACACACATAATCGATTGGCCCGATTACCCAAAAGTTAAAGATTTATCCAAACCGGAAAATTGCGATATAATGTGCGAACACTTAAACCATAAAGAGTGCTGCCCCCATTAAAGCTATGATTAATAACGACATGGCTATCGCTGTTATCATCCCAAGCTGCATATTCTTTTTTTCTTCTTTAGTTTGTTCTTGCGATATGTACTCTTGATCATCACTGTAGAATTTTTTCTTTTTCTTTCGAAAGCACAAAGAAAACAAAGGAAAAGGAAGCAGGAGCAGCGCTCCCCATTTTGAGCCGTATTCGCTATTGCCCACATGGAATAAAGACGAGTTTTTAAATGTATCGGGAATAAAAAGCCAAATAATAAACGCAATAACGATGCCGACAATTATAATTATATTCCGGATAATTTTATAATGTTTCGCAGTCATTTCATTCAATCCTTTTCTTCTTTTTGAATCAAATCCTTTTTGCACGTTATCTTTAAATTTTCCTGATTAATTCTCACCTGTGAATTCATACACTACATTTATGTGTATCGCCTGTACCGTTTCATCTATTGAGAAATACTGAAATTTAAACTTTTATATGCAGGATAGTTCCTTTTGAGATACCGTATTCAGCACCATTCTCAAGGTACAGGGCAACTGCAGTGTCCGTCGCAGACTTTACTTTGGTCCTAAATATATTTAGTT
>JAFYZR010000020.1 GCA_017557345.1 Paludibacteraceae bacterium | reverse complement strand
TTTCCTTATCGCTCAGACCCCGGTGACGCATTTTTATATGAATTGGGGGTATAACGGAGCCGGAAACGAAATCGTTTTTACCAACGAGCAAGACTGGTCTTTTGCTTATGGGGATTATTCAAACCGGGAGTCGATGCTTTCTTTCCGTATGGATGGTTCTACCCCTTGGGACGGCAACGAAGGCGGCAATTCAAAATAAAAATAACAAAATATCATATAGATATGAAAAGATACTTATTCCTACTCACACTTATAGGGCTTTTGTTATCAGTAATCTCGTGTTCTTTTGAACCTGTTTCTTCCGTGGAGGATAACGACCAGCTGGCTACCAGGAGTTTTGACCAACTGAAGCCTGAGGATTTTCGCGTTACCCGCGCTGATTTGGAAGCTTATCTGTGCCTTGTTGCAAATGGCAATGGGATAGATTTATCAAATGATGCAGGCGGACCACAATTTCTTGCTCCCGATCGAAAGCGATGCTACTATAAAGATATTAAAATCAGAGCTTATCCGAATGAGAGTGATCCCGCTTTCTATATTGTCAACTATCCTACCGATAGGTGGGAGATAGTATCGACTGATAAGAGGACCTTTCCGGTTTTGGCTGCAGGAAAGGGCCGGTTTGTCTTGGATTCTGTCAATATGATTATGAAGGGCTGGCTGAAGAGTATTTCAAATAGAATACAGTATCTCAAAAAGAATAGTTGTCCAGTAAAAAATGCTGAAGAGATGGTAACGATCTGGGACCATAAAATCGTTGAAGGAAACAGATGGAGGAAAGGCTTCTACGGAATAGAGAGCACAAGGCCCAATGTGGAACAATTTGCAGCCTTGCAGACAGATTCTTCCGTCCTTACCAGATCAGGTTCTGCCCCCGACACTTCATATCATCCCGCACCTGGACACTACGAACTCATTACATCCGGTAGTTATACATTCAGCAACCAGAGCCGTCTGACCAGTACGACATGGGGCGGCGGTGCTCCATACAATCAGTATTGTCCTATCTACAGCGATATTCCGTCAATGCACGCGAATGCAGGCAGTGAAGCTGTAGCGGGAGGCCAGATGGTTTATTATATGCATTATAACTGCGATCTCTGCCCTGAAGTGTACAGTGCTGCTTTTTGCACGGCCCATATCGGCGATGACCCTATGGATTGGACCAATATGGAGCAGTATAATAAGTCTTCTGCAAACTGGGCGAATTTCCAGACATCAGACTCATCCAGGATGGCGGCCGTTATGCTTGCTAATATCGGTTCCGTGATGCAGATGACCTATGGCCTGAACTATTCGTATGGCTCGCTTACTTCGCTTCAGGGGGCATTATATGATGAATATGGGCTTGAAAGTTTTGAAGTTTCTTTTTCGGATCCGACCGTAAATGCTTTAGGCGAAGTTCGTGAGATGCTTGTCGATTATGGAATTCCTTCGATCATCCATTCGGATGGCGACGGAAACGGGACTCCGCCATACACTTTTATCGTTGACGGGTACAGGCTGGGTTATTATAGATTATACGGTGTTTATATTTATTCTTTTGATAATCCGGAAGATGAAGCGCTTTATTATAATAACTGGCCATCAACACCTGCTTTCCTTATCGCTCAGACCCCGGTGACGCATTTTTATATGAATTGGGGGTATAACGGAGCCGGAAACGAAATCGTTTTTACCAACGAGCAAGACTGGTCTTTTGCTTATGGGGATTATTCAAACCGGGAGTCGATGCTTTC
>JAFYZR010000019.1 GCA_017557345.1 Paludibacteraceae bacterium | reverse complement strand
CTGATGTGGTAAATACCGATTTATCGAAGCAAAGTTACGGATTTTACACGACATCTCTACTTGCCCTCCCTCGTAGATGTCTTCAGCACTTCTCGTAAAATATTCGTACCTTTGCCACCGGAGGTCTGATGCCAGACTTCTATTGTTAACACCCGGTGCGCTCCTGCTGCAAAGCGGGGACGCACCTTTAAAATTTTGTCCCCCGAGGCAAAAATCGCCTTGAAAAGGCCTGGGGCCTCAAAAAATTCGGGGACACTGGGGGGACAAACATGAAAAGGTCAAAAAGTTAAAGTATTTATTTACAATAAGTTATAGACTTTCCCTATTTCCTGCATCGGTAAGTAGTTTTTCCGTACTAAACGGGTATCATTCCGAACATACCTGGACAACGATTGCGTTCTAAAGCTCGTATAAGCAATAATTTGTTCGGGGTATGTCTGGTTTCGTCCTCTTTGTTTTTGGAATTTCGACAAATAAAAGTCATCCATTCACTTGCGATATTAGACAAATTTTGTCTATATTTGCAAATGAAATATAATGAGTATGGAGAAAAAGCTTAGCATATCTGGATGGATTAACGAGAAGCCGCCACGTGGGAAATACACATTCACGCATGATGATGTCGTATCTGCCTTCCCGGAGATGAGTAACGGAACTCTGGCACGTTCTCTAACCCGTGAGGTTAGTAAAGGGAGGATCATTTCTCCTTTACGCGGCTTCTATGTTATTATCCCCGAAGAATACCGACTCCGAGGAACTGTCCCTCAGTCATTGTATTTGGACGATATGATGCGTCATCTGGGGCGTAAGTACTACGTTGCTCTTTTGAGTGCCGCCGAAATGCATGGCGCAGCCCATCAGGCGCCCATGAGTTTCTTCGTGATGATTGAACCTCCTTCCATGCGGGATAAAGAGACCGATAAGTATAAAACACTTTTCGTCTGTAAAAAGCAAATAGCTGATAAGTATGTAGAAACGCGCCAAACGCGGACAGGTTATATTAATGTATCTTGCCCAGAACTGACAGCGGTAGACCTGATCACCTATCAAACAAAAGTGGGTAGCGTAACGCGTGCAGCTACGGTACTCGCCGAACTTGTGGAGAAAACTGACTTCAGCAGGCTTTCACCTGATTTTGTGGATTGCGTTCCTATAAGCAGCCTTCAACGATTAGGCTATATCTTTGAAAATGTGTTGGAGGAGCGTAAAGCAGCTGAAGATGTTTTTGGGCTGCTTAAACATGCAGGGGTTCAGTTACAACCGGTACTTCTACGGGCAGGCTCCATCACAGATGGGTTTAAAAAGGATGGCAAGTGGAAAGTAATTGTGAATGTGGAAATTGAAATAGACGAACTATGATACCGTTGAGTTACATTACTCAGTGGAGCGAAATCGCTCCTTGGGTTGATAACAAGATGATTGAACAGGATCTGATTATCTGCCGGGCTTTGGTGTCCATATACAACGATCCGTTCCTCTCGGAACACTTGGCCTTCCGTGGCGGCACAGCACTGCATAAGTTGTATCTCAATCCGCAGCCCCGCTATTCAGAGGACATTGACCTGGTTCAAGTCAATGCTGAGCCCATCAAAGAGACGATCGACCACCTTCGGAACGCCCTTGCCTGGCTTGGCGAACCGGTCGTCAAGCAGAAGAAGCACAACAACACACTACTGTTTAAAGTACAGCCTACGGAAATCGGAGCTGGCGAAATTCACTTGAAGGTGGAGATTAACTGCAAGGAGCATTTCAGCGTCTTCCCTATGGTCAGGGTCCCCTTCTCTATTCAAAGCGATTGGTTCACTGGCGAGTGCGAAGTACTGACATATGAACTGGACGAACTCGTTGGCACAAAAGTCCGCGCCCTCTATCAACGATTGAAAGGCCGCGACCTTTTCGATGTATACACGGCTCTTGCATCCGGTGAATTGGATCTTGACCGCGTAATGACTGCATACGACCGCTACCTCCGTTTTGTTGCCAGCCACGCACCCACCTACAAGGAGTATGTGCTCAATATGAACGAGAAGATGTTGAACCCGGAATTTCTCGGCGACACCATCGGCCTGCTCCGTCCAGGATTATCAATTGACCCTCAAACTGCCTGGGAAAAAGTCCGTGACGAAATCATAATCAAATTACTGCGCAAATGAGTCTGCCTAAAGCAATGCTGCAAACCTGGCGTGCCAACAATGCTAACCAGGATACTTTACGGACGCTGCAAAAGCATCGGCTTGATGCACTTGTGCGTTTTGCACGGGAGAAAAGTCTTTATTATAAACGCCTGTACTCTGATCTCGACACCATCTGCCTTGAAAAGCTTCCGATGACAAATAAGTTGGAGATGATGTCCCATTTGGACGAAGTCTTCACGGACCGTCGGATAACGATAGACCGCATTGATCAATTCACGTCTAACCTGGACAATGTAGGCAAAATGATGGACGGGAAGTACCTTGTATTCAAGACTTCCGGCTCCACGGGTTTTCCTGCAACTGTCCTTTACGACAAGATGACCATTGACGTAGCGTCGGCCGTCGCAGCATTCCGCACTTTTGCCAGAAAGGAAGACTATCAGGCGTTCATGAAGCACGGCAAGAAAACGGCCGGAGTGTTTGCAGACTATGGCTTCTACCTTGCTTGCGGAATGTCCCGCTACCTGCAATTGAGAATGCCGCGGAAACAGACAAAGATTACTGTCGATGTCAACGCCCCCGGGGAAGAAATCATCCGCCAGCTCAATGCCTTCCAGCCCTCAATGCTCAGCGGATACCCCTCCAGCCTGGCGCTTCTGGCTGATTATCCAGAACTCTTGATAAAGCCGGATGTCATCATCACAGGCGGCGAACTGCTTACCGATGAAATCCGACAGAAACTTACCAATCGTTTCGGATGCTATGTCCAAACGCATTACTCCAGTACCGAAGGTGGAGAAATAGCCTGTGAGTGTTCCGAAGGACACCTTCATATAAACGAAGACTGGGTAATTGTCGAGCCCGTTGATAAGGATAACAACCCTGTCGCTCCTGGTGTGCAATCGGATAAGGTTCTTATCACCAATCTTTCCAATTATATCCAACCCTTCATCCGATATGAGCTGACAGACCGCATTATCATTCATGATGGGCCTTGTGCCTGTGGAAAGCACTCGCGATGGTTGGAAATCGAAGGGCGCACCGATGACATTATGACCTTTGACGGCGGCGTACAGATAGCCCCTATGTCTTTCTACAAGATTCTGGAGGAAATCAAAGCTATCCGCCGTTTTCAACTTGTTCAAACAGCATTAGACAAACTAGTGCTTCGCCTTATCGCTGATAATCCCATCGAAGCCTTTCAGGTGGCACACCGGGAATTGACGTCTTTCCTGGAGAGCAAAGAGTTGACAGGAGTTGATATTGCCCTTTCAAACGAACTACCTCAGAGCGACAAGATCAGCGGCAAGTTCAAACACGTCATTGCACTAAAGCATT
>JAFYZR010000002.1 GCA_017557345.1 Paludibacteraceae bacterium | reverse complement strand
GTTATTCGTTGTTCGTTCGTCTATCTCTGTCGAACTGCGATGAACGGTATGTCGACTTTGAACTTCTCCAGGGCCATAATCCACTCTTTGTACGGTCCAGTTGGCTCCGCCTGTTCTGGCAGCATACGGACCAATTTCACAAGTGACATAAGCGGAATCCAAGGCATAGAAATCGATACATTGAGCATTCATGCGATATACGCGCGCGAATAATAAGGTCATCATCAGAAAACCTACTATCCATACCCTATGTGTCCAATGCCTAATCACAATATTCCGTCGCAATGACAATTAGCTGTTCTGATACGCAACA
Source organism: Paludibacteraceae bacterium (assembly GCA_017557345.1). Classification (GTDB taxonomy): domain Bacteria; phylum Bacteroidota; class Bacteroidia; order Bacteroidales; family Paludibacteraceae; genus Colicola. The sequence continues at coordinate 5,727 of JAFYZR010000002.1, read as the reverse complement.
TGAATGTCACTTTTACTCCGACATACAACGGCACAATCCGCGCTTTGCTCACATCATGCTGTGCGTAGTACGAATTGACCGTGAGTAGCGCAGGGTTCTTTGAATCATAACCGTATAAAATGCCGTCATGTTCGCTACCCGACATGCAACTATTGATACCATATTCGGCATAAGCGGCAACTTTAAGTACGGAGCAAAGCGAATAACTAGCCATGCGCTCTTTATTCAAGATATCATAACCTAATTCGGCCACCACATGTCCTTGAGGCTTCATGATAACTTCACTACGTCCGGGCGTTGTATATTCGGTATAAAAATGGTTTGGCATTTCTTCGAAATCATCGATGTACTGTTCGTAAGTCCCTGTGGTTGTGTAAGTTATCAATGGGGTACAAATGGTTCGCGGAGCATAGGAAATCTTCACTCCGACACCTCCGTAAATGCCGTTGGTGCAGAAACCTAACATGAACGGCATACCGATGCGACAATCATGTTGCGTGTCTCTATACGAATCTACATAATAATGGAAGCTAACCGGTTTTCTTTGCGTATCCAGCAATTCGCGATGGACATCAAAACCGGCAGAAGTTAAGGTAGAAGCGCCATACTGAAAATCTATTCCGAGGCTGAGCCAGAAATAGCTATAACGGAATTCGTAACCAAAACCTAAGGCGCCACCGCCACCTCCGGAAGTGGATATATCAGGAAGATTTTCTAAGAGAGAATAGTAACCGCCAGAAGCCGAAAGCGAGAAATAATGCTTGTCGATGACGTTTCGTAATTTCCAGACTTGGTCACCGCGCACCGGGGAAGCTGTCAATAGTACGACAGCCACTAACAGGATGATATACCCAGTTCTCCGCGCACGCATGGCGAACTTATGTTTGATTTTCCGGTTACAAAGGTACTACTTTTTTTTCATATATGCAAATAAAAATGCAACATTTTGCGAAAAAAATGAACATTTTGAATATTTATCATAAAAAAAGCACCTCTTTCGAGGCGCTTATTTAAAATCTGTAACGTGTTGGCGTTATGAGATTGCGATTTGACGACTTGTTTTGCCTTCTTCTCGTTTGATCTTCGGCAGGTCGATGTACAAGATGCCATCTTCTACCTTTGCGCTGATAGCTTGTTCGTCCACGTTATCCGGCAGCGAGTATTTCTGCTCGAAGTTCGTGTACGCAAACTCGCGTCTCAGATAGTGCGAATGCTTGTCTTCTTCCTTGTGCTCAAACTTGTTCTCGATGGCGACACACAGGTTGTGGTCTTCATCTACATGAACCCGGCAGAACTCTTTCTTAACGCCCGGAGCAGCAAGCTCTACGGTGTAAGCATTTTGGCTCTCTTTGACATTAACTGAAGGCGCTACATTGTTAGCGGTGTTCATCATGTCCGAGTTCAAGAACTCATCAAATACGGTCGGGAACCAGCCTCCCGTTGGCAGCCAACTGTTTCTACGATACATTGCAGGTTTCATAATTTTTTCCTCCTAAATTAGTTAAACAATGTTTGTAGCGTAGTGTACGTGGCTTGTACGCGTACTTTGCGTTTACACCCTTATAACTGCAACATCTGTGCCAGATGGCGTTGGTCTGCCAAAATGTCCATATTTTCTGCCAATTTGTCCATCTTTGGGAAAAATTGAACATTTTTGGGAGAAAAAATTAGGCCAAAACCCCGACATAATACCGATGAGATACCGAAGAACCGTAAAATAGAACGCGCTTAAGCTAAGGCTCGTGCGACTGCGTGCTCTGCACTTGTAAAGCACTACGCCTTGCTCTACGCTTTCCCCAAAAATTAAAATTTTCGGGGACCCAAATCGGTAAAAACATTCATTTATGCCAGCATAATTCTTAGCCATAGGGCACGATTAAACGTATTTTTTCATTTTTTTTACCAATTATTTGGTAATTCCATTTTTTTTTACTACCTTTGCCCCGAAATTACTAACTTATATGAAAAAGATTAGTTTTGGAATAGTGATAGCATTTGCTATCAGTCTGATTTCCTGCGGACCGCGAGCATCAAAACTGCAGATAGGTACCGTTGTTTATGACACGATAATGAATGTGCCTTGCCGCGTCTATTTGCCATCGGAAAGTGGAAAGAGGAAAGTGGAGAGTGGAGAGACAAAATGGCCGGTGTTGTATTTGCAGCACGGCATGTGGGGCAATGAGCATGACTGGGTGGAGAAAGGCAATCTATTAGGCATCATGGATTCGTTGCTGCAACTGGGTCAAGTGCGTGAGATGGTGATTATCATGCCGGATAACTGTCCAAGTCGTCCGACATACGAAGAGGAGAAAGCAAACGCGACTAACGGCGAATGGGAGAACCATTTTGCGGAGTTTATGTCCGAAGCGGAAAGCAGATATCCTATCAGTAATGAACCCGCCCGCCGCGCAATAGCCGGCTTGTCAATGGGAGGCTATCATACGATGCAGGTATCGTCCTTGCTGGACGGTCAGTTTGCATACGTGGGCATGTTTTCAGCCGCTACGTTTGTTCATCATATGCCTTCTGAACCGACATTGCTTTGGATAGCTATCGGCAAGGATGATTTTCTGTATGACTCGCTGCAGGACTACCGCCGTTGGTTGGAAGCGAACCATCGCGAGTATACGTATTATGAGAGCACGGGCGGTCACGAATGGCCAAATTGGCAGGATTATATCTGCCGCTTCTTGCAGAAACTATTTGTGGAATGAGGAAGGTGGGAAGTTTAAAGTGGAAAGTGGAAAGTTGAAAGTTTAAAATAAAAATATATAGACAAATGAAACGATTTATCTCTTTGATGGCCGTAGCGCTAATGAGCGTAGCCATGATTGCCGGCGAGAACGACCTGTTGTGGGATTACTCCGAAGGTGCTCCAAGCAGCAGTCCCGATTCAGCAGCAGCAAAGAACAGCGCATTGTATTTCAATAACAAGTTTGCAGACGCTACCGGTACGAACAACGGCCTAAAAGGTATCAAACTGAACAGTTCGGGTTATTGCGCATTTAAGAAAGCAGCAGTAGCCGGCAAACTGAGACTTGGTTTCGGTCCGCGTAGTGGCAATAATGGTACCTATGTTGAAATATGGAACTGCACATGGGGCGAGGATGGCAAGACTCCTGCAAAAGGCGAAACAAAAATAGCCACTACCGGTACGTTAACTGAATACGGCACACAAACCATCGACCTAACCGCCGAACAAAATGATATTTATATTTGGCGTGGAGCAAGCAATAGTGTGGAGACAGGTTTGCAATATATCCAGTTTAAAGAATATGTGCCGCGTGAGTTTACGGATTTTGAGTTGAATTTGCAATCAAATACACTTCCTTCAACCCCGAAAGGAGTGGAGATTAGTGGAACATACTATGACAATATGCATGGATATAAAAATTTTGTGGCAGTTATTCCCGTTGATGGTCCGGTTAAATTTACGATAGGCGGTTGCCAGTATGCAAATAATCCAAGTGTGGCTACTTTCAAAAATAAAGCAGGCGAAACAGTAGGAACGGTCAATGTTAAAGAACCGGGATGCTATCACAATGGCGGAACAGCTACTTTCTTGTATATGGGTGAGAAAGATACATTGACGATGACAGGAGCAGAATATACGCCCTATTTGAAAGCAGAGGCGGCAGAAATAACGCCCTGCGTGATTATTTACAAAGACCAGAACGGCTCGGAATTGGGACGCGTAGAGACGATAGAAGGTGCGCTTCTTGAGGCTGTACCGGATACGATAATTGACAAACTTCCTGCCCCGGGCGAAGGAAATGCATTCCGTGGATGGTTCTATACCAACGGCAAGAAAATCAAAGTAGGTGACCCGATTAACGGCAACACCACTATTCAAGCGAAAGTGACTCCTATTGAGACGGCAGAAGTTGGTTCGGTTCAGACATACGATTTGGCTTTGCCATTATATTATCCGGAAGACCATGAGACGATAGAAGTGACCAAAGGCAAGTATTATAACGAGCATGGCTGGTACTTTGAAGCAGATGGAACGATTAGAGTGCAGGTGGCCGGAAATGCCATTATCAATGTGACGTTGTGTCAGTATTCGGAGAGTGGTGATGTGACGGTTAAGGCCGGCGAGACGGAGTTGGCAAAGACCAGCGTAGTAAAAAATTCTACTCCTGATGGTACAGAGATGTCTGCCAAATATACAGGCGAGGCTGGATGGATTACTATCAGTTGGACAGCTAAACAATATATTCACAAAGTGGTAGTATATAATGTGCTGGAATTCTTGGAGAAAGATGCGACAACGGGATATTACATGGTTCCGAAAGATGATGTGGCATCATTCCTGATGGCTTTGGCACAAGCAGAACCGGGAGATAAGATCTTCCTGCCAAACGGGACCTATGATTTGGGAGAAACGGTTTTGACCTCCATCGCCAAAAACAATATTTCTATCATCGGTCAATCGATGGAGGGAACAATCATTAAGAATGCTCCTGATTTCAAGACAGAATCCATTGACAAGACCGCAACCATCAAGATCAATAAGAATATCAGCGGCACGTATCTGCAAGACCTGACCATTCAAAATGCGCTTGACTACTATAAGAACGATAACGGTCGTGCTGTAGCGCTATGGGATCAGGGTACTAAAACTATTTGCAAGAACGTACGTCTGCTATCGTACCAAGATACTTATTACAGCAACCTGCAAGGCGCTGTCAAATATTTCGAAGACTGCGAGATTCACGGAACGGTGGACTTCATATGTGGCGATGGTAGCGTTTATTTCAAGAACAACCTGCTGTATTGCGAGAAACGCAAGAAAGCCGGTGGGGGTAGCGACGCCCTGACGGCGAATAATGGTATATCTTCAGATAGGGGTTATGTCTTCGAGAGCTGTACGGTGAAATCCGAATGTTCGGTTGTATCCTTCGGCCGTGCATGGAATAATACTCCTACCACCACTTTCTTAAATACGTTGGTGGACTATAGTGCCGGTGAGTTTGGATTTGAAAGTAGTGATATCCAGCGCTGGACAAAGAAACTGATGAACGCCAACGCATGGCCTCGATTCGGAGAGTATAATACCCATTTGGCAAACGGTAATGTTCTGACGCCGGCCAACAATACGGTGACCTTTGTTGATGAGAAGAGCGGTAATGCTACGCAGAATATAGAAACGGTGCTGACAAAAGACCAAGCCGCTACGTTCACCATGGCTTATACGCTTGGCGAATGGGCAACTACGGCAGCTGCTGACGCAAAGCAAGTGCTGCTGGAATACAAAGAAGATGGTACATGGCTCGATACAGACGCAACAATCTTCCTTGTTGAAAAAGACGGCAATGTATCCATTGTGACAGAGCGTCCTGCGGTAGAAGAAGGTACTATCGTTCGAGCTGCCAACGCACGCGGCGGATTCGGCAAACCGGCTATAAAAGAAGGTACGGCAGCCAATTTGGACAACAAGGTCAGTAATAGCAAGGTAACAAAAATTTTTCGCAACGGACAATTGGTAATAGTACGTGATAATAAGCAATATAACGTGCTGGGAGCGAAATTATAATTATAACAGGTAATTAGTCTTATATGATTCATGATTTATTTTTTGGAACGGGAATAGCGCACTCCATTTTTGTATTAGCTTTTGCCATCGGTTTGGGTATTTTCCTTGGGGCAGAGCTAAAATTCAAAGGGATTACGCTCGGTATCACTTGGATCCTTTTCTGTGCTATTGCATGCAGTCATTTCGGCATG
>JAFYZR010000018.1 GCA_017557345.1 Paludibacteraceae bacterium | reverse complement strand
TCATTGTAAATGCTGTTTTATTGCTCGTTAAACACATAGTTGTTTCGTTTATAAGGTTATTGCATGTATCGTGGTAACGCATATCGGCTTCCTTTCATCTCGAGAAGTTTCAGAAACAGCGCTTCATCTGGAGCATCCGCAGCCTTGATTTCCTTGCGAAAGCGGGAACGGGCCGTTTTCAGGCTCTCGACGGAAACTTTATTCATGACTAACTGCACTGTGCTATATGGGAGTCCTGCGAAGAACAGCGCAATCAGTCTCTGGTTTTCTCCCTTGATAGAGGGCACTTGTTCCCGGAGTTTTGTCATCACTCCGTCGCAATACCGGTCAAGATCCTTCTCCAACGAAAGGAACAAGTCCTCGTTTGTCCGCATGGATGCTATCTCCTCTTTAAACTCCTTTATTGCGATTATCCTTTCCTTGTCGCTGTCTGCATGGACGTAACTCCCGGAAATCTTATCAAGATGATTGAGCTTTTCGCTGAACAATGACCCCAAAAGGGAAGCGTTGGTTTGCTCGGCCAAGTGGAGTTCCGACTGTGCAATCGACAGTTCAAGCATCTGCTCCTTTGTCTCCTGCTCCTTGCGTTTCCGGTACGACAGTGTCGCACCGGACAGAAGGGCAAGGGCGAGCAAAGCAGCTGCTACGCCCAAGCGATTCCGCTCGCGCAGTCGCTCTGTCCGTTCTTCCTGCATCTGTGACACCACCTTGTAATAATCTCTCTGGGCGTTGCTCACGGACTGCTGGAGAAGGATGCGAACCACAGAGTCCTGAACAAAAGCAGCTTTACGTGTCAGCTTATAAGCCTCTTGATCCTTTCCTCTGCGATGCAGAATACTAGCACGAAAAAAATCCACTGTTGCTGAATCCGCATGATCAAAACACAAGGCATAAGCATCGTTAAATAACATGTCCGTAGAATCCTTTTGCCCGATGTTTTCCATGGCCAAAGCATAATAACTGTAGTCGAATCGATCGAATAGTTCTTTTGGAGATTCTCGGAATAGAGATGCGGCTTCAATGGGGTCTCCGTCCAGTTCTACTTGAACAATTGCTTTATATATTTGATGTAGATTTCTGAGATTATCATTGTTGTATTGACTTACTGAATCAAGCTGCTGTTTGGCCTCCACATAGTCATTATTATTTATGTAGCATATGGCCAGCCCTAATTGTGCGTACGCCAGATAATCGGTATTCTCTATTAACCTGAACTGATTAATTGCTTCTTTTGTGTAGTCTTGAGATGCTATATTGTTGTTTGTCAAAGCAAAAACGTTTCCCATTGTTCGATAGATCAACCCCGCATAAAGATGATCTTCAATCGCCAATGCGTCTTTCTCTGCTTTTTCCAGTGAAACAATTGCAGTAGTATAGTCTTTAGCACTGCTAAAGATCAGTCCTTGATAGTAATTCGCCATCATTCTTCGCCGTTGATCCTTTCTATCGGAATAATAGTCAACAGCGAATCTTATCAATGAATCCGATGTCACAACAACATAGTTCTTGTCCAGCGCAGCACTCATTAAGAGAGCATAACGGGCCTTTTCTTCCCGCGTTCTCAGGTCATTGCCATCTATGGATTCCATGATAGCAAGACAACTGTCCTGCCTGGGCTGGAGCAGCGACTCTGCTATGTCCAGTTTCTTCTTGATACCCGAAGAGAAACAGGATGAAACCAATACTGCCAAAAGGGCCGATATGAATAATGCGTTTTTCATGGCTTTGCTTTGTTCAAAAATAACACTTCTCGTTTGCTT